>CALDHM010000005.1 GCA_937941455.1 uncultured Pirellulaceae bacterium | reverse complement strand
AGGCTTCAATGAGGCCGCGTTCCGAGGAACGCGGAAAGGGACCCCTAAATTAAAGCGTAAATTTCCACATAAATCAACGGTTTTGCGAGAGGTTTCTGTTTTAAACATGTGTTTCGTATTCGTGACAAAAGTAACGATCTTGTAAACCACTGGGGCGCAGGGATTTACAGCACGCGAGCGGGTCCCGGGTTTTTCGCATCACCTCGCCGCTCGCGACACGTTGTCGGAATAGCCACCACACTTCTAAGGGGTGCCTAAAAAGTCCGTTGCTCCAAAATTCCCCTCCAAGGCTCCGGTCAAAACTCCCCTTTTACACCGGAGTAGCAGGCCTAATCACGCTGGCCTTGAATCAACTTGCTCGTCCTTCGCCAAGCTCGCCCGGTAACGGTCGCTGGAACAATTTTTTCCGGTCGAGCATCGCATCGGCGAAATATTCTCACGGGCAGAGACATACAGCGTCGAATCTCAGCGAGTTTTTGCAATTACAATATCGCATCGGCGAAATATTCTCACGGGCAGAGACAGCCCCCCCCTCTTCGGGCCTGCGGCCCGATTTTCGCCCCTTGCGGCCGGAGCGTGGCGAAAACGATCGCTGCGATCGGGCCAAGACGCGGGGGCCACGATCCAAGGGGAACTGAGGCTAAAGCGTGGTGGAAAGCTGGGCTTGTTTGGGCTAGTTGTTGTAGCACGGGGAACGGAACCTCCGAACCGTAGCTACGAATCGCACCAACAAGCCGTTTCGTTGAGACGTATCGATGGGACGTACCTGCGAACCGTGAGGACGTAAGCTTCCGCTGATCGCGGGTATTTGGACTTTGCTCTACCGCCATGTCGCTGGTCGGGGTGCGACGTTGTCGGGCGACTGTGCGCGGAGGCCGGGGCGATAGGATTCTGCTGGGGCTGGAATCTCGGGCATGGACGACCGCAATTCGGCGAATCGGGCATCCCAAGCCGATCCGCCTTGTTCGGAGCGGCGACGGAGTTCTTGCAAGAGCTCCGCATCGGCGGCATTAATTACAAGCGTCTGGGTGTCCCGCGGATTTTGCTTCGACCGTACAACCACGATCATCTCATAATCCTCACGGTTTCTCTCGGCGATTCGGTTCGCGAAGGGCGCAGCCGGTGGTGTGTCGTGCGAGACCTGGCGGACGGGTGGGATCGGGTTGAGAATTCGTGAGGCGGGTGGCATCATTTTTCCCGGTGGTAGGTGGGCACTAACGCGACCGCGGGAGTTGATCTCTTCGGCCAACGCGAGGAGCTCCGGGCTGGGCTCCGGTGTCGGGCGCGAGGGGGCAACGTCGCCGAGTTCCATCGGATGGCGGGGAACACGCTTGCTGTCCGGTGTTTGGCTGGCGACACGCGACTCAGGTCGCGCGGCCGGTGCGGGAAACAGGTGGGCCAAGCCCGAACGGTTGATTTGCGTGTAGACGTTATCGAGCGATGTGAAGATCCCTTCGTCCTCGCGCACGGCGGCGGCATTGCACACGCCGATCAGAGAGCCATCCCGGCGAAACAGCCCCCCCCCACTGCGGCCGATCGTGGGTCGGCCCACCGTGTCGTACTTTTTCGAGCCGTCGTAGATGGCATGGTTTTTGATCGAAGTTTGTCGGATGGTTGGCGGAGCCCCCTTGTCGCAACCGATGCTGAAGACTTCCTCCCCCAGAGGAATCTTGGTGTCGGCCGGCGCGAGGGGTACGGGTGGAATCGCAAAGCCGGGGCGAATGACGATCAGGGCGACATCGTTGGCATCGGCATCGTAAGAGATCAACTCGGCAGGAACTGTCAGCGGTCGTTCGCCGGTCCAATCGACATCGGCGGTTAAAACTCCCTTATGGCCGGACTCACGAAACAGGTGGCCGCAGGTCAGAACCAGACTTTCCCCGTCGTGGGAATGGATCACGGTCCCTGTTCCGAAGCCATAACTGTTGCCGTCGTCGATTTTGAGCCGTACGGTAGCCCGCATGGCGGCCAGTTCGGCTGCGGTTTGCGGGGGCTGGGTTGGCGCGGCACGTCGGGATTCGGGTTGTCGCGGCGAGTCGGTGGCTGGGGCGCGGGTGATGCTGGTGGCTTGTGATGGTGCCCCAGCGGATAGGGCTTGTGAGCGAGTTTGTAGAAACCAGGCTTGGATGTTCGCCAACGGGACGAGTCCTTGCTCGCGAGCGACCTCACGATTGCCGATGGTGAAGATCAAAGTCGGCGTTTGGGTGACTTGAAAGCGGCTGGTCCATTCGGCTTGGCTGCGCGCGTCGATTTTCGTCACGGGGTAGCCTTGGCGGATCAACTCGTCGATCATCGGTTCCATCTGGCGACACGGGGGGCATTGCTCCATCGAGAAGAAGTAGACCCGAGCACCTCCGCCGTCCTGGCGGGCCCAACTGAGGGGGCAGGCGGCCAGCCAAACGACAACCATGGCGAACGCCCAAGGCAGTATTGCATGCCCAAATACTGTCGTCGCGGCGCGGCGCGGCGAGCGATGATGATTCGTCATCCTTGACATCTCCCATGTGAAGTTGCAGCCCCGCGCGTCGCACCGCACGCCAGGCGGTTCGGCACCTCGGGGTTGTTTCGCAAATGACGCAGCGACGTGATTGGGACGTCGCTGGCTGCGATCGGTCGCTCCGTGACGCGAATCGCAGGGCTTGCGTCGGCCGATTGGTTTCGGCCGCTGGTGTCGACGCCGATTTTCCGAGCGGTTTTCCTGACGCCGATTGACGGAGTCGAACCAGTTGGGAAACAATCTAACCTGAACGTAGGAAAAAGTCCAAATCAGAATTTCGCCCGCTAGCTCGCTCATGTCGCCGTTCCTCTGCAGATATGCCCCTCGTTCCTTTCGCCGAGTTTTGGGGGTGTTGGCGCTTGCTGTCAGTTTGCTGGGCGGCGACTTGGCGAACGGTCAATCGGCGGAAAAGCGCGGCGTTAAACCGCGCCCGCCAGCCATAGAGCGACCGGTCCTGATCGAGTTTTTTGGACCGATCAACGGAACGCGACTCCGTTATCTGCGGTCGCGGTTGGAGGGGGCGAAACGGCACGGAGCCGATTTAGTGATCGTCGAATTCGATAGTCCCGGAGGCGAACTGGAGGCCAGTTATGGGATCGCCGAAATGCTGCGGGACGTCGACTGGGCTTATACGGTGGCCCTGTGTCAGCGGCAGGCGCTTAGCGGAGCGGCGTTGGCCTCGTTTGGTTGCGACGAGTTGATCGTCGGCCCCAACGCGCGGATCGGGGACATCGGAGTCATCCGACCGGACTTCGGCGAATTCGCGTTTCGGTTCGCGCCGGCCAAGATCGTGTCCGACGTCGTTGCCTTCGGGCGCGGGTTGGCGGAAGCCAAAGGGAGGCCTCCCGAGTTGATCGAGGCGATGATCGACAAGGACGTCCAAGTGTTCACGCGGATCGATGCCGAAGGGCGTCGAATCTTCCGCACGTTGCGCGTGGGCGAGGAAAACAAACTCGGTGCCGAATGGGAACTTATCCCCGAAAGCGGTCCCGAGCGGTTTCTCGAATTGACGGGGACAAGATTGGTCGATGTGGGCTTGGCTAGCCAAACCGTCGGCGACGCGAGCGATTTGCCGGACGTTCTGAATTATCCCGCCGACAAGCTGCGGCGGATGAGCTTCAAGACGACCGACCGGCTGGCGGCTTTCTTTGGTCATCCGTTCATGGTGGGGCTCCTGATCGTTGTCGGCACGTTAGCGTTGTACTTCGAATTGAGTAGCCCCGGGATCGGAATCGGCGGGGTGATCGCCTTCATTTGTGCGGGACTTTTTTTCTGGAGCAGCGTCATGGGGGGAACCGCGGGCTTGCTCGAAATTCTCCTGTTCATCGGCGGCGTCGCGTTTTTGTTGCTCGAGTTGTTCGTGATCCCGGGGTGGGGGATCACTGGGTTGATCGGCGTGCTGATGATTTTATCGAGTGCGGTTCTGGCAGGGCAGCATTTTGTGATCCCCCGCACGACGACCGAAATGAACCAGTTCATCACGACACTGGCGACGGTGTTGGGTGCGGCCCTAGTTGTGTTGGTGGGTTGTGCCCTCATCACGCGGCGGGTCGGTCAAATTCCGGTGCTTAATCAAATCGTCCTGCCTCCGCCCAACGTGGAAGGGGGGGACTCGGCGTCGAAAGAACTGGGCAACGCCAAGCCGGCCGCACCGGCTCATCCCATCGTCTCGGTGGGGGACTGGGGCCAGGCGGTAACGGTGCTGCGGCCGGCGGGGCGGGCTCGATTTGCCGGGAAATTCGTCGATGTCGTCAGCGATGGCGATTTCGTCGAACCGGGTTCGATGGTCCGTGTTATCCAAGTCCAGGGGGCCGTCGTCACCGTCACGCCGGTGGTCGAGTCCGATGCCGCAAGATCAGACTCGTCGGCCAATCCGTCCAAGTCTGACGCTTAGAGAACCGAGAAACTCCCGTCGTTGTTCTCGACGAATGTGAGCGCCCCCTAAATGGCCCGCATTTCTTGCGAAAAACGAACCAAAAGCGGCCGCAAAAAATTCCACACGTTTGTTTGGCGAAAAAGCCCGGTTTTCTTACCAAGATTGGGCAAGCTGTCGCGAATACCCGTAATCAGGCTTTCCGCGAACCGTAACAGGAAACCGCCATGGGATTCAACCAGCAGCCGCACAAGCAGTATGTGAAGTACGTCCCGGTGGGATATGTCGACACGCACCATCTGGCCTTGGCCTACATTGCCTGGCTGTTCGGAATGTTCGGTGCCCACCGTTTCTTTTTGGGTCGGCCGTGGAGCGGTCTGCTGTACCTGCTGACGATGGGATTGCTCGGGATTGGCTGGATCGTCGATTTGTTCTTGATACCTGGCATGGTGCAGGATTGCCGCGCTCGGTATCAAGTCGGTGCCGTCGATTACAACGTCGCTTGGTTGCTGCTGTGGATCGGGGGCGTTTTCGGCTTGCACCGTTTCTACCAAGGTAAGTTCGTAACGGGAATCGTCTATTTGTTGACGGGTGGGTTATTATTCGTCGGCGTGATCTACGACGTGATGACGATGAATGAGCAAATCGATGATTTGAATTCGGCCCAAGTTTACGAATTTCAGTTGGCGTCGACTTGATCGATTCGCACCTGCCTCAGGCTAAGTCAGATTGACACTCTTCTTTGCATTCCCCCCTCTCCGGGCCTGCGGCCCGACTCTCCCAGAGGGTGAGTAGAGGAACAACGACGGTTAATCTCTTTGGGAATGGCTAATCTTTTCTGGGTTTGTGCGTCGACGATCTCGGAGGGAGATTAGAAAACGAAATGATGGCCGCCATCTCGCTGATGTCTCGGGTCATCCCTTCTGTTTCGGGTCGGATTTCTGACAGTCTGGAGCTCGGTTTTTACTGCACAGGCGTCACGTTGACCACCGCCGATCCGCTTTGCACGTTGATTGAATCGGCGCTGATCGCTTGGACCTCGAAGACCATTTGGCCCGGACGGTTGCCGACGACGGCGGCGCGGAAATTCAGGGTTTCGCCGGCTCGCAACTCGCGGCGGGTCTGAATGAAGTACTGCCGCTCATTGCTCCGTTGTTGGTCGATATTGAGCAGCCCTTCGGCCTCTTCGAAGCCCACGAGGGTCAGGCCTGGCGGAACCAGCATCACAATTTCGACGTTCCGCATCGAGGTGCTGCGTGTATTCCGGACGGAGAAATCCAATTGGGCACGTGTCGACGCATTGGCCGGAATCGACGGTGTCAGCGACTTGACCTGGATTGCCAGTCCTCCGCTCGGGTCACCGGGGATTGCGATACCGCCCCCGCCGGACGGAGTGTCCCCGATGCGCTGGTCGATGCGAATGGGGAGCCGGTCCTCGACTTGCAAGGGTTCTGTCATCGTGAACTGCGTGAAGGCGTTGCCGTCGAGCGCGGTCGCAAGGTAACGGACCTCGAGCAAGATTTCTTGGCCGGGCAACAACTCGTCGATCAAGAACAGCAAATCGCGCCCCAACCAATCCTGGCGGATGCCATCCGTTGCGGCGGTCGGTTGCAGCGACGGTGAAAACTTGTTGACGATTTTGATTCCGCGGAGCGGAGTGTTGCCCCGGTTGGCGATTCGCACTCGGGCTTCGACTGGATCGTTGACCTGGACCAGCCGACTGCCGTCGACCGTCAAGGTCGCCGAGCCGATAGCGGCCTGGCGGACTTCGATGCAGCGCCGTGCGGTGGCGGTGTGATTGCCGTCAGCGGTGACCGAGATAATGAAGCATTGATCGCCAGGAGCAACGAGATCGAAAATAAGCGGGATCTCACGATGTTCGCCGAACTCGAGCCGACCGACCTGGAGCACAAGGGGATTTCCCATGCCCGGTACGGCGAGTCCCGCCTCGTAGGAGGCGCTGATGCGTACATTTTCCAGCGGCTCATCGCACTGATTGTCGACGTCGATCGTGAAGGTCGCTTGTTGTCCGACGACGCCCGCGGAATTCCCGGTGATTGCTAGTCCCAGGCAGGGCGCGGCGACTTCGGTTTCAGCGCAAGCCTCGGTCGACAGGTTGTCGTTTTGGCTGCTGACCGTAAAGCACACCCGCTTCATGCCGCGCGATTCGCCGCGGAGTTGGACGTCGATGATGCGGGGGGGTTCGCCTGGTTGAATATCGCCCAATTGCCACTGGTAACTGCGGCCATATTCGGCTGGTTTGGGATTGCTGCTGATAAATTTCAGGTCGTTGGGCAAGTCGTCAGTTCGCACCACGACCCCACGAGCGACCTGGTCGCCCGGATTGGTGATCTCCACGCGATAGTTGTAGGCTTGATTCAACGACGCAACGTCTACCCCGCGGACGGTGATGGCTAGAGCCGGAGCACTCCAGGTGACGCTCGTTACGCCACTTTCGACCACCAACTCCGGCTCGCCCAACATGCTAGGGCGGATCACGTCGACGCGAATGTTGGTGGTGCCGGGCTGGACCTTGCCCGCTTGTTGACGAATTTGCACTGTCCCCTGGCCTTGGGTGTTCGTTTCGACCTCTGCCATCTGCGAGCCCGTGGGGACGAATTCAGCGGGAGCGCCATCGACGATCGTGTAGCGGATCTTCCAGCCGGCGATGCCAGAATTGTCGGAGACTCGGGAAACGACGGTTGTCAAAGGTTGCGTGGTGCCGCTGGTAGCTCGCGTCGGCAGGGGAATGCTCCACACGCCGTCAACCCAGTGGATGATGGTCGTCGCGCGGCGTTTGTCCCACCCGGCGGCCTTGGGAGCGACGCAGGTGAGGTACATCGTGCCGGGGGACGCCGAAGAGACGCTGACGTAAGTTTGCCCCTTGACCAGATCGATATCGTCGCAAGGGGTCGGCGTGCCGCGGGTCAGCGTTTTTTCCTTGAGTCCGGTGCGGCCCCAAGCGTACTGGCCGTCGAATTTTTTTGATGTGGGTGGCACCATTTGGTTGAAGTTCGGGTGCTCCATCCCCCCGACCTCGATGATCTGACCGACGCTGTCGTTGGAGAGCATCCATTCCAGGGGTTGGTTGATCACCAAATGGCCGTCGTTGCCGCAGATGCCGGCCAACACCACGACTTCGGCGCCGACCGGTGCGATGATTCGATGCGGCGTCATGATGATTTGGCCTGCCTTGCCGGGTTTCTCCGGCAGCTTGATTTGGGGAATGATATGTTTGCAGCCGGTGCAACCGGGTTTGCCGCAACCACCATGGCAACTACCGACAATCGGCGGGGGTTGGGTAAACGCTGGTTCAACAGGGCCGGGTTGAGACCGGCTGTGATGGCCGAACAGACGGGAATGATTCGCGGGATGCTGATCGCCGGGTTGTTGGCGATGATGGGAGAACAGGCCGCTGCGACCTTGATGCATGCCGTGCTGCCCGCCGGCATGTGCCGCTTGGAAAGGCGTCAGCAGGGTGGTGCCCTCGGACGAAAAAATTCGGGAGCCGGTGGGATCGATGGCGGGAATACGAATTTGAGCGGCGACGGGGCTGCTGATCGCCAGGATCAAAGCCAAGCAGACAAGCCGCGCCACGCGAGCCAGCCGATCCTCCGTCAGTCTTCGTTTTGTATTCATGACTTCCGATGCCATTTCCATCAGCCCCAATCCAAGGCCATGCCGAATCGAGATTTCGCACAGCGCGTGAGCGGTCGGCGAGGCGCAGGTTAGGGTACCCTTTGCGGGAATCTACCGCGCCGTGGGCAAGGGGCGGGGAATTTCAGGAAAACCTGAGGAAAAATCGTAGGGTTCGGCCCGGAGTTTTACGGTAGTAGTGATTATGCGGGAGGGCGAGCGGTATCGCGATCGGCTCGCTGTGCCTTGAAAACCGCACCGAATTGTTTTCTATTAGGCCTTAGGCCAAAGCCTGTCGGCCGCGGTGCTTTAGACCGCTATTGTCGCGAACGCCGGACGCCAACGCGTGCCGGCCAATGGTTTTGGCACAAAGCTTAGTCGGAAAAACCAACTCACTTTTGTTTACTCAGGAATTACTCCATGTTGCGACGCACGTTCATTTTTGTATTGGCCTTGGCAGGCTTGATTTGTTGGAACGGCTTTGGACCAGCGATGGGCCAAGAGCAGACGGCAACGAAGGAAGACATCCGCTTCAAGGTCGCTCAGGACTCGATCCAGATGACAGCCACGGGGCTTTGGAAAAAGGTCACGCCGCGCACGAACGTTGTCGAGGTCGAATTTGCCATTCCCAAAGCGGAGGGAGACGACACCGATGGCCGCCTAACGATCATGGGATCGGGGGGCACGGTCGAGGCGAACATCGCGCGGTGGAAAGGACAATTCCTGGCAACTCCCGATAATGATCCCGAGGAAACTGCAAAGGTCGAAAAGCTGGAAGTCAACGGCTTGACGGTCCACATTGTCGACATCAGCGGGACGTATCTGGATTCCATGGGTGGTCCAGCAGGTCCGAAAACCGAACGCGAAGGTTATCGAATGCTCGGCGCGATCATCGAGACGGACGACAGCGGTTTGTATTTCGTCAAGTTCTACGGGCCGCACAAGACGGTCAGCGAAAACGAAGAGCATTTCCGCAAATTGATCAAGAGCGTCAAGGAAACAGGCCGGTCTTGAGACCGCTGAGCGACACGATACAGTTGCTTCATCACGAGAGTTCGTGGCCGTGAATGGGCTACGAACTTTTTTTGATCTTTGCCCGGGGATGGGCTTGCTCGTAGACACTGCGGAGCGATGACGTGCTGATGTGCGTGTAGATTTGGGTCGTCACGAGGCTTTTGTGCCCGAGCAGTTCTTGCACGCTGCGAATGTCGGCGCCGCGATCAAGCAGATGGGTCGCGAAGCTATGCCGGAGGGTGTGGGGGCTGGTGCGGAGGTCAAGCCCCGTGAGCTTGAGATATTTCTCTAACATGCGCGCGACGCTGCGGGTCGTCAGCCGCGTGCCGAATTTGTTGACGAAGACGGGAGCGGTGCGTCCCCGATCGTTGTGGGTACTGCGATGCTTGAGCCAGCGTTGCAAGGCCCGTACGGCAAAGGAACCCAGCGGTGCCAGACGCTCCCGTTTCCCCTTGCCGCGCACCCGCACCAGCCCCCCCTCCAAGTCCAGGTCCTCGCGATTGACCCCGACGAGCTCGCTCACGCGCAGCCCGGCAGAGTACATCGTTTCCAAGATTGCCCGATCCCGTAGCCCCTGTGGTTCATGGGCTGGAGGCGCGGCGAGCAGCTTGCCTAGCTCGTCGGTCGAAAGAAAATGAGGCAGCTTCCGCTCGCGGCGGGGATTGCGCAGTGGTTTGGCGGGATTCCCTGAGGCAAGTCCCTCGCGTTGCGCGAAGCGGAAAAAGCTGCGCAGCGATGCCAGCCGACGTGCGACCGACGATTTGGCATAACCAGCCTCGTGCAGCGCCGCCACATAGCCGCGCAGCTCGACGGGGGTCAGGGAGCAAATCAACGGAGCAGATCCCTCGCCGGAGGTAAAATACTCCTCGAGCGATAGCAAATCCTCACGATAACTTTTGATCGTGTAGGCCGAGCAATTTCGCTCGACTTCGAGATAGCGCAGGAATCGCTGGACAGCTTCTTGCATCGCTAGCGATGGCGACAGCGGTCTAGTCGCCGTAAAAATCGGTGACCGAGGGATTGTTGAGGCGTTTGGAAGCCGGTGGCGGCGTGGGGACCGTCTTTGGCTTGCGGGTCGCGCGGACTTTCTGGCTCATGACCGCCGCGTCGTACCAGGTGAAGCTCAACTCGGGATTGGACGCAAATCGGCCGAGAACCCGCAAAGTGTCGGCTCGCCGCGAGTCGTTGAACAGGAACAGGTAGCGTTCTTCGCCCTTGACGAGTGCCAGCACGTTAATATCTTCGGCCACAATTCCCCCCGGTCGGTTCGATTTACCGCAGGCTTGCCGCCATCCCCTGGAATGTTGGCGATGGCGGTCAGTTCGTTGGTTTGTTCATCCCGACCGTAATTCCAAGGGACCCCAGCGAGTCAAGGTAGGTTCACGGATCGGACACAAGCCCGCAAGGAGAGTTATCGGATATTCCGGGGTCGAAGCAACACTTTGCCATCTGCCAGCAAGTGATGATTTTATGAGCGGCCACAAGAGAGCCGCGATAACCGCTACAACTGGGCTTTGACGCGGCCGTTCCCCCCCCGCGGCCTCGCTGCGCTCGGCCTCGACCCTCCCGTACGCGGGAGGGTGGATTAAGTTGAATGCAAAAAGCTGGTAGCCGCAGGGTGACAGCCCTCGGGTCCGGCGCTCGCCGACGCAGGTTACCCCTCCCCTTCCAGCAGCGGCGAAACTTCGTTCGATTGCAGCAGCGAACGCCCCAGCGCCTCGGGAGATACCGCATGGATTTTGACCTCGCCGACCGCGTCGTCGGTCAGGATGTCTCGGCTGCGACGGGACTCTGCTGGGAGCGTGTAGCTAGCGATGAAGGCGCCGGCTTGGACCCCTTGGCCTTCAAACCGGGGTGGCCAGAAATCGTCGGCACTCGCCCGCAGCGTTCTGGCCAGCAACCGCGTCGCGCGCCCCGAGAATCCCCCCATGACCATTTCCAGACGGCCTTGGGACTCGCGGTGGATGTAGCAGACGAAGGCGCAGTCTTCATTCTCGTTGGCCGGTGCGAAATGCCACTTGCCGTCTTCCCCCTCGAAGTAGATTCCCGGTTCCTTCGAAGGGAACGATTTGCTGAGTTTGAGTCCTGCCGCGCACGATGCAGGATGCGGATCTTTGTCCCGATAGCGGACAAAAAACGGAACGCTGCGCGATTCGGGGTTCGGCAGGTTGTCTTGCGAGACGAAAGGTTGGCAGTTGAAGGCTTGGGCCAGGATCAATTCGACAACCGGATTACTCTTGGTACTGCCGATCGCAATCAGCGCCTTGTCGGATCGCGAATCGGCGAATTCGTTGTAGACCTTTTCGGCCCGGCGTTTCACCTCGGCAGCACTGGCTTGGCCCGGGCTCCACACGAGACTCTGCTTCATGTATTCCGGATGCGGCACGGCGTTGTGGCCGACGGGATCAGGGTTCAGTTCCTTTTTGTGTTTTGCTGTGCCGCCGAGTGTCGTCACGCCGTTCAGCAATTCACCGAGCAAGACCGAGTCAGACGCCACCACATAGGACACCTCGGGAGATTTCGCCTCGACATCGCGGCGTACCCCCAAGCAGATTTCAAGACGCGAACGTCGCGCGAGCAGTTCCCAAAAATTCTCGGGCTCGATCGCGAACAAGGCTCCTGGCAATTCCGCCGCCACGGCGTGACCATGTTCGATCAGATAGTCGCACAGACGCGACAAAGCCTTGAGCGGGATATAACGGATTTCGTTCTTCAGCAATGCGGCGACTTGGTGGCGGTCCAGCCCGGTGTACTCCACGATGGTCTTGATCGTCCCGGGGCGTTTACGCGGGTCAGGCGAATGTCCGATCAGTTCTGCCAGACGGAAACTGTATTGCATGTAGTCCTCAAAAGCATGATTTAATTCGGCGTTCACCCGTCAACTGTAAAAAGGTTGACTGAAAAATCAACCCCATGCCGGGCCCCGTGACGACCTGGCAAATGACTTGGACAACGCCACCTTGCCGAGGCTAAGCCCAAGATCAATCGATGGTCGACGATCTGATCACAGACTATTGTAGACGTTGCAATAATCGCCGTCCGTCCCCGAGTTGCCGCTACCCATTTATTCGATCGATCGCGGCTAATAAGTCTGAAGTCAGCGGTTTTTACGCACGTTTTTTTGCGGTTCCGCTATTCATCAAAAAAACATAGACTAGACGGAAGTTTAGGACACTGAAGTCCCAATCGAAGCTTGACCAAGAACGCAGTGGACCATCCCGCCGGACAACCGCGGCAGTCAGGCGAGCTTCCCAGCAGATCACCCGCTGCAGTATGGGAAAAGCACTCCGAAGTCATCGAGCCGACCATGAACGCACCTAACAAAACCAGTTACGACGATGCCAACGATTACTTGGCGGCCGAGTACGCAAGCGAAAAATTGTCAACAGGTCACGAACGGCTGCCACGGGTTCCTCATCCCAAGGGTGTCGATCGGCAGAGCCGCATTCTGTGGGAGTATGTAATCCCGGTGGTCGTTTTTCATTTGTTGATCCCCGTGGCTTTTTTGCCCTACTTTTTCTCGTGGTGGGGCGTCGCGTTCCTCTTCATCGGCAACTACCTGTTTACTTCGATCGGTATCGGCGCCGGGTATCATCGCCTGCTGACCCATCGCGGCTTCAAATGTCCCAAGTGGTTCGAGCATATTTTGACACTGCTCGGGGTTTGCAGTTTCCAGGACTCTCCCGCACGCTGGGTGTTGGTCCACCGCGTCCACCATCAACACTCCGATCATCAGCCCGATCCGCACACGCCGAAGGTCAACGCCTTTTGGTCACATGTCGGCTGGTTATTTGTCGATAACCGTGAACTTTCCAGTGGTGCGGCCTACGATCGCTACGTGCGCGATGTGATGCGCGATCCGCTGTATCTGTGGTTGCAACGCGGTTTGAACTGGGTATGGGTCTACGCCGTTCACGCCGTGGCGATCACTCTGATCGGCGCCGGGATCGGCGGGGTCGTGACAGGAACCTGGGCAGGGGCCCTGCAATGGGGTGCCGTTTGGCTAATGTGGGGCGTGATTATGCGCACCATTTTTACATGGCATGTCACCTGGGGCATCAACTCGGCGGCACATATGTGGGGATATCGCAATTATGAAACTCGCGAGGATAGCCGCAATAACTGGCTGTTCGCTTTTTTGACCAATGGAGAAGGCTGGCACAACAATCATCACGCCGATCCGCGTTCTGCTCAGCATGGGCATCGCTGGTGGGAGTTTGACGTGACCTATCTGACGTTGGTGTTGCTGGAAAGGGTCGGCTTGGTGTGGGATCTCGTTCGACCCAACCACAGCGCCTTGGCGCGGAAAACCATCGAACAAAATGCGGCGTAGGGAATCATCACGCGGCCGGACTACGAATCATCTGAACTTGAAAGGCAATCGCACATGAATCACGCTCCCGTTTATTTGTTACTGATTTCATTCGTCATTGGCTGCGGCATGGCCGGGGGTTTCATGGCCAAGGAGTCTGCGGGCATCGAGCGGCTCGGCAAGGTCGACAGTGCGTCGCAAGAACCGCAAATCAAACCCGCCGACCTCACCGAGAAGGCCCCGGATGTCTTTCGCGCGGTCTTTTCGACAACCAAAGGGGACTTCACGATGGAGTTCTACCGTGATTGGTCACCCAACGGTGTCGATCGCATCTACAACTTGATTAAGGCCGGGTACTACACCGACATTGCGATTTTCCGAGCGATCGATGGCTTCATGTTCCAGTTCGGTATCCACGGCGATCCAGCTATGAACAAGGTGTGGTCGGAGGCGAAGATTAAGGACGATCCGCCGACGGGAAAGTCCAACACGGCCGGCACAATCTCCTTCGCGATGGCAGGCCCCAATACGCGAACCGTGCAGCTGTTTATCAACTTAGGCGACAACTCGCGGCTCGACTCGATGGGCTTCACGCCGCTGGGCAAGGTCGTCGAAAATGCCAACGTGCTGGGGAAAATCAACACCGAGTACGGTGAAAACTCCCGCGAAGTCCAAGGAGATTTCCAGGCCAAGGGTAACGAGTACATCAAGAAAAAGTACTCCAATCTGGATTACATCAAGTCGATCAAACTCGTAGAACAAACCCCCGAAAAAGGTGGCGGCGAATAACGCGAATCAACGGCTCTGTCGCGCGAATCATAGATTCTTCGGGACGGGCCACTCGTGGCTGATGCCTTTGGCGATAGTTGCGTCGAGACTGCCCCAAGACAAGCCCACACTTACTCTTCGGGCTAAGGCACTGTCGGCTTTGGCATGAGCCCTTATTTGCGAACATCGAAACGGATTTCTTAGTTTATTGCAAAGGACTGCCCTCGTGAACGGTCGAAATGGCCCTCGCATTCTGATCACCCGCTTGAGTCATATCGGGGACTGCCTGCTAACGTTGCCACTGGCGGTCGAACTGCGCCGTCAGTATCCGGATTGTCATCTCGCGTGGCTTACCGAGCCTGCTGCGGAGCCCTTGTTGCGGTTGCATCCAGACATCGACGAAGTTTTCGTGGCGCCACGAGGCTGGCTGTTACAATGGAAGACGGCCAGCCGATTGCGGCGAACCCTGCGCGAACGAAAATTCGATTTGACCTTCGACCCTCAAGGTCTGCTGAAAAGCTCCTCAGCGGCCTACCTGTCAGGCGCGCGGCGACGCGTCGGCTTCACAGGGGAATTCGGTCGCGAGGGTTCAACGTTCCTCAACAACCGCCTGGTGCTGCCCCGGTCGAGTCATCTGGTCGATCGCACGCTGGAACTCCTCGACTCGATTCCGTTGCCACGGACTTGCGGCCCGGTCGACTTGCACTTGCCGCTCTGCAACGTTGCCCTGCAAAAGATGCAGCCGTTACTGGCAACGTTGTCGAACCGGTTTGTCGTATTGAATCCCGGCGGCAATTGGCCCTCCAAGCGATGGAGCATGCAAAATTTTGCCGCTTTGGCCGAACGAATCCGGTTAGACCTCGGCTTGATTCCTCTCGTCGTGTGGGGAGGGGCTGAAGAATCAGCGATGGCCGATGAAATCGTCGCAGCAAGCTTCGGAGCAGCCAGCAAAGCCCCCCCTACGTCATTGCGTGAGTTGGCTGTGATTCTGAGCGCTGCCGAGTGCTTCGTGGGTGGCGATACCGGCCCCCTGCATCTGGCCGAGGCCAGCGGCACGCACTGTGTCGCCTTGCACGGTCCCACACGCCCCGAGGATAGTGGCGTTTACGGTCCGCAACATATCTCGATTCAGCGGCATTATCAGCAGGGAACACGTCGTCAACGCCGCAACGGCACCAATTGGGCGATGCAAGCGATTACGGTCGACGAAGTCTTTGAAGCAATCTGTTCGCTCCGAAAGGCAACATCAACCGGTTCCGTCCGATCGCCCGTACAACGACACCAGGTCGCGTGAGCGTTCGGGTTTCTCCAAGCTTTTAGCCGGAACGCGGTAGCGTCCGGTTTCTGCAAGACCCGATGGCTTACGCCCGGCGGCTAATATGTTTTCGCACTCGACCTAATCCACCCTCCCGAGTGCGGGAAGGTCGATTTCGAGCGTAGCGAGACCGAGGGGAGGGGAAATGGCCCAGCATACCCCCGGGGCGATCGACGTTGCAGAACATAAAAAACTTTTTCCATTTCGCTGATTGCCGGTCGACTTGTTGGGAATGTTCTTTTCTATCAACGCCGACTAAAATCAATCGAAATGAGTCATCTGTTTTTCTGTCAATTCGGCGTGCACGGCCAGGTGGGGCTGTTCGAGTCCCGGGCTGGTGTTCGTTTCCCGCGGGGCGCCAAGGTCGTCTGCCGCACGAGCCGGGGCATCGAGGCTGCCATCGCTTTGAATGACACTGACGATGACGAACCGTCGGCAGCCATCGAGGGGGAGTTGCTACGGCCCTTCACTGTCAACGACGAATTGCTGGCCGAACGGTTGGCACGATATCAGACCAAGGCATTCCAGGCCTGCGTGACGTTACTTGCCAAACGCGGCATCGACATTCCTCTGGTCGACGCCGAACTTCTGCACGATGGCGAGCATTTGTTCTTCTATTTTTTGGGGGACGATCTCTCGGCGGTGGAGCCGATCATGGTCGAACTCGCCGATCGATATGGCCGAAAAATCCGTTTGCGATCGTTTGCCGAGAAATTGGCCAACGGCTGCGGGCCAGGCTGCGGCACAACCGCAAGTTCGTGCGGCAGCGGAGCGTGCAATAGTTGCGGAGTCAGCGGCCACTGCACTGTAAAAAACGCTCGACCTACTTTCTCTGCTAGCGACGCTACCGCGCCATAAACTGTTGCCAACTGGTCTTGGGAATGTTAACACCCAACCACTACAATGCCAAGTGACTGGCTCCGTGCGGTTTTGGCAGGTAAATGCCGCGTTTTAGGCTCACAGATTTCCCGAAACTGTTTAAGTCGCCTGGGGTCGGGCCCGGCCCCTTCGACAACCGTTCAGCGGACGAATTCGAAGCAAGCGGCAAAAAGATCAAGGAAGTAACCCTAGCGATGGATCGCAGGTCATGACCAAGGCACTGTTGGAACTTTCCTCTCGATGGGCCCCGCTGCGCGAAGGGCTGGGAGCGTTCCGTGCTTATCTCTTTGGATGTGCCTTGCTGGGTTTGGCAATCGTCGGGGCCTGTTACGTATTTCATCGGCAGATCTCGCAGCGGCTAACCGAATTGGCCGTCGCGCAAATCAATCGGCAACTCGAGGAGTCTGGCTGGCGAATCTCCATCGGCCGCAGTGAACTCGTGAATGGGCAACAACTCCGGTTAGCTCAGTTATTGCTTTATCCGCTGGGCGCGACCGATCCCGCGATTGCGATCGACTCGATCAATTTGCATCTGTCGTCACCTTGGAGCGACCGCCACCAGCCGATTCCGCAACCGACGGCGGTCGTGGTGGACCGTTCGAACTTGCAAGTCAACGCTCGGATCTTGCGTGAATTTCCGCTCGATCGGCTCGTGGACTTTTGGAGAGAACGCCTCCAGCAACACCCCCGCGAGGTCGATGTTCGTATTCGCAATGCTACCCTCCGCGTCATCGAGCCTCGATACTTTCCAACCTTTGAACTGCGCGATGTGAATCTTGCTACGGCGCGCGACGAAGGCCAACGAACGATCTTGATTCGCTGCGAATCCGATTTTTTTCGGCAGTGCTTAATCAATGTCGATCAACGTCAGGCTACCGGTAGCTGGTCCTGCAACGGGCACGTAAGCCAATTTACGTTGAACGAGGGCCTGCTGTTGCTGCTGAGCGACACCGGGTTGTTCGACGCCCAAAACATTGATCACCTCTCGGGAACGTTTGATTGGGATTTCGAATTGCAACCGGACCCACACGATGGGCTGAAGTTCGCCGTGCGGGGATTAGGTAATCGCATCAATATTTTGCATCGAAACATTCCTACGCCGATTTCGCACGGCAGTTTTCGTTTTGAAGCCGACAACAACGGCGTGGCTGTTAGCGACGTCCAGGCGCGATTCGGCGAAGGAACCTTCCGCGGGTCGCTGCGTTGGCAAGGCTACGATGCCACTGCCGATTATCTCGTTCAGGGTACCGTCGACCGGTTGGCAGTCACACCACAACTTGGCGATGTCTTGGCGGAAGCAGGCCGCAAGTTTTTCGCCGATTTCGCTCCGGCAGGTGTCATCAGCCTGCAGTTCAAGCTGAGCCGAACGGGTGGCCAGGCTCGCCGTTGGCTGCATGCTCAAGTCCATAACGCGTCGGCCAGCTATCACAAATTTCCGTACCGCGTCGAGAACCTGGTGGGGAATTTGGTTTGGGAAGACGATCTCTGCCGCATCGATCTCCAAACTTTGATCGCATCCGAAATCGCAACCTTGCGAGGCACCGTACATCGTCCCGGCCCCGGCGCGATCGTCGATTTGGACCTCGAATGCCCGGGTAGCGTCCCGATCGACGAAAAACTGCTGCAGGCTCTCAAGGTCTATCCGGCTGTCCTGAAACAAGTGGCCGCACTCAAACCGCGGGGACAAGCGGCGATTTCTGGCAAAATCCAGAAGTCCGGACCAGAGGAACCCTATCGCCTGACCTACACGATCGACCTCAAACAGTGTTTTGTTCGCCATGACTTGTTCGACTATCCGTTCCGCAATGTCAATGGCAAGATCCTGGTCCGCGATCTACACGTGACCTTTCAGAACATCACTGGCGAAAACTTAGACAGCCGCGTGACGTGCAGCGGCACATGGGATTTACGAGCTGGGCTGGCCCTCCGATTCTGGGGCAAAAATATCGTCCTCGACGAACAACTCCGCGCGGCGATCCCCCAAATCGGCAAAACCGCATGGAAGGAACTCCGCCCCAGCGGTCGCATTCCGCTGGTCAAACTTGACTTGACACACCCCGCAAATTCTCCAGATCCGCCCACCATCGAGTTGCTTCTGGACTCGCGGTCGCAGAATTCCAGCAGCAGCGACGAGTCGACTTACTCTCTCAAACCGGTCGCTTTCCCCTACGAGCTCCAGGATATCACCGGCCTTGTGCGGATCGACAATCGCAGCATCGAGTTGATCGATATCCATGCCCATCACGACCTGTCGTGGATGCGGTGCCGCGGACAAGGAACTTTCTCGGATGACGGCTGGCGCATCCAACTTTCCGATGTGTTGACCGGAGCCATTCCCGTCGATCAAAAACTGCTGCACGCTCTGCCCAAGGGGCTGCAATCCGCAATTCGCCATATCGATTACCGTGGCAATGTGAATGTCTCAGGATCGCTGGCGATTGCTGGTCGTAACGATCATGGGCCGCGTTTGTTACCGCCTCGCCGCGATCAAGACCTCGTGCAAGCCGCCTACATCGCGCCGGACGGCCCCCCCGCTACGTCCATCACGACGAACTCGACACTCGATTGGGACATTCGCATTGACATGGTGCGCGGCAAGATTTCATTGGGGGTCGACATCAGCGAAATTCACGGCCATTTGAAATTGACCGGTCGCTACGACGGCGAGCAGGCCTACTCTTACGGGAGTCTCGGCATCGACTCGTTGGTCATGCTCAATACTCAGATTACGGACATCAAAGGTCCGATTTGGATCGACGAGCAAAGGGTGGGTGTGGGCATGTTTGCGCAACAAGGCGGCTCGGAATCAGCGCGCCAAATGCTCTCGCTTTCGGGCCGAGTGTTCGACGGCGTGATCGAATTGGACGGCCAGACTTGGCACGATCGTTGCCAAAAGTTCTATGTGCAGACGACGATCGATAACGCCAGCCTCAGGCAGGCCGCCGCCGTCTTCTCTCCAGCTTACACCAAAATCGATGGCCGTGGTCAATTGGCCGTCCGACTCCAAGGGGACTGCGCCGCCGTCGAGACGTTCCAAGGAGAAGGGGTCATGAAAATGTACAACGCCCGGATCCACGAACTCCCCGTTTTGCTGGCGACACTCAAGCAATTGCGGCGGTTCAACGAAGACCGCTCTGCTTTCGACACGGCGCACATCGATTTCATCGTCAAAAGCAAGCATGTCAATCTGTCGCGCATCGAATTGCTGGGGGAACCGATCAGTTTGATCGGCAACGGCCAAGTCGATTTCGCGCAAAACGTCGATCTGAACTTTTACACGATTGCCGGTCGCAATCGTTTCTACCTCCCCCTCCTCAGCGAACTGTACACCGCCAGCAGTCAGCAGATCATGTGGATCAATGTGAGCGGAACCCTGCAATCGCCGAAGCCCCGCCAAGAAATCCTGCCAGGGGTCAATGAAGGTCTGCGCGAACTATTCCGCTCGAATGCAGACGGGCGATAACTCGTCGCCATCCACTGCGTTTTCCTCGGCCCGACGCCGACCAACTCACCGACGGCCGGTCGGCAAATCCTGTCGAAAATGTCAACGTGGGAGGCCAGCAGGATCACGCCACGACTCGGCGGCGACGCCCAAGGCAAAACAAGCTCACCAGTGCCGCAGCCAAGCCTAAACCGGTCGGCTCGGGAATCGGCGAAAAAATCAGAGATCCGGGACCGTCCAAGCCACCGACCCCCGAGGCGATAAACAGCGACATGCCCGTGATCGACAAATCGGCGTTTGATCGCCACACCGAATTCGATCCGTAATTGTTGGCATACAAACGGCCGTCCGGGCCGAAGCGAATTCCAGTTGCGAGGCCAGAACCAAGCGAGCCGAAGAACTCTTCGGTGCTCGGATCGAGCAAGCTGTTCACGTCACTCGGATTGAAGCGTGAATAGCGATAAATTCGGGCATCGCCACCGATGGTTCGACTGACGTACACTCGCCCATCGGGCCCGAATTCCATTTGCGAACCAATACCGACCACTCCCGTAGAACTCAGGAATGGTGTCACCAAACTCCCCGTCGTCGGGTTGTAGCGATCGATCAATCCCGTGTCGGCGTTGACGACATACAGAAATCCGCTCGGCCCGATGCGAATCCCATCCGTACCGTGGGTCGGCGAGATGAACGGAGCAATTCCTGAACCGTCCGAATTCGCACGATAGATTTGTGAAAACGTCGCTTGGAAAATGTGGCTCCCATTCCTGGTTTGATCCAGGAAGCTTGCACCGCTGACCGTGCTGATCGTTGTGACTGTCGAGAAATCATTGGAAAAGCGGCGGATGCGACCTACCCCCCCCGTATCGGTCGTCGCGACATGCAAACGGCCGAGCGCATCGAAGCTCAACCCGTCAGCGTTCCCGCCACCGAAATCGAACGTCCCGGGGGCAACGAGCGGTGCCCCTGTCACCGCGTCGTAGCGATAAATTCGTCCCGTGTTGTAGCCCGATACGAACAGGTCGGCGAGCAACGATGGGATGAAGCAACAGCTAACCGACCAAACGATCAACAACAAGAAAATACGTTTCCAGCAACTCATTACTCAACCACTCTGAAAGCACAGAAATCGGATGTCGCTGCAGCGGTGTCCCGCTATCGCGGTGCGCCATCACTCTTAAAACTACTCTGCGACACGGCCCACAACACCGACAGCCGCGCGATAGCTCACGCCTCGCAGATCTTCTCTAAAAAAGGCATTATGCGGCTTGCCCCTACCTTTATCGGTCAGCAGTCGAGGCCCTCGTCGGCAGTCGGGTCTTCTTTTGGCAGTTTAATACGAAAACAGCTCACTACAACCGGTGATTTAGACCAAGTTAACAAAAAATCACAATCGCTATAAAGACAGACCTTTGTTAAGCGTTCTAAACAGAATTTCGTTGACGATTAATCGGGGCGTAGCCTTGTGACAGAGCCAGCAATTCTCCAAGAAAACCTTTCGCTCCCCGATGCCGTTCCAGCGATGGACTCTCACCTAAAGCCGCGGTGGATCGCGTCGAGGTGGCGGCGTCGCATTCATGGTCGGCTGCGGGTTGGCCTGCATCATCGGGTTGTTGTTGCCGGGATTTTCTCTGGGCGGTTCCGGCGGAGCGGTGTACGACTCGCGCCATTCCCAGCCCAGCGGCGTGCTTAACTCCTTTTGTGCCAACATCGCCCAAGGCGTTCCCGGATGCTCCTCCACGACTTGTTGCAGCAAACGTTTGGCCTTCTCAGCCATCGCTGCCATTTGGCTACCGGTCTGGATCGCATCGGCCGGTACGAGAGTCCACGTGTTGTTCTTCGGGTCCTTGAAGGTCAATCGGGTTTTGATCAACGCCAACATTCCGTTGTAAGACTCGACGCGTACCTTCTGCGCCATCACGCGCCCATAAGCCAGATCATAGCCCGCCTGCCACCGCGGTGAAATTTCGTCCGCCCGACTTTTCTCGCCGACGCGCAAGGTTTCGTAGAGCTGATTCAATTTTGGTTCGAGAATCGCCGCGTTCCGTTGCGCGAGCGAGACCGTGCGCACGAACTGCCCCTCGTCGAACCGCTCGAAGCGGAGCACCGGAGCCTCCAGCGACCCCACCCGCGACAATTGAGCGGCCTGCACCAGCGCCATCCGACAGCGATTGCTACCAAGCTGTTGCATGTAGGTCCGATGCGAGACATAGTCGGGTTGGTAAGGCTTCATCGCCTCGGGATCGAAAAAATGCCGGAAGTGCGCCGTGTAATTTTCGGTTTCGCTCCGCCGTACAGCCGCGCCGACGCGGCGGTTGGGATGAACCGTGAAGTAAATCCCGCCGCTCTCGTATGCCAGCCGCGTCAAACCGAAGGGTCCGAATCCAGAGTCGATCGACCCGACGTCGCTCGGATCACCATCGGCATAATCCAATTTCACCAATTCCGACATGACCGATTCCGGCCCTTGACGAATCGGGGCCCATTGGGGCGTTTGATCGTAGCGTGGATCGGGATCGACCCACCGCAACATTGTTTCCTCGCGGCCAAAGGGTGCCGGTACGCCGATCACATAAACCGGGACTTGCCAACGCGTACACAACTCGACGGCTTCATCAATGCGTTCGATGTCCTCGCCAGCCTCGTCCGAAACGACAACGATCATGACGTTCCGCTCCCGATCGTTGGTCAAACGATTGATACGGCGCAAGCTCTTGTAGTGGTTCACCACATTGATGACAGCCGAAAAGACGAATTCCAGACCCGTGTCATCGCGCTCGATACGATCGATCGCTGCCAGCAAACGATCGGTGTCGGCAGTGGCCGCAGTCATCTGAGTAAACGAATTGCCGAAGGCGTAAACCGAGGTGAGCAACGGCTCGTCACCGTGTTTCTTGAACTCCTCGGCCCCCCCCGCAGCAAGATTCTGCAGTTCTCGGTAGATGCGATCGAATCGCGAGCGGATTTCCGCTCGCTGCGACATCATGCTGGCCGACTGATCGAACAGCCATACCACCGTGGTCTTTCGTTCATCGAGCGAGCGGATGATTTCTTGCGTGATCCGGTCGACCGCTCCCGTGGCTCCCGTGACCGCCACGCCGACAGTCCCCTTCAAGGGCAAACGGACCATGGCATCGGCGCTGGGATCGAGAAGCTCAGCCTCGAATTGCAAATCCGACTCCATGACGATCGGCACGTTGATCTCGACGGGAACATCGTTCACGTCGTCGACCAATTGCGGCTGCGATTCGGCCATAGCAGCGTCGTCGGTTTCCGCTTCGCCCATCTCTTCGAAGCGCATTTCGTCGAATTGGATTGTCAGCGGTTGCTCGGTCAGGTCCAGTGCCTCGGTCAGGGGCGCCACCAAGCGCATTTCTTGCGGCTCGTACAATCGCAGCAACGAATGCGATAGGATCAGCAGCAAGATCACATGGAGCACCAGGCTGACCACCCAAAACCTAGCGTCCTGTTCCCAGGGGAAGTCCAACTGGCCGGTCTTGAGTTTCCACCAAAGTTTCAATCGCGCCAGCATGTCGATTCGCCTTGACCAAGTATCTCAGTGACCAAGTCCGGAAACGGTAGCCGCAGGAGCTGCCCCGAATCATCATCTGCCGGGCAGCATCAGCGGACTATCTCACGAATTTTAAACCCTTTCTCGAAGGGATTGAAGCAAGAAAATGTTGATTTACCGATAAGTTTTTGCAAAACCGGCTCGAGGGCAGGCCCGCAGCGGTCGGCGAATCGGCCGCGCGGCAAGGGAACCGCCCCGCATCACCGGCGAGCGTTAGCTCGATGGGCCCGGCACGGTCACTGCTGGTCTGCTGAAGATTTGTCACCACTGCGGAGTAAGCGAAAATACTCCGAGTCGGTACCCAACATCAACGTGACGTCCTTGCCGAGCGATTTACGATAGCTCTCCAGGGTGCGCAGAAACGTGTAGAACTCAGCTTCGCTGCCGAAGGCTTCGTTGTAAATCCGCGTGGCCTCCGCATTGGCCTCGCCGCGAATCACCTCGGCCTGCCGCGCGGCTTCTGAGCGGATCTGCGCGATCATGCGATCGGTCTCGCCGCGGATCTCCGCTGCTCGGCCTTGGCCCTCGCTGCGAAATTGCTCCGCCATTTTTTGCCGTTCGGCGATCATCCGCTGGAAGACTTGTTGTTGCACCGACTCGACATAGTTGATCCGTTTGATACGGATGTCGACGAGTTCGATTCCGTACTCGGGCATTTGACGCTGGGCCGTTTCCAGAATGTGCTTCACGAGTGCCTCGCGTCCGGTCGTCACTTTCTTGAGCAGCGTGGCCTCGTCCCCCTCCCCAGCCATCGCGCGGTCGAGATCTTCCTCGGTCACGCTCCAGTCCTTGGACCGGACGATGTCGACCAGGGTGCTTTCCGCGATCTTATCGCGAACGACGGAGTCCAGCACATCGTTGAGGCGGCTTTGTGCCCGGGGAATATCTTGGACGCTTTGGTAGAACTTGAGGGCATCGACGATTCGCCAGCGTGCCGTGGTGTCGATCTTGATGAATTGCTGTTCGACGGTCGGCATCTGGTTCGGTTCGCCGTCCCACGACAAGATCCGCTTGTCGAAGCGTTTCACTTCTTGGATAAAAGGGATGCGGAAGTACAGCCCCGGCTCGGTAATCGTCTGTCCGACAGGTGCACCGAATTGAACCACGATCGCCTGCTCCGCCTCATCGACAGTGAACGCTGACGAAAATAGCACGACCGCAGCAGCGAACACAACGATGACGGTTAAAATCAAGACAGCGTTGCCGCTACGTTGGGTTTTCAGATGACGCTGATTCATTAGCGATTTCCTCCCGAGTTGCTGCGGTTGATCGGAGTCACGCTTCCCGGCGCGTCCAGATTCAACAATGGAATCGGGGCCGACTGCCCAGGTTCGACCACCAAAATGCGGCCGACATTCGGCATGACTTCATCCAGCATTTCCAGATAAAGTCGCCGCCGTGTCACTTCCGGGGCGTTGCGGTACTCGTCGACGAGCGATTTGAAAGCGGCTGCTTCCCCTTTCGCCTTGTTGACTCGCTCCGCGCGATACCCCTCGGCCGCCTCGATGACCTGTTTGGCTTCACCTTTGGCTCGCGGAACCATTTGGTTGCGATACTTTTCGGCTTCGTTGACGTAGCGTTCCTTTTCTTGTTCCGCTTGGTTGATTTCGTTGAAGGCAGGTTTGACCGGATCGGGAGGCGTGACGTCTTGCAGTTCCACTGTGTTGATCGTGATGCCCATGTCGAAGGTGTCCAGGATTTGTTGCAATTCTTTTTTGGATTCTTGGGCGATCTGCACGCGGTTGACCGTCAGGACATCGGTACCTAGTGAATTGCCGACGATACGGCGATTGACGGCTTCGGAAATATCGCGGATCGTTTTATCGACTTGCTCGACACGATGCAGGTATTTATTGGGGTCGTTAATCCGATACTGCACGACCCATTCGAGGTCGATGACCTTCAAATCGCCGGTCAGCATCAGGGATTCCTCGAGATGAGCTTCTGTTTTGTCGAACCGGCTCACGCCGCGACTGGTGGACTCAGCCGACGAAAATCCGAACTCATGCTTGAGCACTTTTTCGGTTGGGACATACGTTTGCGTGTCGATACCGAAGGGCAGTTTGAAGTGGAGGCCAGGGCCCTTGATGTCGATCACCCGGCCGAAGCGTTTGACAATCGCTTGTCCTTGCGTCTCGACCGTGAACACCGATGTGCTGATGCCCCACACGACAAGTAACGCAAGAACACTCCATACGATCCAAACTGGATTGAAGTTGGCTCCGAGTTCTAATCCGGGATTGCGCGAGCCACGTGCTCCAAACTGATTGCTCATCTCGGGTCATTCCTTTAAAAAATTTGATCAAACCACGGCCGTCAGCCGTCCCGTTTAACGTTCCACGCCAATGCGGGAGATCCTACCCAAACCAATTTCACTCCACCCCTAATTGGTGCCGCCGCACTGGGCACCGATCCCCTTTCGGCCAAGGACCAGCGGCGGCGAATTTCGTCGCATCACCGCTTGCGCCTTGTCCTGGTCCCGACAGCACGGTGCTCAAACATCAGCGTTGCCCACGCGTTCCGAAGAGGGACGGAATTTACCTAACATTCCCAAAGCGAATGCGCTGCAAGAGGGAGCCATACTCAAGTGGCCGCAAAATCAATTCTAGCTGCGGCCGCTTTTCTTGCCGTTCAACCGCAAAAAACAAATAAGATTTTGGCGGAAAACGACCGGAATAATCCGAACAACGCAATTTAGACGATGCTTAAGAGATTTTCTTGGCGCAACCGATCGGGGATGATTCAGTCGGTCGTGAAACTCGACTGCCGAAAATGCAGTTCGACGGTCCGGCGCCCCGTGAACCTAATTCAGAAACGCCTAACATCCGCCACGCTCGCAGCGCCGTTGCAGGTTGTAGCTGGACGGTAGGCGAAACGAAGAAAGCCCGCCTTGCGAGGGGCCTCGATATAGGCATCCGCATGCCCCACGCGAACAATGCCCCCACTTGGACTCGAACCAAGAACCTACTGATTAAGAGTCAGTTGCTCTGCCAGTTGAGCTACGGGGGCCAAATTTATTTATTGTACGAATAGACCACTGAATTGAAAACGGGTTCCCTAGGTCGCAAAGCGATTTTTTCTCAGTGTTGCGGAAGTCGAGCCAATCGCTGCCGGAACGTGGAGTCGAGGATTGGCGAAGACGTTTACGGGGTTGGTTGCCTTTTGGCCGTCGGCGACGCTCGCTAAACTGAAAGCCCAGAATGATTCAATTTTCCGATCGAGATCGAACCATGAACCGCCCGAATTTGCCTATGCGAAATTCCCTGGCAACTCTGGAAACAATCGTTTTGCCCGGTGATACGAATGTCCACAACACGCTGTTCGGCGGATTGCTGATGAAGTTGATCGACAAGGTCGCCGCGATTTCGGCCAGACGCCACTGCCGACGCGCGGTTGTGACGGCATCGAATGACGGCGTGCACTTCCATCGGCCGATTCAAAATGACGATGTGGTGATCCTCGAGTCGTTTGTTTGTGCGGTGGGTAAGACGTCGATGGAAATCTTCGTCAAAATCAGTACGGAAAACTTGAATCGGGGCAACGGCCGCCAAGTGGCCGCGATCTCGTTTTTGACCTTTGTCGGTTTAGACGAAAATGGTAATCCGGCTGAGGTCCCCGAGGTTTTTCCCGAATCGCCGGAGGAGCAGCTACTATATCGAGATCGCCACGTCCGCAAGGAAGCCCGCTTGAAGAAGCGGGATGAGACCAATGCATTGATTCAATCCTTGGTCGACGAATCGCGACCTTAGGTCGAGTGCATCGCGATGGCACGCAAAGCGAAACGTTTCTACACGGTTTGGAAAGGCTGGACGCCAGGCGTCTTCGATTCCTGGACCGCCTGCGAAGCGTCGATTCATGGCTACCCCGGCGCGATCTACAAGGCCTTTCCGTCTCGCGCCGCTGCCGAGGCGGCTTATCAAGCCGATCCCGGCGACTATATCAGAACCAGCGAAACATCGTCTCGCCGTCCCGCATCGCTGCCCCCCCCTCAAGAGACCTCTCGACCGATTGTCAACAGTCTCTGCGTCGATGCGGCATGCGACATGACCGCACGGATCATGGAGTATCGCGGCGTATGGCATCATTCCGGCGAAACGGCTTTTGCCAAGGGCCCCTTTCCGGGGGCCACGAATAACCTCGGGGAGTTTTTGGCCATCGTGCACGGATTGGCGATGCTGGCCGACTTGGGACTTGATTGGCCAATCTACAGCGACAGCACGACGGCGATCGGCTGGGTCGAAGGCGGCAAAGCGAACTCCGCTGCAATCAAAAATGGACAAACCAATGAACGAATCAAGAACCTGGTCGCTCGCGCCGAGAAGTGGTTGGCGACGCATGAATATTTCAACCCAATTCTCAAATGGGAAACAAAACTGTGGGGCGAGAATCCGGCGGATTTCGGAAGAAAGTAGTCGCGGCAAGTGGTGATCTTCTGCACTTTTCACCCCGGGGCATTTGCGGAGTGTTTTGGGGGTAACGTCGCCACATCGAACATGTCAATCAACGATATCGTCCGCCAGCAAAAACTTCAGCCACCTTCCCGCCCGACAGGAGTATCAAGTTGAATGGTGGCGGCATCTTGGCAACAGAAGGGTGTTCGATATTTTTTCCATGACGCGGGGATCCTGAGCGTGGCGACCGGGAATGGCGGGGAGTCGCCGGGATTTTGAAAGACGTCTACTGAAGGCCAGTTTATTTTTTGCCGCAGTCCCTTAACATAGTTCGGATTGATTATCCCCAAAACATTCCCAGCAGGACGATTCATGACGGACAGCATCTCGCAAGGCACCAAGGTTTCGGGCTCGCCCCTGATGACCACTCGATTGAGCATCATGATGTTCCTGCAGTTCTTCACCTGGGGGGCATGGTTTGCCACGATGGGGTTGGCGCTTAGTAACCAGCAATTGGCGACCTTTATTGGTGACGCCTACGAGACCGCGCCGATCGCCGCGATTTTGGCACCGCTGTTTTTGGGATTGATCGCCGATCGCTTGTTTCCATCGCAGCGAATTTTCGGCACTTTAATGCTGGCCGGCGGCGTGATCATGTTTTTAATCCCCGGCTTTGTCGAATCCGCGGCAGAGCATGCGCGGCAATCCTTGTCGCGACTATCGGCCTCGGGGCAGTACAGCGACGCCGCGCAATTGAACGAAGCCTTTCGAGCGGACCAAATCGTGAACAACAGCTCGGGCCGCATGATGGTTTGGTTGATCTTGGCCTACATGCTGTGCTACATGCCGACGCTAGGGTTGGGCAACACGATCGCCTTCACGCACATCCCCAGCCAGGACCGTTTTCCGCTGATTCGAGTTTGGGGAACGATTGGCTGGATTGCGGCTGGTTTGTTGATTGGCGGCATGGCCTGGGACGGCAACCAAATGATTTTCCGCTTGGGCGCGATCAGTTCATTGGTGCTGGGGATCTATTGTTTGACACTTCCGAACACTCCGCCACCGCTGAAGGGTCAACCGATCAACCTCCGTTCGCTGTTCATGGTGGACGCCTTGAAGCTGATGTCGAACTGGAACTTTTTGGTTTTCGCGATTTGCTCGGCGTTGGCTTGCGTCCCGTTAGCCTATTACTATGGCAGCACCTCGCAATTCCTGGGGCAAACCGGTTTTCGGGCTACCGGTGCGACGATGACGCTTGGGCAGATGTCGGAGATCTTTTTTATGATCTTGATCCCCTTCTTTTTCCGAAAACTGGGGGTCAAGGTCATGATTCTGGTCGCCTTGGCATGCTGGGTTCTGCGCTACGTTCTGTTCGCGCAGGCGGCATTACACCAGACGACGTGGATGTTGCTGCTAGGGGTGTTGTTGCACGGGATTTGCTACGATTTCTTTTTTGTGACCGGCTTCATGTACACCGACAAAAAAGCCCCGAGTGAAATTCGCGGCCAGGCGCAAGCCTTGCTGGTTTTCCTGACGCAAGGCGTGGGCATGTTCTTCGGCTATCGGATCATGGCGGGAAGTAGCTTGTTCAATCTGCCGCTGAATCTGACGATCGGACAGTACGGAGAGCAGGTTACTCTGTCTGGTGAGTACAGCGCGGCACTCGAAGCGGCTCGGGGGCAGATGCCGCCGATCAGCTTTTTCGAAACGTTCGGCCAGATGTTCTCACGCTCGTTGCCGAATACGCTCGACTCGGAATTGCTGGCCAGCACGATGCAGCAGTGGCACAATTTTTGGATGTTGCCCGCGATCATGGCGGCTGTCGTGTTCGCGATATTCTTCCTGTTGTTTTGGGATCGCGTTCGCGTTGATCCCGATACGCAGGCCTAGAATTGACCGGAGGGCTGAGTCCAAACGAAAAAAACCTGGCCGGGTGACGGCCAGGTTGTCTTTCGGCTCTGGAGCGGAGCCGAAGTCCCGGTTGAGGACGCTTCAGGATGTACGGACATTACGGAGTCAGCGACTAGGATTGCGCACGCCGGGCAAAGGGGGTTCCATATTGGGCACGACGGTACCGCCAAGTCCCGTTCTCGTTCCGGTTCCCGTGCCCGGATAGGGATAGGTATCGAGATTATTATTGGTGGCTGGCTGCGGGGGGGGTAAGTTTCCGGTGCCAAAGGTCGGTCCACCGATCATCGCCCCATCGACCGGTGTGACGCCTCCGCCACAAACGCCACTTTCGCAATTATCGACGGTGTGTTGGCGGCGGTTGAAAAGTCCAAAGGGTGGATTGCAGGTGTTGCACGCGTCGCCCCGAAAAAACCGTCGGAAGGGGCCGTTGGCACAGCCGCTGGACGTAAAAATGATTAAGAATGCGAGCAGAATAACAAGTCGCAGTTTCATGGCCAACTCTCCTTATGGCGGCAGTCCTCTGAAGTGGCGGACTGTGCGATAGCAAAAGACTCCTGGGCTGTCACGTCAGGCCATTGCTTTCGCTGCCTGACAGACAAGGAAATCTACACGGCGGCGGCTGATCGGTTGAAAATTTATGAAAATATTCGCCAAATATGGTGATGCGATAATGTCAAAATCGCCCCAAACCGCATCGTTCGAAAATTGTATGCGAACGGATCACGTGACGTTGCGACTCTGGTTGGCGTTGCTGACGAGGAGCATTGGTGGGAAGCGCGGAAAAAAAATCTTCATTTTTTTCCAAAATGCCCGTTTCGAGCTTAACGCATCTCCCTTAAAGAACCGAATTCAGAGTAACTCAGGGAAACTCGACTAACCAAAACGGGCTTGATCGTCTACAATAAGGGCGTACCAAGTTCGCTTGATACAACTCCGGCGCATACGGCTGAGGGACCAATCAATTAGGGTAGGCTCGAATCATTAACGGCTTGTGCTCAGCACGCTCGATTCCGCCTTTCTCCCAGCAGCTCCCATTTGCTGCGAATCCGCCGGAATTTTTACCGCGTTCTCTTTCGAGAGGACGCGGTTTTTTTTGTAGATTATTTTTTTGTAGATTATAAGGGTTTCGTCTGCTAACCCCGATTCGCTCTGGCCCCCACTCGACCGCAACCATGAACGAGCAGTCTTCCTCTGGCAATCCAGGACAGAAAACGATCTTCTACGGGAACAATCAAAAGATTCTGATCCTAGTGGCGTTGGCGCTCCTGCTGATTTACACCTTTGCGCGGCCACAATTGGAACGTTGGCTAGGGATGGAGTTGCCCGTGCTCCTCAAATTTGGGAACGAGCCGACGGACTACACGAAAAAGCGTTCCCCCAACCCGCTTCGCGACCAAGGCAACCGCCAAAATCGAAGAAATGACGTCGCGGGGAAAGAAGCCAACATCGAGGACGCCCCGTCAACGGTGCCGCTACCGCCGGGCGAGACGACACAGCCGCCGGGCAGCGAGTCATCCTCGTCCTCCTTTGGCACTGTGGCTCCCGCGTCGGCGGCCAAGCCGGAGAAATCGGCAAGCGCTAAATCGAACGACAAGGGATTCGAATTCGAGAAATTGCCGCGCGGCGAACTCCGTTCGCCCGCTGGGCTGGTCTACGGAATGGGGCCGAACCGTGAGCATCGGGTGGATCATGTGATGCTCCATGCACAGGACCATCCCGATCGGCCGGTGCATAGCGTTTTTACAGGAGATCGCGACACGATCTTGCGGACGATCGATGAGGCATACACGCTGATCAAACAAAACAGCAAACGGGTGAGAAAATTTCCTGTCGAGGACGATCCTGATCGAACGGAATACTTGATCGACATGCAACGGCCGATCGGCTACCGCGGAGGTCAGCAAGGCGCTGGCGAACGCAACCCGAGGCTGACGCGGCTGAAATTGATTCTGGCCGAAGGAAATCGCGTGATCACGGCCTACCCGTATTAGCGCCTCTAGCGGCGGCGATGCTTCTCGATCGCGCGAACCATAGCAGCGCCCATATCTGCGGGACTGAGCGCGATTTCGATACCAGCGTCGCGCAGAGCGGCTTGCTTTTCAGCGGCAGTACCTTTCCCGCCGCTAATAATGGCACCGGCGTGCCCCATCCGCTTGCCGGGAGGAGCCGCGGCACCAGCGATGAACGCGGCCACCGGTTTACTAACATGTTGCTTCACGAACGCGGCTGCTTCCTCCTCGGCCGTCCCACCGATTTCGCCGATCATCAGAATCGCCTCGGTGGCGGGGTCTTCTTGGAACCAACGGAAAACGTCGATAAACGAGGTCCCCACGATCGGGTCGCCACCTAACCCAACGCAGGTGGTTTGGCCGAGTTTCAAATTCGATGTTTGCCACACCGCTTCATAGGTCAGCGTGCCGCTGCGGCTCATGATACCGACCTTGCCGGGCTGGTGAATATAGCCGGGCATGATGCCGATTTTGCATTGTCCCGGCGTGATCACCCCTGGGCAATTGGGGCCGATCAATACCGACTTGGACCGTTTCACGCGATCGTAGACTCGTACCATGTCCAAGGCTGGAATCCCCTCGGTGATGGCGATGACGACATCGAGTTCTGCGTCGATCGCCTCGAGAATCGCATCGGCGGCGAAGGGGGGGGGAACAAAGATCATCGTGGCATTGCACCCGGTCTTGTCCTTCGCCTCGATGACCGTGTCGAAGACGGGGAGCCCTTCGGCCGTTTGGCCACCTTTGCCGGGAGTCACCCCGCCAACCATTTTGGTACCGTAGGCCAGACAGCCTCGCGTGTGAAATGCCCCGACGCTGCCCGTGATCCCTTGGCAAATCACCTTCGTGTTCTTGTCGATCAGAATGCTCATATTATTTCTGCTGATTTACGAGTTAGACTGCGCGCTGTTTGGCAAACCAAAATTGTTTTATGCTGAGAACTGTTCGAGGCGAAACGCGTACTGCCCCGCCGCCGTGCCCTACCTACCCCTGGAGAGCTGCCACGACCTTTTGTGCAGCGTCGGTCAGATCCAGGGCGGGAATGATTTTCACGTCGGCGGATTCGAGAATCCGACGCCCCTCTTCGACCTCGGTTCCTTCCAAACGGACGACCAGGGGCACTTGAAAGCCGACCGTTTTCGCTGCCGAGACGATTGCCTCGGCGATGGTCGTACATTTCATGATCCCCCCGAAGATATTGACGAGCACTGCTCGGACATTCGGATCGGACAAGATGATTCGAAACGCCTCGGTGACTTGTTCGGTATTCGCCCCGCCGCCGACGTCCAGAAAATTGGCCGGCTCGCCGCCATGCAATTTGATGATGTCCATGGTGCTCATCGCCAATCCAGCGCCGTTGACGAGGCAGCCGATATTGCCGTCGAGCTTGACATAGCTCAGGCCGGTCTTCGAGGCGCGGATTTCGGCCTCATTTTCTTCGGACAGATCGCGAAGCTCGGCCAATTCGGGGTGTCGAAAGGCCGCGTTGTCATCGAAGGTCATTTTCGCATCGAGGGCGATCAACTGGCCATCGCCGGTCAAGACCAGCGGGTTGACCTCGACCAAGCTGCAATCGAGATCGACGAAGAGCCGACACAGTTGCTTCATGAACTGCTCGGCCGCTCGAACGGCGACGCCGGTCACGCCCAGCTTTTGGCACAGTTTACGTACTTGGAATGCCTCCAATCCTTGGGCCGGATCGAAATGCTCCTTGAAAATTTTCTCAGGGGTTTCCGCGGCGACTTTTTCGATTTCAACGCCCCCCTCCGAGCTGCACATTAGTACCGGTTTTGCAGCGGCGCGGTCGAGCACGATTCCCAGATAAAATTCACGAGCGATATTGCAGCCCGATTCGACCAAGACTTGATTGACCTTTTTGCCTTGGGGGCCGGTTTGAATCGTGACGAGCGTCTTGCCCAGCATCCTTGCGGCGACTTGTTGCGCCTCATCGGCACTGCGGACCAGTTGCACGCCGCGTTGCTCCGGGTGCTCGATGAATGTGCCCTTACCGCGACCGCCTGCGTGAATTTGGGCCTTGACCACCGCCAGGCCGCCGCCGAGATTATGGAACGCCTGCGCGGCATCCTCGGGGGTCCCCGCAACCGCATGCTTGAGGACGGCCACACCGTAATCAGCAAAAAGGGCTTTGCCTTGGTATTCGTGAATTTTCATACTGCTCGCAGCACCGTTGTGATTCGAGAATTGCCCGTCTGCCGCGATCGAGGCGAAGGTTCGCCGCAAAAGGTGATGGGCGAAAAGGCGAGATTATAGTTGCCGCGACAAAACTCGGTCAACCTAGCCAAAATGCGGCAAACTTGCTGCCGAACGCGGCATTCATCTAATCAGCATCGCCCCCCCAAACGGCAAGGTTCGATCACCGCCACAGCTAGTTGGATCACAGAGCGACATTCCGCTGTCCGCTACGACGTCGACGCTCCAAATTTTCCCGTTCTAATCGCACCAGAGTCCGAAATTCGGTGGGATTGATCTCATCTAACTGGAGCAGAAACCGGTTGCGATCAATCCCCACCGTGGCATGGCCGACACCGATTGTCTTACGCAGCAGTTGAAACGCCAGGTCATAGTCGCCACGCCATGTCGCAATTTCGGCCAACTTCATCTGCGCATCGTTGCGAAACTGCAGAAACGAACGGGCTTGCTCGTAGGCCTCGCAAGCCTGCGCGATCACGGCGTCGACTTGGCGAGACTTTTCCTCAAGCTGTGCCGCATCGGTTTCAGACGATTCGATACGCTTGAGCTCTTCAAGCAAGATTTGACCGTACCGCCAATTGGCTTCACCCAATCGATACCACGCGGCAGCGTTGAACGGATCGTCTTGCGTCAATCGTTGATACGGCTCGATCGCTTCAGCCCACCGATTGGCGGAAAAAGCGAAATCGGCCGCGACTCGGTCGGGAGAAAAAGCTTGGCTCACTGCGCCGTAGTCGCTAGTGCCGCCGAACATGGACCAGGTTTGATACGCCGCCCAAATCCCGACGCTCAATATGACGAGGATCGCAAAGTCGCGGACTAATCGACTGATCTGCATGTTCATTGTGCATCAAAAATTGATCGTGCATCAAAAATTAATCGTGCGTCAAAAAACAACTCGGCCTGGATCAACCGCAATGGGCACCGATCCTCAACACACAACGTGGCACCGATTGGCCGTCGGCACCAACCGCGCTCCACCGCGCGGATGAGTCGGCTTGACCGGCCCCATCCTGATTTTAGCCGCCCGCTCGCGTGGTCACTAGCCGCAAATGTTTGGGTACCGCAGCGGCCATTGCCAGTAATTTTGGATAAAATGGAGATATCGAAAACCGTCGGCGTTGATTTTCTTTTTGACGAGGGTAACCGTTTGAATAACAGCGACGCGCTGCCGGCGTCTCGTAATCGGCCCAACGCGCAGCCGACCCATGAATTGTCGATCCGCGGCATGCATTGTGCCGGATGTGTTCAACAAGTTGAAACAGCGCTCGGATCGGTTCCGGGCGTCGAGCGAGCTGTGGTGGATTTGGCCAGCGGCGCGGCCATGGTCTATGGCGATGCGATCGATCCGCAACAGTTGACCGCTGCAGTGGCGAGGCAAGGATTTCAAGTCAACCAAGCGGCCGCAGCGCGATCCGTAACCTCATGGCGCACCGAAATCGAGCAGCAGCAACTGGACCGCGAACGGTCTTGGCGCTGGCGTGCCTTGGTTGCGACCGCACTGTGGTTGCCGATGGCATTGGTTCACATGCCGATGGACTTCGGCTGGTTGACTTTGCCGCATGCGTTGCATCGCCCGGTGATGTGGGGCTCCGCACTGCTGGCGACCATTTCGCAAGTATTCGTTGGCTGGGCTTTTTATCGGTCCGCCCTGCAAGCGGCCCGTCAGGGGGCGACGAACATGGACACGCTGATTGCCATCGGCTCCACGGTGGCCTGGGCGTTTTCGACCGTCGTCTTGGTCTGCGAGTTGTTGGGGATCCCCACAGGACAGCCGATGTATTGGGAGGCGGCGGCGGGGCTGTTGGCGCTTATAAGCATTGGCCATTGGCTAGAGGCTCGGTCACTTTCGGCGGCCAACTCGGCATTGAGAGAACTCCTCGCGCTGCAACCCGATCAAGTGACACGCGTCACCGCGCCAAATGCATCGACTGGGTCGGTGGTGCCGACTGACGAAGTTCGGCCTGGCGACTTATTGCTCGTGCTCCCCGGTGACCGCGTGGCGGTCGATGGCACCGTCGTGCAAGGAGCTACGTCCATCGACGAGTCGTTGATCACGGGTGAGCCACTTCCCAAAGACAAAACGGTCGGCGATGCTGTGGTAGCGGGCGGCTTGAACACGTCAGGCCGTGTCGTGATCCAAGCGACGAGCGATGGTCGCGATACGACGGTGGCCCGCATTGCGGAAGTTGTTCGCGATGCACAAGCCTCAAAGGCCCGCATCTCGCGGCTTGCTGACCGCGTGTGCGCGTACTTCGTTCCGGCGGTGTTATTGATCGCCGCGGTAACGTTCGGCGGTTGGCTTTGGTACGGCTTGGCCTACGGAAGCCGAGGGCCCTGGCAAGCCTGGGCAACGGCTTTAATCAATGCGACTACCGTACTGGTAATCTCTTGCCCCTGCGCGTTGGGACTCGCGACCCCGACAGCGGTCATGGTCGGTGTAGGGGCCGCTCGGCGACGGGGAATTCTCATCAAACACGCCGGCGCCCTGGAGCGAGCCGCTCATGTCACTCAAATCCTGCTCGACAAAACAGGAACGTTGACGTTCGGACACCCCCGCGTCACGTCGTTCACGGCGATCGATACCGAGGATGACACCGTTTTAACCTTGGCGACCAGTCTTGCCCGCGGATCGCGACATCCGCTGTCGCAAGCGATCGTCGACTACGCGGTCCATCGCGGGGCCCCGGCACAGTTATTGCCCGATGTCCGAGAGATTCCGGGAAAAGGACTGGAAGGGAGCCTTCACGGCCAGACCTTGCGGCTGATTTCCTGGACCGTTGCCGAGCGCGAGGGACTGGAGCTGCCCAATGACATGCCGCGCATCCTCGGATCGCATTCCTTGCTGGTCCGTGGTTCACAGATCATCGGTGCCTTCGTTTTCGCCGACGAAATTCGTCCGGAGGCCAAACAGATGATCGACCAGTTGCGTCAGTTGGGGTGCACCATTCAACTGGTCACCGGCGATCGGGCAGAGGTCGCGCGGTCGGTGAGTGCCGCGGTCGGTATCGCTGCCGATCAAGTTCACGCTCAGCTTTCGCCATTGGAGAAAGTTGCGAAGGTTCGCGCGGCGGCCAGCCCGCGAGCTGCCGTCGGTATGGTGGGGGATGGGATCAACGACGCGGCTGCCTTGGCAGCTGCGGGGGCTGCCGGAGGAGTCGGCATCGCCATCGGCACCGGCACCACCATCGCGCTAGAGTCGGCCGATGTCGTAATTCCGGCGTATCGTTTGCAGGCCATTCCGGAAACTCTACGGCTGAGCCGCATGACGCTGCGCACCATCAAGCAGAATTTGTGGATGTCATTCATCTACAACGTGGCGGCGATTCCGGCTGCGGCGTTGGGGCTTTTGGGAATGTATGGTCCGCTGATTGCCGCGGCGGCGATGGCCCTGTCCGACTTCGGGGTGATTGGTAATTCGCTCCGACTCAACTGGCGTTTGTCACGCCTCTAGGTCCTGCGACTGGGTGAACTTCTTCCCGAGCGAGCTGAATGTCGTCCGAGGTCGCGAATCCGCCCCCTCTCCCGCCCTGACGGGGCGACTCTCCCAGAGAGCGCGTGGGGATGACGACCTCCTCAAGTGCCACAATCCGACCGTCTGCTCCAACGATCGGGGCGGCAAGGAGACAAAAACGCAGCGACGCGAATCTGCTAGAAAATTTTACCCAAACCGATCGACAGTTTTTTCCGGTACGATCGCGCGACGTCGACCGTTTTCACCAAAACGTAGGATAGGAACGAATTTATCGAGGTTAGCGGAAAAGCAGTCAGAGACTGTCAAAATGCCGTTGCGACGTGACGATTCAACGAGCGGTATTGTCGAATGTCACCTCCTGGTTGAGATGTCGGCAGGGAATCGCGGAACGAATCGATCCTTGCCGGGTAACAACCAGCTTGTTCGAAAAACGGTTGGGAGTCACACATGAAGTTGAGAATGATTCACGCGCTGATGGTCGCCGGTTCGTTGGCCATCTGCGCAGCCTCGGGCGAATTGTCAGCCCAAGGATTTGGCTATCGAATTCACCAAGCCCGCGCCAATGCCTTCGGCGGTGCGGACTGTGGGCGAGCGATTACGCATGCCGACGCCGAAGCTTTATGGGCCGGCTACTGCGATGACGACTGCACACTGAACTCGGGAGGCTGCGGACTGCGCGGCTGCGGACGCCACTGCGGGCGCGGATTCGGCGGCTGCGGGCATGCCGGTGGCTGTTTCGGCGGCTATGGTGTGGTGGCTGGTACCGAATGCGGATTCGACGACTGCGGTTTCGGGCCGCGCTTCGGACATCGTCATCGCCACGGTCAAGGGGGCTGCGGCGGATGTGGACACCATCGAGGATTTGTCGGCGTTGGCGGAGCGAATTGCTTCGGCTGGCCGACCGCCGGTTACGGCTGCGATGGTCCAGTCGCAGGAGGCGGCCACTGCGGGCACGGAGATTGCCTGCGTGGCTGCGGTCACCATTGCCGCCTCTTCAGCCGCCATCACTGCAACTACGACACCTGTTCACCCATCACCAGCCAATTTTCGGGTTATTTGACGGAAGGTTGCGGTTGCAACTGAGGGCCAAACCCATAACGATCCCAGGCTTACGCTGCGGGTTACGGCCAGCGACGGTTTTCTTGGGTTTCTAAAGGCCGTGGCAGCGGTTAGTCAACTTCTTCAGACGCAATTCATTTGCCTGATCTGGAAGAATCTCGTTTCGCTTCGCGGAGGATTTTTTCTCTTCCGCGAAGCGTTTCTATTTGGGCCTTGAGCTCGCGCCGCTGGTCGGCATCCTCGGTGAGGTCGTGAGCCATTTTCAGATGCGAACGAGCTTGGCCATAGTGCTGGCTCGCCACAGCATCCGCTGCGGACTGCAAGTGCTCTTTGATTTTTTCCAAGGTGGCTCGCGACTCGGCTTCCTTGCGAGCTTTGATTTCGGCAACGCTGTCCATGGCTCGCTCGGCGGACGAGGAACGGGGCAAGGGAGGCAACTCCGTCGAGGTCGCCCGTGACACGTCCCGCTGCCCCAGATTACGCAAATCCAATTGACCACTAGAGGTCGCAATCGTCACGCCGTTGACCGGCCGCGTGATGACATTCCCCCCCCCTCCGTTGACCGGGATCACACCCATCACGAAGGGACGGACTTCGCCGTGGAACATCGAGCCGCCAGCGCCATTGAACATCGTGAGGCTGGGGGTCGTGGAGGTCAGCATTCGCGTGCTCCCCTTGCCCATGGTCAGGCCAAGCGAGAAGCCGCCGCCACTGCCGAAGCGGCCGAAGCCAAAATTCGCGGCCGAGCCGGGATCGAATCCGCCGAAGGGCGGAATAGTTCCCCCAGCCGAGTTTTGGGTAAAAGATATCGCGGGGGCGAATTGACCATTGGGGAGCAGGCCGACAATACGGCTGCCACCGAACGCGCCCTGCCCGCCACTGGGGAAATGCAATCCGAAATTGACACCGAAATGCTCGTAATACGAATGGGTGGCGGTCGTGAACGGTGATCCGATTCCGATCAGTTGCCCATTGGCCGGGGTCGCAAGGCAACCGACCAGCAACACCATCCACCCCCTCAACAAATTGCGGATTTTCGACATCAAAGTGCCCCTCCCTAACGCGACGGTGTGACTTGAGTTTCTAGTCGTGGCCACAAACCTCTCAGGCGGAACGCGTTGGCGCCCGGATTGCAAGTTAGACGCGAACAGTTGACCCGCGGCTGCTCGGGTTTGTGCAAAACCTAGTTCGGAGAATCTCGAACCGAATTCGACCTCGTCGAATGGTGGCGTCGGGTTTGCTGCCGACCGTTCGCTTCGATCCTGCATAATTTTATCAAGTACCGCGTCGCTGGATAGCCAAAAAATTTTCGCGGGACGCTGATTATTCGCCCCCGGTCGCTTTGGCCGTTTGCCGCGACAGGTACTCGATCAAGTGGACGAACTCCGCGGGGGACATCGCCTTGGCAAGGTCATCGGGCATGCTGCTCTGGTTCTTCGTAACCCGCTCGTCGATATCGTCCACTGCTACCTTGTGCATTTCCTTGCCGTCAAAGATTTGCAGCTCCTCGGGTCCGTCCGCGACAAGCAAACCCGAGACGACCAGTCCGTCGAGGGTCATCACCAACGTCGTTTTGTATTTGTCGTTGACCTCCTTGCTGGGCTCGACCACCGATTCGATGATTTTCGTACGCTGCAATCGAGCGCCGACGTCGGAAAGGTTCGGCCCGAAATCTCGGCCGACCGCGCCGATCATATGGCATGTCGCGCAATTGCGCTCGAACAGTTCCTTGCCTTTTTCTGGAATCCCCCGGATATCGCCGATCGCGGCGATCGCTTTGTTTCGTTGCTCTTCCGGCAGGTCACGATTGTGAGCGTCGTCAATGAGCCCTTGGACGCGGTGGTTGAGGGCGAAGTCCCCCAGCAATCCGCCAACGATCGTTTCAGCGCGAGGACCGAGTTGGCCAAGTCGCCCCTCGACATAGTCCTGTCGCCAAACCTGCTGCGTCGCGCCCAGGGCATGGTAGATCGTGTAGTCGCACCAATAATCTGCGTCCAGGTCGGCCATCGCCAGGAGCGTTTCCACCGCGCGACGTTCGGGAAAGAAGCTAAGGCCGCGAGCCGCTTCGGTCCGCACGCGCGGGTGCTCGTCTCCTGCCGCCGCGATCAGCAGATCCAGCGCCGAGGGGAACCGCTCGCGCTCGTCGGCCAGGATGCGCACGGCGGCCGCCCGCGCCTGATACGCCCGTGCCTGCTGAGCGACCGTCGCCACAATGCCTACGTCGAGCAATCCGTGCGATTGGCGAATCCACAATGCCTCGCAGCCCAGTCGCTCGATCTCGGGATCAGTGCCTTGTAGCGATTCCTCCCACCGTTTGAGGGCCGCCTCGACCAAAGCCGTCGGGCGGTCGCGGAGTTCGCGGCGAGCTCGGTAACGCGTTCGCCATTCGGGGAGCCGCAATTGCTCCAGCAGTTCGAACTCCGATTTGTCGAATTGAATTGCCGACGTCACGAGCGGCCGAGACGGATAGATCAGACGATAAATGCGGCCGTGGGTCTTGTCCCGGTTCGGATCCCGTTGACTGTATTGCATGTGTCCGATCAAGGGATTGGCCCAATCGCCGAACCACAAGGCCCCATCGGGACCGATTTGCGGGTTCGCCGGACGGAAGTGTTTGTCGGTCGAACGGATCAGATCGTCGGGCGTTCCGTCCGGTCGGCGAATTCTTGCTCCCGCATAGCCCCCCCCGTCGTCGCGAAGGGAAAACCGAGGGAGTCCATTCATGTTGATGACGCACGCGAAGGTCATTTGTCGTTGGATATCCTCGGGGAAATGGCGGCTGACGAGGAACTCGCTCCCCAAAGCGGGCCGCATTCCGTCGCTGTCATAAATGAAGCGGATCCCCTTGCGCCCGGGGAAGTTCGCCCCCGACAGCGGCGTGTCCCAGGCCTGATTGGCGGTCGTGCCGTCCCCGGGAAAACCTTGTCCCCACTCGTCGAACGAGTAGCACCACATATTGTATTGGCCGGGCAACGGAAATTGGCGAATCTTGAGTGACCGCGGATCCATCACGTAGGCCCCACCCGCCCCGAAACTGCGGTGCGGCCCCCAAGGCGTCTCCAACGTCGTGCTCGTGGCGATCCCCTCCAGCATGTGCAGCAAACCGCCATGACTCCATTGGAACGAACCGCACGTATGATGCGTGTCGTCGGTCGCCCAACCGTCCATCAAGTGGACGATTTGATCGGCTCGATCGTCACCGTTGGTATCCTTAAGAAACAGCAAACGCGGTTGGTCCACTACCAAGACACCGCCATTCCAGAACTCGAAACCGGTCGGGCAATGCAGCCGATCGTAGAACGTCGTGCACTTATCTGCGCGGCCGTCGCCGTCCACATCTTCCAGGATCAACAGGCGGTCGCTCGGTTTCGGATCGCCCGGTTTCCACTGCGGATACGTTGGCATGCAAGCCACCCATAATCGGCCGCGGTTGTCGAAATTCAGCTGCACCGGATTTGCCAATTCGGGAAATTGCCGTTCGTCAGCGAACAATTGGATTTCGAACCCCGCAGGTACGGTGACTGTTTGCAAAAACTCTTCGGGGGTCAGAATCCGCAATTCATCGGCCTCGGAGTATTTCTGCTGCGGGTTACCGAAGCGCGTCGGTGGCGTGAACAATTCGCCCGTTCCGGAATCATCGGGTTGATAGACCGTTTTTTTCCCTTGTGCCATCGCCCAGATTTCGCGATCGCGAACCGCAACCATCGCCCGAATTTTGGCATACTCGCGCGGAAAGGTCTCGGTGTCCCAGGTTCGGCGGCCGCCGTAGACATACCAGCCGTTGACTTGGCGATAATCTTGTTGGTGGTGCCAGTTTTTGTCGACGATCGCCTGACGCAAGGCCTCGAACTGCTCCGCCGACGGGAAGCGTTCGCGTTGGCCGAACAAGGTTTCGTCCAAGAGCTTCCCCACCAGCCGATCGCCGCGTTCGTTCAAGTGGCAGCCGTTGACGGTGAGTTGCAACCCGGACGCGCGGGCAAACTCCTCCAAAGTCGGCGTGAACAGATCGACAAACGGCAACCGCTCCTCGGCCGCCAGTCGCTTGATGGCATCGGTGTAAGCCGCCAAGTGCAGATTCTCCCGAGTGCCGTCGGGCAACCAACGATCCGCCGCCGCCTCGAAAGCGATCGGCGAGATCAAGACGAACCGCAGCGGCTTTCCGGCGGCCGGATACCGCTCGGCCGTCTTGCGCAGAAATTCGCGATAGTTCGCCACGAAGCGCTCGATTTCCGCAAGACCAGCAAACGCTTCGTTGAATCCGAAAAAGCACAGGTAGGTTTCGGCGCCGAAGACCGCTTGGGGATCATCGATCGCCGTGTAATCATTAGGGCGCTGCTGGATCGCCACCTCGTCAGCCGGCCGAGCGAAATTCCGCACTTGCAATTCAAGCTCGGGGAAGCGCGTGTGCAACAGCGTTTCGAAGTGCCCGAACAGATTCATCCGCTCGGCCAGGCTGTTCCCGACCAATGCGATCTTCTCACCGCGGCGCAAGGTGATCGGCAACAGAGGGGGGGGAGGCACATCGCTGGCGCCCGCGACAGTTTCTATCCCCTGTTCCGCCGATGTTGCAGCGGGGAGTGTGGTCGGCGATGGCCCTGTGTCGGTGGACGAGCTCGCGGCAGCACCTGGGGCCTTCGCGGAGTCAGCGGCACCGTCGTGCGACGGCGACGGCGGGGTGGCTGGGGCTTCTGCCGCGGAAACGTCGGCCGCGGGCGGTGCCGCGTCGACAGGCTGCGGCGTGGCCGGTACCAAGACCATGACCGGGCGCTGCGTCACGTTCTGGTATGCCGAGTAGGTGGTGGCGATGATTAACCCGGTTCCCAACAGCAGAATCGCGATGATTTTCCACAAGTCACTGGAGCGAGGCATCGATCGGTTATTCCTATTAACGTGCCCTGTTTAAGCTTTCTTCGGGGGCAAGAACGGTGCCGACCTGCTCCCCACGGTGTTCGAGGCGTTTTCTCTCGGCATTTGCATCGTGGCGGCTCAACCAAACCATCGCCGCGCCGAGGACGACGATGCCCAGAATGCCGCAGACGAAACGCCAATGGTTGTTCACGAGCATCTGATTTCGGGTACCATAAATAAGTGAGTGTTCGACGATGCGCGGCGCACATCGCCGTGTCGTTCCGTCGCTCGACCAATGCGCTGCGGTGAAACTCGATGGTTCGAACGAACAGGTCCCATCGGGCCTGATCGGCGAACGGATTTCAATGTCCCAAATAGTTTACACTTTTTCCTTGGCAATTCGTAACGACTCGTGGAGCATCTGGTGACGGACGAAGAACAGCGTTCTCCTGCGACATCCGCAACGGATGACTCTTTGCAGTGCGGCCAGGAAGCAAGTCTCGATTTGCGGATCCCGCTGTGGTCGTACGGAGCGATCGGCCTTCAAGCGTTTTTATTGTTGCTCGCCCTCGCGGGACTTGTCGCCTTGCGATCGGTGTTTTATGTCGATTTCCTGGCGGCCGACGGGTGGCCCGGCGGGTGGGCTTGGGGCTTGCTGACGACGATCGCACTGGCCTGGGGCCTTGTGAATTTGCATTGGGCTCGCAGGGCGTTGCGGCACGCGCGGGGTTTCGACTTCCTGGGGCACCTGGCCATCGTCCTGTGCAGTGCGGTCGCGACGGTTGGACTGCACCTGGTAGTCTCGGGCAAGGCGGCCAATCCCGGTCCGATCATCGACGTCCCGGAACAACTCTTGTCCCGTGCCGCGCACGACGCGCAGCGCAGCGAGGTTCCAGCCGAGCCGGGTAATGCGCGCAAAGGCAAGGCTTGGTTCAGCCTCTACTGCATCGCTTGCCACGGCCCGGACGGAAACGGCGTCGAGAATCTCGCTCCGTCACTGCGCAGCAGCGACTTCATCGCCAGCGCCGATCGCGCGTCGCTGTTTCGCGTCATTAAGTTCGGCCGGGCCATCGACGACCCGCGGAACAAGAGCGGCAAACCGATGCCCCCCAAGGGGAATAACCCGGATCTCTCCGATCGCCATATCGCGGACATCGCCGAACACCTGCTGAGTCTTTATCCGGAGACCTACGCCCGCCAGCCCCGCCCGTCGAAGGCGGTAAATGGTGACGCGGCAGCAGCGGGGAATCCGCAGCGGTCGTCGTCTTCACCAACCGCGGAACGCCCCAACGCTACGGCGGCAAGCCCCACCGAGTTGCTGTCGGATGCGCAGCAGACCAGCCCGCGCATGGTTTGGTTGGCGCACCTTTCGCTGTGGACGCATGCCGTCTGGCTGATGGCGGTCAGTGTCACGTTGCTGCTGACGATCGTGTCGGTGATGCGCGGTGGTCGTGGGCGTGCGCGCTCCGTCCGCGGGTGGTTCGTGAGCAGCTACTGGGGCTGGATCTTTGCCACGGCGGGATGGCTTGCGACCTGGTTGTCGTTCTCGCTATAAGCTTGGCCAGGGCCGAGCGTATTCTTTGCATTTTGGACCGCCGTAACGCGGCCGCTGTCACGCTTGGTATTCCCAAGACGACAGTTGCCGAGCACATGCTAGCGGTGATGCGTTTCGGCACGGAGTTCGACGTTTTTTGTGATGCTTTCTTGCGCCGGCGCGATCTGAACTGGTTCCGCTGCGTAGGATTTGATACAGGAGGGGAGCGATCCGGTGGCGTCACCGTAGCGACAGAGCTTGGCCGCAACGGCCAAGTTCGCCTGCGGACGCCCCCGTTCACCAACGAGTCCGAAAGCACGAGGCAACGATGTTCCGAAATTCCTTGACGTCACGATCCTTGATGACCGCCGCGGCGATGGCGAGTCTCTGGTTGCTCGCCCAATCGGCCGCTGCGCAGTCGGCCGCGGCCCGCGAGTACATGGAAGCGTCGTCGCCGCTCAAAAAAGGGGGGGTGGTGGTCACCCGTACTGCACCGGGGCGACAGGTCGAGACGGTGTTGTATCGGGAGACACCCGGCCTGACGCGGACGTCGACCGTTGTCGAACGGCCCTCCGACGCCGAACGTCCGGTCGAAACGCAAGCCAATGTGCAGCCCAGCACCACGCCCGCGATGATGCCGACGAATCCTTCGCCGCCTGCGGCAGATGTTTATCCGTATCCGCAAGCCCCGGCGAGCGTCGCCCCCGGCTTTTATCCCGGCGTGGTCCAAGTCCCCAATCTCGGCTACTACGGCCGGACGACTCAACGACCAAGTTGGTTCGGACAACCAACGCAACCGCCGCGGTTGTTTTCCGGGGGCACCCCAAATCCTGGATTCTCCCCGCCGATGACTGCTCCGATCGTCACATCACCTCCTGCGGCATCGCCGCAGATTCAAATGCCCCAAGTCATTCCGCCAGGCCAATCGGTCACAACCGGCTACACACCATGGACCCAGCCGTTTGCGACTCAACCGCCTGGCCCTCAACCGGTGATTCGCTTCCAGAACATGCCCCCTGGCGCCTACATGGGGCAGGGGATCGTCGGGCAGCCCAAGGCCTACGTCGATGGGCAGCCGATTCGCAACTTCTTGCGGTTCCTGGCTCCGTTTTAAGGGCCCACTATTTTTTGAAGTCGCCAGCTCGGATGATAACAAGATTCGCCGGGTTGATGTGCTTTTTGAATGCCGCTTGGATGTCGGCTGCGGTCAGCGAGGCGATGCGACGTTCTCGCTCAATGGTGAACTGGAACGTCCGCCCCAGTCGCAAGTTCGAGCTGATTTGCACCGCGATCGATTCGTCGGACGAGCGGCTGACCTTCTGGCTCTCCAGCCAGGCGTTGCGGGCGTCCGTCACCTCTTGCTCCGTAGGCCCCTCGTTGATGAAGCGAGTCAGTTCCTCCATCGCCGCCTTCTCGACCAGGTCGATATTCTCGGGATTAGTGATCGCGTTGATCGTGAAGCGGGCGTCGTTGCCACGCGACGGAATGCCGATCGACGAGGTCACACCGTAGGAAAGCCCCTCTTTCTGGCGGATCCGATCCCCCAGCCGCGAGGACAGCGTTCCGCCGCCGAGAATGAAATTCCCCAGTTGCAAGGCTTCGACGTCCGGATCGCTATCGTTCATCGGGAACGATAGGCCAGCGACGAACAACGCATTCGCCTTGTCCGGCGTATTGATTTCTTTTTTTGTTCCCTGGAGACCCTTAGCGACCTCGCGGTCGATCGACCGGTAGCCGACGTTCGATTTCCAGTCGTCCAGGATTTCAGTCAGTGCCGGCAGGATTTCTTGGGGATTGAATTCACCGACAATCGCCACCTCGACGTTGCCCGCCGACAATTGCTCCTTGTAGATCGCCCGGATGTCGTCCAGGGTCATCGCTTCGATCCGCTCGATGGTCTCCTCCAGAGTCGGCACGTAGCGAATATCGTCCTTGGGGTACTGCGAAAGAGCCCGCGACAATTCGCTGGGGGCCAGCAACTGCGGCTCGGTCACCATTTGCTTCAGCATCGTCGCCATGCGGGTGCGAGTCTGTTCGAACTCCTCAGCGGGGAAGGCCGGATCGCGGAGAATATCACCGACCATCCGCAGGGCAGGCAGAAGCGAACTACGCTTCGCTTGAATCGAGAACGAGAGATCGCCCGGCGAACCGCCAGCCAGGCCGCCACCACCGCCACGGCGACCACCACCGCGACCGCCGACCCCACCACCGGCCGAGATGCGGACCCCCAGCTCGGTCATTTTGGCTTGCAGTTGTTGGCGATCCATCGTCGAAGTTCCGGCCATCAACATTTGGGACAACATGCTGGCCGCCGTCGATTTGCCGTTCAGCGATTCTTCATTGCCGTAGTGCAGCGTGATGTTCATGTTGACGGTTTCGCCGCGGTTCTTCTTTTGCAGCATACCGACCTTGATGCCGTTGACATCCACGTTGACGATCCGCGCCTCGAGGTTCTCGGGTCGTGGGTCGAATTCCTCGCCAGCGGCGACCGCCGCACCGCCGGTGTAGTTTTCCACCAACGACTTGAGGGAAGAAACCGCGGGGATCGACAAGCGTTGCGGTGCGTCGGTCGGGGTAAACACGCCGACCGTGCGGTTGTAGCTTGGAAAATACGTCCGGGCGACTCGTTGCACGTCCTCAGGTTTCACCGCATTGATGCGGTCCCGTTGGATAAACATCAATCGCCAGTCACCCAGCGATGCCGCGGTGCTGAGAGCCTGGGCCACGCGGCCGGCGTCGAACATCAGTTCCTCGGCATTGCGGCGGTAGCGGACGATGGCCCGCGCAATGGCCTCCGGCTCGAAAGTTTGATTCCCCAGCCCATCCATGGTGGACAGCAAGACCTCGCGCGAGCGATCCAAGTTCCCCTCGGTGGGCTGGACCGACACGAAGAACAATCCCGGATCGTGAGAATTGTCTGCCCGGGCCGAAGCACTCGACGCGATTCCTGGTTCGACCAGTACTTGTTCGAGCAACCCGACTTTATCTTCCGACATCACGCTGGCCAGGATGGTCAGTGGCGCCCAATCCTCGTGGGCCGCCGCCGGCATGTGGTAGGCCGCGGTGACGTAGCCGATGCTGCCGACCCGCTTGAGCGACACGAACCGCTCGCCATCTTGCGGAGGTTCCTCGGTCCAGGTCGGGACGAGTTTGCGGGCCGGTCGGGGGATGGACCCCAAGTATTTGTTGGTCAGGGCCAACGCCTTCTGCTCGTCGAATTTCCCGGTGATGATGAGCACCACGTTGTCGGGCTGGTAGTATTTTTTGTAAAAAGCCCGCAGGCTATCGATGGGGACCCGCTCGATGTCGGTCCGGTTACCGATGGTCGTTTTGCCATAGTTGTGCCACTCGTAGGCCGCCGCCATGACACGCTGCATCAAGACGCCTTGGGGGCTGTTCTCGCCCCGCTCGAATTCGTTCCGCACCACGGTGAACTCCGACTGCAAGTCTTCCGAGCGGATGTTGCTGTTGACAAGTCGGTCGCATTCCATGTGGATGGCGAATTCGAGATTCTCGTCATTCGCCGGCAGGGTTTCAAAGTAGTTCGTGCGATCGCTGTTGGTCGTGCCGTTGAAGCTGGCGCCGTGGTCGCGGAGAGCGGTCGGGATGTTCGGGAAGGTCGGGGTTCCCTTGAACACCATATGCTCCAGCAGGTGCGCCATGCCCGCCTCGCCGTAGCCCTCGTGACGCGAGCCGACCAGCACGGTCATGTTGACCGTGATGGTCGGCTTGGAGGGCTCTGGAAACAGCAGCACTCTGGCTCCGTTTTCGTACTGATACTCGGTAACTCCCTCAACCGAAGCGATTTTAGTGGGGCTTTGGGCCAATAGCTGCGACGCAGCCAAAAAGATAGCCAGAGAAACGATCGCGCGTAACATCGGGAACTCCAAAGAGAAAATTCGTTTGCCGATCCCACTCGCCCCTCCTAGTGTAATGCCGTCGAAACGCCGCTTCAATTCGGAGCGGCTCGGCGGCGAATCGCGAGGCGATTCGGTAGGTCGTCGAGACGTGACTGGGAGGCGATCGAGCCTCCTCTTCGGCCCTGCCGGGCCGACGCTCCCAGAGGGATAGTGGAGAGCAGCGGCTTTTTTTTCGCCCCTCCAAATCACCCTTCCACTGGGCGGGTCGCGAAACGAGCGCAGTGAGGCCGCAGGGAAGGACGCTTGGGCGAGCAAAGATCACACCAGCGGCGGGGACCCGAGAGCGCGCAAAAAAACGGCCCGGGATTTTCAGGCCCCGAGCCTCCTTGAGATTCGTGAGTTATCGAGCCGGTCTGACTGGGCCAGACCGAGTTCAATTAGTTGCAACCGCAACCTGCGCCAACGTTGCCGCCGTCGCAGCCAGCGTCGCCGCATCCGCAGCCACCACCGAAACCGCCGCAGCAGTGACGGAAGCTCAGCAGACCGCGAACGCGAGCCAGCAAGCCACGGATCCGGCCGTTGAACAGGCCGTTACGTCCGCAGCAAGGATCGCAAGGATCGCAGCAAGGTGCACTGCAAACGGTTACAGGTACTTCCTCGCATACAACGCGAGGAACACAAACCGTTACCGTGTACGGAACTTGCTCGCATACCTTGCGGCAAACTCGCACGCACTTGGTTTCGGTAACCGTACGGCAAACGGTGTACGGTACGCAGCGTTGACGAGTTTCGCAAACCCAGCGAACGGTGCAAACCGGCACTTCTTTCGTGCAGGTTTCGCAAACCCAGCGGGTGTGGCAGCGGACAACTTCTTTCGAACGAGTTTCGCAAACCCAGCGAGTCACGCAGTAGTTAACGACTTTCGTGCAAGGCTCGCAAACAACCCGGCAAACGGTGACCGGAACTTGTTCGCAAACGGTCTCGCAACGATACTTCGTGCAGCAGACTTCGCGAGTTTCGCAGGTCGGAACCCAAACGCGTCGGCAAACAACGCGGTCAGGAGCTTGGCAGCAAACGCGCTCCCAGCAGCCCGGAGTCCAACGGCAACGGCAGCTGCAAGGATCGTAGCTGAACCCACCGCGATGACGGACCAACCGGCTGTAGGTGCGACCCGGGATAACTTCTTGGCGAGTTTCCCAGTGACCGCCGCGAACGGTGATTGTGCGTGTCTCGGTGTAAGGAACGCGAACCGTCCGAGTTACGTTTCGCATTTGAGTTTCCTTAACCACCCGACGAACATTGTAGGTTACTTCTTTGGATTGCATTTCGCGAACAGGAACCCGAACCGTGTAGTTCACGGTGTGGACGGTTTGCTCACGAACTGGCTTGCGAACGGTGTAGGAAACCGTCCGAGTCGATTGCTCGCGAACAGGAACCCGCACGGTGTAGTCTTCGGTGCGGTAAGCTGTTTCGCGGATTACCCGAGTGACCGGGACCTGTTGCTCTTCCCAAACGTTGCGAACAACCGTTCGAGTCCGAGTAACTTGTTGTTGTTCCATGACAACGCGACGGACCGTTCGCATTACGGTATGACCGCAACCATTCCCGGCGCCGCCGTCTGCTCCAACCACGGCAGGAGCACTCGCTCCAACAGCGTTGTAGCTTGCGCCGCCACAACATTGGCCCCAGCTGAAGCTGGCCGACATCGCTGCAACAAGAGCTGCAGAAGCCAGCAGACTTCGTACCACTTTCATTTCAATTCTCCAAATGAAAAAATTGACGTTTGACCCTAGAGGCGGCATCTGGTCTGGCGATTTCCGTTTCGCCCTGCCGTACCATAATTCTCCATGCCCAACCGGTGGTGTTCCGTCATTTACATCCTTTAACGCGAACGATCAGCCAGTTTCGGTCCCGTCCCAAGCGTTGAACTCGGGCTGGAATTTGGTCCTCCTTGATTACTGTTAAAATCGGCGGACAGGGCAAGATAGATTAGTCGGGCAGAAAAAGGCGGATTAATTTTCTGGAAAACTTGGAGAATGAGTTATTTCTGTGACGTTTGGATCGTAAAATTCGACGGTAGCGACCGCCCCGGACTATGGTGAAACAGAAATTTTGCCCGACAGTTCGAACGCGCCGGCGGCGAGCCCTGCGATTGAACGTCCTGGCGGGGTAATCTCCTGGACGAGATCTTAGTCCCTTGCATCCCCGACGGAGGGTTGTCGGCGCGGGACGGCCGATGGGCCAGTGGCGAAACGGAAATAAATCGGCGGGCATGGAAATGAAGTCAGGGCATTCGAAGGCGATGATCGCGCGGCTGAGCCGCTACCTCCGCGGGCTGGAGGATCACATCAGACAAGGATGCGAGACGATCAGTTCGCGGGCTCTCGGCGAACAGCTGGGGATCAGCGATGCGCAAGTCCGCAAGGATTTCGCCGCATTCAATCGCCTTGGGTATGCGGGAATCGGCTACCGGTGCGCTGACTTGATCCAGGTTATTCGCGACACCCTGGGCATCAATCGAGCCTGGCGTGCAGCGATCGTCGGCTGCGGGAATCTCGGCCAAGCCCTGATCGGCTACCAAGGGTTTCGCCAGCGAGGATTCGCCATCGAAGCAGCGTTTGACGAGAACCCCGCTTTGATCGGCCGCCGGCTCCACGGCTTGGAGGTACTGCCCCTACGACATTTCGCCGCAACGGTCCGGGAGCGGGGGATTCAACTGGCGATTCTGGCGGTCCCGGCCGAGGAGGCACAGAAAACGGGGGAAATCATCGCTCGATCGGGGATTTTGGGAATTCTCAATTTTGCACCTGTGAATTTGAACCTGCCGAAATCGGTCAGTGTCTCGTCAGTTGAACTCACGATCGAATTGGAACAATTGGTATTTGCCGTTGTCCAAAAGCAGATCGTCGAGTAAATTCTTCTATGTCGTTGCCACACTCTTCCAGATTGCCCCGTGGTGTAACGGTAGCACTACAGATTTTGGTTCTGTCTGTCTAGGTTCGAATCCTAGCGGGGTAATTTAAGAGCCTATCCCAAAATTGGCCCTCGCCTACGCCCTCGGGTTACGAGCACTGTTGGTAATGGGATCGGCTCTGCAATTTCTCTAATATCGTCCGTCGCTTGGGATGGGTGCGGTTCTGTTGGACGAATTCTTTTGATCGATCGTTGTCCCGTGCAGATCGGTCAAAACTGCTGCAAATGTCCGACTTTAGCCACCCCGCAATCTTTCTGAAAATCACTAGAAATTTCTCGATTTTTTTTCGTGATTCTTCTTTGTTTTGCGTCAAGTCGGGGGAATGATTATTCAGCTTTCAACAACGGATTTCGCGTCAGCGGCTGGAATTCGAAACCGAGTCAATTCGCTGAACAACTTTGAGGATTGAAATGTTTTTTCGGAAATGGTTGGTCGTCGTTGTCACTTGTTGTTGGTTTACCCCGGACCTGCACGGCCAAATCTTTCGCGGCCGCGGCGGCAACTACTACCAGCCACCGGCGCAGCAGTATCGGCCCCCGGTGCAGCCGGCCAGTCCGTTGCAGCAAACTCCGGTTCAGCCTGGCGGCTCCATAATCCAAAATCCGGCAGCCTCCCAAATCTCCGGGCAGCCGCAAGGGCAAAGCATCCAACAAATTCCCGCCCCGTCTGGGGCCATTCCCGGTTTGAGAGTATCCAACGGTCCTAAGTTCCATTGGAGTCAGGCGATCGTCGATGGGGTCGACAAGGATCACGATTTTGGAGCGGTTGCCAAGGCGTCAAATCAGGTTCACATTTTTGAGTTTGTGAACTCTTTGGATACAACCCTCTATCTGACAGGAGTGCGAACAAGTTGCGGTTGCACCAAGGCCAGGATCCTGACTAACGAGGTAAAGCCGGGAGAAACCGCGAAAATCGAGGCCCGCTTCGACACGGTGGCTTTCTCAGGGGCTCGCTCGGCGACTCTCTCGGTAGGCGTCAGCAAACGCGAGCCTTACTCAGAGTATTCCGAAGTCCGCTTCAGCGTCAAAGGGCTGATCCGCACCGACGTCGTCTTCGAACCAGGCACGATTGATTTCGGAGCCGTTGCCAAGGGGACCCCCGCGGAACGTTCGCTCCTTGTCAAGTATGCAGGCCGCCACGACTGGCGAGTCGAATCGGCGGTTTGCAGCAACCCGAACATTGTCGTCGACGTGAAGGAGTCGATGCGGGACCGCAGCCGCAGCCGCACCGACTATTTGTTGACGCTGGAATTGAGCGGGAGCGCTCCCAACGGAAGATTCAACGACATTTTGACCGTCAAGACCAATGACTTGAACAACGCGATTTTGACGGTCCCCGTGACGGGTAGTATCGAGTCGCCGATTACGGCCTCCGACATCAATTTGGGCATGATCGAAAAGGGGAAATCTCACGAGAAAAAGCTGATCATTTCCGGCAAAGAACCGTTTGAGATTCAGGAAATCATTAGCGAAAACTCGCGGCTGGAATTCTCTCGCGACTTCGGGGGGGCAAAAACCTTGCACATCGTGGTCTTCAAGTTCAATGCCGATAAAGAAGGCATTGTGGCCGACGACATTGTGATTCGCACCAACAGTGAAGCGCAACCTGAGCTCCGAGTAAATTTCAAGGCTCAGGTGATCGCGAACACCATCGTGGGTGACAAGCAAAAGTAAATTCCGACGCAACAACGGCCGGCTGGAGGTTCGAGTGCGGTAAAACCGCCGATCGTACGGTTACAGTCGACAATCGAAATATCCCCATGGTTTGGAGGCGTGCGAGTTCATCTCGGCACGCCTTTGTTATTCCAACCTCATTCCTTTCCCGTCTGCTCGGGGAGAGGCGGCCCGCCAGGGTCGGAGAGGGGGCATTATGATTCTCCCTGAGCTTCAGCAATCGCTGCGCCGCCAATTCCTTCCCCCCCGCCGCGCGGCTGCGCCGCGACCCTTTTCCTCGGGAGAATGGAGAAATTTGTTGAGAGCTGCGGGAGGATGGGATCGCGAAAACGTAACGCGCCGCGACCTCGCGCTTGTCGGTGAAATCCGCACTTGATTCCGAAGTCAACGCTCTGAGGAGAAATCAACCCTCCCGCAGAAAATCCTCCAGCCGCTGGCCGGGCAAAGGGCGGCAGTAGAGCAACCTTTCCAGTAAACGCCGAGAGCCCGCGAAGCGCGAGCGGTCGAAGTGCCAACTTCGATCGGTAGGAACCAACTCGTCGAAATACGGCCAGGGGACGAACGGATCCCGTCCCAAAAGTTGTCGCAGCTTATCCGAGTTCATCGTCACGTTGCCGGCCCGCGGTGGCATTGGCCCGGCTTCGATGCGGTAGCAACCTCGCAGGTCTTCAGGCCGATAGCCTCCAACTCGATTGACGATCTGGGCGATTTGATTCAGCGAAAGGTGCCTGGTCCCCCCCAGGTGATACAGCCCCGCGGCCTGGCTGGCCAATAATTCTTCGCAGACTTCACTCAGGCACTCGACGTAGGTCGGCGTCCGCACCTCGTCATAGTAAAGGGTCGCCGGCTTTTTCTTTGCAAAGCGGGCTTGAATCCAGTCGATCGCCCCAGCATGGCCATTGAAGCTGATCCCCATCGGCAGCGAAATCCGCCCAACTAGCGCCCCCGGCCGCCGCGCGAGGATCAACTCCTCGGCCTCCACCATCGTCGCCCCGTAAATCGTGACCGGATCGGGAGGGTCGTGTTCGCGGTGATTGCCGGTTCCGCGGCCAGAGTAGACGAGATCGATCGACAAATGAACCAGCCGAGTCGAGGTCCCCTCGATCGCGTCGAGCAGCGACTCGATCGACGCCACATTGACGCGGCGAGCCATGTCCCGGTCGAGCTCGCAGGACTTCAGGGCGCAGCTGCCGCCGCAACTGAGGACGGCTCGAAATTCCCCTTCGTGAATCAAGCGCCGAAAGCCGTCTCGATTCTCCATGTCGACCCCCACGATTCCCGGGCCGGTCAGCGGCCAGTTATTGCGAGGCCGCTGACCGACGACCGCATCGCCGTAGCGTTGGCGGAAAAACGCGTAGGCGTTCAGTCCGGCCACCCCCGACACGCCCGTCACCAACAACGGCAAGGTCTCCCCCATCCGAAACAGCAACGGGAATGTCGCAGCGGCCGGCAGTGGAATCTTGGTTGCGTCAAAGTTTGTACCCCGGATAATCATGTGAAAGACTTTAGCGATAATCGATGACGACGACTAGGCTTTACGCCAAAACCTATCGGCCGTGGGGTATGAGCCCACGATTCCCGCAGAAACCGGACGCTAACGCGTTACGGCCAATCGATTTAAGCCAAAGTCTAGATCCAACGGGACTGGAACCAAGCCCTCACGCGGTCCCCGGAGGCCTGCACATTAATCAACGAAAATGCCTGAACCGTTCACGAGCCGAATCAAGATTTGCGGGATCACTTCCCTGACCGACGCCGTGGCCTGCACCGCGAGCGGAGCGGAAGCCATCGGGTTCAACTTTTATCCCCGCAGCTCGCGCTACGTCGCAACCGAATGGGCTCTCGAGACCGCCGTCGCCCTACGTCGCTCCCCCCCCACCGTGCAGCTGGTCGGCGTCTTTGTCAATCGGAGACCGGCCGATATCAATGAAATCGCGGCCACCGTGGGGCTGGATTGGATCCAACTGCACGGGGATGAGCCCCGCGAATTCGCGGCAGAAATCGGTCCTCAGCGAGTCATCCGTGCCGTGCGGGTTCGCGGCGATGACTTCGCGGCCGCGTCCCACGAGATCGCCAATTGGTACAGTGCCGGCGTGCGACAGTTCTTGCTGGACTCCGCCTCTCCTGGCTTCGGCGGCAGCGGCAAAAGCCTCGACTGGAGCGCGGCTGGTCAAGCGATTTCTCAATGGCGCGCCACCTACCCGAGCATCCATTTCATCCTTGCCGGAGGCCTGAACCCCGCGAATATCGCCGCGGCGATTGCGGAAACGCATCCCGACGGCGTCGATGTGGCAAGCGGCGTCGAGAACAAGCCGGGGGTCAAAAGCAGCTTGTTGGTCCAGCAATTCGTGACGGCGGCCCTGCAGGCGTTCACCGAGGCTCAGGGGGAGGCCCAGCGATGACCGAACGGGATGCTACAACCAGCGGTGACTCGGCCGATTCCTCCCATATATCAGCCGACGCGACACCGCTAACCAGCGTCGTGCCGCGCCGGTTTTCGTTGCTGCATCTGATGGGGCTGGTCGCGTTGATCGGCGGGTTTTGTTTCTTGGCGATGGCATGTCCGCTGTACGGCCCCTATCAAATCGCGGCAACCATCGCCGTGCTCGTGGGTTGGCTGCTGGTCCGCGGGACGAAGCCACCGACGATCGACGACCAAAGCGGCGCGGTGACCGAATCGGGAAGCAAGCTCGGGTTGCTCGGCGCGATGCTGATCTGGGTCGGGATCGTGATGAGCCTGTATTGCCTCCCGGCCTGCTTCGTCGAGGCGACGCGTCCGCCGGATCGCCTAAAGGACTACGATCTGTACCTCGACGAGCAATCGAAGTTCCCCTCCAATCGTTAAGCGGCCATGAAGCCAGCCCCCCTCGTCGAACCAGTTCCCCGCTCTGAGCGTACAGGTAGTCTGCGCCGCGATAGAGCCGCTCCGCGACATTTTTGCCGAATTTTGCGGGCTTATTCGCGTTGCGGATTGAAAGAGATGGTCGGTTGAGGCTACCATAAGTGGCGCGCAGGGAAGCTAACATTTTTCGGCTCTCGACGGCCAATTCTGAACCGGTTTTTTCGAAATTTTCAGGAGTTTATTACTGTGTCCACCCTAGCTACCGAACGGCTTCCGTACAAAGTCAAAGACATCTCGCTCGCCGATTGGGGCCGCCGCGAAATCGTGCTGGCCGAAAATGAAATGCCCGGCTTGATGGCCCTTCGCAAAAAGTACGGCCCCTCCAAGCCGTTGGCCGGCGCTCGCATTGCGGGCTGCCTGCACATGACGATCCAAACCGCCGTCTTGATCGAGACGCTGGTCGAACTCGGTGCTCAGGTCACTTGGAGCAGCTGCAATATCTTCTCGACCCAAGACCACGCGGCCGCCGCAATGGCCGCCCGCGGCATTCCAGTCTACGCCTGGAAGGGAATGACCAACGAGGAATTCGATTGGTGCATCGAGCAGACGCTGTTTTTCCCTGACGGCAAGCCGCTGAACATGATTCTGGATGACGGCGGCGACCTGACCCACATGGTCCACTACAAATATCCAGAACTGCTGTCGGACATCCGCGGCCTGTCGGAAGAAACCACTACGGGCGTCCACCGTTTGTACCAAATGCACGAGAAGGGCGAATTGAAGATCCCAGCCATCAACGTTAACGACTCGGTGACCAAGAGCAAGTTTGACAACTTGTACGGCTGCCGCGAGTCGCTGGCTGACGGCATCAAGCGGGCGACCGACGTGATGATCGCCGGCAAGGTTGTCGTGGTGTGCGGCTACGGCGATGTCGGCAAGGGCTGCGCTCACTCGATGCAACGCTACGGCGGTCGCGTGATCGTGACCGAAATCGATCCGATCAACGCCCTGCAGGCCGCCATGGAGGGCTTCCAAGTCACCACGATGGAAGAAGCTGCCGCCATCGGTAATATCTTTGTCACGGCGACCGGCAATATCGACGTCGTCCGCGGCGAACACATGGAGCAAATGCCCAACGACGCGATCGTCTGCAACATCGGCCACTTCGACAACGAGATCCAAGTCGCTTGGCTCAACGAACAAGTCGCCGCCGGCAAATGGACCAAGCAAGAAATCAAGCCCCAAGTCGACCGCTACACCAACAAAAAAACCGGTCGCTCGCTCCTCTTGTTGGCTGAAGGCCGCCTCGTGAACCTCGGCTGCGCCACGGGCCACCCCTCGTTCGTGATGAGCAATTCCTTCACGAACCAAACGATGGCTCAGATTTCGCTCTGGACCGAAACGGACCAATATCCCGTCGGCGTTCACACGCTGCCAAAACGGCTCGATGAGGAAGTCGCTCGGCTGCACCTGGAGCACATCGGTGTGAAGCTGACCAAGCTGACGCCGAAGCAAGCCGAATACCTGGGCGTTCCCGTCGAAGGACCATTCAAGCCGGAGCATTACCGCTACTAAACCTGGCCATTTGTCCAGCGAACCCGACGGACGAACCCTCGCAGCAACAACCAACAGGGGCCCATCGAGGCCCCTGTTTTTTGCCGGAGACAATTTTCAGTCTCAGCCTAATCTGCTCATGCCGAATCAGGCCCCTGCCCTTTTTTATTGAATGCCGCGTTCACAGCGAAAGCCCCGGCGAAAAACGAAGATTGATCGCTTTGAACGATTTGGCAATCTAGGCAGTTTCACGTGGAACTGGTGATTCTGCGACTTGGGGAAATCCAACCAACTTGGTAAACCCTGTTGCCATCGGTGCTCCCAGGGCTGTCCTGCCAAGCCCAGATCCCAGTTTCACGTGTAACTCGCGCGACACGTCCCCTTTTTTCGTACTCGTACTCAGCAACGCGGTAATCGCACTCGTACTCGAAAAACACCTGCTGACAGAATCGACCTTCGGCCGTCCCCCCTTTGCGAAGTTCGGTCGGTGCCTATTCCGCGTCGACAGCGTTGACGACTTGATGGAGGGCCTCCGGCTCGAATCGAGTACGACTAGGAGTGCGCGTAGGACTGTGTTTGCGAGTTAGAGTTCTCGTCCAACAGACTCGGGGACGGCCAACTGACTTGGCCGCCCCGGTCCCGTCCGAATCCTGACGCTACCATCCGCGAAATTGAACTTCCCCGTTCCACGACAACTTGCTAAGTAATCCCTCCCATTTCACACTTAATCCGCTACAGCATGCTAGCAACCGTGACCAGGACATTTTGCATTGCGAACCAAAAAGGGGGCGTGGGCAAAACGACCACGGCCATCAATTTGGCCACCGCTTTCGCCTTGGCCGGTCACGCCACCCTACTGGTTGACCTCGACCCGCAATGCAACGCCACGAGCGGAGTCGGGCAACGTCCCGTCGACGTCCACCCCCTGCTCGTCGGCGAACCGTTGCGGCAACGGGTTGTACCCACGGAGGTCACCGAGTTGTATCTACTGCCAGGGAGCCGCCGAGCGCGCGACGCGGACACACTGGCTCATGCCGACCCGCTACAGGCCGAGCATGTCGTCGAGCACTTGACCGAGGGGACCCAGATCTTCGACTACGTCGTGATCGACTCTCCACCGTCGTTGGGCAGGCTGACGCAAACCGCACTGCGGGCCTCCGACGAGGTCTTGATGCCGATCCAATGCGAGTACTTCGCGATGGAGGGGCTGACGCAAATGATCGAATTGATTCGCGACATCATGCGGTCCAGCCAACGTCAACTCGCCTTCGGCGGCATCTTGCTCACGATGTACGACCACCACTTAGAGCTTACGCAAGAAGTGGATGAACAGGTTCGGGATTTTTTCGGTGAAATCGTATTTTCAACAACTATTCCTCGCGACGTCCTGGTGAGCGAGGCGCCCAGCCACGGCAAAAGTGTGCTGGAGTACGCGCCCCGCTCTCGCGGCGCGCGGGCCTACATAGAACTTTGCATGGAGATCTTCGACAGTGTTTCCTAACAATCAAAAAAAGAAGCGTCTGGGTCGCGGCTTGGAAGCCCTGCTCAACTCAACTCACTCCACCTCGACCGATGACGGCGTGGCCGAATTCATCGCCGAGAACGACATCGAGCAACAAAGTCCCCTGCATGCCGCGGTAGCGGCCTCCCCCACCGGTGCGGGGCCTCACGAGGGATTGCTGCGGCTCAGCGTGCACGAAATCGAAGAAAATCCATTCCAGCCCCGGCGTGACTTCAGCGAATCCGAAATCGCGTCGCTGGCCGAAAGCCTCAAGGATCACGACATTCTCCAGCCGATCCTGGTCCGCCGCGTGGGCAACCGTTATCAGCTCATCAGCGGCGAACGGCGGCTGCGTGCGGCGATCCGGGCCGGGTGGGCTACCATCCCCGCACGCGTTCGCGAGGCCGACGATCGCCTGGTTGCGGAACTGGCGATCGTTGAAAATCTGCAACGCAAGGACCTCAATCCCATCGAAAAAGGTTTGTCCTTTCGCCGTTACCTCGATGAGCACGGTTGCACCCAAGAGGACCTGGCGCAACGCCTGAAGATCGACCGCTCGACGATCGCCAACTTGATGCGACTGCTGGAGCTGCCGCGCGCCATTCAATCGGACCTACAGCAAGGGTCTTTGACGATGGGACACGCTCGGGCCCTGTTGCCCCTCGGCGAAGAAAATTTACAGCTCGAATTCGCCAAAATCATTAAAGATCAGGGGCTAAGCGTCCGAGCGACGGAACAGATGGTCGCCGAAAGGATTCACGCCGAAGACCAAGACGTGGTCCCCTTCAAAACCCCTGCTCCCTCGGCCTCCCGCGGGAAGTCGCCACAGATCGAATCGCTCGAAAAGGATTTGCGACTCGAGCTCGGCACGAAAGTAGCCATTCGCTCGAACAAAACGGGTCGCGGCTCATTCGTCATTCATTTCGCAAATCATGAGGAATTCCAGCGAATTTTCGGAATTTTGTCGAGTTCCCGGAAACGCCAGGCGGGATAGTTCGCAGGGGCATGGGGAGGAAGCGTTTGCTCCTTTGCGTTCCTCGGGGCAGAGCCGCCCCGGCCTGCGACTGAGTGTCCCCGCTTCCAGCCCTCTCCGCGGCTGCGCCTCAACACTCCCCGCGGGAAGATGGAGCGAGAAATTCCGAGGTTTGGGAGCCCCGAAACAGCTCAACGTTTAATCTTGCACGATCTACCCGCAGCGGGAGTATCGGTCTGGCAAAGCTGGAGAGAGAGGGGGGGGGCAACAGCCTGCGTTAGACTAAGCCCCATTTCTTTCGCAGCGCCCATTCAATCGACATGACGGTAACAAAGACGATCAAGAATAACGACGCGTCGGCAGGTGTGGTCCCCAAATGCCAACGCTGCGGGATTTCGATCTTCAGCATCCCCGGTTGATCCGCGATCTCACTCAGGAACTTGCCGAAGTCGATCGGATCCACGACGCGTCCCCCTGCGTCTTTCGTTTCCTCCGCCAACCGCGACAGCAGCCGAAAATCAGCCGCAGGATTCGCCTTTTCTTTGTCTTGATCGCTGACCTCGAACTCGATCTCCGACTCGCCGATCCGCTCCCCCCCCTCACTGGCGACCACACGCAAGGAATAGATGCCCGGTGCCATCACCCAGTCGCGGTTGACTTCGCCTTGGGGCAGATTGCGGCCGGGCACGACAGCCACCAGATGCTCGACACCGTCGGGGCCCAGCAAACGGGCTTCATAGTTCGCACCGGGAATCGGCTGGCCCGCCGCCGTCCGCGCCTCGGCCGAAAACATCACCGTCGAACCCGGCTGGAATCGCCGCTGGGACATGTAGATGCGCACGCTGTCCTTAGTCGCCCCGTCGGGCAGGGCCAACCACAAGATGACTTGTTGCCAAAACCTCTTGTACTCATTGAGTTTCCGATGGTTGTACCATAGCCACGTCGAATTGGCGGCAAAGGCCAGCACGCGGCCATTCCCGTATTTGCCTGCCACCAGGACAGGTTCGTTTTTGGAGGTCTTGAGCAAGACCTCCGCCGTCGGTTTGACCCCCAACAAGCGGTTGATGCTGGGTATCGGCGGCAACTTGGCCCACGGCGCGGCAACGGCTTCGTCATCACTCAAACGCACCAGCGGCGAATCGGCGGCCGGGACCAAGGCGATCGGGCCGAGAATGTGGAAATCCTTGCGCACTTCGCGTTCGAATTCCTGTCGCTCCTCGGGTCGCATGACAATCGGGAGGACGTCCTTCAAAGGGGTGTTCCAATAGTAGCCTGGACCGAAACTGTGCGTCCCCCCGCACATCATCAGCCCCTTGCCGGCCGCTACCGCATTGTGCAGCGTCTCGAGGCTCCCCGGGCGGAAAACGCGCGAGTCGACATCGACCAAGATGAACATGTCGTAGCTCTTGTCGCCGAAGATCGGCACGAAGTCGAGGGGCTTGCGGTAGTCCTGCGGGTTGATCGGGAAAAAATCGACGTCGATCCCCTGCGAGCTTCCCCCCGAGTCGGCTTTCGACGCCAGCACGCGCCGCAGTCGGCTTTGCTCCCACCAGCCCACGTTGGCCACCAGGGCGATGCGCAAGCCCCCCTCGTACACCGTCAAAAACGATGTGAGCTGATTGTTCAACAGCGATTGCTCATTGGGCATGTTCAGCGCTCGCACCGTCATGCGGTAACTGCCCGCCTGTTGCGGCACGTAGTTGAGTTCGACCGTTTGTTCTTCGTAGCTTTGCCGCGGCGTGTAGACTTTTTCGTCGACCACCTCGTCGAGTTTGCCTTGGGCTGAGATGACAAGCTGCACCCGAATCGGCTGGTTCGTGTAGCCGCGACTGCTCAGCGACGCTCGCACGGTCTTGCGATTCTTGACGAACACCGTGTCGTGGTCGGGGAGATTGGCAATTGCCACGTCAGCGAACTGGCCCACCTCGGCAGCCGTTCCAAACGGGACGGGAAATAACGGAACGCTGAGGTTGCCGAAGTCCTTGGCCACATTCACCAGGTCGACCTCCGAATCGGCCACGTTCTGAACGCCGTCGCTGGCGACGACCACACCCAGTAACCGCTCGTTGCGCACTCCGGCGAGCACGTCGGCCAAGGCCCGGCCGATGTCGGTTTCGGCACCGTTCGGGCTGCGGGGGAGAGCCAAAATCCCATCGGTGTAGTCGATCGGCCGCGATTTTTGGTCGAACGCCAGGAAGCGGATATCCACCTGCTCCTGCCGCAGTTGGTCGAGACCCGAGAGGTTGTCGAGCAGCATCGAGGTCAGCGCCTTCCACCGCTTCGTCCGTTCGTCTCGATGGGGCAAGTCCATCGAGCGAGATGTGTCCACCAGCACGTACATCACCGCCGATTGCCGCCGCTCGACCATCGTCGAGCAACCCGGCCGGAGCATCGCCAGCAGCACTAGGCCAATCGAGATAGCGCGAAGCAGCGACAAGGCACCGCGGCGTCCTGGCGTAAGCCCCTCGAAGCTTGGTCCAATCAGCAACAACGAGGCTAGCGCCGCGACAATCAAGGCAATCCACAGCGGGCCGGCAATCGGATAAAAACTCAGACTTTCCATGCCCACATTCTAGGCAATTTGCTTTGTTGCGGCAGACGGAACCCGACGGGAACTTCGATTGCCCGCACGGGGCGCGACGTCGTTGACTGCTGGCCGTTGCCCGACCCTTGCCGCGAGTTGGTCAAAATGTTCCTGCCCGACCGATCGCTCCCCAGTCGCGAGACCTGCCGTCGGTGGTTATCCTTGAGGCTCCGGCGGGAGCGTTCCAACGGCCGCTTGCTACGTGAAACCAGACGAGACTCACTCGCATGACCTGGCAAACCCTACTTGAACAGTTCGACAGCCAAAGCAAACACATCCAACTTGGCGGTGGCAAGAAGGCCGCCGCTCGGCAACACGAAAAAGGTCGCCTGACGGCTCGCGAGCGAATCGCCAAATTGCTGGACGATCCCGCCTCCTGGCTGGAGGTCGGCCTGTGGGCGGCCTTCGAGATGTACGACGAGTGGGGTGGGGCTCCGTCGGCCAGCGTCATCTGCGGGGTGGGGCGTGTCAGCGGCCGCGACGTGATGATCATCGCCAACGACGCGACGATCAAGGCCGGGGCGTTTTTCCCGATGACGTGCAAGAAGGTTTTGCGGGCGCAGCGGATCGCGATGCATTGTCGCCTGCCGCTGGTCTATCTGGTCGATTCGGCCGGCGTTTTTCTGCCGCTGCAAGACGAAATTTTTCCCGATGAGGACGACTTTGGACGCATCTTTCGCAACAACTCGGTGATCTCCGCCATGGGGATCCCGCAACTGGCCGCCATCATGGGGAACTGCGTCGCGGGCGGAGGTTACCTGCCGGTACTTTGCGACAAACTGATCATGACCGAGGGCTCGGGACTTTACCTTGCTGGGCCCGCTCTGGTCAAAAGTGCCATCGGCCAGGAAGTTACTCACGAAGATCTCGGCGGCGCAAAAATGCATGCCGAAATTAGCGGCACGATCGACTACCGCGAGCCGAACGACGACGCGGCCCTGGCCCGCGTACGTGAGCTGGTTTCGATGTTTCCGCCCAACCCTCATGCGGATGTTTTTGGCCGCGCGGAGCCGCGCGCAGCAGCTCGCAAGGTAACCGAAATTTACGACGCCATTCCCATGGAGCCGCAAGCCCGCTTCGACATCCGGGAGCTCATCAAGTTCCTCGTCGATGCCGACACCTTCTCGGAGTACAAGGCCGAGTACGGCAAGACGATCGTCTGCGGCTACGCTCGCATCGGGGGCTATCGCGTGGGAATCGTGGCCAATCAGCGGCAGCCCGTGATGAGCGCCGAAGAGGGAATGCAGTTCGGCGGCGTGATCTACCACGACAGCGCCGACAAAGAAGCCCGCTTCATCATGGATTGCAACCAAACCTGGACACCGCTGGTTTTCTTACAAGACGTTTTCGGTTTCATGGTCGGCCGCGACAGCGAGCATGCGGGGATCATCCGGGCCGGGGCCAAGGTCGTCAACGCCATTAGCAACAGCCGCGTCCCGAAATTGACCGTGATCACCGGCGGCAGTTACGGCGCGGGGAATTACGCAATGTGCGGCAAGGCGTTCGATCCGCGCTTCATCTTCGCCTGGCCCAACGCCAAATACGCCGTGATGGGTGGCAAGCAAGCGGCTTCGACACTGCTCGATGTCAACATCGCCGCGATCAAACGAGCGGGCCGCGAGCCGGACGCGCGCGAGCTGGAAGAACTGCGGGAACGGGTGACGCAAGCCTACGAGACGTCGACCGACATTCGCTACGCCGCAGCCCGTTTGTGGGTCGATGGGATTATTGCTCCGGCGGACACACGGAACGTGTTGATCCGCTCGCTGGAAATCGTCACGCGCCACGTTCCCGACGAACCGTTCCGCACCGGCGTGTTGCAGGTCTAGTCGAAGGCCGCACCATCAGAGCCTAGCCCCAAACTGACCAATGTATTAACCCGAAGCTTCAGCGCGGGGGCGTCTTGGAAATATCATTGCAAATCCTCAATTCTCAACTCGCAAGTGGGCAGGGCCATCAACACGCTCCACTCTCCACCCGCAAGCGGAAGAGTCGGCCCGCCAGGGCCGGAAAAGGGGGGGGGCGGACGCCATCTCATGTCATCGCCAGAGAATGGCAAGTCATGCAGCCACCAGCCTCTCCCCACAATCGCTCACTCGTCGCCCACACCTGCATAAAAAACACCAAATTGCGCCGTTGCTGTGTCAACCCCCGTTTTGGCTCGCCGCTGTTTCGGTTTCGTGGACCGCCCTGGGTTGCCCTCGCGGAACCAAGCAGGATTGCCCTTGCGGTACAGCACGTCGGCGCCTTCATCACCGGCCGACTTCTCTTGCGTTTTCTGCAGCACGGTAGCAAGCAGCGAAGTGAGAGTGGACTTGTCCAAACGGACATTTCGCCGAACGATCACATGCAAATGATGGATCGCACGCGTCATCCAAACGTACAACAGGCAAATCCGCTCCTGGACGATTTGCTGGCGGTATCCCGCAAAGATCTGTTGCACGCGTGGGGGCAAAAACGGACGCAGGTTTTCGTTACAGTACAAATGGACGAAATCGATGGGCTGGCCCGGATCGGAACGGGAATAGACCAAACGCGGTGCCGTACCGACCCAGCTCTTGGAGAAACTCAAAAAGGGAGCGAAAACAGCGTCGAATTCGAGACCTTTTGATCCATGCACTGTCATCACGCGGACGGAGGCCGCGCTGGGCTCTAAAATTCTCGTTTCGCGAACCGCCTGCAGAAAATGTTGGGTCCGCAAGGTCCACGGCTGGTCGTACTCGTAGGCGAACTCCACCAGCTGGTCGACGCGCCGCCTCTCCCGCGACGTCAGGTGCGGATCCAAAACAGCGGCCAGTCGCTCGATGGCCTTGCCGAAACCGAACCGCAGCAGTTCTCGTCCCATTTGTTCGGATATCCGACGCGCGGCGGCGGCATTGAGGGCCCCATTTTGATGGTCCTCGGGAACCAAGCCGAATTCTGGCCCGAGCGGACTGTGAGAAAGCAGGTAACGAGCGACGCTGTCCCCCGGATGATCGGCCAATTGCAGCGCGGCATTGATCACGTTGACCGCGGCGGAATCGGTGAGCGGATTCCCCCCTTCTTCGCTGGCTGGGATTCCTCGCTGGTGGAGCAAGAACAGCAGATGAGCGATATCGCTGTGGCGTTCGACGAGCACACCGATCGTCCGCTGGGGAGCCTGCCGATACAATTCTTCAATGGCCTCGGCGGTTCGATCAAAGATGGCGGTTTTGGCGTCCTTGTCGCCATCCCCATCGCCAACTCGCTCGACCAGAACAAATCCGGGCAATTCGGTACGCGCCGTGGTATGCTGGCGAAACTGCTTGGACCAACTGCCTATCGATTTGCGGTCGATCTCGTCATCACCCTCCCAACAGTCCAAATTTCCGAACAATTGATTGACGAAATCGATGACGACGGGGCTGGAGCGGTAGCTCGTCGTCAGCGGCTCGCTTGGCACCAAATGATGGCCATACTCTTGCTGCACGACATCGAACATCTGCGAGACCCCGCCGCGCCAAGCGTAAATCGCTTGCTTGCGATCACCGACGCAGAAGAAGGAGCCTGGCCGCTCACCCGCGAACAACCGGTTCGCGAAGACTCGCAGGATTTGCCATTGAGTTCCCGACGTATCTTGAAACTCGTCCAGCAGCATGTGATCGATTCGCATATCCAACCGCGCATCGGGCTGGAACCCTGGGCGGTGCACGAGGTTCTTGACAAGTTTGGCGACGTCGGCAAACGAAAATTCACCAACGGATAACTTCAAGGGCCAGAGGGCTTGCGTATAGGAGTCGAGCAAACGCCAGGCCGACTTGGTTCGCAGGGCGAAACGGGTCGTGAAGTGGTTCCGGCAGGCTTCACTTAGTTCCCCATAAAACTCGCGAACATCATCAGGCAAGGGTGATCGGGAAAAGGTATAGTTTCCCGCGAGAACGTTATTCAAGAGTGTTGATCCGGCGATTTCGTCCCAATCTCCGGCTTCGATTCTCTCAAGGTCTTTCGCCAAAGCGTTCCCTATTCGCTCGCTGGCGATCGTGATCGCCGAGCCTTTCTCCAGGAGTTCGCTGACGGCTGCGGCGACGTTGAAATTCTGCGGTACCGGATGATCCCAAGCCGACGGGGTCGAGTCGGCATAAACGTCCGCATAGGCCTCCACCTGATTCAGCATTAAGTCAGCGATTTTGCGATCCGTTTCACTCTGGAAAATCAAGTGCAGAAATTCCCGAACATTGTCGTCATGCAGCAAATTGCGAATGGCGATTTCCGACAACGTGCCGATTTGTCCGTCTTCGGCGATTTTCCAAGCGACCGGCAATCCCAGATCGAAGCTGTAGGCTTGGGCGATTTGATAAAAGAAACTGTCCAGCGTCGAAACAAGCAGACGGTGCAGATTTTCGGCGACCGTCCGCAGAATCGCGACGGCAGCGTCGGGCGTCAGCATTGTTTCGAGATACTTGCTCAATTCGCGGCAAGCGGCGGGGTCTTCCGCTGCAACCGTCAATCGCAACATGATGCGATCGAGAATCTCGCCGGCCGCCTTGCGGGTGAAGGTCGTCGCTAGGATTTTCTCGCAGGGAACCCCGGCCGCCAATAATTTGAGATAGCGATTGCTCAACGCGAACGTTTTGCCGCTCCCCGCGGAGGCTTCCACGATGGTGCTCGGGAAGGGGGAACCGGTTGGCTGTTGGCGGCGCGTCTTTTTCTTGGCCATGGCTACTCTCCGATCTCCCACCGTTCGAAGACATTGTCCTGGCAAATCGCCGCGAACGCTTCCGAAAAATCCGGGGGCTCCGGATTCGGCGGCCAGAAAACGTTGTTCAGGATACTTCGCATCACGTCAAACGCACACTCGTCAGCCGATTGCAGGTCGGCCCGCTCCCACGTCGCTGGATCGAATTTGATGTTTGAGGTGCTGCGAGGGAGCAAGATATAGCCGAGCCCGACGGCGTCGCGATCGATGTCGGGATAGAGCTTGCTGACCAAGTGCCGGTAGAGGGGAAGTTGTAAATCGAGCCACTCTTTCATTTTCGATTTGTAATGGACCTCCATGGCCGACTTGCCAGCGTCGCTGGTCTTGTAATCCCACACCGCGATCCGGCCGTCTTCATGCCGATCGATCCGGTCGATCTTCCCGACCACAGTAAACCGTTGTCCATCGACGTCGAAGTCATACTGGAACTTGTTTTCGACGGCCACGATGCTCCATCCCTCGGCCCGCTGCCGCGCCTGACAATCGGCGAAACGCTCCAAACGAAAGCTCAAGTTTTCGACTTGTAAGGTCAAGCTCGGCATCTGCGAACGACGCAACATGGGGCGTGCCATGTCGTGCAACGTATCCTGAAGATACTCGCGGATCATCCCGGGATCGTCGCTGTCGCGGGCAGCGGAATTTCCGAATTTTTCGAGGACGTTGTGCGCGAGATCGCCAAACGCGCCGCCGTCGAGCTCGCGCAGGTCATCGCTTACTTCCGCGAGTTGCAGGGCGACCGTCAAGTAAAAGCGGTAGGGACATTTCAAGTAGTCTCGAAACCGCGTCACGCTCAACTTGCGAATCGTAGGCCAAGTCTCTGGCCGTGGCACCACCAACCGCTGCTTCTGCGGCCGCCGCCTCACCGGTTCGACCGCGGGGGAGGCCTTGTCGGCAGCGAGCCGATCAAAGTCAAAAAACGCCCGCGCGCGGCGAACGAGTTCCTCATCGGACACGTGCAGCAGCAAGCGGCTGATTTGCAAGGGATCTTTTTTCGCATTGCGTCGACCAACAACGAAGAGAATATCCTGGCGACAAGCGACGAGCAGACTGGTCGCATAAATGTCGCGAGCCAAGCGACGATCCGGATTGAGCAACCCCAACTGTCGGCTGACGGAGTCCGGCAAAAAGGCGAATGAAGCCTCCACCATCGGGACGACATGATTGTTCATACCGGTGACGATCATCGCGCGAGCATCCTCCAGCGGCAAATCCAACCAGCCGAGCACCGGAACCGTCTCGTCGGTTTCCGCCTCTTCAATGTACGGATCTTCGATGAACTGGAAACAAAACTGGAGCGCTTGTTTAGCCGACTCCAGCAACAGCGTCGCCTCGTCATCGTTTGCAATGTCAGACAACGACGCCGAAATCTGGCGAGCTGCTGTGGAAGCATTTTGATCGTAGGGATCAAGTTCGCAGGCAGGCTGGGTCATAATCTCTTGGAAAAGTCCCTGCAGCACATCGCACCATCCCCGCGCCCAATCCTGCACGCTTCGCTCGGCCGGCAGCACGGGCCGCAGCACATCGGCGAGAATCCGCAGGATGTCGGCGACGGGGTAATCTGCCAAATCGCGTGATTCGTAAAACTCAGGCTTGGCCAAATCCACAAACGCCGGGATAGCAAAATTTTGGAATTCGTCCAGTTTCTCCAACCAATCATCCCTACCGAGTCGTTCGGTGATTAACCGTCCGATGTCGGGGTGCCGTACCAGCTCCGCGAAATTCCGGTAAGAGCGATCGTCGAGATACTCGGCCCCCTTTTGCAGCAAGCGCATCACGGCCCCGGATCGCAGCGACAATCCCTTGGCATAGTACGTAGTGATGCCCCGCCGCGAGGTCTCTCGTTCGACTTGACGCCATACGTCGTCGTCGGGCATACCGACGGCCATTTCGCGCGGCTGAAGGATCCGCCGATGTTTCGCCAAAAAATCGCCGACCAACCGCGCTTGGTCTACCGGTCGATCGACGATGCGAATCAGCGCGTCAGCAATCCGCAAACGCCGCTTGATCCAATAGTCCGGCACCAGACAGCCAAGGGAGTCGAATCCCGCGCGGTCTTGCGGGTCGCAAAATGTCAACACCGTGACTTGATCGGCGACCTGCTGGAGCATCTCCTGCGGTCCGCGGTTGATGTCTACAAGGCCGATCAGCACGATAGGCCGCTGCGTCGCGCATTCTCGTTTGTGAATCGCCACATTTCGAGCGGCTTGGGGATCCCACAGTTGTCGCGATTGTAGCTCGCGGTAGTAGAGGTCCTGCAGTTCGGCCAAGGCCTGCCACTGGGCGACCTGAGGAAAGTCCTGCAATTTCTTAACCTCGCGAGCAACCGTCTGAAAGCTGGAGGTCTCAGCCCCTAGCCGCTCGTGCAGCGACTGCAGCCGAGTCGCGAGTGACGACAGCCGCGCCAGGTCCTCGATCTCTAAGTTCGGGAAAGCTTCCTGGCACCGTCGCGGCGGCAATTTCCGCAGGGCCTCGACCCAAGCCAGATGCCTTCGCAAACGCGACGCGTTCGGGTGCACCTGGCGATAGAGATATTCGGGCAACGATCCCACGGTGACAAACGATAATGTCTTCGTCGCCACCGATCGCTCGGCGAGGAGTTGTCGTAGACGTTGGCCAGATCGAGTGGTCGGTAGGACCAAAATCGCGTCCGCCGATAGTTGCTGGTTGGTCAACTTTGCCACTAACCAAGTCGCGGCCGAGTGCAACGGGGGTCGGTTCCAATCCAACGCAACTTGTTGCGGCTGCCCCACCGTAGGTTCCTCCTGTCGATCGTGTTCCCGCCGCTGCCTAGTCGCGATGTCGGCGACGAGACAAGCGGTGCTTTGGCTCCAGCGAAGGCGTCAAAAAGCCCCAACGCAGCGGTTCATCTTGGCTGTATTGTTTGCCGAGGAGCCGCGCAAGCTCCGCCTTGCACAGTTCATAACCTAAATAAAAGGCATGCGACGGGTCAATTCCCTTGGGAGCGAGTTCCACCAGACGGTCGAAAATCTCGAACGGATCGCTCCCGCTCACTCGGTCGCCGTGGCCCAAGACATGCGTCAAGCCCGCGGCATTCATGATACGATAGTTCGCGTCGCGAATCTCACTCGCCATTTGCTCGATGATCTCCGCGGAAAACTCGCGCATCCTCGGGTCCCGGAGCATCACCAAATCCTCCGACAACCGCTTGGGGGGCACCCGCTGCTCGATCGCGTGACGCACCATGCGCCGGGCCAGGTCGCATTCGCGCACGCTGGAACGCGCCCAATTGATGACCTGAGTCGTCAACACGCTGTCGATCTGCCATTCTTGACAGAGGGCCAGCAGCATAAAATTCAACCCCGCCGAGTCGACGTCCGACAATTCGGTGAGATTGCCGATTCCCATCATCATCGCTGCCTGCGGCCAGCGTTGCCGCGCCGCTTGATAGCGCAGCAAGCTTGCGGCAAAACCAAAGCCGATCGGCTCCAGAATCAGATCGATGCGAAACGGAACGCGGGCCCGGTCTAAAATTTCGAGGGTCGATTCCATCGCTTCCCAACGCTGCGGATCGTCGGGGACCACCACGACCTCGATCCCCCACTCCGCAGCCGCGTGAACATTGCTCGAATTTACGCTCAAGACCAACTCCGCTCCCGCAGCGGCCGCGCGACGCACTTCCTCCGGATTGAAGCTGTCGATCGACACCTGCAACCCCGACTCGAGAAGTCGGCGAACGGCCTCGTCGACCTCGTGCCAGGTTGCGCCCGGGTTACATCCCAGATCGATCACGTCGGCCCCCGACTGCCGCAAGGCCAAGGCTTCTGCCAGCAGCCGCTCCGGAGGAATATCTGGGGCATGGTTGATCTCGGCGATGATCTGGATGTCGTAGGCATCGAGCGAAACGCCTTGCCGCGACACGCCGAAAAATTCCGAAAGTTCCCGCAAATCCTTCGGCCCGTGGCAGACAGGGATCGGCACCGCGGCTTGAATGGGCCCCAAGTCCCCGAGGGCGTAGCCCGGAATGATCACCAGGGTCGCGTCGGGGGGGGCTTCCAGGCGGGGGGCGATCCATTGCGGTGTCATCAGCGCCGCGACGGAGATGGGGAGTACTTGGATCGAATACCGGAAACCGAATCGTTGGGCCAGTCGCTCGACCTCCTCCCGCAGCGCTCGTTCGGCAAGCCGGCCGGTGACGAAATGAATGACTTCCGAGGCCAGATCCATGAAGTTTCTGTAGAAAAAAATCGAGAATAGGCCATTGGCAGCGACCGTGATTACAATAATAGACGATGCGGCGGGCCTTTTACAGGATAACGAAGCGAACTCGAACTAACGAACAAACGAAAACCCTTCCAGTGTGAAGCGGCCATCGATCGGTCGCTTCGTAAGAGCCAATCCCCAAACGTGCCCTCGCTTATGCTTCGGGTTACGGACTCTGATCGTTTTGGGATAGGCTTTACGTCAAATCACGATTCGACCTTATGAAAAAGACATTGCGTTACGCCAGCCGACTGATTCAGTTCGACTCGGTTAGTCACTTGTCGAATCAAGTGATTGCCAAGTACCTTGAGATGAAACTCGCCAAGCATGGGTTTGTGGTCGAAAAAATCCGCTACCGCGACGAGCAAAAGGTGCTCAAGGTCTGCCTGGTCGCCAAGAAAGGCTCGGGCCAAGGGGGACTCGCCTACTTCGGCCACATGGACACGGTGCCCCACGATTTTTGGGATTTCCCGAAGGGGGGGCCTCTCACTCCAACGATTCACAACGAGCGGTTGTACGGCCGAGGGGCTTGCGACATGAAAGGCTCACTGGCCTGCATGTTGAGCGCGGGGCAGTTATTCGACTGGGAGCAACTCAAGCGGCCGCTCTATTACGTGTGCACCGCTGACGAGGAGGTCGGCTTCCACGGTGCGCGGGCGATCGTGGCCGAAAGCGAATTTTATCGCGAGATGGTCGAGCATCAGCCCAAGTGCATCGTCGGCGAACCAACCGGCCTAGAGGTCGTTCACGCGCACAAGGGCTCCTACCGTTTGACAGCGACCAGCTACGGCAAAGAGGCTCATTCCAGTTCACGCGAGGGGAAGAATGCCAACGTGGCCATGATTCCCTTCCTCAAGGAACTGTACGATATCTACCAATTGACCGAAACGGACGGGCGGTGGCACGACTCGCAATTCGATCCACCGACGCTGTCACTGAACATCGGGATCCGCGACAATTCTCCAGCGCTGAATGTCAAGGCCGGTCGCAGCGACGCCTCCGCCTATCTCCGCCCGATGCCGAATACCGATGTGGACTTGCTGATCGCTCGCTGCCAAAAAGTAGCGGTCGAACAAGGGCTCGAATTCAAGGTTTTCCGGGCTTGCGAACCATTTTACAAAAACCCGAATTCCGAATTCGTCAAACAGACGCTAAAACTACTGCATCGAACCCAGTCGAAAACCGTCAGCTATGCGACCGACGCGGGCGTCTTCGACGAACTGTTCGACAAGATTATTCTCGGACCCGGTCAAATTGCGCAGGCTCATACGTCCGACGAGTGGATTTCTCTCGATCAGCTCAATCGAGGTGCTGAGGTATACGCGAAAATGATTCAATATTGGTGTTGTGAATGAGCGAAGCAGAATGGAGTCGGCGACATATCAAGATCTTTCCCGCTCGGTTCGAAAATGCTGCCGCCGTGGCGAGATTCCTTAAGCCCTTCGTGGCCGCTAAACATATCCTCCCGCGATCAGCGGGCGAAATCGAGCACTTGATGAAGCACGCCTTCATCGCTCGCTCGAAACGAAAAATCGTCGGCTTCTCAGCAGTCGAAATTTACTCGCGGAAGCTGGCCGAGATTCAATGCCTGGCGGTCGATCCCGATTTTCAAGACATCGGTATCGGCCGCGCACTGGTGAAAATGTGCGTGGCCTTGGCCAAAGAGAAGGGGGTCCAAGAGGTGATGGCGATCTCGGCCTCAGAAAATCTCTTTCGCAGCTGCGGTTTCGATTACTCTTTGCCCAACCAAAAACGGGCCCTATTCATCCAGCCGCAAACACTGGATATCGATAAATATCACATCCCGCCCCAAGCAGCGGACCATTTCGAAGTACAACCGCACCGCTAACCGCTCCTTGGACCATCGGCGAAGCTGCAACGTCATCACAGCCCCCCCGCTCCAGCTCGACCCGCACCGCGTGACGGTTGACGGTTTTTTATTTCCCGCTCCGGCCAAAACGACGGACCGTTTCTATCTCCACTCTCCCACCGGGAGGATAGACAGGCTCAATCTCTACCCTCTCACCGTGAGGGTCGAGGCCAAGCACGGCGAGGTCGAGGAAAGGGGAGCATGGACGAGGGGAAGGCGGGCCGAGGCCGGGGGAAGAGAGCCGTTAAAACAACTAACACCGGTTACCCGCAAAACTAGGCTTTTCGCCAAAACTATTAGCCGGAACGCGTTAACGTCCGGTTTTCGCGAGAACCGCGGGCTAGCGCCCTGCGGCTGACAAGCCTTGGCCTTGAGCCGATTGTCTCGACCGTTACACAACAGCGTTTTTACCAGCCCCCCCTCTCAGGGCCTACCGCCGGACTCTCCCAGAGGGAGAGTGGAGTCAAAACAATCGTCCTGCCACGCCTTCCCGTCACATTTATTGCGAGCGTGCGAAACGAATCGTCCCTTAATGATCGGGCTACGCGTGACTCGGTTTGCGGAAAAGGGACCAAATCACATGGATCACCAGTCCACAGCACGTCCCCAACACCAATCCCAAACCAGCCTCAAAGCACCAGGCCAGAAATCCCGTCAGGTCGAGATCATGCACCCAATGAGACACGGTGTGGTACAGCCACGGGACGGAATGGATCACCAACTGTCCGCCGACCCACAACATCGCTAGCGTACCGACGAGTCCTAAAATCTTCAACAGGTGCGGCACTCCGCGAATCAACCCTCTGCCAACTAAACGGGACAACGTCGATGCGTTTTCTTTTTTGACCAAATACAGTCCCAGATCATCAGCCTTCAGAATCAGAGCTACAAAACCGTAGACCCCGGCGGTGATCACAACGGCCACCACCAAGAGAATCGTGACTTGAATCGCCAAACCTTGCGTCTTCACCTCGTTGAACGCGATCGCCATGATCTCTGCCGACAGAATAAAATCCGTACGAATCGCACCCTTAGTCCGCAGCCGCTCGAGTTCGGCAGGCATAATTTCGATGGGTCGCTTCGATTCGGTCGACGGCCTCGCTTTGCTCCACCAAGATTGGAATAAATGATGCAGCTTCTCGTAGCCTTCGTAGCATAAAAACAGCCCGCCGATCGCCAGCAAGGGAACGATCAGCCAACCCGCAAGGTAACCCAGGACCAGCAGCAACGGGAGCAAGATGACAATTTTGTTTCGCAGCGATCCCTTGGCGATGTTCCAAACGATCGGCAACTCCCGTTTTGGTGACAGCCCAATGACATACTTGGGAGTTACCGCAGCGTCATCAATCACGACGCCGGCCGCCTTGCCGCTCGCCTTCACCGCTTGAGCAGCGACATCATCCAGCGACGCCGCGGCTGATTTGGCAATCGCGGCGACGTCGTCGAGCAATGCTAATAAGCCTGAACTCATGCGTTGCCACTCCCCGTTGACTCATCCCACTTTCTGACAATTGAGGCCGCACATCTGGCTGACGCGGCGATTTCTTCGGACTTCGTAACGACTAAGCCCAAATCTGCAGGCCGTAGCGGGCTTTGATTTCAGGCACGATTTCTTCGACCGCCCGCAACTCGCGCTCATTGGGACCGCGAGCCGATATTACGATGCAATAAGTTTGTGAGTTTCTTTCGGCAGCGATACGAGCACCGTCCAGCATTTTTTTTCGGTTCAACAAATTGTATTTGGGTATCGCAGCGTCCGAGATTTTCGACTGCGAACAATAATGGCCGTCTTTTCGGGCAAAGACCGCTTTTGGCGTTCATCAAAAAATACAACTGGACAGTATTTCCAATATATTCGCGGCGAAGACAATCGGCGGCCGCCACGATATCGAGCAACTCGGTGTCCGCTGCTTGCAAGATCGCCCTGGCCTGCTCGCGATCCAAATTACCACCTTGGAGGATTTCGCGAGTCCACTGCGCCCACGGGCCAACATGTTCGCTCATCATTGCGTTGCGATTCCTTGCGCTGAATCTCGGTTAAATGCCCGCGATTGTAGCCGAGCCGATCGGGTAACGATATGCGGAAATGGAAAAAGGACAAGCGTCCACCCTCTCCGGGCCTAGCAGCCCGACTCTCCCGGAGGAAGAAACGAGGACTCGCCTCCGATAGATTTGATAGCCGCAACTTAATTTGCGGTGTGGCCTTTCTCGTACCCGTACCCGTACCCGTACTCGTACTCGTACTCAGCATCGCGGTACTCGTACTCAGCATCGCGGTACTCGTAATTGAGTCGACCCGCGGCAAGGTTTCTGTGCTTTGACTCAGTCTGGTCAACATCGACACGATTCGTTTTAACTTCGATTTGCCGTGATGACTGAATTCATCGTCAATCGATTGGGCAGAGCGTAGCCCTTGTTCACGAGCCGATCGATTAGCAGCGCCGAGAATCTTGGCAATCCCATCGGCGAACGAAACGTATTCACTCGCGATCCGATACACGTCCCTTCGCTTATGATCGAAGATCGTTTCTGCTATCACGATCCTTTCGAGTACGAGTACCGTTGCACTGAGTACAAGTACGACTCCCCTGACGAATCGGCAAGCGAGACCAACGTCATCACTTCGGAAAACGATTAATTCCCATTGCCATCGCCGTCGCGGCGACGCGGACGTCGCTCATCGGTTTCTTCTCCAGCGGCAGGCGCCGGTGAACGAGGCAGTAATGTGTCAGCCTCGGACAGCATGTAGGCTGCCAAAGCCGAGACGGTCGAGTTTTTCATCAAGTACTCGGGAATCGCCTGGTCAAGCCGATCGTGTTGCGTGTGCCACGCGTAACGGTAGTCGGCCTTGCCGGTCTTCCCCCAGAAGAATCCTGGGATTCCCACTGCATTGAACGAGGCGTGATCACTGGCCCCGCCGCGTGTCGGCATGCGGGGTTGAATATTCAAGGTGATGGGAATGTCGGGGAAGGCGTAATTCATCGGCTCGATCGCCTTGCGAAGCATCTCGGCCATCGTTTCGGCACAGGTCAGCGACGCTTGTTGATTCGTTCCGCTATCGTCGACGAAGACGGCCGAGATTTTGGCCCGCTCTTCCTCGGACAGACTGGCGACGTAGGCCCGCGAGCCAAGCAACCCTTGTTCCTCACCCGACCAGAGTATGAAACGAATGGTTCGTTTCGGCTTGATACCAGCCGCCATCAAAATCCGAGCGGCTTCGATGGTGACGCTCGATCCGGTTCCATTATCGACCGTTCCTTGCGAGCCCGGCCCGTCCCAGCTATCAAGATGCGCCGAAATGATCACGACCTCATCAGGAAGCTCAGTTCCCGGAATCTCACCAATCGTGTTGTAGACGGGAATCGGACCGGCAACGAATTGATGCTGTAAATCGAACTCGACAACAACCTCTTCGCCATCGGCAATTCGACTATTCATGGCATCGTAGTCCGATCGGCGAACGAAAACTGTCACCGTCGGAGACAGGTTGTTGATGTCGAGTTGCGTGAAGCCGCGCACGCCGCCGGTCGTCACGGTTTCCCCTTGAGCGGGAACGATGTAGCCGACGATCCCGGCACTTTCGAGGCGGGCCGCGAAGGGAGACTCTTGTTGCGCGCGGGGCTTTCGCAAAATCCAAGCGCCATTCAACTTGTCTGCCAAGGCATCGAGTTCGGCCTCAGTGCCTGGCTCGAGAATCACCGGGCCTTGCCGCGGACCATTGGTGCCGGCCGACCAAGCTCGGGATGTGAATTCGAATTTTCGTTCGACTGGCTTGAGCATCCCGCCGGTACAAGGTCCACGATCGAAGCGGACTGGAATTTGCCCCCACTCGTGCAAGTGAACATTTTGCAAACCGAATTCGCGAAATTGATCTGCGACCCAGTTATTGGCTCGCTCCAGTCGAGATGAACCGGTCAGCCGTGGGCCGATCTCCTCGCACAGGTAGGTCAGATGCTTCATAGTTTGGTTGTTATTCTTCCCCTCCGCAATGATCTTTAGAACTGCGTCGGTACGTTCCAAGCTCAATCCAAAACGTTCAGCTAATGCCCGGCGAGCCTCTGGCGTCAAATCATCTGCCGCGACCACAACGGGTAGGATCCAAGCCAAGCCCAGAGCGATGAGGCAGGTCAAACGACAAAAAAGGGCGTGAACAGATGTTAATGAGACTCGTGGACGATTCAAGCTTTGCATGGTGAACCTCTTGAAATGGATTGGCCTTCAGCTCGGCATCCCACAGGAAAATTTCCCTGGTGCAACTATGTTCGATCGCCCAAGAGAAAACAAGTCCCCGCGAATTCGCGTTGCCGACACTTGACCGGTTTGGGAAAAATCCTAGCGAGTCAGTGCCGTCCACGCCTCGATCAGCCAATCAGCGACCAACTCGATGTCCTCTTGCGAAGTGTACCAGCCAAGGCTCAGTCGCATCGTGCCTTGCGCTGCAGCTGGGGACAGGCCGATGGCCTGCAACGTGCCACTGGTTCCGGTCGTACTGTGGCAGGCCGATCCGGTCGACGCCGCCAATTGCGGTAGGCGTTCAAGCATCAAGCGGGCATTGACCGACGGAAAGACCACGCTCAGGGTGTTCGGGAGCCGCGGTGCTGCAGCGCCGTTGACCGTCAGAGGCATGCCGATTCCTTGTTCCAGCCGCTCGAGCAAATCGGCTCGGAGAAACTCCATGCGTTTGGCGGATTCCTCCAGCGCTTTGTTGCACAGCAACGCCGCGCGGCCCAGCCCAACGATGGCCGCAGTGTTTTCCGTGCCGGCGCGGAAGCCGAACTCTTGATCGCCACCGTGATGCAGCGGTTCCAGATCAACACCACCACGAATAAACAACGCCCCGACCCCTTTCGGACCATAAAATTTGTGGGCCGCCACCGTCAGCAAATCGACATCCAATTGATCGACATCAGTGCGAATTTTGCCGACGCTCTGCGCCGCATCGGTGTGGACCAGAATCGACCGCGAATGGCAAAAGTCGGCGATTCGTCGAATCGGCTGAATCGTTCCGATTTCGTTATTCGCGTGCATGATGCTGACAAGCCGAGTCTTCCGCTTGATGGCCTTGATCAGCAAATCGGGTTCGACGATACCGTCCTTGTTGACCGGGACGATCGTGACGTCGTAGCCCATCCGCCGCAAGAAATCCGCGGGCGAGGTGACCGCGGGATGCTCGATCGCGCTGATGATCAAATGTCCTCCGGCTGAGGGAGGCTCGCGAAGCATGATTCCCTTGATCGCCAAGTTATTGGCTTCGGTCCCCCCGCTGGTGAATACGATTTCGTCTTCATCGCAGCCCAGCAGGCTGGCAAGCATCCCACGGGCGTCGGTGACACCTTCGGCTGCCGCCCGCCCCATCCAATGAGAGCTTGAGGGATTGCCATAGTGCGTCTGCAGAAAAGGCTCCATCGCCTCGAGAACGCTAGGGGCGATGGGGGTCGTCGCGTTGTAGTCTAAATAGATGCGCCGCAAGCGAATGGATCTCAATGGCGAAGTGTGATGCATTTCCAAGACTGAACGTTTTTATGGTAGTCAACCGGCGACCGTTTCGTAGTGATTTTTCCGAGGAACGCCAACGAGTCGCCAGGGGACCGGCACGAGAAATCGGCACAAGCCATACAATCGACGCGACACATCGGACCGGGGACTATCCCATCCAGCGGCGAAGCTGGAAAATCTCGGAAGCTTCTCGCAACTATCAGTACCGGACTTTTTCAGCGACATGATCCCCATCGGACGCTATTTTGGAATCCAGGTCCACCTCCATTGGACCTTCTTGGTCGCAATGGCATGGGTGGCGATCCTTGGCTGGCAGGCCGGCGGCGGTTTGCAGGATATCGTCGAGATGCAAGGGTTACTTGTCCTCGTATTCCTATTTGTCCTGATGCACGAACTGGGGCACGCGTTGGCCGCCCAGCAGTTTCAGGTGCAAACCCGAGAAATCGTTCTGTCACCTATCGGAGGAATCGCCTACCTGGTGGGTATGAACCGATTGCCGTGGGTGGAGCTCGTCGTCGCCTTGGCCGGACCGGCGACCAACGTGGTCTGTGCGGCATTGCTAGGGATCGCGGGCTGGTGGCTCAATGGAGGCATCGAGGAGGCGTCCTCAAGTCCGATGGAATGGCTGATCGAATTCGCCATCCGCGTGAACTTGGTTCTGTTTGGTTGCAATTTGATACCGGCCTATCCAATGGACGGCGGACGGGTGTTGAGGGCTCTCCTGGCCACGAAACTGGGATACCAGCAAGCGACCCGCTGGGCGGTGCATCTCGGGCAGGGACTCGCCTGCGTCGCGATTGGATACGGTGTGATGCTTGGGAGCTGGGTGTGGATCGCGCTAGGATTGGCGGTGCTGATGATCGGTTACGCTGAGCAACGCCGATGGACGGGCATCGCTACGGATTCGAACGCTACCTCCGACCAGCCGCCGCAGGCAAACCTGCCGTTGTGAAGAATAAGGATTAGTCCCGAAATTTATAGCCGAAACGCGCCAGCGTCCGGTTTCGGCTTTGTTTCCCTTGGCCGGAATGCGACAGCGCTGGTTTCCTCAAGAACCGCGGGCTACCGCGCTGCAGCTGACGGGTTTTCGAAAGAAGCCTAGATTCAGCCTTCTCCGATCGATGGCCATTTTTAATTCCGCGGCCAAACCTGCAGACTCCAGTTAGATGGCGGGCTTCTCTATAGTCCCTAAAGCCCCATCTTTTTGCAAAATTCTTGCGAATTTTGAAAATCTCAGCAATTCTTTCTGGAGAACATCTCGGGAAATGTCTGTGGACACCTGGGATTTGCAACAAATCGATCTGCATATTTTTTAAGCATCTTTGCGATGCCGCGTTTTTAGGCACGCCTGCACAACGGATTTGCACCCTCGGGAAATGATTGCAAGTGCTTGCAATGCAGTGACATTGCTGGGGTCGATTGCCGCCCCCTGAAAACTTGGGGCAAACGGTCGTGGTTCAGCCACGATTCCAACGAACTCGCGTTTTCAGAACAGACCACTCGACCCCCGAAAGGAGTCCCCATGAACGAAATGAATTCCCTCCCCATCAGCCAGCAAACCAGCAACCACGGCAACATTCCGGCCCAGCGTGAAAACAACGAGGATTTCACCAGCCGCTGCCAGAAGATTTTGGGTGTGGCGAAACAACTGTACCATGGCAACCCGGATTGGGTCACCTTCTTCCGCGAGGTCCTGGGTGTCGACGGAGCGGCTCGCAGTGTTTTCAAAACTCAGAAGGAATACATCGCTTTCGAAAAATCCCCGGAGTTCGCCGAGATTCAAGGGTTGGTCAACGCCTTGCGAAACCGCAAAATCAGCCCCAACGCCGTCAACGAGCCGACTCGTGTGATCACCGTTCGGCTGCCGGAGAGCCTCCACGAGGCCCTCAAGGCCGAAGCCAACGACCACAACACGAGCATGAACAAGCTCTGCATCTCCAAGCTCCTGCAGGTATTGGCCGAAAACCCCAAAACAGTGATCCCAACCCGTGCCGGGATGGTGGCCAATCCGTCGAGCGGCGCCCCGAACTTCCGCTCAACCTACCAAGCTGAGGCCCAGACTACCGCCAATGCTGGCAATAACTACCGCTAGTCCTTACAACTATCATGAACTAGGGTGGCAATCGCGGCCACTCTACTCTCCGGCGCTCGGATAGGTTCTGGCCAAGACGAACTTAGACATCATCGGCCACCCCAACCTTGCAACGGTAAGCGAGGACCAGACTGCAAATCTGGTCAGCGGTGCCTTTCAACGCCGAACCAATCAAAGAGATCCTTTTCGCTGAGACGCGCAAAAAAAATTGGCAGTGTGAGGGAACCCCCACACTGCCAGTTTTGTTAACGGTGATTCTGCGTGCAGTCAATCCGCCAGAATGATCCGTTGCGATTTCGTGAAGACCAGATCACGCGACCGCAATGTCATCCTGCCGATTCCCCTGCACGCTGGTACAGTCCAATTCGTGTCTGAGGATCAGCATGTCGTCGGGCGCTTCGATGCCTAACCGGACTCGATCACCCGAGACTCGCACAATCGTCAGCACGATCGAATCTCCGAGTTTGATTTTTTCGCTTTCCTTCCGGGAAAGAACTAACATTGGTGATGGACTCCTGGATTTGAATGATGGATTTATGATGCCGTTGCGATGGATTGATTGGGCAATTGGGTTCGATGAACTTTTTCGCCAGTCGAGCCATAGAAAATGATCGTATTGGTTACCGTTTCCCAGACAGCCGTCGATTTGACACTGCGGGGGCCGTGCAGACAGAACAGGATGCCGCAAGCCTTCCCGCATCGAATCAAAATTCGCTCCGTAACCTGAAAAACTCCATCTTCGAAATCATTTATTTGGCACAACTTTTGAGAAACGAAATTTCGTAACTCAATAAGGTTTCTGACTTGAATGTCTTGCCGCATGGTCGGCTAAGTCTCCTTCGTTTATTCCCGCTGCGACGAACGCGAGTCGAGTGAACAACCAAAGAAACCGGTTGGGTCTAACCCCGAGTATCGTCCGCGAGTGATAGCATTGGTCGCTGAAAAAGTGTATTTTTTTTAAGGGTTAGTGAAGCTGGGCGAAATTGAAAACAAAACTCACATAATCCGACCAGGCAGACTTTTAGGCGCGGCGTTTCTAAGTAGATTCTCGCGCAATTTCCGAATTTTTATCCGCCGAAAACACGTCCATTCCACCAAACTAAGCTCATGAGCTTTCGCGTCGAAACCATCGAATTCAAGGGACCGATTGACCTGCTGCTCTTCCTGGTGCGGCGGAACGAACTCGACATCACCGCCATCGGCTTGTCCAAAATCGTGGACCAGTATTCGCAGTACATCGAGGTGCTCAAAGAAATCGATATCGATTCGGTTGGCGATTTCTTGAACGTGGCCAGCCGGTTGATCGAAATCAAGGCGAAACTGCTACTCCCCGAGGATCCGACTCCCGAAACCGACGAAGTCTACACGGACCCACGGCAAGACCTTGTTCAGCGGTTGCTGATGTACAAAAGTTTCCGCGAAGCGGCCGTTCTGCTCGACGAACGCGCCGCAGCTTGGCGCCAGCGATTTCCACGTATTCAAGACGACTTGCCGCCGCGCATTATCGACCTGGCCGAGCAACCGATCCGCACGGTGGAACTGTGGGACCTCGTCAGCGCCTTCGGTCGCGTACTGCGCGACAATCGCCGCTCGCAACCAGAAAAGGTGTACTACGACGAGACACCGATTACGGTCTATATGAAAGAGATTCATCGCCAATTGCTCGAACGCCAGCGTGTGGTCTTCAGCGATCTCTTCCGGCCCGGGATGCACAAGTCGGCGATGATCGGAGTCTTCTTGGCAGTTCTCGAATTGACGCGGCATCACAACGTGCGGGCAGAGCAAGATGACCCGGATGGCGACATCATCGTTGTCGCCGGCGAAGGCTTTTCGCAAGAACTCAAACTGCACGAGGGGGAAGATTACAATCCCCACATCCGCGGGATCTCCTCGGCCGAGCCCGAAACCTTCAATGCGTGAGACAGAGGGATCAAGGCTGCGAAACAATCAACAATCAACGGGCCTCTACCCAACGCACTCCTCCCTTTTGCTTGTCATTGCCTCCGGCAATGTTCGGCGGACAGTCGCTCATGGTCGAAGATCGATTCTGCCACTACGATCATTTCGAGTACGAGTACGATCCTTTCGAGTACGAGTACCGTTGCACTGAGTACAAGTAAGACTGCCCTGACGAAAACCGATATCCTCTTCTCCACTCTCCCCCTGGGAGAGTCGGCCCGATCGGGAAGGAGACGGAACACGCCGTAGAGCACTGATAATCCTGGATAATCCAGCGGGAGCTAAACCCGCTACACCGGCTCACCCTCGCGCCGCAGGGTGCCGTTTTGCCTCCAGCGAACGCGTAGAAAGTGTGTCGCACAACTGATGCACGGATCGTAGTGACGAATCAAATTCTCGCAGGCTCGCGTCGCCTCGGCGTCACTGGCGGATAATAGAGAAGGGACGAGTGCCCGCAGGTCGCTTTCGATTTGGGCTTGGTTTTGCGATGTGGGCGGAATAATGGTAGCGGTTGAAATCTGCCCTTGCTCATCAACTTCATAGCGATGGTACAGAAGACCTCGAGGAGCCTCGGTGGCATGACACCCCCAGCCACTGCGGCGAGGAATCTCGACTCGGCAGGGAAAACCGTGATCCCGATAGCATCGGATCAATGTCTCAGCGGTTTCGATCGCGAACAGCACTTCGATCCCCCGCACCAGAAGGCTGAACGCATTATTTCGCAACGGAACAGACCCGAGCAATTGGTTCGCCAAACTGGCAGCCGCAGGAGTCAGTTGCGAGCGGCACAATTGAAATCGAGCCAGCGGACCCACCAAGTACGTCGTCAGGCTCGGCAGGCGCAGGCTTTGCAGCGCCGTGCTGTGAGGCTGATGTACCTCGCGAAAATGCTGTTCATAGTCCTCGATCGGTATCGACAATCCATCCGACGCGGCAACGCAACCGGTATTCAGAGGATATTCGTGGGGTTCGTGCAAGGAGACGAACTGATAGTCTTGCTCAAATTGTGGAAAGTTCCAGTCGGCCATCTGCCGCAACAACTCAGGCAGCTTCGTTTTGGCCCAGACGATTTCGTGCAATAGCCCGCGTAGCCGCTCCGCCGACGGAGTTCGATAAAAACCGCCAACCGCAATGTTGATCGGATGAATAGCGCGGCCGCCGAGGATCGTCAACAAGTCGTTACCCAATTTGCGGATCCGCAGACCGCTGTCAAACAAATCGGGATGCTTGCGCGCCATCTCAAGGCTATTCTCGAAGCCCAAAAAATCAGGGGCATGCAGCATGATCATGTGCAGCGTATGACTTTCGATCCACTCGCCGCAATACAGCAATCGCCGCAAATGCGAAATCTCGGGGGGGAGCGTCATGCCGAGGGCTTTTTCTAACGCTTGGCAAGCGCTCATTTGATAGGCCACTGGGCAGATCCCGCAGATCCTCGCCACGATGTCGGGAACCTCTCGCAAGTCGCGGCCGCGCAGCAGCGCCTCGAAGAACCGAGGAGGCTCATAGATTCTCAGCTCGATTCGCTCCACCTGCGAACCTCGCAGGTGAATCTCGAGAGCCCCCTCCCCTTCGACGCGCGTGAGAGCGCCGACACTGAATTTTCTCACCTCAGTCATGCGTACTCACTTATCGTCACGATGGCTCCACCGAGATCGACTTCGCGATCAGACCATCCCCCGCCTCGCGAAAATGAGAATCGTAGCTGTTGACGTTGCGGAGCAGTTGAACCAAGCGCGAGGTCGCGTGATCGGTCGACCGGCAATGTCCGATCCAGCTAGCGGCATTGATGTTTTCTTGCGGTCCAAAACAGCCGAAACACTCGCGATCGAACGAGGGGCAAATCGCCCCGCAGCCGGCCTGCGTGATCGGACCGAGACAAGGAATTCCACGGGCGACGGCCACGCAAACGTTCTGGCGAAGCTTGCACTCGACGCACACGCTATGCCGAGCCAATCGCGGCTGCCGATCGACTAACAAATCGCTGATGACGCGGAGCAACTGTTGGGGCTCGATGGGACAGCCCCGCAGCTCGAAATCCACCGGCACGTGTTCGGAAATCGCCGTGCTGGTTGCCAAGGTATCGATGTATTGCGGTTCCGCATAGACATAACTCAAATACTCCTCGACGTTGGCCCAATTGCGAAGGGCTTGAATGCCGCCGGCCGTCGCACAGGCCCCGATCGCAATCAAGTAGCGGCAATCGCGGCGAATGCCGCGGATTCGTTCGGCGTCATGGGCCGTCGTGACCGATCCCTCAACAATGCCAATATCGTAGGGACCAGGCACAATCCGCGATGAAGCCTCGAGAAAGTAACAAATCTCGACCGAGTCGGCCAGTTGTCGCAAATGGTTCTCGACGCTGAGCAGTGCCAATTGGCAGCCGTCGCACGAAGCAAATTTGTAAACCCCAAGTTTCGGCCGGTTACTCCCGGATTGCTCCGCCGGAACTGGCGACTTGTTCGGAAACACATCGGGTGCGGGAATCGGTGGGCTCACAGGTCCTCCACATACAGAAACGGTTCGATCTGGGCATACGTGTAGACGGGCCCGTCCTTGCAAACAAAGCTTGGGCCCAGTTGGCAATGCCCGCACCAACCGACCGCGCAGTTCATGTTCCGCTCCATCGACAGGAAAACATGATCGGGACGAACTTGCTGGGCGAGAGCCTCTTGGGCGACGAACCGCATCATCACCTCGGGGCCGCATGTCAGCACCATGGTCGACTCGGGTCGCCAACGGAGGGGTTTCATCAATTGAGTGACTACACCGATCGCGCCTCGCCACGATTCGTCGCCGCGATCGATCGTGACGCGCACTTCAATACCCTGCGATTGCCAAACGGCGAACTCCTCGGCATACAGCAAATCTCGCGGCGTACGGGCCCCGTACAGCAGATGAATCGCTCCGAATTGCGACCGCCGATGCAACAGGTAGTAGATGACCGGTCGCAACGGTGCTAAACCCAGGCCACCGCAGGCGATCACCACATCACGGCTCGGGCAACGATCGATGGGCCACCCTGTCCCAAACGGGCCTCGCAGAAACAGGCGGTCACCAGAGGAAAATTTTTGCAAGCGGCGCGTCACGTTCCCCACGACGCGGATCGTGTGTTGAAAACGCTCTGGGCGATCAGAATCTGAGCTGATCGAGATGGCGGCCTCACCGAAGCCCGGTACGTACAACATATTGAATTGCCCCGGCGCGAACCGAAACGGTTCCGGCCCCGCCAGTTCCAGCGTGAAAACATCGGCCAATTCATTCCGTCGAGCGACAATGCGGAATTCTGTGGGCAACCAAGCGTTGTGATCCGAGACTCTCGTTGCCGCACAGCTCTTACTCATGGCCGTTGCTCCTGTCGATTTCCTGAGGCGAGCGGAGCGCGGCGACCTCGGCCGTGATATCGATACCCACCGGGCACCAGGTGATGCAACGGCCACAACCGACGCAACCCGACACGCCGAACTGGTCGATCCAGCCCGCCAGCTTGTGCGTGAGCCATTGTCGGTAACGAGAACGGGTCGTCTGCCGCACAACGCCCGAGGCCATGTAGGAATGTTCACTGGTGAAGCAGGATGCCCATACGCGCTCGCGGAGGACTTGCGAATCGTCCAGCAGAGGAACCTCTTCCACGGTGCTACAAAAGCACGTGGGACAGACCATCGTACAATTCCCGCATGACAGACAGCGACTCGCCACCTCATCCCAATGCGGATGATTCAAATTGCCAAACAGTAAATCGCGCAGCCCGGCGGTGTCCAGCTGCCGCTGGGATCGGCAGCCGTTGTGGTGCGCGGAGTCGGGCTCTGCCGATGTTTGGCTCTCGGAGCCCTGCGACATTTGCTCGATCAACGCGGCGAGCCGCTGCTCGACTTGTGTCACCTGAGACTGGGACGCAAGTTTCAAAGGCAACCGCTCGGCCACGGCAGCACCAGCCGCCGAACCGACCTCAACAACAAAACCATCGGCCCCTTCAGTGAGCGCCATATCGAAGGCTTGTGTCACCCGCGGCCCGCAATTCATGCTCTTGCAAAAACAGGTCGGCGCCGCCCGCTGGCAGTTCGCCGCGACGAGAAACAATCGCTCGCGCCGCGCGGCAAAGCTTTCATCGCGGTACTGCGAGCCGAGAAAGACGCGGTCTTGGATGACCAGCGCAGCCAGATCGCAAGCCCGCACGCCGAGAATCGCGGTCGGCGGCGACTCCGGCTTGATTGCCGTCAGTTTCCATTGGCCGTCGGCTTGTTGGTTCCCTTCGAGCACCGTTTGCCGAGGCGGGAACGTATAGTGCTTCAACGACTGCGGGCCGACCACGAATTCGAACCATGCGTCGGTGGGAGCTTGTCGCAGACGGTATCGCCCCCCCTCTTGATCGTCCCACCAGCCGATGGGCAACTCGGCGACACGCTCGATCGGCCCGTAGATGATCGCTTCATCGCGAATCGTCGGGCCGACGACTTGATAGCCGAGTTCACGCAGGGCATCGAGCAAGTTCTGGAACGCAGGCTTGGCCAGCCAATACCGCTTTCCGATGTCGATGTCGGCCATGATCATCCCCGTGGTGAAGTGACGGAAGCTGGTTCTCCCCCTTGGCCCACGCCCTCAGGACCGAACATGTCGAGCAACTGCAGACGGGCGGCATTGATCCGAGTTGAGAGGACGTTCACGATGCTCCGCATGATTTCGAAGCCGAAACGTGAGTCGGCCATGCAGGCCTGCCGCAGAGCGGAGCCGGAAATTTTTAGCAAACGGCATCGGCCCACCGTCCGCGCTGTCGCTGCATAACGGGCCCCCTCCACCAGCGGCGACCAACCGATCAATTCGCCCGGCCCGGCCGTCATCATGCGTCGGCAGCCAACGCCCGGGGCGCAGATCTCCAGCGCTACCAAACCATCCGCAATCAGATAACTGTTTTCCGCAGGATCGCCAGTGCGAAAGACGATTTGATGCTCACCCAGTTCAACGGGGGAAATCAACTCCGCCAAACGAATACGGCTGGTGTCGCTAAGTCCCCGGCAGAAATCGAATTCAGACAATTCTTGCGACATGTTCGAAAACCCTCTGCTGGAGCCGTCGCTCCCCTTCCAACGGCGTAGCGACAATGCCGTTTTCACAGAAAAAAGCGCGATCCGACTCGCCAGCAACGGCATGCTCGTAACCCGACACGTCAGCGAGGGAAAAATCCCCAGGCCGAAGCGTAAGCAATGACAAACCCCGCAGCCCGACGCGTCAGCGAGGGAAACTCACTGCGGCTACGAGCTCCCAAATTCCCCTTGCTAACGCGGCGGGCTACGAGAAAAAACACCTTCAAAACGTTCACATCGACTTACGGCCGCTGACCGTACTGGTTCAGGTCCCCAACGGCACCTGCATTGCTCCGCAAGCGAAACATTGGCTACAGCGTGTTCACCACATCACCGCCAACCATCCTGCGGCATTGCCAGCGTACCACCCGTCGCCGCCTTGGTTATAAACCATCTCGCTCGCCGCGGCAATTTTTGGATTCTATTGATCGTCATCGGCCGCCATGATTCGCTCGGCCATCTCCAGCAATTGCGCCTGGAGTTGCGAAAGGTTTTCCGCCTCACGAGCCAAATCGGCGTCCGCACCTCGCTCAGCCTGGAGCGTATCGATTTGTTTTGTGCGGCGATTGATGCGCAGTTGGGCCGCGCGGAGCATTTTCAATTCGGCAGATTTTTCGAGAAGCGGTTGTTTTGAACTGCCACCTCCACCGCCCCCGCCCCCGCCTTTCTTTTTGGCTTTCTTGAGAGCGTCCAGCAACTCCTCGAGGTTGGATTCGATGTCGCGTTGGATCATTTGCGTCAGTTGATCGGTCTTTTCTGACGCCAGGAGTTGGCTGACGCGGAGCAGATCGTTCTTGAGGTGGTAGACGATTTCAGGAAAAACCACACTGGTACCATCCTCCAGCAGCAGATCATAAGCCTGTTGGCCAATTTCGTTGATTTCTGTTTCTTCCGTGGCCAGGCGGATCAACACCAGCCGGTCGCGTTGCTCGAATTTGCCAAAGCTGTTCCGGCGATCGTCCAACTCGATGGTCATCGTACTGGCGACCTTTTGCCGATCGAGCATTTCGCGAAAGCGGGACTCGAGGCGAGCCAGTTTCTCCTCGCGGGTTTCCTCCCGCAGCTGGCTGAGGCGTTCCTCGATTTCGTCGAGCGCCTTTTGCAGGTTTTTTTCGGCTTCTTTTTGGTTTTTGCCAGCGTCTTCGGGATTGTCTTGATTGAGGTCATTGGTCGCTTTCTGCATCGACTCGCCGGCCTCGTTCATCGATTGTTGGCCAGGTTGCTGGGGCTGGTTGTTTCCCGCCGACTCTTGGTCGGGATTGGGCTTCGGCTTGGGGGCGTCGCGCATCTTTTGGGCGATTTCCCTGGATTTGTCGCGCAGCCGCTTTTGATTTTGGGCGATTTGTTTGAGGGCCTCTGGAGGCAGCGAGGCGATCCGCCGTTTTTCTTTTTCGAGTTCCGACTTCGCCTCCTCCATGCTCTTGATGGCCTGATCCTGTTGCCGCTCCGCGTCGAGAGATTTGCCGCTGGCTAGTTTTTCCTCGGCGCGGCGTTGGGCCTGCTCGGCTTGTTGCAAAGGCTTTTGCCCAGGAGCGGGTGAGACTACGGGGTTCTCGGCAGAGGGATTGCCGGTGGGATTCGGCGGATTCGGGTTGTCACCACTTCTTTGCTTACCGGGCTGCGCGTCGCCAGAGGATGATTTTCCATCGCCAGTTTTCTGGGGAGCATTTTGATCCGCCGGTTTGCCCTGGTTCGGTTGCTCTGCACCGGCGTTGATGTCCGCGCGTTTTTCCGCTTCCCCGGGCAGTTGTCCGGCCACATCGCGCCATAATTTTTCGGTCTGTTTGCGGACCTCGAACTGCTCGTCGGCAATTTTGTCGAGCGCCCGCAGGCCCGAGCCGGCGGCACCTTGCGTTTTTTCGCGCAGGTCTTTTTGCCGCCCGATCAAGTTCTCCAATTCCTTGATTTGAGCATCGAGACGCTGCAGCGCTGCGTCCTTCTGCGAGACGTTTTCGGTCTCACGACTTTCCTTCTGCTGCTCCGCTTGGATTTGGCGAATCTCCTTCTGCCATTCTTCGAGCATTTTGATTTCTTGCTGGCGGTCCAGCTGATTGCCGCGGGTATCCACGAGCATCTTGACGAGCTCGTCGAGCGAGAGGATCACCTGATCGAGAAGCACGAGGGCCTCGCCGGTTTGCCCCTGATCGATCAGTTGCGAGATTCGGGCCATCCGTTCGGTGAGTAACGTTTCCTTGGCCCGCTGATAGGCGGCGACCAAGCGGTTGGCTCGCTCGGGCTCCCTTTCGCGAAGTTGCTCGGCGATGGCCGCAAAACGGGCCTCCAGCTCGCTCATCTTCCGCTCGACGAGCCGTTGGCGTTCCCCCAGAACGCTCTTGACGTCACCAGCTGGGTCTTTCGCCGGAGTCTGCGGCGGCTGTGCGATGGACTTGATGGGATGCCCCAGTCCAAACAAGCTCAACAGGAGCCCGACCATTACGATACGAGCATGCATAGTGCACCTCACAGGCGTTGATTCGCGATGCGGTTCATTTCGATGAATCATCAAAGATCCCTTTGAGATTCCCCTTGCCGTCCAACTGTTTGCGCAGCGATTCCTCGATCCGCTTGATTTCCAGGAGCCGGTTCACCATCTCTTGGAAAGTTTCCGACGATTCCATGGCCGCCAAAATTTGACGCATTTGTTCGAGAATCTGTTCTTGGATTTCCAAAGTTTGGCTGATGGCCGCTCGGAACGGCTCGCTTTGGTCGATATGCCGACGACACAGATCGAGCGTGCGAGCAGCATCCGCAATGGGCCCGTTGTCCATGTTCCGGATCGGCACAATGATCTCGCGCTCGAAGCGGTTTTGAATCGTCCTTGCGGGGTCGATTTTGGCCGTTTCTTCGTCCAGGCGATTGTTCTGGACCTCGACCAGAAATTCTTCGAAGCGTTTGGCGATCAGATTGACGCTGGTCCCAATTCCGCGCTGCGACCGGAACAAGTTGACCAATGCGTTTTGCATGCGTTCGCGAATCTGCTCCGCAGTGCCCCCTTCGTTGGGGATGGCGGCCACTTGGCGAACCTCGGCAATCAAGTTCATCTGGGCGTCGTACGCCTGCTGGAACGACTTCCGTTGCTCGATCTCGCGGCGCAACAAATCGGCCCGCAATTCTTCCTCGGACACGATTCGAATCAAAAATTCTCGACTGCGGCCCGTCGCGGCAGGTTGCTGATGATCATCGGCGGCGAGCGCGAACCGCAAACTGGTTCCCGGCGTCAGCTTCAGGCGCTCAAGTTCGAGCACCGCGACATCTTCCGCTTCAGCCACTGGGGGGCGGTTCGGCCAAGTCGTCACGGGAAAATTCGCTTCCGATTTCTGGCTGGCATCGTCATTGACCCAGGCCGTTTCGAACGCCAAACGGATCAGGCCATAGTCATCCTCCACAGAATACTCGACGGGGACAACCGCCCGCGGAACGACTAGACCGCTGATTCCGAGCGTTCGAGCGCGGACCGCCGGCGGTTTGTCCTCGCTGTTGCGGAGCACGAAATGAAAGTCGCGAATATTGGCCAGCGCCGAGTCATCGATCAACCCGATCGAGTATTTTCCTCCCAGCAAAGTGCCCGTGGTTTTATCCAGCCAGGTCTGAAAACGCATGCGGGTTTCGTCGACAGGCTCCAAGAATGCGATCGAGCGCTGGTCATGCTTTAGTTCGCAAACGGCAACCGGTTTGTTGGTTGTGAGATTCACTTGCACGCGGCTGCCGTCGAGGATGCGATGGGGCCCGCTGCCGCTGAGGGGAGTCGGGTCGCGCCCCGTGTAGGCGGGGAGGTGCTCGACGAGTTCCATCTGTAGAACGGCCGGCGGTTCGACCAATTGGAATTCAACCCAATCGGTGACGGCATCCCCTCCACTGGCTCGAATGCGGTAGGGGGTTGCGATGCTGTGAAAGATAAAAACATGTTCCCGCCCCGACTCTCGCCCTGTCGGTCGCATCTTCTGCAGTGTGCGGTTGCCGGCATGCTCCGCTTCGAGCGTGACTTCCACGTTCGTCACGGAGCTATTTTCAGTCACGCGTACCAGTTGCCGATAATCGGTGCCGATCGGGACCACAATGCGACCATCGCTAGCTCCCACAATCTCGAGATTGGTCACTTGGGGCCAACGATCGCCCGTCAACAAGAGATTTCGCCGCGACCAAGTACGCAAAAAGTCATTGGTCAACGATCCCACGACAAGCCCCGCGGCCGCCAGGATTCCCGCGGCCAGGATCAAGGCATCGCGCCACGTCTGTTGCCGATTGAAGATCGCAGCGAAATCGACCGACCTCGCTTGGTTCAGACCCAGGTGCACCGTTGACTGTACCAATGTTGGCGAAACGCCCCGCGATTCGAGATCGCGTTCCTGAGCGAGCTGATAACTCGAGATCAAGCTCTGATCGAGCGCGGGATGCTGCCGCTCGACCTCGTGCAGCAACCCCAGGTCGCTGACCTTCCTGCGCAACGGCTTGATCACCGATCGAAACAAGATGTAACCCGCGATTGCCACCATCACGATCAACATGATGGACCGTTGGGGCAGGTCCATTTTGAAGAAGCGGTCCAGCACCATATCCGCCAATAAGATCGCCAGGACCACCCAGAGCCAGCGGCCAAGGCCATGCACCGAAACCCACCACCGGAGTTGCCAGCGCAGCGCGGACAGTCGCGATCGCACCCAGGCGATGGCGTTGTCGGCAGTCGTGGTCTTGGGGATCGATGTCATATCGGGAGCCGTCTCGTCACAGGTTCATCACAAAAGTTTGTACCATTTCCGGAGGGCCCATTCGAGGCACAACAACAGGACAGGGAACAGGAACGCCAGGCCGCGGGACCAGCGGTTGAGGTCCCACGCCGGTTGCGGTGGGCTATTGAACTCGGCGCGCGTTTCGAGCTGCGGGAGCTTGGCGGCGAGTTGATCGAGTTGGCTGAGATGCAAGTAGGCCCCCCCTGATTGCTCGGCCAAGTCGCGGAGCAGGCGTTCATTCAGCCAAGTTGCCGTGACTTCAGCGCGGGGGGGGGTGACGCGGAACGTCGCCGGTTCTAGTTGATTCGGCGCGGCCCCTTCGATCTCGAAATTTGCCTCGAAGCTGCCGATGCGGGTCGCGTTGAGTGTCCCGGTGTACTTTCCGACTCGCCCGGGGACCTGCTTGAGGCGGACGCGCTGCGTGCGACCTTCCTCGTCGCGAACGATGGCGTTGATCGCGTCCGCTTGCAGCGGTCGAAATTGTTCATCGACGGCTTCACCCAGGAGAGTGATGCGGCTGCCCAATTCGTATTCGATTTGATCGGCATCGAGGTAGCCGCGGCGATTGCCCTGCAGCGACCGCTGTTCGACCAGGTACCGCACGGTTTGTATCCAAAAGGTGTTGTAGTATTGGGCTTGCACCCCCACGCTCCGCCACCTCCAAGTCCCTTGGAAGCCAAAGTACAGGACGGTCCCAGCCCCGTATTTACCGTCGACCAGCATGGGCTGGTTCCCTTCACTCCCCGGTTGATCGCCGCGCTCGATCAAGACTCGCGCCGTCGGCTTGGCCGCCAAGGTCGGGAAATTCCACAGGAATCCTGGCATTTGGCTCCAGATCCGCTGCACGTCCTCGGGATCCTTGGCGAGTTTCATCAGCGGATGCTCCAAATTATAGGGCACGATCTGCATGCTTCCCGACGTGTTGCCGGTCGACTCAGCGATGACCTGCGACGCCGCGATCGTGCCGGGATCCGCAAAGCGAACCGGCAAGATCTCGCGTATTCCCGCCAGCCGGTTCATGGAGAGGAACTCGCCTGAAAACTGAGGTCCGGCCATGTAAACGAGTCCACCCGCCTTTTGGCGGCAAAAATCCTGCAACAACTTAATCCACGCTTCGTCGAACTCCTCGGGGTTCGGGTCGATCATGATCACGGCGTTGTATTTGCCGAGTTCCTCCATAGTTCGCGGCAACGCCACGATCACCTCGTCTCCTTCTTGCAGGCGAGTTTCATCCATCGATTGCAACCAGCAACTGATCAGAATCGTCGGATCACGCATCAGCAAACGATACAGCTGTTGATAATCCCAGTTCGGTAGCCCAGAGATCACGAGCAGGCGGATTTTCTCGTCAACCACCTCCATGATCGCGGACAACTTGCGGTTATCTTCCAGATTGGTTTCGCCCTCGATCGCGTTGACGCGAATCGAATAGACGAACTTGGCGACTTCCTCCGGCAAACGGCTGAACTGCAATCGCAAGCGATTACCGCCTTCGGGGATGGGCGACGTCTGCGTATCGACGACTTGGGCCTCGCCCGGTCGCCCGGTGCGGGGATCGATCACTTGTTGGAGCAGCTGGACCTCGATCGGCTGTTGCCGTGCGGGATCGTCCGGCGCGAGGCTGGTTTGCAAGACGGCTTCGATGAAAAAAGGCTCATTGAGATACGCACGATTAGGGACGTTGACCTCGGTGACCGCCAAGTTCCGTTCGGGGGTCGGATCGCCGACTCCAATCGCAAAGATGGGAACGTCGAGCTCCGCCGCCCGCTTGGCCATTTCCAACGGATTTTCGCTCCCCTTGTGTTGCCCGTCGCTGATCAAAATGATGCCCCCCAGCCGTTTGGTATCGCTGAGCGTTTGACGCAAGGCCAACCAAATATCGGTGCCGACCCCGGCAGGATTCAGCGGCGGAATAGCGGCCGGATTGTCAACTGGCTCCGCAGGCCGTTCGCCTTCCGATGGCGGCTCGGTCGCCGCGGTGGCTCGATCCGGGATCAGCGTCAATGGCTCCACGCGATCGTCGAAATCGATGATTTGCACCACACCCTTGTCCCGGATGCTGCCGACGGTGGCCGATTGAGGCTGTCCCAGTGCTCGATTGACGAGATCAGCCCGCGTGAGTGTCCGTTGTTCGAGTTCCGCCGGACTCGCCCCGGTGATCGCCGCAAGTCTTTGAAGTTGCTCCTGGTCGCGATACACGTCGGGGCGTCCCATCGATAGCGATCGATCGCGGAGCAGGGCGAACGTCGGACGAACGATGGTCACCTCTTGAAAATAGACCGACGGCTTGAAGAGCAGCGACAGCAAAAATACGAGCACCGCCACCCGCAAACCCGCAAGGGTCATGCGAATCGGCATGGGGCAGACCGATGATTCGCGGCGGTAGAGCCACACCGCGATGCCGATGATCCCCGCGAAAATCAGCAACCAGACGAAGACCCACCAGCTTTCAGGCAAATTCAGCCACTGCCAGCGCAATTCGCCCGCGCGTTCGACATCGGCTCGCAAAAAGGGTCCCAACCAAGAATCGGTGGCGAGGAATCGGCTCATGGGTTCCTCATTTTATGTTTGGCGGGAGCCGACTGTTCCTGGCCTTTGGTCACCGGCATGGTCGCGATCAGGCGATTCAGCCCTTGGATCCAAATTCGCTGTCCGTCGCTGTATAGATTGCCGACTGGCCCGTGGTTGCCGAGATTGACATGGGCGATGCGATCGAGGCGGGGCTCTTCCTGGGGCCTGGAAATATCGAAGCGGAGTATCGTATCGTTGACGGGGACATATAGGCCGTTTTGGCAGAGCATGGCGCGGCCCATCGAGGTGCCGCCGTCGAAAAACTGCTCCCCCCCCCACAGCATGCGCCCCTCGCCTTGCAAGTCGAAGGCAATCAGCGTGTGCCGTCCACCAGCATACAGCACGTCATTTTGCACGCCGATCAAGTAATCGACGCGATAGCCCAGCGGATTGATGTCCGTTTCCCAAATTCGCTCGGCGGTCGACCGATCGATGGCGAAAATCTGCTGGGAATCGGAACAAAAGCAAATCATTTGTCGGCCGTAAGGGACAATCAAATCTTCTTCCCAGCCATCAAAATCCAGACGGCTCATCTGCCAGCCGATATTCGCCAGAGCTTGATTCGTGGTTCCATCCCGGCGGTAACGTTTCGCGAAACGGATCGCTCCGTTGGCCGGGTCGAGGACGAACAGCACCCCCATCCCGCTGGCGGCGAACAAGTCGGTCCCGTCCAGCGACAGGGTGATCGGGGCCCACGGTGGTGCGCCGGTTTCCGGCTCGTCGCACAAGTAGGTCCGCCAAACGGTTTGACCCTGCTGAGCCGGATCCAAGCAATACACATAGACAGCCCCACCCACATTGACGGGGACCAGCAACAGTTTATTGAACGCCAGCGGTGCTCCCATGAAACCGCCGTTGGTGAGCCACGGTTCTTCCGCATTTGGTGGCGTCGCGGCGGGATTGTCCGCTCGGTCGTTGGCCGCCGGTGCGGGCTCGCGGCGATCGATGGGGGAGCGGAAATTCAACGTGCTATTTTTGGGGAGCGTCCACAAGACGCGCCCCGTGTCGGCATCATAAGCCACCAGAACGTTGGAGCGAGTTCTTCGCAGGGCGGTGTTGTATTGAAAGCCACGGCGGCGGGCCAAGTCCGCCTGAGGATTGTCATTGATGTCATAGTTCTTCCCCTCCAGCGAGTAAATCGTGTTGCCTACCTTTGTCATTTGCCAGGGGATCAAGTCGCCGAAATGCTGAATTTCACGGAGCGCACCGGGGAGACGCGTGCCGTCGCGGGGACGATCAAAGCCCGGTTGGTTGCCATAGCTGTTGCGGATTTGCTCCATGGCACGCGTGAGATCGTCGTATTCGAATTGATTCAACCACACGCTGCGCCAGGCCGGACCGCTGGCGAGCGTCGTAGGAAGGCTCATCAAATTAGCGATCGTCTTGAAGTAGACCCGCTCGCCGTCGATCAGGACCGCCGGGCTCGGTCGCCATTGGTACTGCTCCCAAGCGTCCGTCAACGCCCGCTCCTCTTGGGAAACCGATTCCGCCACCGAATCGATTTCGCCCTCGGCCGGCGTGATAACGTTCCCCCTAACATCGGGATACCTGACGACGCCATCGGCCGACAGGTCATGATACAGCTGCCAGCCACCGTACAAATTTCCGGCCAGAAAATCCTCGGGAACGTTCGGTTGGACCCGGAAACTGCGATACGAACTCGACGATGCCAGCTGGAACTCGGTCGCGAGTTCCTCAGCGGACCGAGCCAGCAAAGGGGCCAGTGCGCGGGCCAGATCGCCGCCGCCGTCGCTTGCCGAAAGCTCCTTCGCCAGTTGTACTCCCACCTCGTATTCACCGACCAGCAAATGGCAAAGGGCCAGGCGGGCCTGCACTTCGAATGGCGGCACCGAAGGATCGGGATGACGATCGCGCACTTTTTCGAGCAAGCGTAACGCTCCGACGAAATCGTGGCGATCCATCAATACGGACGCCAATTGCAGGGCTGCATCGTCGCCGAGACTACTGAGGAAATAGCGGCGGACAACTTGGCCGAGAGCGGTGGCGTCCAAGGGGTTCCCAGCGCGGGCCAGGATCTGTTTGGCCTCGGCGTCGGCCGTAACACGGTAGACACGGAGAGCCTCGGCGGGGAGCGACGCGAGCGTCCCCTCGACTTGATCGATCATCGAATAGTAGGTGATGTCGTCCTGAGAATACAACGTATCGCCGCATTTTTCGAGGACCGCCTGCCACAGCTGAGCGGCGACGCTGTAGTTTTCGTCAGCCACGTAGCGTTTGGCCTTTTCGAGGATCGCTTCCAGATCCGGGTCGGTCTTGAGGGTCGCCCCCCCCTGGCGCAGCGAGTCGGTGGCCGTGCGCTGTGGGACGACGTTGAGCTGGATGGCAGGGCGAGCGATGATGACACCGCGCCCCTCGCGGACGATCACCTGGCCCAGGCTACTGCTACTGCTGACGACCAGCCACACGACAACCAGCCGCACCGGCCCATACATCAGCCAAGACCAAGGGCAGCAACGCGATCGCATCGACATGGCTGCCGCGACGCTCGTGGTTATCATCCGTTGTTCCAAAACTCGCATGGTCCCCTTCCGCCTATTGATTTCGTCCAAACCAATAGGCCAAAAACTGCTCGCAGGCCAACACCAACAAAATCACCCACACGACTTGCGGCCAAAACTCGGTTTGCTGACCAGCGACCTTTTGCCCTGACATTCCCGTAAGCGAAACCATGGCGAACTGTTTCGGCAACACCTCGCTACTGAGTTTGACTGGATCGACACGGGTCAATCGGCTTTCGTCCACGATCGGGTTGGCCGCGTACAAGGCGGTTTCCGCCTCTCCCGTGGTGCGGGTCAGGCCGAGTTCATAGAAGCCGATGCGATCCGTATCGCCAAATTGTACTCGGTAGAGCGTGCTTCGTTGCGCCGCGTCGGTTTCTTCCAGCGGTTTGGCAATCGCTTCAATTTTTTCGTCGCGGGGGTTCCGCATCGACACGCGACTGTCGAACACCGACAGATCGACGATCTGCTCGATCGGTGCGCCGAGCGGGATCTCGTTTTGCCTCCCTGCCGAGCCGACCAGATAATCCATCAAATCGAGCATGACAGGAACATAAGCCCCGGTGAAAGCCGGCCAATTGGTCCAATCGCCGTCGGCCGGAATTGTAAACGCCACCACCTTGCCCTTGCCGCAGCTTCGCTCGGCCATTGCCACGGAATTCTCTGCATCGCTGAATCGCAACGGGATGGTCACCTCCTCGGGCCGCAGCCCCGGGGCCAGCGTGGACGTCCACCAACTGAAAATATTGACGCGACCGAGTCCCCCGGCGTCGCTCTCCAGCAGCGTCCGCAAACTGGGATGAATCTGCGGGCTGACCTCGAAATTGACCCAGCTCGCCCCAGCGGGATCGCCGACAATCGATTCCAGCCGCAGCGGCGAGATGCCTTGGCCATCCCGCACAAAGGTCTCGTTGAAGGTTTCCGCTCGGACCTGATTGCCCGGCATGAAAACCAAGGCCCCCCCCTCTTGAACCCATTGCTCGATCGTTTTGACGCGATCCGAAGATACCTGATCGAGATTGCATAAAAAGAGGATTCGGTAGTTGGCCAGTGAAATCGTTTCCAACTCTGTGGCCGAGATGACATCGTTATGCAGGCCCGTGCCGAAAACATCGAGGTAACGGAGGAAGTAAGTCTCACTGCGCTCGGAGATGGACGACGGGTCACCATCGACCAGCAGGACCGGGACGTAGTCCAGCACGCTCGCCGCCAGCCGCCGCACGTTGTCGTTGGGCAACTGATCGAGCACCATTTGATCGTCCCCTAGGCTTTGGCGGTCGATTTCGACGCGGATCCTGTAGTCGCTGCTGGGCGAGGGGCCTTCCCCGGCAAGCCCGCTCGTCGAGTTCTCCCGTTCTTGCGGCCGGAACAAATGCCGAAACGTGACGGTGACCGCTTGACCTGCCGGCAGCGATTCGATCGTCTCGTACTGCGGGGCCTGATCGTTGACCTGAAACAGGACGCGGAATTTGTTGAGGGTTTTTTGCCCGAAATTTTTTACCTCGGCGTTGAAGCGGATCACACGATTGGCCACCAGCAAATCGGGGGACTCGAGGTCGACCACCGCAACGTTCTGATCTTGCGGGGACCCGCAATCGACCACGCAGCCGTTGGCCAGATTAGCGGCGATCTTTTCCAGTAACTTCCCTAGGGATGCTTCCCCGGGCGACGCAGCAGCGGCCCAATCCCGTTCCCGCAGATCGGACATGAGGTACAGGACGCGTGCGACCCCTTCGCGCTGGCCCGCGACGTATCGCTGGATCTCTTCGCAAGCGAGCGGATAATTGGCTGCTCCGTCGGAGCATTCGAGTCCGCGGATTATTTCGCTGAGATTGGGTAGGGTGCCTACCGTGATCGGTTCATTGGCGAGAATCGGTTGCGAGGGTTTGCTTGTCAGGTACAGCGTCAAGCGATTCTCGCTGTCGTTTCCTGCCGCCAGTTCACTGAGGAATTGCAGCAAAGCCTCCTTGGCGCCGTCGAAAGCCGGGCGATTTTGATGGGGTGCTTGCTGGGACAACGAGTCGTCCAGCAGCACGATCCGCTCGAATTGTTGTTTCTCAGACAGCAGTCCCGCCAGCGATGAAGGGAGCAGCGGCCGGGCCAGCAGTAGCCCCAGCAGCAACATCGCGAGGCACCGCAGCAGCAACAGGATCCAATGCTGCAACTGGACGCGCCGCCGATTCTTTTTCTCGGCGTCGAGCAAAAAATCCATCGCGGCCCAATTCACGATCTTGAACCGCCGCTTGTTGAGCAAGTGAATGATGATCGGCAGGGAGACCGCCAAAGCGCCCAGTCCCAACATTGCGGGATTCATCATCCAACTGAACCAACCCATGAATTTCCTACGCTCCTCGTGATCCTAAACGCCTGAGTGGCTCGCCTTAAAATCGCCCCGTTAATCGACGCCGCGACTTGAGGCGGAAACTCAGATAGCTGGAGAGTGCCACATCCAGCGGTTTGGAGGTATCGAACAACAGATAATCGATGCCCAATCCCGCGCACAACTTGCGGACTTCGGCCAAATGTCGCTCGAGGGCCTCGAGATAAGCCCGTTTCAATTGCCGCGGTTCGGTCAACAGTTGCAGATCGGTCTCCAGCCCCTTGAACAGCACATTTTCATCGAAGGGAAAGGCCAATTCGTCGTGATGCATCACATTCATCACGATCACTTCGTGGCGCCGGAGGCGGAATTGCCTGAGCGATTCACCAAGGTCCGCGGGCGGCACAAGCAAATCGGAGATCAGTACGACGAGGCCCCGCTGTCGAACTTGCGACGCCAGCGACAAGAGTGCGGCACTGACCTCCGTCGCTTGATCGCAGCGGGTTTGCTCCAATTCGTGAAACAACAGCTTGAGATGCGACGGATGGGTACTCGGCTTCAAGTTCCGATCGATTTGATTGCTGAACAGCGTCAGTCCGATCGCGTCCTGTTGCTGCTGCATCAGGTAGGCCAAACTGGCGGCCACCGTGGCAGCATAATCGAACTTGCTCCATCCGCGATCGCTGCCGTAGTCCATCGACTTGGAACGATCAACGATCAGATGGCATTTGAGGTTCGTCTCTTCCTCGAATTCCTTGATGTAAAGCCGATCGGTCTTCGACCACACCTTCCAGTCGATATGCCGCAGATCGTCCCCCGGCGCGTATTCGCGGTGGGCAGCGAATTCGACGGCAAAGCCGTGATACGGGCTGCGGTGGTTGCCCGTCATGAATCCCTCGACGACGACCCGCGCGCGGACATCGAGCCGCTTGATTTTATCGAGCGTTTGCGGGTCGAGGTAACGCCCAGCGGTCACTTCTTGGGGAGCAGGCATGGATTGGCCTTGCGAGTCGGGAAACGAAATCGGCCTGGGTATCGAGTACGGCCGGAGACAACAACCATTACACGCCCTCTTACGATTTGGCCAAGACCGGCTTTAGTTCCGGAGCGATTTCGTCCCCCGGAGATCGTTCCGGCAATTCCTTGAGCAAGCGGTTGATGATGACATCCGAGGTGATGCCTTGCGACTCGGCATTAAAATTCGTGATCACGCGATGCCGCAGCACGGGACGAGCGACGGCAGCGATATCTTCGGTTTTCACATACGATCGTCCCTCGAGCACTGCCCGAGTCTTGGCACCGAGAATCAAGTACTGCACGCCGCGGGGACCGGCTCCCCAGCTCACCGACTCCTTCACGAAGTCGGGGCAATGCGGCTCCAGCACGCGGGTCGCCCGCACCAACCGCAAGGCGTAATGGATAACATGGGACGGGATCGGCACGCGCCGCACTAACTGCTGCAGTTGCAAGATCTCCTCACCCGAGAGGACGGAATCGACGTTCTGCGCTACCTGGCTGGTAGTCGTCTCGGCGATACGGAATTCCTCCTCGTAGCTCGGGTACTGAACGAAGACCTTGAACATGAAGCGGTCTTGCTGGGCCTCCGGCAGCATGTAAGTCCCCTCTTGCTCGATCGGGTTCTGCGTCGCCAGCACGAAGAACGGTGCCGGAAGCGGATTGCGAACGCCCCCGATCGTGACCTGTTTTTCTTGCATCGCCTCCAGGAGCGCGGCCTGGGTCTTGGGGGGGGTACGGTTGATTTCGTCCGCCAGAATGATGTTCGCGAAGATGGGTCCGGTCAGGAATTTAAATTCGCGCCGCCCGGTGGCTTTGTCCTCCTGGATGACCTCGGTGCCGACGATATCGCTGGGCATGAGGTCCGGCGTGAATTGAATCCGGTTGAAGGACAGTTTCAACGTTTTGGCCAGGGTCGACACCATCAACGTCTTAGCCAGCCCGGGAACCCCCTCCAGCAAGCAATGCCCTTGGGCGAAGATCGCGATCATAAGTTGCTCGATGACCAACTGCTGCCCGACGATGACCTTGCCCAATTCATTCCGAATTTTCGCGTAGGCGCTGCTCAGTTTTTCGAGAATCTGGACATCGTCCTGGCTGAAGGGCTTGTCGGCTTGGGGTTCCGCATTCATGGGCGAGTTCGTGCTCCTAATGATTCGAATTTTCCGTCTGTGTCCGCAGTGGCCTAGGCGCTGCCTCAAGGCGAGCTGCGCCAACGAGTCTCAAGCCGCTGGGGGCGGTCGTGCCATCGTTTGGCCGTGCCTAACCGCGATATTGTACTCCGATCATAGTCGTTGAATCTACGGCGTTGCCCGAAAATTGAAACGGCAATTTTCAAATTCGAGGGAAATCGTGCGCGGCGTCGGGCGGCAACGACATGCGGCGTTGCCACGGCGGAGGGTATCGACCGAATTCTATCCCGCTTGCTGGCAATCTTGCCATCAGCACGCGACCTGCAAAGCGACGCGATCGAAATGTACTCGCCGTTTTGTTGAACGCGACAGTATCGTCTAGAATGCGAAGGGGATCGACCATCGGCTGGGGATCAATCCTCGGTCGCAACAATGGGACGCAGTTTGTTTCCGCGCGGCGAAAAATGCGGGTTGCTTCGGTGTCGCCCAGCGATGCCATGGCCATTACACCACAGGGACCAAGTGATCGATTTCCGTGAATTAGCCGAACAACTCGAGGGAGAACTCAGCGACGCGGCGGGCGTCCGGGGGGCCTACGCCACCGATGCCAGCGTCTACCAAGTCCTGCCGCAAGCGGTGGTTTGGCCGCGGCACGATGCGGACCTGGAGGCCATCGTCCGCTTCAGCCGCGAGCACAATATTCCCTTAATCGGCCGTGGCGGTGGCACCAGTTTGTCCGGCCAAGCGATCGGGGCTGGAATCATCGTCGACTTCTCGCGGCACATGAACCGCGTGCTACAGATCGACCCCGAACGTCGTTTGGCCGAGGTCGAACCAGGCGTTGTGCTCGACGACCTCAACACGGAACTTGCCAAACACCGCTTACTTTTCCCCCCCGATCCTGCCACGGCCAATCGAGCGACGATCGGTGGGATGATCGGCAATAACGCTTGCGGTACCCGCTCGATTCGCTACGGGCGGACCTCCGATTCGATCGAGTCGCTGCGGTGTATCTTGCCCAGTGGGCAATGGCTGACAACGCGCTGGCTGCGGGCGGCTGACTGGCTGGGCGACACCGAGGACAACGACAGCGCCGAATTCGCATTGCGGCGGCGATTTCGCTCGATTGTCGATGAACACGCAGCGGAAATTCGACAGCGTATCCCCGCCTTGCCGCGGATCGCGGCGGGCTACCAACTTCGGCCCTTCGTCGGTGGTTCGCGCGACCTGTCCTGGTCCGATCTGATCGTCGGCAGCGAAGGGACGTTGGCGATCGCCGCGCGAGCGACGCTGCGTCTGGTCCCGCTGCCCGCCGCAACCGTGGTCGTCGTCAGTTCGTTCCCGTCGCTCGATGCGGCCCTTTGTTCGTTGCCCGAGGTGCTGGAGCATCACCCAAGTGCGGTCGAGTTGCTGGACGATGTCCTGATTCACGAGGCGGTTCGCAATGCGGCGACACGTGAGCTCAGCCGCGACTTTCTCGACGAGCGAGCGATCCCGCAGGGGATGTTTTTGGTGGAGTTCATGGGGGATTCGACGGCCGAGGCCAGCGAACGGGGGCGGCGCTACGCCGCGGCACTGGCGAAGCACCCCGGTACGAGCCACCACGTACTGGAATCGCCGAGAGCACAACATCATGCTTGGGAGGTGCGGCGACTGGGGCTGGGTCTGATCTCGAACATCCCGGGCAAGGCGAAAGGGATCGCCCTGATCGAGGACGCTTGCCTGCCGATCGAGCGGCTCCCCGAATACAACCGCTTCGTCTACGACTTGGGTCGCCGTCTCGACATGGGAATCTCGACCTATGCGCACGCTTCGGTCGGCGTCCTGCACTACAAGGTCATGTTGGATTTGCATGACGCCGAAGAACGCCGCAAGATGCGTTTCATTGCCGAACAGTGCTTCGAAAAATGTCGGGAGCTCGGTGGTGTGTTTTCCGGGGAACACGGCGACGGGATCGTGCGTGGAGAGTTCCTGCAGCGGCAATTCGGCAGCGACGTCTATCGGTGCTTTGTCGCAATCAAGGAGCTGTTCGATCCGACAAATCTGTTCAACCCGCACCGCAAAATCGAGGCACCACCGCTGGACCGCTTGCTCCGCTACGGGGACGGTGAGGCGAATCGTCTTCGCTACAACGAAGCTGTGGCCAAATCGGTGGGGCGATTCCGCTACGGAGAACAAGAGAACCTCGCCGGCGCCATCGAGCAATGCAATGGCGTCGGAGCATGTCGCAAGAACCTTAAGGGAACGATGTGCCCTTCGTACCGAGCGACTCGCGACGAACGAGATTCCACACGTGGCCGAGCCAATTTGCTGCGTTTGGCCATCTCGGGGCAACTCGAACCACCGGGGCTTGGCAATCCCGAGCTGCACGATGCCCTGAAACTTTGCCTGGCCTGCAAAGCGTGCAAGTCGGAATGCCCGAACGCGGTCGATATGGCCCGGCTAAAATCCGAAGCCTTGCAGGCGCGATGCGCTCAGAATGGGATCCCGCGAGCGGCAAGGTTCATCGCCGAGACGCCCCACCGTTTGGCCTTAGCCAGCCGCCTCTCGTGGTTCGCGAACGCCCTGACCGCAAGCCGCTGGTTGAGAGGGATTCTAGCGCGTCGCTACGGCTTCGATCCGCGACGCCCGTTTCCGCGGATGGCAAGTCGCTCATTCATGGCATGGTGGCGGAGAGAACAGGCTCGACGCCCGCAGGGCTCCACCCCGGAAGGCCGTGTGGCGCTGTTCGTCGATGCGTGGAATCGCTACCTCGATCCGCAAATTGGCATCGCCGTTGTGGAACTCCTCTGGTCTTGCGGCTTCGAGGTCGAGTTGGTGGGGAACTACGATGCGCTACGCACCCGGCTGTCGGTTGGACTCCTCGACGAGGCGCGATCGCGCGGTGAACGGCTGTTCGCCGAGCTGCAGCGGTCTGTCGAACGGGGTTTACCGATTTTGTTCATCGAGCCGTCCGAGGCGTCGGCCGTCATCGATGACCTACCCGACTTGGTCGGCGACCCTTGCCTGGGGGCTCGGGTGAAAGCGGCGGCGTTCTTGCTCGATGACTGGCTGGCTGCGGAGTTAGCCCGCGGGAAAATCTGCCTCTCGCCAAAGGACCCGAACTCCCGCCGATCGATCGTGATCCATCCGCATTGCCACCAGCGAGCCTTGTTTCAAGCGGACGCGACGCGTCAAATTCTGACATCGGCTGGCTATCTGGCGGATGTGGCCGACTGGGGCTGCTGCGGCATGGCTGGAGCCTTCGGCTACACGCATTACGACGTTTCCCGAAAGATCGCCGATTTGAAATTTCTGCCTGGGATCCGTGCGGCCCACACCGACGGGAAACTCGTCGTCGCCACCGGCCGCTCCTGCCGGGAACAAGCGGCGGGTTTGTGCGGCGTAGCTCTGCCGCATTGGGCCGAGTTACTGGTGGGGCAACCTGGTTGACTTGATGTCCACCGCGGGCTCTCTCGCCAATGATTTCCGCTTCGCCGCTGAGTTGGCCAAGGTTTTGTCGCGCCACTTCCCTGGCGGAGGGGGGGCGGCCCCCTAGGGCCGGAGGGGGGGGTTAGGGAAGATACCAAGCGATGCTACAACCAGCAGGAGTCCCATGTCATGTCGCCGTCATCAGCCAACCCGCCCGGCAGCTAACGCCATGACCCTCCTGCATGGCGGGAGGGTGGAGTTGCTAGCGGCCAGCATCATCAGCTACTGTCCAGCGTTTCAATGTGCTGCGTTTTACTCCGCTTCATCAAGCGGAGACGCTGGGTCTTCGTAGGGTAATCCATACGACTCCGTCAACCAGTTGCGCAAGTCCATTTGTTGGCAACGCTGGCTGCAAAACGGGCGAAATCGGCTGAATTCGAGCACATACCTCGTGCCACAATAGGAACAGGCGAGCAACGTTCGTTTGGCAACTTCATTCCCGGGCCCTCCGGCGGGCGATTGCGGCTGAATTTCTCGGTCGAACATAAGCGTTTATTTCAAGACTGGGATCGCGGTGCGTCAGACAATTAACTTACCCCAAATCATGGCGGTCGCCAATAATTTTTTTCAGCTTTAAAATTTTTTGGAAGGGGATTGCGAGGTTATCGCGAACAATCAAGGGATTGCCGTCTTCTGACGAAACTGAATCCCCTTTGAAACGATGCTAAAACATTCACCAACCGCAGCGATCAAACATCGCACTCGTACTCAGTGCGACGGTACTCGTACTCGAACAATGCCGGGGTGGAAACCATTACTCGGGAAAATGGTCCTCTGGAGCCCTATGAGGTTTTAGAGTTCAACTCGATCGAATGGCGTGACTGGCCGTCGCAGGCGGAACGAGTACGAGTAGGAGTACGAGTAGGAGTTCTCCCTATTGGCCTTCATGTTCTGCAAGTAGTTTCCGCGCGGTTTCGACCAAGTCCGCGAGGAACGGATTGGATTCGTACATCTGGATGATGGATCGATAAATTTCTGGCGCGAGGTCGGGATTATTGAAGGCCCGTTGTAAAGCATCGTTGATTTGACGGCGACTGAGCGTCACTTCCTTCTCGACATCGACCTTCACTTTATCGAGCATAATTTTCGCGGCGGACACCACCTCGAGATTTGCCGCAGGAGTCTGATCCCCGGCGTCGTTGAGGGTCACGAAGGCTTCGAGCTGCGCGTAGCCAGCGGCAGGGTTTTTTTCGACGAGATCCATCACCGCTAGAAATTTCTGCTCGACGGGGCTCAAGCGATTTTCACCGGGCAAGCGACTTTTTAGGACCAGCCGCTTGTGGTAGGTCAGCACCTTGGCGACCTTCTGCAACTCGCGTACTTGGTTCGCCCGTTCGTCTTCAGGATAGAGTTCCAAAAATTTGTCGATGTGCTCGGAAATTGAGGTGGGACGCGTGGCCCCCGCTTCGATTTTGGCGAACAACTGCTCGGCCGTCGGCGGTCGTGTCACCAGGTACACCCCATAGATGGTACTAGCCAAAATCGCGACGAACAGGATCAAAATGGGGAGCCAGCCGATACCCTTTTCAGGCGGCGCCTCCGTCTGCAAACCCGCGTAGGCCGCTCGCGTTTTGTCGGTAACCGTTTTGAAATAGTCGGGTTCCGGCTCGGCGAGTTTGAGTTCAGCCTGCTCGACCTCCTGCGGTAGCGGGGCTGGCTTGAAGACCACGGTTTCCTTCGTCGCACGCGTTTTGGGCGAGTCGCGTTTGACGGTGACGGGTTTGGGGGGAGGAAATTGTCCAGTTTTCGCCAAATTGTTTTCGGGCTCGCCCAGCAAGAAATTTTCTTGGCTTTTTTTCTCAACCTTAGGCGGCCCGGGTTTTACCGTGGGAGCCTTGCTAAATCCCGGTTTGCTGCCACCAGCTGCGGCCGGTTGAGCCGATTCGCCGTAACTCGTCTCAGCCTCGCTGTTGACCCGCAGGACTTGCTCGACATAATCGAGTTTTTTCAGGAGCGCGAAAGCGGTCGGCGTACGATCCTCCGGTTTTTTTTCCAGCAGCTCCGCAATCAGCGCATCGAGTTCCGGGGGGATATGAGGGACACGTTCGCGGACCGGTTGCGCCGGAATTTTGGTCAATCCCCGCAACGACTCCTCGATCGAATTCGAGGCGAACGGCGGAGCGCCGGTCAGCAAAGTGTAGAGAACGGCCCCCAAACTGTAGAGGTCGGAGCGAACGGTGACCGGTTTGCCCAACGCCTGCTCGGGACTCATGAAATCGAGCGTCCCGATGACGTTGTCTTTCGTATCGTTGCTCGCCCCGAAGCTTTTGGCGATGCCGAAGTCGGCGACCTTGACAATCCCTTGCTTGCTCATGATCAGATTGCCGGGCTTCATATCCCGATGGATCACGCCGCGATCGTGGGCATGGCGTAGGGCCGAGGCCACGTCGCGAGCGATCTTCAGGACGTCCCGCCAATCGAATTTTTTGATCTCACGCTGCAGATGAAACAGACTTTTTCCCTCGACCATTTCCATCGCAAAGAACAGCGTCCCCCTCTCTTGTCCGAAGCTGAGAATGCGGACGATGTTCGGATGGTTCAGCTTGAGTAGGGCCTGAATTTCGCTTTCGAAGCGACTGCGAAAGTGGGTTTCGTCCGAACTCGAATGCGACAGCGCCTTGACTGCCACGATTTCCCCGGTCGTCTCATGCTTGGCCTTGAAGACCACCCCCATACCGCCCCGTCCCAGGACGCCGAGGATTTCATAGGGGCCCAGTTTCTTGCTGCTCATGGATTGATTACCGGGAAATTACCAAATAGCGGGTTCGGAAAGCGGTCCCACCGTGGCCGCGCATGCGCCTCGCTGCGGAGCTCACTGTCGGAATGGCATCGGCGTATCTCGTATTGTCATTTCTTCGCGATAGAGCGTCAAGCAAGCCTGCTGGAATCTCCGGTCGCCGTCGGTGTGCGCGCGTCCGGATGGTGTGGCGACCGCCTGCGGTGTAGGGTTTGGTGATCGACCGAACCGTAGCCCCGTCAATCGACACCTAAGGCGTAGATCAGCAAGTTGGCCACGATCCGTTGCGCATCCTCGTTGGAGTAGCCCGCACATTGATTGGCCGCCGCATGCTCCAGGGCGCAGCTGAGGTCGAAGGGGGAGAAGATCACTCCCCAACGTCCATCGACTCGAATCCCCAGGAGTTTGGGGGCCGTCTTTTCCGTGCGAAAGCCGCCGGGTTGATTGCGGTCCGGCGTCCGTAGCGTGACCGTCCGCAGGTTGTAGCCTCCGAACTTGTCGGTCCAAATTTCGTCGTCGGCTCCGATCGATTCGAGCCGGCTACCGAAGATCTTTTGCAATTCATTCCGCACAGAATTCGCGAATTCTGGACTGGCACAAATCGCATCGATGATCAACAGGTTTCCGCCCTCGACGTAATTTTTCAACGAATCCCGCTGCGGTTGGTCCAAGGTCAATTCGCGTCGGCCGTGCATGAACAGGACTGGATAGTTGGCCATCTGTTCGAATACGATGGGGATTTGCTTCTTGTCGAGATCGATGTCGAAGCCGCTGCGCGAGCGGAACTCGCGTTGGGCCGCACCCCAAGCGGCCGGGGCTTCATCGCTGCCGCCGTTGTGGATCAGTTTGGGGAACACGAGCGATTGTTCGGCCAGGACGCTTTTGAGATTGTCGTAGACCTTGGGCGCCTCGAGTTTGACCTTGAGTTCGCGGTTCGTCGCGTAGGTCGCGATGTTGATCCCTGCCTGGCGACACCATAGGATCTGCTCCTTGACCCGGTCGGGAATGCGGCCCATGAACGACGGGCGATCAAGTTGCCAATAGCAACTCAGGTTCGCCGGGCAGTAGACGATGCTCGTGCGGCAGCAGTTGTGCAGACCGAGCAGTGGGCGTTGCGGATTGGGCTTGAGCAGCGAGCCCGCCGTCCAGATCGGATGCTCCGGGGACAGTGGCTCGAGCGGTGAGTCGGGAAAGATGTCTTGGAGGAGTTGCCGAAACGATTGGTCGAAGCCCGAGGCATCGCCGCAACCTTCGCCCCCACAAGCTTCGGCGAAAATGAAGCCGCCGTTTTCGATATAGCTTTTCAAAGCCTGCTTCTTCTCGGGCGATAACGTAAAGGCGCTGCGTCCGGAAAAAAAGAGGACGGGGGCCTCGAGCAGGTCGTTGACCATCGCGTCTTCGCTGCGAATGGTCTGCCAGTTCATGGGAAAGCCCCAGACCTTTTCCGTCTCCCGCGTCAGGTAGTGAATTCCCTCAGTGTGCAAGTCCCATTCATCGCTATCGGCGTATTGGTACTTGCCGAACAAGATCGGCCGCAAACCCTTGGCCATGAACAGCAGCGCGAAGCTGGTCGATTCGAGTTCCGCGAATTCACTTCCATAACCGGCCATTTCATCGAAGGCGCCCGTCTGCCGATTCTGCTGCGTGATCAAATGTGCAGCCCCCTGGCGATACCAATCGTGGACCCCGAAAAACCGCAGCCCTGCGACGCGTCCCGCACGTTCGAGGCCGTACAGGTAGTAGTATTTGTTCCCCCCCACCCCGAGATTGCTGGTCACGGAGAAACGTCCGGCGACCCAATTGATGGCCCCCTCCAGGCGATTATCGCGAGGCGGACGTTTGCAACAATCGACCTGGCCGTTGACGATAAAATCATCCGGCTGCACCAGATTGTCGCGAACGATGATCAGGGATGAAATCGCGGCGGTCGTCATGCTGCCTGTGGCCGGTCCGGTGGAACCGTAGGCGTATCCGCCGCCTCGGATGCGAGTCAAGTTCCAGAAGCGATCCCCCTTCTGCCAAACCTCGGCCGGGATCACCAACCCGATCAGCGCTGCCTCATGCAGCGCCAGCAGCGCAAATTGCGTATTCGAGGGATCGGTTGCGCCGTCGGGGTAGGCCCAGCCGCCATTTTCGCGCTGATTGTCGATCAGCCACTGCACGTCGTCGCGAATCAACTGGCCGAATCGTTTTTGGAAGGGATCGGCCAGGCACATCGCCATGACGCGCAGCGAAACGGTGTAGGTCTTCCGCTGTTCAGCCCGCGGCGTCCGTTCGAGGTAGCGGAGGACTTTGGCCAATCGCGGGTCGTCGGGGGACTCGCCGGCGCTCAGCAGCGCCAAGGCGCACAGTGCGGTTTCGCCGCCAACATAGCCAGGGCGTTCCGGCCAGTGATCGTCTTGGAGGCGCGAGTACAGGAAATTCACCGCTCGCTTGATGCATTGCCGCGCCGCTTCGGGATCGACGTTCAGCGTTCGCTCTTGAGCGTGGGTCGGGAGTGCCACCAGAAAGCCGAGGAGCACTGCGAAAATCATCAGGGGGCGAAACATGGGGCGAACCGTCCTGCGAAGCATGAGCGTTCATCAATTTGATCGACTTCAAATTCTAGTGCCTGATGCCGCCGGAGTGAATTCAGCCAGGCGGGGGCGGCATCCGCACAGTGGATTATGTTAAAATGCCAGCCACGCGTTATGGCGATCCGAAGCGGCTCATTCCCCTCTGGGGTGTCTCTCCTTGCTAGAAAGGATTTTTGTGTCGGGTAAACCAAGAAGTCTGGCTGATGTGCTGAACGAGTTCCGCGAGCATCGCGTGGTGATGGAGCAAGAACTCCACAAGGTCATCGTGGGTCAGGACGAGGTGATCGAGCAAGTCTTCGCGGCGATTTTCACCCGCGGCCACTGCTTGCTCGAAGGGGTGCCGGGCCTGGCAAAAACGTTGATGGTCAGCACGATCGCGCGGATCATGGATGTCAATTTCAAGCGGATCCAGTTCACGCCCGATCTGATGCCCAGCGACATCACAGGCACCAACGTGTTGGATGAGGACGAGCAAGGACGCCGCAATTTTCGCTTCGTCGAGGGCCCGGTCTTCACCAACATTCTGCTGGCCGACGAAATCAATCGGACCCCCCCGAAAACCCAGTCGGCCTTACTGCAAGCCATGCAGGAACGCGAGGTGACCGTAGGTCGAGAAACGTACCCCTTGCCCACACCGTTTTTCACCATCGCAACGCAAAACCCGATCGAGCAAGAAGGGACCTATCCTCTTCCCGAGGCCCAACTCGACCGTTTCATGTTCAACATCAAGATCAACTACCCGACGGCCGAGGAGGAAGAAAAAATCCTCGCCGCCAGCAGCAGCAACGAGCAGCCCGAAATCAACAAGGTGCTGTCGGCCAAGGCCATCACGAATCTGCAAAAATTGGTCGGGTCGGTCGTCGTCACCGAGTACGTCATCAAGTACGTCTCGTCCTTGGTGCGAGCGACGCGGCCCAGCGACCCATCGGCGCCGGACTTCGTCAAGGAACTCGTCGATTGGGGAGCCGGTCCCCGCGCCGGACAATTCATGATCGCCGGGGGCAGGGCGATGGCGGCGTTGGATGGCCGCTTCTCCGTGTCGATCGACGACGTTCGCAAGGTGGCGATTCCGGTCCTGCGACATCGGATCAGCGCGAACTTCCAGGCCCAAGCCAACGCGATGACCAGCGAGAAGATCATCGAAAAACTCCTCAAGCTGATCCCCGAACCGAAAATCGAAAAATACGCCAAGACCCCTTAGCCGCCCCGCATGTCGGTAGAAAAATACCTCAAGCCGAATGTCATCAACCAAATCCAGCGTCTGGATTTGCGGGCCCAGTTCGTCGTCAAGGGATTTCTGCACGGCTTGCACGCCAGCCCGTTGCATGGGCTGAGTGTCCAATTCGCCGAACATCGGCGCTACACACCCGGCGATGATCCGAAAAATATCGATTGGAAGGTCTACGCGAAAACCGACAAATACTACATCAAAAAATTCGAGGCGGAATCGAATTTGAACGGGTTCTTGCTGATGGACTTGAGCCCGTCCATGGACTACACCTACCGCCAAGAGCTCACTAAATTCGACTACGCGATCTGCTTGGCGGCGGCCCTGACCTACCTGATGGTGATGCAGCATGACCCGGTCGGCTTGATCACCTTCAACGATGCGATCCGAGATAGCTTGCCTCCCAAAGCAAAGCGGCAACAATTGGCCAGCATCCTGTCGGTCCTGGCCAACACCCGTCCCAGCGGCAAGACGAATTTCGCCAAAATAAGCCGGCAAATCGAGTCGATGTTGCGGCAGCGAAGCCTCCTGATGGTGTTTTCGGATCTGCTGATGGATGATCCGGCCGACCTCGACAGTTTGTTCCAATTGGCCTACGCCGGCCACGACATCATTTTGTTTCACATCATGGACGAAGCCGAGGTTCATTTCCCCTTCCGCGGTGCCTACCGCTTTACCGATCCCGAATCCGGAACTGAGGTCGATACCGATGCCACCGGGATCCGCGATGCCTATCTGCGGGCGGTCGAGGAATTTCGCGAGGAATTGAAGTTCCGCTCCCTGAAGGCCCGCGTCGACTATCTGCCCCTCGATACGAGCATGCAGTTCGACAAAGCTCTGACGGAATACCTGATTCACCGACGTTTGAGGACCTGAGCTGTGGTCTTGGGGAATGCCATCGTGTTGCTACTGGGGGTCGCCTTGTTGGCAGTCCCCGTGGTGTTGCATTTCCTCATGCAGCCCAAGCCGAAGCTGGCGAAGTTTCCCGCGATTCGCTTCCTCCGCGAGCAACAACTTTCATCGCGCCGCACGATGCGGATCCGGCACTGGACGCTCCTGGCCCTGCGCGGGCTGATCATCCTGTTGCTGGCCCTCGCTCTCGCCGCTCCGGCCGTGGCGGAGTCCGCCTTCCGCTCCTGGCTGGGTGTCGTCGGATTCGGCTTGCTGGGGTTACTGGGACTCATTTTGCTCGCGACCACCCGCGCCCGCGTCCATGCCTCGCAGGTTCTGATGCGGTCCCTGTTGGCGATCGCAATGCTATGTTTTTCCATCGCTGGCTTTCTGGCTTATCGCGCGATGCAATCCGGAAGCAGCGTCTCCCTGGCAACGACTGCCGAGCCGGTGACGGCACTCCTGGTCGTCGACAATTCCCCGCGAATGACTTACATTCGCGAAAACGTTAGCCATCTGGCGCGGGCCCAAGAAATGGCTCGCTGGATCCTGTCGCAACTTCCCGCCGACAGCCAAATCGCCGTGCAGGACCTCGGGAATAACGCTCCCTTTTACTCTGTCGATTTGGCCGCCGCACAAAAGCGAATCGATACGCTCGAGGTCGATTTCCTCGCCGGAACGGTCCCCGAGGCCTTGCGGCGCGGCTTGGAATTGCTCGGCAATGCCGCACTGGAACGGAAAGAAGTCTATATCGTCACCGACCTCACACAGACCGGCTGGTCCAGCGGCATCGACGTCGCCACCAAACTCAAACAGGACCCGAACATTGCCGTTTTCGTCATCGACGTCGGCACCGATCGGACGATCAATCTGGCCATTTCAGATCTTCGGCTCGCCGCCGAACGACTGACCAAGTCTTCGGCGTTGGCGGTGGAAGCGACCATGGCATCCTCAGGCATCGACGAAGAACGGATCGTGCAATTGGCGGTCGAAAAGCCCGACCCGCGATTACCGATGGTGGAGGATGGCAAAACCAAAGTCCCCGAGGACGTTTGGGTCCAAACACAGACGGTCAGCATTCCCGCCGACGGTAGCATCAACCTGCAAATGCAACTGGGAATCAGCCTGCCGGAGGGGACGCACCACGGCACCTTGTCGATCTTCGGTGGCGATGGTTTGGAACTGGACAACACGCGGCATTTTACGGTCGAGGTCGGTGAGGCTTGGCCGGTATTGGTCGTCGCTCCATCCCAAGTCGATCCGCGTGTCTTGCTGGGTGTGCTCGGTAGTGGTGCCGATGCTACAGATGCCGCTCCCTACGCCGTGACCGAAATCGAACCGCAACGATTGCTGGACCAAGACCTCCGCGAGTTCCAAGCGATTTTTCTGCTTGATCCGCCACCGCTGGAGGAACTCGCCTGGAAGAGTCTGAGGGACTTTGTGGACCAAGGGGGGGGCATTGGGATTTTTCTGGGTAATAACGCTCGCCGCGGCAGTAACATCGACCCCAGCTTCCGGCAACCAGTAGCTCGCGACGTGATCGGCGGCGATATCTCGTTACTCTTCGAACGGCCGCTCGACCTTGACGATCCCGAACAGAAGCTCTGGTACGTCAGCCCGCAAAGCCTGGCTCATCCCGTGTTCGAAACGCTGCGGCGGACCGAGTCGAGTTTTCCGTGGCAACAATATCCCGTGTTTCGGCACTGGGGGCTTGTGCTGGAAGAAGCCCCACAACATCCGACGCAGGTCCTGCTCGAGTACACCAACCGCGAACCCGCGTTGGTCGAGCGGAGCTTGGGGCGCGGCCGAATCTTGACCTTGACCACGCCGATTACCGAATCGCGAGCCAATCAGACCTGGAATCGCCTGATCTACGGGCCGGGAGTCGGCTACGAATCGTGGGCGATGTTCACCATTTTGCACCACGCTGCGGCTTACCTCGTGCAGGCTGGCCGCGACACCCTGAACGTCACGGCAGGACAAGTGGCGACGCTGAAAAATGATCCGAGAAAATTCCCGGAAAGCTATATGCTGTTCACGCCCTTGCTGACCCGGTCGCCGACGAAGGTGACCGCCAATGACGATCGGATTCGCTACCGCTTCACAGATGTTCCCGGGCATTATCGACTGAAGGGGACCAAGGACGAGCGGGCCATTCTACGCGGTTTCAGCTCGGTCCTCCCCCCTTCCGTCACCGACCTTACCCGCATCGAGCGTTCCCGGCTCGACCAAATCCTCGGCGAGGGCCGTTACCAATTGGCTGCGCACAAACTGGAAATCGCGCGGCAACAAGGAACCACCAGGACCGGGCAAGAATTCTACCCGTTGATCATTCTAATGCTGTGCGTCGTGTTCGCGATGGAATATTTGATGAGCAATCGCTTCTACAATCGCCCCACGAGTTCCAAGTCGCACTCCCTACTGGAATTGTTCCGCCTAGGCCGCTTGTATCGTTAACGGCGATCGCAACCGGCGACTCCCGCTCGCTCTATTCACGCCTCGCGCTGCGAGCTGGAGAGGGGGGCAAGATCCATCAATCCACTCTCCACCCGCACACTTTCATCCACTCTCCACCCACAGGAGGGCGCGTCGGACTACAGGCCCGGAGAGGGTGGGCACGTCCCCAGGGCACCAAACTCGCAGGTCACGCCCCGCAATGGTCGCTCAGCTTCCAACTTGGCGGCAGCGCCGCATGTTTCACGATCACCGGAATACCATCCCGAATGACGAACTGGGGATGATCCAGCGGTGTTTCTTGGACCTGCCGATGATTGACGATTTCGACACCGGGGCCGATGCAACAATTTTTGTCGATGATCGCTCCGTCGATGACAGCCCCCGCGCCGATGCCAATCGGCAATTCCCCTTGGGCTTGGATTTCTCTTAGTTCTTGGGGCGTTTGATAGAAGTCCGCCCCCATCAAAATTGTATTGCGGATCGTTGCTCCGTCGGCGATGGTCGTTCGCAGTCCGATGATGCTGTTTTCGATGACCACATCATCCCCGATCTTACAACCATTGGCGATGAGACTGTTGGAAATTCGTGCCTTCCCTGCGCGTGTTGGGGGCAGAAAGCGGGGGCGAGTGTAGACCACCGAATCGGCTCTGGCCAAGTCGAAGGGAGGATTCACCTGCGCTAGGCTCAAATTGGCCTCGTAGAAGGAGCGAATCGTTCCGATGTCCTCCCAGTATCCGTCGAACCAGTACGACTGCACGCGATGGGTCCGAATCGTGGCCGGAAAAACCTCCTTGCCAAAGTCCTGATAATTGGTTTTGACCAGGACCTTGCGGAGCACCTCCTTGTTGAAAATGTAAATTCCCATGCTGGCCATCACGTTCCGCTGCGAGTCCTTGAACCCGCGGGCTTGCAGCAAAGCCGGATCAGTGCGAACCAGGTCGAGTTCTTCGGCCGTCTGCGGTTTTTCCAAAAAACCTTTGACGCTGCCATCGGCATCGAGCCGCATCACGCCGAATGCGCGAGCTTGAGCCTCAGTGACCGGCATACAAGCGATCGACACGTCGGCACCGGTTCGCTGATGCTCCGCCAGCATGTGCGCGAAGTCCATCCGATAAAGTTGATCGCCCGACAGGATCACCACATAATCGACATGCCGCTGATCGATATAGGTAAGATTCTTTCGCACGGCGTCGGCGGTCCCTTGGTACCAACTGGTTCCGTGATCCATCGTTTCCTGTGCCGCCAGGATCTCGACGAAGCCCCCACTGAACCGGTCGAAGTTATAACTGCGGCGGATGTGTTGATGCAGGCTGACGCTCATGAACTGCGTCAGCACGTAAATCTGGTTGATATCGCTATTGATGCAGTTGGAGATGGGAATATCGATCAAGCGATACATGCCCCCCAGCGGCACTGCTGGCTTGGATCGAATCGCCGTCAGGGGAAACAAGCGAGTCCCCCGCCCCCCTCCCAACACGAGTGCCACCACATTCTTCATGGTCATCAGTTCCCGCCGCCGATTGTGTTCGATAAAAGCGTTCCGCCAAACTGACGAGATTGTAAAGGGTATTCTGACGCGGGTCAGCAACCCTCGCCAAAAATGAGAACGGTACGACGCGAGCACCGTCGCAGAGCTGCCCGCCCCACTTGCCAAACGCTTCGACTCACCGCGGGCCATTGGTTGACTTTTGGCGGAAAAAAACAGAAACTAAGGAGCGATCTGGCGATCATCTGGACTGCCGGCGCGACACGACGCACCTCCGAAATTTTGCTGCAAGAGTTTATGACCAAAATCATCGATCCGTTTGGAGCCCGTGGCGAATTTGAAACTAAGTCGGGCCCCTGCGGTATTTATCGACTCAGTACCCTCGAGGACCAAGGGCTAACTAAAATCTCCCGCCTCCCCTATTCCATCCGCGTCTTGCTCGAGGCGGTGCTGCGGAATTGCGATGGTCATGCTGTTCGCGAGGATGACGTCGTGAATCTCGCCGGCTGGAATGCGGCCAATCCTGCCAAAGTCGAAATCCCCTTCAAACCTGCCCGTGTTGTCCTGCAGGACTTTACCGGCGTGCCCGCCGTCGTCGACTTGGCCGCTATGCGGGCGGCGATGGCCCGATTGGGGGGAGATCCGCGCAAGATCAATCCGCTGATCCCGGTCGATCTGGTGATCGATCACAGCGTCCAAGTCGATTTCTTCGGTTCAGACGACGCCCTGTCGAAAAACGTGCATTTGGAATTCGAACGGAATCGCGAACGGTACGAATTTCTGCGTTGGGGCCAACAGGCTTTCGATAATTTCCGCGTCGTGCCGCCGAACGTCGGGATCGTTCATCAGGTCAACCTCGAATTCCTGGCCAAGGGGGTCTTCCGCCGCAGCGATGCCAAGGGTCCTCTCGGTGTCCCCGACACGTTGGTGGGAACCGACAGTCACACGACCATGATCAACGGCCTGGGCGTCCTGGGTTGGGGCGTGGGAGGGATCGAAGCCGAGGCAGCCATGCTTGGCCAGCCGATCTACATGCTGATGCCCCAAGTCATCGGTTTCGAAATCACGGGGCAACTCCAGCCCGGCACCACCGCGACCGACCTTGTGCTGACCGTGACCGAGATGCTGCGGAAGAAAGGAGTGGTCGACAAGTTCGTCGAGTTTTATGGTCCCGGCGTCTCGAACATGTCACTCGCCGACCGGGCCACGATCGCCAATATGGCTCCGGAGTACGGGGCCACCATGGGCTTTTTCCCGATTGATTCCGAAACGCTCAATTATCTTTCCCGCACCGGCCGAACAGACGAGGAAGTCCACTTCGTCGAGGCTTACGCCAAGACCCAAGGGATCTTCCGCACCGATTCGGCTCCCACGCCGACTTTCACCGACACCCTTAAGCTCGATCTGTCGACGGTCGAACCGTCCCTCGCCGGACCGAAGCGACCCCAAGATCGCGTGCGCCTGTCCGACATGAAGTCGTCGTTCCGAAAATCGCTGACGGCGCCCATCGCCGAGCGGGGCTTCGGCCTCAAGCCCGAAGATCTCAGCCGCACCGGCACCGTGCGCAACGGCCATGCCCACCAAATCGGTCACGGCGCGGTCGTGATCGCGGCCATCACCAGTTGTACCAACACCAGCAATCCGTCAGTCATGCTCGCCGCAGGGCTCCTTGCCCAAAAGGCGGTCGCCAAGGGCTTGGCGGTCAAGCCGTACGTCAAAACCAGCCTTGCTCCCGGATCCCGCGTCGTCACCGAGTACTTCGAGCGAGCTGGCGTCAATCAAGCCTTGGACCAACTCGGTTTCCAAACCGTTGGCTACGGCTGCACGACCTGCATCGGCAATAGTGGCCCCCTCCCGGAACCAGTCGCCCAGGCGATCACCTCCGGCGAACTAGTCGCTTCGGCCGTCCTCAGTGGCAACCGGAACTTCGAGGGACGCGTCAACCCCCACACCAAGGCCAATTACTTGGCTAGCCCCCCCCTCGTCGTCGCCTACGCGCTGGCGGGAACCACCGACATCGATTTCCAAACCGAACCGCTAGGCACGGGTTCCGACGGAAAGCCGGTCTTCTTGGCCGACATCTGGCCAACTCAGCAGGAGGTCGCCGAGGCCATTCGCCAGTCGATCACCCCCGACATGTTCACCAGCCAGTACGCGAACTGCTTCGAGGCCAACGCCGAGTGGAATGCGATCGAAACCGCCACAGGTGAAATCTATCGATGGGACCCCAACAGCACCTACATCCAGGAACCCCCGTTCCTGGAGGGGATCACCCGCGAGGTCGGCCAAATCCAACCGATTCGCGCCGCCCGCTGTCTGGCGATTCTGGGCGACAGCGTGACCACCGACCACATTTCGCCAGCAGGCTCGATCGCCAAAAACAGCCCTGCTGCCAAATATCTCATGGAGCACGGCGTCCAACCCGCCGACTTCAATAGCTACGGCTCGCGACGCGGGAATGACCGCGTGATGGTGCGTGGAACCTTCGCCAACATCCGCATCCGCAACCAAATGGCACCCGGCACCGAAGGTGGCCTGACCGTCCACCAACCCTCCGGTAAACCAATGACAATCTATGAGGCCGCCATAAAGTACAAGGCGGAAGGGGTGCCATTGGTCGTCCTGGCCGGGACGGAGTATGGCACCGGCAGCAGCCGCGACTGGGCTGCCAAGGGGACGATGCTACTCGGCGTCAAGGCCGTGATCGCGGCGAGCTACGAACGCATCCATCGCAGTAACCTGGTCGGCATGGGAGTTCTGCCGCTCCAATTCGCCGAAGGCCAAACCGCGCAGTCTCTTGCCTTGGACGGCACCGAAACGTTCGAAATCCCGATCGACGATCGGCTCGAGCCGCGCTCAACGATCCAAGTCGTGGCGACCAAGCCCGACGGGAAGGCGATCCGCTTCAAGGCGACCGTCCGGATCGACACCCCCGTCGAAATCGACTACTTCCGCAACGGCGGCATCCTGCAAACCGTGCTGCGACATTTGCTGGGATAGTGCTCAGCCTACGACGCGGCTTGACGAGCTAGGCTTTGTGTCCCGGCGATGAACCGGACCCCATTTTCTCGGGGCTGGACCGTTTGGCGCTCCAAGCTCTCGCTACCAACAGTGCACGAAGCTCCGGGAGGCAAGGGCGCGCCCCAAGAGACCGCAAGGGATCAGGCAGCGAGGACCATCCCGATCGATCGCGCTGCAGTGTCGGCAGGCAGTCGAACGCCATCGCATGGCGAAGAAGTCGCGACGGTGTCGCGACCCTTTGGAGATTGCGGGCCGTTCAATCCTTCAGGCAATGTTGGTTGGCCATCGAAATGCCGCTCATCATTGCGCCGATGATCCCCACGAAGCCCTGGTCGGTGCCGCATAGAAAAAGGTTCGGGATGTGGGTTGTGCCGTCGAGTTTCTTGTCGGGGGCCCCGTAGACCGCGCCGTTTTCATGCCAGGTAAATCGGCGGATCGTGGTCGGCGTGAACATGTCGATGTCGATGACATGCGGACGGAAATCGGGAATGAAGCGGACGCATGACGCCACGGAACGATCGTACCAGCGGAATTTTTCCCGGCGATACGTCGCCTCGTCCAGTTTATTCCAGCGATCGAAACTAGCGATCGTCGTCAGGCGGATAATTCCCTCGGGGAGTTGCCCTTCCTGGAGATCGTAATCGTAGTTATTCGGCGAACAAATGACCCCTGTCCGCACATCGCATAATTCATCGGCGGGTGGAGTCCAATGGAAATCGGGTGAGTCGTTGAAGAAGACGATCGTATCCGCAAACCCCAGTTCCTCCGGTTGCCGGTCTAGCACCGAAATCGATTCGATGAAGGACATCTGTCCAGCCATCCGTGGATCCGGTTCACTGGTTTGATCGCACATTCGCAAGGTTTCAACCAAGCCGGCCGAGGACAAAATTCGTTTGCCGTAAATGCGGTTGCCGTTCTCGAGTTCGACGCCGATCGCCCATCCGTTCTCGGTCAAAATCTTGGCCACTCCATGCCGCAGTTTGAGTTCTCCTCCCAACGCCCGGAATTTCTTGATCAGGTTTTTCAGGATCAGGCGCACGCCGCGATACGGCCGCGCGAACCCCTCCAGAAAGATGCTACGAAACATGATGCAAAACTGCCCCCAAGCCATATCATGTTCGCGGGGATTGCCGTACCACATCAACGGGCACAGCAGCATGTTGATCAGCAAGGGATCGCCCAAGGCTTCCTCCAAGCGCTGCCGCGCCGAGATCTCGAAGGCAGCCTGATCAAGGTCGTCGTAATCGGTGATGCTACCGACCAGCCTCTGCCAGCGGTCGACGCAGTGCGGAAATTTTTGGCCGATTTCGGCGGTGAGCTGTTCGATGTCGTTCGTGAAATGGAGCTCGATTTCCGGAAAGGCGATGCGCGAGCGGCGTTGCGGAGCCAGGGCGAAGTCCTCCCACTTAAACCGCAGCTGGCGGAGGATGCGGGAAAAGGGGCCTTTCTTCGCCCCCTTCTCTGTGAAGTTCGTGACCGCGTGCAGGCCGACGTCGTAGTCACGCTTGTTCAAACGATAAAACGAATTGAGGCCGCCGATCGTGTAGTGCTTTTCGAGAATGCATACCCGCTGATCGTAATAAGCCAAGCGGATTCCCGCGGCGATCCCGCTCATGCCGGCGCCGATGATGATCGTATCGTAGATCGGTCCCGAGTCGCCGGTTTGTGTGTCCGGCGAGTGCCCACGGTCGGGTTGAGTTACCAAGGTGTCAGGAGATTTGGCTTCGCTCATGTTGCCCCTTGGCATCGTACCACAGCTCAAAAAGGCGGCGAACGTCATCGCACCGAATTCGACGCGGGACAAGCGACGCGATTAGCTCCGAGCGGTGAGTGATGCGCTCGCATTTTTCTCCCGCCGCCAAAACGTTGTGCCGCCTGTCAGCGGGGGGATGCTCACTGTTGGCATGCGACCAGACGAGCCCGCAACGGTTCAACGTCGGGATGACCGCGCAGCGGCAGAACGCTATTCTTTCGTTTTGGCACCGTTTCGGGTCGCGCCTTTCGTGTCGGGGAAGGCCGCGCTGGACCTTACACCGCCACGTTCACCATTTTCGGCTCGAGGTACTTCACCGTGGAATCCATCGAAGCCAACTGGGGATAATCCTCTTCCGGAACCTGCACGCGGTACCGCTTCCGCAATTCCATCACGATGTCCAGGAAATCCATGCTGTCCAGTTCCATTTGCTCGCGGAAACTGACGCTGTCGTCCAGATTGGACAGATCTTCATCGGGGGCGATGTCTTCGAGGATTTCGATGATTGCTTGGCGAATTTCTTCGGGTGCCATTGGCAAGCCAACTCCTTAGCTGATAAACCGTAGTTCGGGGGGCTGTGGATCAGCTGAACCGCTTGACGATCAGCGCCGAATTGATCCCCAGCATCCCAAATGAATTGTTCAAAATGTAGGTGACGTCCGCCACCTCGCGCGGCTGGCCGTAGACCAGTCCACGCAAGGCGCAGTCGGGATCCAGCTCGTCCAAGTTGATCGTGGGATGCACCACGCGATCTTGGAAGGCCGGAAGATTCCCCGCTAATTCTAATGCACCGGCAGCTCCCATTGAATGCCCAATAAAACTTTTTGCGTTATTGATCCAGGTTTTTTCCGAATGGTCGAAAACCTCGCGAATCGCCGCACATTCCAGGCTGTCGCCGTTGGGAGTGCCCGTTGCATGCGTGCTGACGATGTCAATTTGTTCCGGTGCCAATCCCGCTCGTTGCAGGGCCATTTGCATGCATTGGGCCTGCCGCTCGGCATTGGGCAGCACGAAATCGGTAGCGTCCGTATTGATCGCATATCCGACAATTTCCGCGATGATCGACGCGCCCCGGCGACGGGCATCGTCGAGCCGCTCCAAGACGTAAACGCAACCTCCCTCGGCCACCACGATACCGTTTCGCTGCTTGTCGAAGGGACGCGATGCCTTGGTCGGGTCCTCGTGGGTGGCCAAGGCTCCTTGGCTGGCAAATCCAGCAAAGATCCCGAAGGTATGAATGCTTTCGGACACTCCTCCAGCAAAGGCCAGATCAACTTCTCCCAATCGCAGCATTTGCACCGCCTGAACGATCCCGGCGTTTCCCGCCGCACAGGCCGCTCCGATCGTATAGTGCGGCCCGGTAACTCCCATGTTTAGCGCGATTTCGCCCGCAGGATTATTGGCAACCGTACGGGGATTGTGATGATGCGTCCAATACTTCGTGTCGTAGTCGAACTGTTTGATGTTGTAAATCTCGGTTTCCGTTTCGACGTTCCCGTGTTCGGTTACACCGATGTAAACACCGACCCGAGTCTTGTCGGTATTTTCCCAGTCGATGCCGCTGCTTTGAAGTGCCTCGTTCGCACAATAGATGCCGATGCTTCCGGCGCGGGTCCCACGCCGTGCATCCTTTTTCGATTGGTGCCGCGTGACCTCGAAATTGCAGATCCCCGCGATCGTCTTGCCAAAATAGCGGATCTCGTAGGGTTGAACCCCGCTCCGCCCCTCCAACAGAGCCGCGCGAAATTCTCCTAAGCTGTTACCGTTGGGAGCCGTCAGGCCGATGCCGGTTATAACGATCCGCTGCGATTCGGGAAGTGCGTTGAAAACGGGTTGAGACATGTTTGCTCGATGCGGCAGAAAAAGGTGGCAAAACCGCAAGTCCCTAGCGATGAATCCCCTGTCGTCATGTTTGAGGGGAAAAGGCTTAATCGGCCATCGCCGCTGTGGCCGGCCAAACGTCGCCTTGTCTCAGCGACTGGACTTGCAAAATCTGCTGATACGATACCCGTTCCCCCCTGACTTGGCAACGGTTAACCTGCCTCGTCCACCTGCATTCCCGCCGATTCACCGCGTGGTAACGAGCGTCAAAACAAACAGGGCAAACCATTTCTGGTTTGCCCTGGTTTAAACACCGTTTTCAATGGCCAAGATCAACTCCGTAGGCCGTGTTTACTTCGCACGGCGGCGAACGAACATTACGCTCGAAATTAGCACACACAGTAGGCACGCTCCCGACGGTTCGGGGACGGCCAATATCGTACCCGTCAGGAAATAAGCGCCCATGTCGTAAAACTGACGCGGCTCCCAGTTGCCACTGGGGCCTAGGCTCGCATTTTTGCCGCCGGCACTCGACACTTCGATGTAGTACAGACCAGGCGCTAAATTGATCGAAATCGTCTCGCTCAGGCTTGAGGTACTCGAAATCGCGACTTGATTCCCAAGGCTATCTAAAATCCGTAGAGTGGCATCCAGCGAACGGTGTGGATCGGCAACGCCAGGCGTGATGAACTGGGTACCAGCATTGACCGTGATCGTGTTAACTCCCCCGAACGTGGTGAAGGAGAAATAGCCTTTCGTGTAATTATTGGTTCCGATCGGATTGGGATTAGTATCGCTGGCCGGTACAATAACCCCTCGATTGAGGAGCGGCAGAATCTGGCCGTTGCCCAATTGCAGCGGAGTGGCTTGTGCAATGCTCCGTCCGATCCCATCGTTAATGAATCCACCCATTCCGGAATTCTGCCGAATTCGCAAGGCATCATTTTGTATTACCGATGTGTTGGTATTGATGCGGCCCACTGCCCAAGCGTTTCGAGTCGAGCTGTACCCTACCCCCATTATTGGCCTCAAAGTCGAGGATCCGTTATTTGTCGAATATTCATTGACTTGGGTGGCTCCTATGTAATCCCCTTGGTGGCTCAATCCTGCAGCGTGTCCGACCTCGTGGGTCGCTGCAGTAAATTGATTGTGGAACGCACCGTAACCACCTAGCCGATTCGAGAACGTCCAGTTGGTTTTTAAACCGTTGGTCGTTCCAGTACCCGAGTATGAGTTCTGCCAAACGTTTACGTAGGACACCCCGCCAGCCCCACTGAAAAATCCTGAGTTTGATGGAGTGCCAATCACCGCGTGCATGACGCGCGGCGTATTGTCGTACCAAAGTTGGCGACCGGAATAATTCGAAGGTGCCAATCCGCCGACAGAGACCGCGGGGTCAACCGTCGTCACATTAATGTTGTACATGTAATACGCCTCGGCGACCCGCGACCAAATATTTTTGATCTCTGCCGCCTCAGACGCCGTAAAACTTCCAGAGGTCCTATCTCGAAAGGCGGACATGGTTCCCGGAGTTTGTCCAGAGTTACCCCAAGTCCCTGTGAATTGGAAACCTGTGAAGTTCAAATACAGCGTGTAGGCTGCCCCGGGACGGCTACTCAATGATGGAGCGACAGGTTGCGCCCAGAGGCTACTTGAGACAAGCAAGGCCAGGGCCACGAACAAACTGCCGCAATGGCGAATTGATTGCATGAAACGAACTCCTCTTTGCTGCAACTGAAAAATGATCGGTTGAGAAATGATCGATGCGGTAGGAATCAGGCTATGCCGCAAACACCCCCCTTAAAACCGCTTAGTGACGCCCATCCCAGATAAAGCCAAGCAGTCAGTGTACCACAGTACAAGCCGATGAGAACGACGGAAAGACAAAATTTTCCGAATTTCTTGAAAAACTGACATTTGCCGGACTATACGTGAATGGTCAATGCCCTCCTAGTGCCCCGCCATACCCGCCGTGGAATCAAGCGGTTCCGGACGGGTCGCAACCACTCGTCATCGAGTTGATGTGCGTCAAACACGGATTAAAACTCCGATGTCGTAAGCCAAGGGGTGCACACCAGAACGCTAGGGCATGTTCCGGCCGAACACTTCCTCGAAGTGCCGTTTTTTTCTCGGATCCCCAATCGAATCCCGCCAGCAACCGGCATAATCGTTGCAAGCCGATTCGAACCTGCGTGCTCCGCCTCGATGGAATCCGTACTCGCATTCCAGCCAGCAAATCGCTGGCCACTAGGAACTAGGTCCGACAATAACCGCTGTACGTTTCAGTCCCCGCCTATCGGCCGTTCCGGTGATTCGACGTCGACAAAGCCCCATGCGATGACCAAGTCATTGGACGGCCACGAGAGGTCGTTTATATTTGGAGATTGTGCTGAGGACTTACGTCGAGCAATTTCGATTCTTGCTCCGGCGTTTCCGGGGCCAGCCTCAGCGGGTGAGCCGGCACGATACACCTTGAAATTGGGAAGTGCTCCTTGAGCTGGTGCTCGGCGCGGCCTTCAAAGCCGTTGGGCTTTACGTAAAACGTGAGGCCGGTGGGTTCGATTCCCATTCACTTCCGCTTGAATTTTTTTTCGAGGCCCGATCACGACACTTGGGCGGCCAGCCGCCTGAGATTGCCACGTCGCTCGTGATATCGCTCCCCCTTACTGCGGGGATCTCGACGGATCGACTTCCTCACCTCGTGTCGCTTGGCGGCGAAAGAGGCCGCTCCCCTCTCCCGCCGTGAGGGCCAACGCTCGAGGGGCGGAGAGTCGAAGAAATCTCGCCCCGTCGATTCATCGAATTTTCCCAAAAATTTTGCAAAAACGTGGCCGTTTGTTCGTTCCAACCGTTACAGCTTCACAAAATCACCCTCCTTTATCAGGTTTCCTAAATCCTGCGACTTTTTTTTGTCGAAGATTTTATTAAGACCAACAAACCGCCACGGATGGCGGTGTCACCTGCAGGCGACTCGAGGATTCTCAGGATACATCGCGAGAGCCCGCAGGTAGGTCCAGCGCGTCGCGGCAACGCAATGCAAATGCCTGGTGATCCAACGATAGTGGTCCCATTTGCACGTTTGCCCACGGCGTCTCATCACAACCCCAATCGCGGCGAAGTGGATTCGCGCAGGAGGTGCAAGAATGACGGTTCGAGTAACGGCACTGGTTTGGTTCACGCTCGTTGTTACGCCGATCTTCTGTTGCGCTCAAGTTGGCAAGGATACGACGTTATGGCAATGGACCGCCAAGGCCAGCCATCACGATTCGATTGTACAAGTCATGTGCAACGGTGGGACGGGAACAGGAGTCATTGTTCACGTCGACAAATCGGAGGTCATTCATGGGGGTTACAAAGGGCAATGTTTGACGGCCTATCATGTGGTCGAGGATGACAACGGCAAATGCGAAATCTCGGTGATGTTCCGCAACGGGCGCAAAGCGAAGAACTGCCGCGTGCTGGAATTCGACAAAAGTGCCGACATCGCCGTTTTGTGGGTGTGGATTCCCGAGGGATTCGAAGCGGCACCGCTGGCCACGACCAATGTCAAAAATGGGGACGTGCTCGAGTTTTGTGGCTTAGGGGGGGGCTCGGAATTGGGCTGCTGCTTGCGGCATTTCTCAGGAGTCGCCTCGATGCCGTCGTCCGAGGCGAAAATCTTTTGCGACGTTCCGCTGCTGCCCGGTGATTCCGGCGGGCCGGTCTTCAACAGTCGCCAGGAGGTCGTCGGGATTATTTCCGGAGGCTGGTTCTGGTGGGACGGCGGCGTGAAGACCTCGTCGGGCGCTGCGCTCAATGCGACTTGGCCAGCACGGGCCGCGAACGTGACCCCGATTCAAGCGCTCGTGGAAAAGGCCAAAACGCCGAAAGCGAGCACCAGCGGGGTAACCAAAATCGTCAAAGCCGACGGCGACTCAGCGAGCTTGAATCGGTGACACGGTGTCCGCCTGCGGTCACGCGATGTAGGCGACCCGCTTGGCGGACATCAATTCGAGCAATTGTTTCTGCGGCGTCGCGAATTTCTCGAGACCTTCACTCATCAGCGTCCGCTCCATCTGCTCGAAATCAACGATGCGATCGATCTCGGCACAGATCTCCTGTGCCGGGAGCCGATCGACCGTGCGAGTAAAGGCAACACCCGATTTGGCGACGGCGTCATTCGTCGCGGGTGGATTGGTCTGAATGTCGCTGCCGGCCAGCGCGGCCACGTATTTCCAAGGCGGATCGGCTGCTTGCTTCGTACCCGTGCTGGCAAAGATGATTTCTTGCTGAAGTGGTGTCGGCGTTCGAGACCAGAAATCTCGATTCAGCCGCCAAATCCGCTGGGCGTTGAGAATCCCGACCATCCCTTGAGCGGCCGACGACAGCTTGGGGGCATGCGTGAGTGTGTACTGGTCGATCCGCGACACGAAAATGCTGTAAACCGATTTGAACTGCTCGAGCGTCGATAACCGCTGAGCCCCGCGCCAAATGTTGTCGCGGGCCGTCTCGTACTGTGAACAGGAAAAAATCAAGGTCACGTTCAGCGGTACTCCAGCGGCAGCCAACGGCTCGAGTGCCTCCAATCCCGCTGGCGTGGCGGGGACCTTGATCATCCGATTCGGATGCCCAGCGGACCACTTCCGGCCCAGCTCCACGTAGGCCTCGACGCGCTCCGCGTGAGGCAGCGGCTGGTGGATGTCCTCCAGCAGCGGATCGATTTCGAAACTGACGTAGCCATCATTGCCATCCGTCCGCTCGAAGATCGGCAGAAACTTTTTCTCCGCCTGGCAAACCAAGTGATCGGTCAGTTGCCAAGTGATGTCAGCATCATCCGAGTCGCGAGCGGCAATCTGATAGATCAAGTTGTCGAAACGACCCGACTTGAGCAGATCGGCGATGATGATGGGATTCGAGGTCGCTCCCGTTACGCCGACGGCGATCGAGGCGTCGATCAGATCGGGATCGATACTGTCGAGCCACAGCTTCGTTCCGGTGGCGAGCAGCGAAGGGATACCGGCTTTCGTTTCGAGTGACATGGCTTTCCGTAGACTACTAAACAATTCGATCGAGATCGGGACAGCACTCCCATCAAGGATATTCGAACATAAAACCCCTGCGATGGGAATCCGCCCGATGTGCTGTGTCCAACCAAGTCGCTGGGGAGTCTGTCCAACGGCCCGCAGTTGACCTAAAATAAGTGTCAACCATTGGAAATGGGTGCCGAGTCGGAACTGACGGCTCCTTTGGTCACGTTTGCCTATTTGGTCTCGATTGCTGCAAAACATCGCGAAAGGTAGCTCATGGCTGTTCTCGTTTGTCGTTGGGGAATTCTCAGTACGGCCACGATTGGCCGCAAAAATTGGCAGGCGATTCGCAATGCCGACAATGCTCACTTGGTGGGCGTGGCCAGCCGATCACGCGAGTCCGCCGAGCACTTCATTGCCGAAAACCAACGGCGTTGCTGGGTCGATCCGCCACCCAGAGCCTACGGCAGCTACCAAGAATTGCTGGAAGATCCGCAAATCGACGCGGTTTACATTCCTCTGCCCACGGGCATGCGCAAGGAATGGGTAATTCGAGCCGCGGAGGCCGGAAAACATGTGCTGTGCGAGAAGCCCTGCGCGGTCACCGCTGATGATCTCCGCGACATGCTGTCGGCTTGCGAACAAAATGGCGTGCAGTTCATGGACGGTGTGATGTACATGCACACGCAGCGGCTTCAAGCCATGCGCGGCGTAATCGACGACCCGAAGGTCGTGGGTGATCTGAAACGAATCGCAACGCAATTCAGCTTCTGCGCACCTCCGGAATTTTTCCAGAACAATATCCGCGCCGATGCCGAACTCGAACCGCAAGGATGCTTGGGAGACTTGGGCTGGTACACGATTCGATTTGCCTTGTGGGTCATGCATGGCGAAATGCCCCACACCGTTCGTGGGCGAATTCTGTCGAGCGTTCCATCCACCTCGGGGGGCAACCCGATCCCCACCGAGTTCAGCGGCGAGCTCTTATTCGACGGAGGCGTCAGCGCGACGTTCTACAACAGCTTCATCACCGGGCATCAACAATGGGCGGTGGTCAGCGGCACCAAGGGAATCGTGCAGGTGAATGATTTTGTTTTGCCGTATTTCGGCAACGCCTTGAGTTTCGAATCGCGCGTTTGCGACTTCAACCCGACAGGTTGGGATTTCAACATGGAGGTCTACGCCGAGCGGTACAACACGGCTGAGTTCAGCAATATGCATCCGACGGCTCAGGAGACGAACTTGTTCCGCGAGTTTTCTGGTTTGGTATTGCAGAAAAAGCTCGATCCGTACTGGCCGGAAATTTCGCTGCAAACGCAAATCATCTTGGACGCTGCACTTGAGTCGGCCCGGCACCAGAGCCGCGATACGACGATCGATACGCGTGAGTTCGCTAACGCGTAGCAACGATCGTCTTGCCCGGCGCCGGGGCCGCAGTTTATCGTTTTAGCGGATAGACGCACTGCCCGCTGCGTGGCGAGGCACGATCACTTACGGGCTAGGTAGAGTCCGATCAGAATCAAGGCAGCGCCGCCGAGCTGAATCAAGCCGATCGGTTCGCTATCGATCGTTCCCACCGCCAAAGAGACGATCGGAAATAGATAGGCGACGGAGGTGGCGAAGACCGGGTGCGTTCGTTGCACGAGCCACGTGTAAAACACATTCGCGATGACGGTGCTTACCACGGCAAGGTAGACGATCGCGGCGAGCGATGCCCGGTGGCTCGGCGACCACATCGAGTCCAGCGCGCCGGACTGCCATACGCCGAAAAAATAAATTGGCCCTGATAAGAAAAACGCGGCGGCTCCGACCGCAATCGGATGGAAATGCCGCAGGTGGCTGCCGATGATATTCGCGTTGACGGCGTACATCGCGGCAGCCAAAACGCAAAGAGCGGCGTAGACCGGCTGCGCACTTCCAGTACCCTTGGACAGTACGACAATCCACAGCGCACCGGCCAATCCGATGACGATCCCGAGAATTTTGGTGCGGGTCGCCTTCGTCCCGAAAAACAGGGCACCGATGCATAGCGATAACAGCGGGACCAATGAGTTGAGAACACCGGCAACTCCCGAAGAAACTCGCTCATGCTGTTCGGCCAGAGCGAAAAAATAATTGGGGATGCCGTAACCACAGACCGCGACGGCAACCAGCCAAGGCCATTTCGACCAATCGATTCGCCGACACAGGATGACGAACATCGGCAAATACAACAGCGTGGAAATGGTCATCCGCAAGAAGGTCATCTGGACCGGGTCAAAGGCGGCCACCGATTTCTTGATGAAGAAAAACCCTGAACCCCACATCAAACCCAGCAACAACAGCATGAGCCAGTCGACAACCTTCGGTTCGTGATTCATTCGATATGCCAGCGTTGCGGGAGATGAGAATGATGTCCAGGCGTTATCAGTTGTCGTCGTCTGAAAAGCAGCCATCACGGCCGCGGGGAATTTTCGGCGGCGAATTCCGCGAGGACCGAATGATCACGGGAGCGTCGACCGTGCGAGTACCACATGCCGCTACTGCTCGTCGAGGTTACGTCGTACCGATTTTCGATCCGGTCGATAACCGATTCCCGGTGCATTTCGAGATTGCTTTTTCGATGATTTCTTGTGGCGCGACGCTTGGTTCGGCCCGGTAGCGGCGGCGAGTGGTTGGTTCGGGGGCATCTGGTGAACGTAGTCGCCGCGAAACTGCCGTCCGGCCTCGCGGCGGCGGTACTCGAGCGCTTGTTTCGGCGGCTGCGATGGGATCAGGCAATCGCAGCCTTCGCCGATGAGGTCTTTGCGACCCGCCTGGAGGAGCGCCGCGCGGACCTCAAAATAATTTTCCGGCTTGAAAAATTGCATGAGCGCCCGCTGCAGCTTGCGGTCCTTGAGCGTCCGAGCGATATAAACCGGTTTTTTTGTGAACGGATCCATCCCGGTGTAGTACATGCAAGTCGCCACGTCGAGCGGTGCTGGAATGAAGTCTTGGACTTGGTCCGGCTTGTAGCCGTTGCGTTTCAGGAAAACGGCCAGTTGAATCATGCTGTTGAGGTCGCTGCCGGGATGGCTCGAAATGAAGTAAGGCACCAAGTGTTGTTTCTTACCGGCCCGCTTCGACTCGGTGTCGAATTTTTCCGCGAACTGCCGAAACTCGTCGATGCTCGGCTTTTTCATGTTGTTCAGAACGTCGTCGTCGGCATGCTCGGGAGCGACTTTGAGCAGGCCCCCGACGTGATGTCGCGTGAGCTCTTGCATGTACTCGGGGGAGCGTTGCGCCAGATCCATGCGAATCCCGCTGGCCACCAAAACCTTGCGGACCCCCGGGACCTGGCGGGATTGGCGCATCAATTGAATGAGCGGGCCGTGATCGGTCCCCAACAACTTGCAGATGGTCGGATGTACGCATGATTGGCGACGACATTTGACCTCGACGTCCGGGCGGGTGCACCGCATTTCGTACATGTTGGCGGTCGGGCCGCCGATGTCGCTGACAATCCCTTTGAATTGAGAATCGTCCGCCATATTCTCGATTTCTTTCAAGATTGAGACTTGGCTGCGCGATTGGATGATGCGGCCTTGGTGAGCCGTGATCGAGCAGAACGTGCAACCGCCAAAGCAGCCCCGCATGATCGTGACCGAATCCTTTATCATGTCAAAGGCAGGAATTTTCTCGCGATAGCTCGGATGCGGTCGACGTGTGTAAGGGAGATCGTAGATCGCATCCATCGATTTCTTCGAGATGGGAAATTGAGGTGGATTGACCACTACGGCTTGGTCGCCGTGCCGCTGCAGCAAGCGACGGGCGTTGTAGGGGTTCGTCTCATTGTGGATCATTTTCGTCGCCTCAGCGAAAGCGACCTTGTCGGACGCCACATCCTCGTAACTGGGGAGTTCCAAACAATCGACCGGCGGCGATTCGGTTTTTCCTAAGGCGTAAGCGACCCCCCGCATATCGCGGAGATCCTTGACCGATTCCCCGCGCGCGAGACGATCGGCAATTTCAACGATGGGATTTTCGCCCATGCCGAACACGACCAGATCGGCCTTGCTGTCCAGGAGGATCGAGCGTCGAACCTTGTCGCTCCAGTAATCGTAATGGGCCAGCCGGCGGAGTGAGGCCTCGACGCCGCCGGCGATGACGGGGACTCCCTTGTAAGCCTCGCGGGCCCGCTGGCAGTAGGCGAGCGTCGCGCGGTCGGGCCGCAGCCCGATCCGGCCGCCGGGCGAGTATGCGTCGCTGTTGCGGACCTTGCGGTTGGCCGTGTAGTGGTTGATCATCGAGTCCATATTCCCGGCGCTGATCGCGAAGAACAACCGCGGGCGTCCGAAGCGTCGCCAATCGTCACAAGATTGCCAGTTCGGTTGCGAGACGATTCCGACTCGATAACCCGCCGCCTCGAGCGTGCGACCGAGAATGGCCATGGCAAAGCTAGGGTGATCGATGTAGGCATCACCCGTGACGAAGACCACATCGACTTCATCCCAGCCCCTTTCCAGCGCTTCTTCGCGGGTCATCGGCAAGGGGCGTCGTGCCGCGAGCACCTCCGGTGACGGGAGTTGCTCCAGTCGCCCGCAGGCTCGTTTGGCTTCGTTCAGAATCGGGAGTTGCATAAAAAAACCGGGGCCAGAGCCAACGCAGGACGGAACGACAATCCTCTATTGTCAGCGAAACCCCGGATTCGGGCAAGGATCAACTCGCTGCAGCCTGATTAGCTACCTTCCTTGAGGCTGAAGTTCAACCAATGGTAGCCCGTGTCATCGCTGGTCACAAATCCGCCGGTCGGCACGAAATACTTTTTGATGTCGTTGTACCGCGGCAAGGGATTTTTCTTCAGCGATTCTTGCAGGCGGCGAGCGTAGGGATTCTCCTCGGCCTCCTCCTCCAAGAAATTTCTAACATCATCCCCATTCCCCAGGTTGATCATCATTTCGAAATTGCGACCTGGCTGCGCATAGACCACCGCCGACGGCATATCGGTGCCGAGTAAGCGAGTCATCCGTTTGGCGATCATTTCGAAATCTTCGTCGTCCAGCAGACGATCCCCGTCCCCCTTGGCAACGTCGATACAGCGCTTGATGAAGGCAAGGCTGTCGCCAAAGACGAACGTGTCGTCGATGATCGCATACGACGGTTCGGGTGGGCGAATGGTCATGCGGATTTCACCATTTTCACGTCGCATTTCCAGGCGGTCCCGTTCACGGCGATTGTTCACCGACCAGATGGTAACGCCCCGGTGTTTCGATTCGGAAATTCCTTCTTCGTCGGAGTTATTATTAACTTCCTCCCGCTGTCTCACTTTTTCGATGAAAGCCATGGCCTTTTCGACGTCTTTGATACCCAGGGCAACCCCGTTGACTTGTGCATTGAATGCCGACGATTCCGTTTCCATCCACGTAACGAGCGTGAGACGTCCGGAAAAAGCAGGCAGCACATCCTTCTCGAAATCGACCTCAAGTTGCGAATTGATGTTCTGTTCGACTTGGTTATCGAACGTCCCCTCGGCAGAAAAGAAGTCCACCAGTTTGCGAAGTTCAGCGTACATCTGCGGCACATCCCAACTGGTGGAAACATAGCTGGCAACGTTGGCAGGGACCCAATTTTCGGGCTTGTAATCGCCGGGCTTGAGCGCCAACATTTTAAGGATACCGGCTCGAGGATTGGCCAACATCACGTGCAGATGGGAAATGCTTTCGAAGTCCTTGTCATCGAAGATGATCGAACCGCCGACACCGAGCAAGCCATCCAAGCCGAGAGCCGGCAAAAAGTTGATTATCGTCTGAGCGCCAACTTGACCGCGTGTCAGAGCCCGCGCCAATTCGATCGGATCGACGAAGAACCGTACCTCGGGAGGCGTTTCCTTCGTGCCGCGGCACCGATTCATGATCGTTACGAATTTTCGGTTGTCGGTCAGCGGCCGGATTTTCTCGACAGGTCGGCCTTTCCAGCGATCCACGATTTGCTCGGCAAGCTTACGATCACTGGTCATCACCATCGTGTTCTCCATCTGGAAACGCGTGAATACGTTATCGTTGCGGGCGTACGTGATGTATTCGACCTCTTCTGTGTCTTCTGTCTCGATGGTGCCGCCCCGTTCCTCGGCGATTTCTTCGATCCGAGAAAAAATGTTGGCCGGAGCATTCGACGACGGATCGATGTCTACGAAGACAGCGAACTGAGGATCGGCTCGCTTCGGAGCGATCACGGCAAAGCAGATTTCGCCGGTCGGGAACCCCTCGAGGTCTTCCCAACTGACGCCGATTTGGTCCTGGTTGTCCCGAAAGGCATCTTTCGCTTGCTGGTAAAGATCCTCGACCAGCGGCGCGACCCTTTCGTCCTGGAACATTTGCCCGAAGTTGGTCTTGGACATCTGCTCCATGAATTGGCGGATGTCGAGAACCTGGAAATAGAAGACCGTCGTTTCCGGCAACAATTGATCCGTCGGCGGCCGAAGTTGCTGCCCCGACAAGGCGGCGGCAAACGGCCAGGACCATAGCGAAACCATCAAGATCCACAACCGGGACGAGCCACCCAACGTCAAATGTCGAAATCTCATAAATCTCTTCTGAATTAAATGTTTGGACCGGGGAACCAACGAGTTCTTAAACCACTGGCGAAAACGGTCGGTTTCAAAAAATCGTGATCATTTTGCCGGTTTACCCTGTTTTTTCGCGATGGCCCCCAGCTGATAGCGTGTTTGTTAAGTCAGGAAACCCGTACCGGCCACGCGGGTTAAAGATGTTATCGTCCGCACCGTTTTGCCGAACCAAGATTACGGAATATTGAAAACGTAACGATTTCGGCAACAATGACTGACGCAAAAACGTTTTTCTAGCCCCGGGGATAACCATGACCAAGCATTTTCTGGCACTGGCGATTTGCTGCTTCGTTAGCTTGGCCGCGATTTCAAACCATACCGCATGGGCTCAAGGCGGCGGCCTTCCCGGCGGTAATACGGGGGGTGGCACTGGAGGCACGATTGGCGGCGGAACCGGCGGTAATACGGGGGGTGGCACCGGAGGCACGATTGGCGGCGGAACCGGCGGCACCAATCAAGGGACCGGTGGCCAACAAGCGGGCTTGGGATCGCAGCAAACCGGGGGTGCCCAAGCCTCCGGGCAACGGCAAGAGTTCAACACGAATCTGGACTTGGGACTCACCCCGATCTCGATCCAAGACAACCGCAACTCGGGCTTCGTCGGTCCCACGGCGGCCTCGCTTCGTCAGACGGGTTTCGTCGGTCCCAGCTCGTTGTCGATCAGCGGTGGCCAAACAGGAACCAATCAGGCGGGTCAGACGGGTGCCGCACGAACAACAACGGCAACCAACCGCGGTGCCAGCGGCTTGGTGGGCACGCCAGGATTAGGGGGACGGGTGGGAGGCGCGTTCGGTGCAACCGGCGGCCAATCGACCTTCCAAGTCAATCGCAGTTCGGTTCGCACGCCGTTGACCAACTTGATCCAGGCCCCGATCAAACCGGGCAACCAAGTCGCGGCCGAGTTCATGGACCGCGTGGTTCGCAACGCCGCTATCCCGCAATCCGGTTATACGGTAAGCGTCCAGAATCGCAAAGCGACGGTCACGGGGCGGCTGACCAAGGCAGAAGCCGATCGCGTGATCCGGCAATTGAACCTGCAACCCGGTGTCTACAAAATCGACAACCAGCTGGAAATCATCGATCAGTAAACGGTTTCGGCAAATTTATCGATCATCGATCGAGGGAATCAGCGAACCAGCCCGGGCACGATATCCAAATCGAGCGGATCGAACCGGCCAGCATGATACCTCTCGAACGCGATCCCTCCCATCACCGCATTGTCGGTACACAACTCCGGCGGAGCGATGATTACTTCGACGCCGCGCTGGTCCGCAGCGGCCATCAAGAGTTCGCGGAATCGGCGGTTGGCCGCGACGCCCCCCCCTACGCAGAGGCGTGGACGTTGTGTTTGCTCGAGAGCTTGCATCGATTTCGCCACGAGCACCTCCGCCACCGCTTCTTGGAAGCTGGCGGCGACGTCGGCCGCCAGTTGAGGATCAATTTGCAGCGTGCGAAAATCCACCGGACCATATCCGCCAAGGGCATAACGAACGGCGGTCTTGAGCCCCGAGAAGCTGAACGCGAGCCGAGCATCATGCAAAAAACTGCGGGGGAAGGCAAAGCGATGCGGATAGCCTCGCTCGGCTAACTTGGCGACAGCGGGCCCACCGGGGAATCCCAAATTCAACATGTTGGCGACTTTGTCGAAAGCCTCCCCCGCCGCGTCGTCGATCGTTCCGCCGAGCAACCGCGGCTCGATCGCGTTCGGGAAGTCGTACAGGTGGGTGTGGCCGCCACTGATGATCAGACCGACGCAAGGGTAAACGTTGCGGCGAGCCGCGATTTGGCAAGCATAAATGTGAGCATGCAAATGATTGATGCCGATCAGCGGAATTTGGCAGGTCAACGCCAACGTTTTCGCGGCCATCAACCCCACCACCAGCGAATTCGCCAGCCCCGGTGTCACCGCGACGGCGACGGCATCGAGCTGACCGACCGAAATCCCCGCCCCCCTCAGTGATTGATCGATTACCGGCAACATTCGTTCGAGATGAGCCCGGGCCGCGATCTCGGGAACGACCCCTTGAAAACGCTGGTGCAATTCGTGTTGCGACGCAATGGACGACCCCAAAATCTGCAATTTTTCATCGATCACGGCCGCTGCGGTTTCGTCGCAGGTCGTTTCCAAGGTCAGAATTATCGGCACTTTCGGCTCAAAAAACGAAACTTCGACGTAAAACGGCAGTTAATTAAATTAGCGGATGTCGCGGAGTTGAAAATCCCTGCCGATCCGCCCGCTCGGGCGATTTTACCGGAAATTCACACTGGTCCGGTCGGAAGTCGCCATCCTGGATGGTGTCGCCTTCTGAACGTGCTAGATCTGCTGGCCCTGTTCAGGGCATGTTGTCGCGGAAGTAGCAATTTTTCCAGACAAGAGTTGGGCGTGGTTTAATATGTTGTTCGCCCGCGGTAAAACCCGAAAAAACGAAAACAGAAACATGGGTCAACAATCTTACCAAATTCACCAAGTCGGCTGAGGGGGGTGCAGCGGGTGCATCGCATCGCGACCCGAATAAAATCCGACGATCAGGATCATGATATGGCTGTAATGTTTAGCGAGCGAAGTCGATTCAGGGGCTTTCTTTTCGGCCTCGCGCTAGTTGCTGCGCCTTGGAGCGGAGTCGCGCAGGTCTCGCCGGCTTCTACGGAACCCGCCGCCGCGGCCACGGCCAACAGCGAAGACAAATTCCAAATCAGCTTCGAAAACGAAGAATGGAAGAACGTCATCGAGTACTTTGCCGACAAGGCAGGTTACACCCTCCATCTCCGTACCAGCAACTACCCACCGGGGACTTGGACCTATCACTCCAACGACTACTACACTCTCGGTGAGGTGCTGGACATCATCAACCACGGGCTCCGTATTCGCGAGGATGTCTACACCCTGGTTCGTTACCAGAAGATGCTGATCCTCATTCGCGAGCGAGATGGCTATCCCGAAGACTTGATCGAAACGGTCCGGCCCGACCAACTCGACGACCGCGGGCGATACGAAACCATTCGCTGCCAATTCGACGTCTCGGACCTGAAGGACACGAATATCGTCCGTGAGGTGCAAAGTATCGTCGACGATCGCCGGGCCACGACCTATCTCGAAGACACCGGTCGTTTGATCGTGCAGGCGACCGGACAAAAATTGCGGGTGATCCGCGGTTTGATCGAGGGAGCCCGCGAGCGGAAAATCAGTCGCTCGCAGCAGATCACCACGTACAAGCTAAAACATGTCACGGCCGACGAACTGCTGATCGTCGTCCGTAGCCTGATGGGACTCGGCGAAAATCAGAACCAGTTCGCTGACGGCTCGTTGACGATTCGACCGCAAATCTTCGGCGACAAGATTTATCTGAAAGGGACGGCCGAAAAAATTGCGGAATTCGAGCGGATCGCGGCGGTTGTGGATATCCCCGAGGAGATCACGGCCAGTGGTCCCAAGGAAAAACCTTTCTTGAAGAGCTATCCCGTTACCAAAGATCCGCTGCTTACCTTCCAAGTCGTCAACACGATGCTCGCCGGCCGAGACGTCAAAATCGACCAAGACAAGGAAACAGGGACCCTCATCGTGCTGGCTCGGGCCCAAGACCACGAGGAAATCAACGAGATCATCAATACGGTCAACGGAGCGTCCTCCAGTTCGGCCACGATCACCCTACAGAATCGGACGGTCAGCAGCGCGATCGAGTACCTCAACGCGATGTTCCGTCAGACCGACTCGGAAACCGCCAAAACTGGCCCCGTCTTCTATGGTGACTCCAGTACCGATACGCTGGTGATTCTCGGAAAGCCTCAAGAAATCGCCTTGGCCCAGGAGTTGATCTCGCGTTGGGACCTCGCCGACGGATTGTCTCGCAAGACGGGCCGATCCACGACACGAGTCATTCCGGTGCCCGAAAACCAAGCTTGGAACGTCATGTCGATGCTTGAGGATTATTGGCCGACGACCAATCGACAGAATCAATTGAAATTTGTGTTGCCGGATCAACGCGAGAATCTTCGCACCAACCCGCTGCTCTATCCGGGCTCAAAGGGCAATGGCGAACCGACCAACAAGAAAACACCGGATCAAGGCTCCTACCGGCAGCGGAACTGGCGGAACGTTCGCAGTGCTCAGAGCGCCGAAATGGCCCGGACATCGCGCCACGATGCGAATGACGCCGACAGCGAGAGTATCGTGACCGCAGATTACGAATTCGTTTCCTTCGATTCATTGCAAGATCCTGAGCGAGGGTCCGTTGGCCGAAACTCCGATGAAACCCAAATATTCCAAGATGAGGAAACACTCGGTAAATACGCACGCCCTCAAGAGCCCAAATCAGTCCCCGGAGCTCCCGTCACCGTGCGACTTGGACCGGCCGGCATCGTCGTGGAGTCGGCAGACCTGGACGCCGCCGACGATATGGAGGAACTCATCAACAGCTTGCTGAAAAATGCCAGCGCTGGAGAACTCCCCACGTTTTTCTATTTGAAATACGCCAAGGCGGATGAGGCCAAGGAATTACTCGACAAGTTTTTGGGAATCAGCAGCTCTAACGGAGGGGGGGGCGGCGGTTTAGGCGGCATGTTCGGCGGCATGATGTCCAACATGCTCGGCGGCGCTGCCGGCGACATGATGTCGGGCCTGCTCGGCGGGGGGGGCGGCGGCAGTTCGTCAGCCGCCCCGGTGGAGTGGCTGGAAAGCACCAACATCAAAACGATCGAGGACGTGCGACTCAACACGATCGCCGTGGTGGGAGCGACGACCAACGACCTCGAGATGATTTCGCAGTTCATCGACTATATCGATCAGGCCCAGGCACCCCACGACCCGAATTTGATCGGCAAGACTTATGTGATTCCGATCTCTTTCTACTCCGACGTGGAAGCCCTTAAGAAAATGATTGAGGCTCAATTGAAGGATCTGATCCAATCCGACTCGGGCGGAGGTGGTCAAAGCGGCGGGGGGGGCCAACCGCCGGAAGCGGCCATGGCCCGGATGGTTCAACAAGCCATGCGGGGTGCCACCGGCGGATCCCAACAAAAAAACGCCGATGAGTTGCGACCTAAAGGCCGACTCGGACATCTCGATAGAATGCTGATTTTCACAGGCCCGAGTTACATTTACGACGAGGTCGTGGCAATCGTAAAACAAGTCGATACGCCGGGTCCCCAAGATTTCAGCAAACCCGAAATGCTGTACCTCGAATCGATGGACGCCGTGGAAATGGGACGGGCCTTGAAGCTGCTCATCCCCGGCATCGAAGTCGAAGGACTCCCCGAAGAAACCTCCGGGCTCGCCGGAAATCAATCCCAAACTGGAAGCGGGCAAAACCAGCAAGCCAACACCGGACAAATCCGACAGATTCGGCCGGGCGGCGGACAAAATCAACAGAGTGGCCAAAATCAACCGATCTTCCAATTCCCGGCGAATTTCCAATTCCCGAACTTCGGTGGCGGGCAAGGCGGGGGTAACCGCGGCGGCCGGGGGGCTAACCGCGGCGGCGCCCAAGGCGGATTCTTCTAGGCGATTCCGCATAGTGATTGCAGGCGTTCGCTTATGTATTTGTTCCACGGTGCCGATTCGCTCGCCGTTGAGGGTGGAAGTTGCAATGCGAACGAACGGTACCCCCGTCCTACACCGAAGGTGATTCCACACCATCGATCGAGGCGGCCAGCACCGCTGCAGCGTAAACCGCTGCTGTCTCGACCCGCAAAATGCGCGGTCCGAGATTCGCAACGTTTAAACCTGCTGCCGTGGCGGCCTGAAGTTCCTTGGCGGTGAACCCTCCCTCGGGACCAATCGCGATTGCGTATCCGGGGGAAGCTACGACGAGCTGCGGCAAAGGCCTATGACCGCTCGGATCGCAGACGATCCACGGCATTGCGACAGAGTCTTGCGACGGTGCCAACAACTCCGCGAAAGTGCACGGTTCGCCGATCGACATCAGGCGATTGCGGCCACATTGCTTACTGGCCGCGATCACAATTCGCCGCAATCGCTTGACAGCTTGGGGTGTCGGCTGTGCTACCGAACGTTCCGTTTCGAGCGGCACCAAATGCGTCGTTCCCAACTCGACCAATTTTTCGATCAGGACTTTTTGACGATCACCCTTGGGGAGCGAGACGGCTAGTGAAATCGGCCGCGGTAATTCCCGCTCCACCAGTCGATGCTGCCGGATGGCGACCGACAAACTGCTTTTGCCGATCTGTTCGATTTCCGCGTCATATTCACCGCCGCAGCCGTCGAACAGCACGACGGACTCACCCGTTTGCACCCGCAGGACGCGAATTAAATGGTGGGCCTCATCACCGTCGATCACGAGACGATCTGCATCGCCGATGTTTTCGACAAAAAATCGCGGTTGCGGGATCGTCATTGCCGTTGCACGCTCCGGAGATAAAGATGACAATGGGCCAGGTTGACGCGGGAAAATCGGTTGGCCAGCATTCCGCCGGACAAAGTGTCCAGCCCCTGCGATCCCTCGTGCTGATGGCAGACGAGCACCCCTTGGACCACTCGATAGGTTAACGAACGGATGACCGAAGTTGTATACGAACTGGACGACGGCGAACAGTTGACGGTGGAGTTGCGCGATCCCTGGTTCGCTGCCTTGCTGGCATGGCTGTGGCCGGGAGCGGGACATTTCTACCAACGCCGCTTCGCCAAGGGATTTTTGTACATGACCTGCGTGCTCGGCTTGTTCTTTTTGGGAGTTTTGTGGGGTAGCAGCCGAGTTGTTTATGCATCGTTCAAGAAGGACGATTTTCGTTGGCAGTACCTGTGCCAGGTCGCCGTAGGACTCCCTGCGTTTCCCGCGATTGTTCAAGCCATCGTGACGCGCGACGGCGGCCAGCCCCTATGGGTCATCGCCGAACGTTATCCCGAAATCGTGATGTCCGGGAGCGGTGCCCGCGTCGTGCTCGATCCCTTGTCGTATCGCCGCCTGAGACCCGGCGAATCGTTGCCGCCCAATATGACGTCCATCAAGGACGGCTTCATGGCTCCCCCCTCTGGGCGAATCGATCTGAATCAGAACGATGTGCTGGGGACTTGGCATACCGAATTGGGGCACTTTTTCGAGATCGGCACGTTGTACACTCTCGTCGCTGGCTTGCTGAACATGCTGGCGATTTACGATGCGATGGTTGGACCAGCCATCTTGTCGAAGGAGCAACGAGAAAAACTGGGGAAGGGAAAACCGGAGGACGCATGACCCTTGGGACCACCATAGCCTTGTTGGGCCAGTTAACCGATATTGCTCGCATCTGGTACGCTTTGCCGCTGTTGATCGCCATCAGTCTCGTTTATGGGGCGACCCGTCACGAACGAGCCAAAGAGGTTTTGATTCACGCTGGCCGTTTTCTGTATTGGACGTTCATCTTTTTCGGCATTATTTTGGGCCTGGTGTGGTTCGGCGGGTATTGGAACTAACGGCCTGCCCATCTGAAAGACTTCGAAATCTTTGTTTCAGGCCTGAATAACGGCCGCTAGAGTTTGCCCGGCAGTCCGGCCGCTATATTTTGTAAGGCCAGGCGGCCAAAATTTGACCTAAACTCTCGGCCTGGGTCGAAATAAGATAGAGGACGAGGGGCATATGTAGTGACGGTTGCGCACCGTTGCGAGGCCAGCGATTGCCTTGGAACACACGTAGAGGGGCATTGAGCATTACAAAAGATAACTTTGGGAAGGCGCTCGCGGCTCGACCTCCCGATCCCTTGCTACCGACATTGACCGATCTGGTATTGTCGATCACAGAAAGTTAAAGCGATCAACGCCGTAGAGTGCCCGTCGCCAGCGAACAAAATCTACTCGTAAGGACAACCGAATATGGTTCGAATCCAATTTGCAGGCTTCTTCGTTGGCCTTTGGTGCATCTTGGTTGCCAGCGATATACCGGCCCAGCAGAAAAAAAACACCAAACCAAAAGTGTCCGAACGCGGCCCGGTCCTCAGCCAACATGCTGCGATTCGCTTCGAAGTCGGCGCGACGATCCAAGGAGGCCCCACCCCCTGTCAAAACTTGAAGGTCGTGATCCCTGTCCCGCTCGACACGCCCGAACAATCGGTCACCTTGGACGATCAATCGATTCCCGCCTCCAGCAATTTGGTTGAGTTTCGGGAGCAACCGGGACTGAAACAGATGGTGGTCACCGTGCCGACCTTGCGACCGAACCAAGAATTGACGTTCCGCGCGATATTCAACGTTCAAGTCAATAAAATTCAGCCCCCTGCGGATCCGTCGATTTTCATGATCCCCAAAAACCCGCCGAAGGAGGCCAAGGCGTACCTCGGCGTGAGTCCGGGCATCAACTTGAAACATCCCAAGATCAAGGCGACATTGAAAGAGATCGTGGCGGATAAAGAGAGCGCTTGGGAGGAAGTGAAAGCGATCTTCGACTGGATCAACATCAACATCGAGGAGTCCCCCGATCTGGAGATGGACGACGCATCACAAGCGTTTCTGGACAAACGGGGCTGTCCCGAAGATCGGATCGGCTTGTTCGTCGGCATGTGTCGACTCCACAAGGTCCCTGCCCGCACGGTGTGGGTCGAAGGTGCGGTGCAAGCGGAATTCTTCCTGGTGGACGATCAAGACCTCGGGGCTTGGTTTCCCGTCAAACTGACCGGCATTGCCGAATTCGGCGCGGACTCGAACCCGGCCGTGATTTTTCAAAAGGGAGACAATTTCCGCGTCCCTGAGAAAAAGGATCCGCAGCGTTTCGTGACGGAAACCATGGTGGTGCAAGGGAGCGATCCGCCGCGCGATGTCCAATTCTTTGCCAGAAAAATGGCAGGAGTCGGGAAATAATGGTGAGTTTTCTACTCCGCGATATCTTTGCCTCGCCGCGCGAGACTGCGGCCAGGCGAGGGCTCCCCGAGCCATTCTCGCCGCTACGCTACCGCGAAGTAGGGCAAGCGACAGCGGGAAACTCCTCCCATAGCTGTTACTTTTTCCTGACCGCGTTGTTGATACTCGCTGCCGTGACCGGAATCGCCGCGGCACAGACATCCCCGCCAACCTCCGAGGAAATCCATCCGGACGACGAACGTGTCACGCTGGTCCCCTACGAAAATCAATTCGTATGGGAATTCGGAGTCGAAATCGCGGCCCAAGGGACGGCGCAACAGATTCTGACCTATTTCCCCGTGCCCATTGACTGGCCGGAACAAACAGTACGCATCGTCGAGCAACGGCGTGTGGGAGATGCCGAAGCGGAATTCGAGGACCTCGATAAGTTAGCGAGGATCATGCGGATTGGGATCCCCACCCTTCCCCGCGGCTCGGAAGCACGGGTGGCTGTAATTTGCCAAGTTGAGAAATCGATCATCGTCGCCCCGCGGGCACCCCATCAATTGACGATTCCGAAATCGATTCCCAAGCCGCTCAAGCCGTTCATCCAGGAGAGTCCCTTTATCGAGATCCAGCATCCAAAGGTCAAAAAGTTTGCGGCAGAAATCGAACTTGACGATCAAGCGACGGCATGGCAGCGCGTCGAGAAAATTTACGATGTCGTCCGCGAGCGGATCCCCTACCGATTCGATCCGGAAATACGGTCGCTCCCGACGGCCCTCGCGGTCGGGCATGGCGATTGCGAAGAGTTGACGTCGCTATTCATCGCTGTCTGCCGCATCCACAAAATTCCGGCGCGAGCTGTATGGATCCCCGGTCATACCTATGCCGAATTCTATTTGGAGGATTCATCAGGCGAGGGGCACTGGTATCCTTGCCAATTGGCTGGCACACGCTTGTTCGGCGAGATGGTCGAGGAGCGGCCGATCTTGCAGAAGGGGGATCGCTTCCTCATTCCGCCCTACAAGAAGCCGACTCGTTACGTCGCACCTCAACTGATTTCAGACGGTGCCGTCGAATTGAACTGGATCGCCACGCGGATCGATCCCGAAACCGGCAAGCGGATCGAGGGGGGTAGCGATCAAGCATCGCGTGAATGAACGAAGGTCATTGTTTCTGGACGTTGATGCTTTTGATATTCTTAGCCGCATCCAGTTCGACGGTGATGGAAAAGGGTCCGTGCGGGTCTGTCTCACCCCGGGTCAAGCCGACGCGAGTGGATAACGGCGAACTGGAAAACCAGGAGAGATCTCGGCACGTCAAATTATTCGGCAACCTGCGGTCATTTTTCGACAGGTACTCGTTGACCTGATTTACAATGCGTTCGGCCACATCGCGACCAAGCACTGCGAGGGTATGGACCGCCTTCAGCCGCTGCTCGATCGCGTGCAATCGTTGCAGACCGTCGATCGATGTAAGTTGCCGTGCGACCATCGACAGCGCATAGACATTCACCGTGTGACACTTCTGCCGCGTGCGCAGGGTAATGGTTGTCGATGGAGCGTCCATGACGATCGCCCGATCGGGAACCTGCTCGATCCGGTCCTTCAGCGCGTTCGAATCGTGCTCGAAAAATTTTTGTTCCGTCACGATGAACTTGACGAGCTCCTCCAGTTCCGCCGCATCGAGGCAAATTTCGTAAACCTCTTGTTCCGGTGCATTTCGGCCGGTCTGCACACGGCCGTCGGCATAAATCCTCACGAACGGCGTTCGCACGAATCCTGGCGGATCGGGACGGCGGAACCCACCAACGTAGTCCATCACGATCACCGGCTCACGAAGATCGTCTGGTAGTCCCAGGTCCGATTCTTGCGCGGTTAAGTTCGCGGCCATGGCAAAGAAAAATAAGGGAACAAAGCTCACAAGATTCATCGTATGCAGATTATGTTTCATTCGTTGATTCGCAGTAGTTCACTTGATCAGCCAACTCGGCAAGGTACCTTCCGGGGGCAATTCAATCACTTGCACACTCGACAGCGAGGGAATAGCGCGCAACAGCTCCAGGCAGGCCGTATCCGGTGCGCTGTCCAAATTCAGCACACCGACGGCCGGTTGCCCCCGCTTGCCGCGATCGCGGCCGACCGACATTTGCGCGATATTGATATTGTGCTCGCCAAAAATGGTGCCGACGCGGCCGATGACCCCGGGTACATCCGAATGGCGAAATAACAACATCAATCCATCCAAGTACGCGTCGATCGGCAAATCGTCGATCAGGACCAGACGTGGCATACTGGTACCGAACAAGGCCACGCTGGCGGTGACCCGTGAGCCTTTGCCGGAGACCTCTGCATTGATCAACGAGGAAAATGATTGACTGGCCTTGCTGGTCGCTTGGGTCAATTGAATTCCGCGTTCACGCAACAGAAGTTCACTGTTCACCATATTGACGCTTTCTGCCAAAGCGCGTTCCAACAAGCCGGCACAAAAAGCCGCCGTCAGCGGCTTGGTATCGAGCGCCGCGATATCTCCCTGGTAACGCAGAACACACGTTTCGACCGTTCCCCCTTGCAGCTGGGCCAGAAAGAGCCCCAAACGATGCGCCGCGTCGAGATAGCCCTGCATTTCGCGAAGGGTCTTGGGATCGAGCGACGACATGTTGACCGCTTGGCGGATTTCTCCTTGCTTGAAAAAATTCAGCAGCAAGCGAATTCCTTCGACGGCGACCTGCGTTTGCGCCTCGTGAGTGCTGGCCCCGAGGTGGGGCGTGCAGACGACGCCGGGCATACCAAATAGCGGGTGCGATGTGCAAGGCTCCTCGGCAAACACATCGAGAGCGACACCCGCGATCTTCCCGCTGTTTAGCCCCTCCACCAGAGCCGCTTCGTTGTAGATGCCCCCCCGGGCACAATTGATCAGTCGGACACCCGGCTTGAGCAATTCCAGTTCGGCCATGCCGATGAGATCTTTTGTCTCGTTATTCAATGGCGTGTGAACGGTGAGAAAGTCCACGAGGGGCAACATCTCACGGACTTCAGCCGTTTTTTGAATCCCCAGCTTCGCCGCTTGATCTTCAGTCAAAAACGGATCGTGACCGAGCACAGTCATGCCGAAGGCCATCGCCCGGCTCGCCACCTCTCGGCCAATGCGCCCCATCCCGATCACACCCAAAGTTTTGCCGGCCAACTGCGTCCCCATGAACGTCTTGCGATCCCAACGACCTTCGAGTAACGACTGATAGGCCGGGTGGATCTCGCGGGCCAAAGCCAGCATGAGGGCCATCGTGTGCTCGGCGGTGCTCAGCGTGTTGCCCGCAGGCGTGTTCATCACGATGATGCCGAGCCGCGTCGCTGCCACCTTGTCAATATTGTCGGTACCGACACCCGCTCGTACGATCGCCCTGAGCCGACGATTGCCGGCGAGCGATTCGGCCGTGATTTTGACGCCGCTGCGAACGATCGCTCCGTCGAATTCGGACAAGGTGGTGCGTAAGTCTTCGCCCTTGAGCCAGGTGCGCACTTCGTATTCGAAATCGGATTCGGCATCAAGCAAGGCCAAACCCTCGGGGGCGATCGGGTCGAGGGCGACGATTCTGATTTTTGCCATCGGGAGCTATCTCGAAAAAGGTGCTGGAACTCGCGCACCAATTCGCTCGCGAACTTGGCTACCGCAGTAATCGTTGAATGCTGCGATCCAATTCACGAGCGCTTAACCCAGTATCAACCACCAGACCTTTTTGATCGATCAACAAGATCAATGGCAAGGTCGAAACCCCAAGTTGCGTCGCCAGAGGGCTGTCGGACACTCCCCCTGGAGCATGCAACTGGGTCCACTTGTACTGCGGGTTGGCGCTCAAATATTCCTTCATCTTGTCATAAGAATCGTCCAGATTCACCCCCACAACGACCAGATCGTCTTTGTATTTAGCCGACAGCCGCTGATATTCGGCGAAATCTTTGACGCACGCCTCGCACCAAGTCGCCCAGAAATGCAAAATCACGACTTTGCCACTCAGGGCCTGGCTGTTCAGATCGAATCGTTGATCGTTGATCGTTTTGCCGGTGAATTCGATTTTTTTACCGATCGAGTCGAGCCGATTGCGGGCCCCCTTGGCCCGGGCCGCCCACTTGCTGTTGGGAAACTCCTTTTCGATCCGTTTATAGATCTCGATGGCCTGCTTGAGGCTCTCCTCATCGGTGCCGTTCACCTCCGCATAGAGGGCCATCTGGTTGAGTCCCTCGGGAGCGAATTCGCTGTCGGGAAACGATTTGATAAAGGCCTCCAAGTCTTTTTGAAAGCGTTCACTCGCCGCCGCGCGTTCGCTGCTGGAACCATCCGAAGACTTCGCATATCGCGCGGTAATCACACGCCAGGCAATGTAGTCTCGTTCGACATCGACTTTTTCCGCACCAAGTTTCCGCCCAGCCTCCATCAACGCGTCGAGCCCCTTTTCGAAGGCCCCCGACTCGTAGGCGTTGGCGACGGTATCAGCCAATTGACGAATCCAGTTCGCCTGATTCTCGCCCGAGCTTTGCAGGGCCAACTTCAGCAGGACTTCGACACGTTGTTGTTGCAGTTTTTCCGTTTCGCCACCCGCGGCAGCGTTTCGCAACTGCGATTCGACCTCCTCGAACTCTTCGAACAGTTTGACGATGTCCCCGTTTTCAGGATCAGTTGGTGTCGACGCGATTGCGGTGTTGGGCTGAGTCATCAACAGGCCGCCGTTGGTGACCACCTTCCCCTCCTGCATCAGCACGGGGATTTCAATCACCCGCCAGCCGGAGGGAGTCTTGATCATCGTGCCTAGCGAAATTTGACCGTACGACTTGCCGTTGCCCGAATCGTCGGCGAAAACCGCCGACGAGTGCTCGTAGAAATGGATGTCGTTCTGGTTGCCGTTCTTGTCAAAATCCTTGCCGAACAAGCTCGGCGTTGAACTCCCGAAATGGGCGAATTCTGCCTTAGGCGACAAGCTTTTGATTTCGGCCAGTCCCGCAGTCAGCCCAGCTTGAGTTCCCCTGAGTTTTTCCGCGACGACTTGCGCCAGGTCGCTGCGCAATCCCAATTTTCCCAGTTCCGTGTCGTTCAACAGGACCGCCTTGAACCGCGCTGGATTCTTGTCGCGGATGGCGTAAAAAACCTCGGCCGCGACCTCTTCGGGGGAGATTTGCTTCCAACGGTCGATCTTTCCATCTTGGTTCTCATCGACGCCCCAACGAGTCCCTTCCATGCCCAGCCAGCGGAACTCGTTTCGTTTGTCGTCTTTATTCGTGTCGATTTCACGATAGACCTCGACGCCGTTGTGGAAGAACTGCCAAACATCGAGCTTCTTGTCCCCGTCCGTGTCCAGGAACTGACGTAGCTTCTTGCCGCTGGCATCGTAGATCACCCAACCGGGAATGCCGATCGCCTCCGAAGCTCGCTCAATGCGGCATTTGGTCAAATCTTCATCGCTCGGCGTGTCGACGTTCACCGATTGAATCGGACGAATCGACAGAGCGGTCTTGATTTGTTCCTGGGTACGGTCCTTCTCCTGTGCTGGCAGACCCATCGTCCAAACAACCGAAAGGAAAATCGTCCAGCCAATGGATCGTGTGTGCATGTGTCGGTCAACTCGCAAGCAAAAAAAGGTTCTATCTACAGTTCGAGTACACTCCGGTCGCGTCACCGAGCCGCCGAGCTTAGGCCTTGCCAAGATCTAGCGTCGGTTGCGAGCCCTTAACATTCCATTGCGTTCAAGTTTGCGGATTCACGCTTTGCTGTCAAGGGAATTCACCTGCTCCAATCCAATCCAACGTGCGGCCGCTTGTATGGAAGCCGCAACGTGGCGTCAAGCCTCGTCGCGAGCACAATTTGGGCGATGCGGGGCATTGGCGAGCGACGAGAGTTTGCCGATCTTGTCTCAATGACCGTGCTGAGACAACAGCGACGGCGCTGACGCCAAACGATCTCGGCAAGTTGATGTGCTCAACGATCACGAAAAGCGAGAGTTGAACTTGGCACAACGCCAACATGACCAGCCACATCAACCGCCCGCGACCTGCGAGGCGAAGGCATTGTTTACAATCGCCTGCCCATAAGTCCGCGGTTCACCCCCCCAAATCCTGACCCAGCCCCCCCGCGCGGACCTTGGCTGTTTTCGTTTTGCGGTTCAGGTTTTTGGTTGCTAGCACCTTCCCCCGACTCGTCCGGAATTGCCGCGAAATCCTAAAAAACGGCGTCGGCGAAATTTTCTGCGACCCTTTGGAAAGAGATATTTCCTCGCGGGATTCAGTCGATGCTACCAGCGTCAACCGACCTGCAGAGGCACTGCCATGTCCACAAACGCTCTGATATCCCAAGTTCGCGAGCTCGTACGCCAAGAGCTCGGCTCGCTCGTCGACAACCCGCAGGCACCGATTTCCCAATCGTACCTCGTCGTGAAAAATGAGTTCGCCGGTGTTCGTTTCATTTACGATGACCTTTCGGCGTTCTGGAAATTCAACGAATCCATCGTGAGGGTTTACCGGAATCAGGAGCCCATCTCGATGATTGAGATCAAGACCGTTGCGATTCCCAACGACTCCAGCTCAAAACCGCTAAACCGCGCAGCTTAGCTAATCAAATCACTTTAACAGGCTTGTGTAGAGTTCCGAACCAAGCTGCGGCAGGTCGAGCGGATTCTTGAATGCTGCGGGGGGATTACGATCGATAATTTATTGCGGTAGTTTCGATTCTTAACAATCTGGAACCCACCCCATCAACTCCTTCACGGGCAAGGCCATGCCTTTGTTTTCTTTCTTCATTCGGCTGCATCGGGACGCGAAGGCTTTCGAAAACACGCTTGCCTCGGTACTGCGCAGCTGTCCTGCCGGCACGCAAGTCATCGTCACGCACGATGGCAGCTATCGCGATGATTACGATTTGGCAAGCGAAGGCGTGGAATTCGTTACGGTAGGCGAAAACCGAAGCCTGGCTGCTCATTGGAACGGTGCCTTGAGGCGAGCCTGTGGCCAATTTCTGGTCGTACTTCGCCCGGGGGTTGAGTTGGACGATGACTGGTCCCAAGTTCTGCTCAAGGCGTTTGTCAGTAGCGATGTTGCGGCCGTCGCTCCAGTGATTCGCTCGGGAAAGTCGGCGATCTTTGGGATTTCCGTCGACAGTTCGGGGACGCGCTCCCTGGTGACTCGTGCCCGCGACTTTTCGTTGGGGGGAACTATGGAGGCCATCGCGTTTCGCAATGACGCATTGGGTTGGTTACCCGCCGTCGACGACGCCTTCGACGACTTGTACCTTGACGCAGAAATCGCCTTGGGGTTGAAGGAATTGGGCTTCCGCAGCAGCTTAGAAACCGGTTGGGTCGTGACGGGGCCGATCGAGTCGATGATCCAACGGTCGGCAGCGCCCCATGGGCTGGCGGCCGCGCGCGCGATGGTACGGCATCGAAGGTTATTCTCGCGAGCCTCGTCGGCAGGACTTTGGGATTTCTTGCAAGCGATTTGGCGCGGCCCCAAGCAACTCATCCACGCTTGGCAACGACTGCAGGCGAGTCGCTACGCCAGTCAGGACCGGCAAGTTGCCGAACAATTCGCTCAAGCGAAACGAGCGTTGCAGGAATTCTCCGCCTCTTGGCAAAACCTCACCAGCCGTCGGGCCGCTTAACCACCACGATCAATCTTTTGAATCGCGTCCTGACCGCGCGCCGGGCACTGTCAAAAGTTATCAGCCGGAACGCGTTAGCGTCCGGATTTTGAAACGATTAGCCGGAATCCACTAGCGTCTGGTTTTCGCGGGACCCGAGGGCTCGCGCCCTGCGGCCAACGGGTTTCAGCACAAAGCTAGTCCCACATCACGCAACTTCCTGGTCGAACACAGGCCGCCAATCGATCAATACTCGGCCAACGTCAACAACGGGACAATCTCCCCGACAGAGTACGGCGTCTCCCGAGACGGGAAAAATGCCAAGGCGTCGGCGTCGGCAAGGCAGCGCAAGTCCGACGAGCCGCGCCACGGCAAAGGCTCGACACCCGTTTGCCCACTTGTTTGCCAGATCAATCTTACGGGCCAGTAGGTTGGTCGATCCCCGCGTACGGCGTGATCTCGCAGCAGGATCCCGTAACTGTGGCTACGGACAGGGGATGGTTGCCCAGCCAGCACTTGACAAGCACCCACGACGAACACTTCGAAGCATACCAGCGTCGAAACGGGATTTCCCGGCAGGCCGAAGATCAACTTCTGTGTTGACGCCGAACCACGATCGACAATCCCGAACCAGATCGGTTTGCCGGGCTTGATCGACACCTTGTGGAACACTTGCCGAACGCCGCAATCCAGGAGAACGCGCGGGACCAAGTCGGCCAGCCCAGCCGATACGCCGCCAGTCAGAATCAGCAAATCGGACTCGAGCCCCACGGCGATCCGCTCGCGCAGCGACTGGTAATCGTCGCGGGCGATCCCCAGATCCCGCACGTCGCTGGCAATGCGTCGAGCCTGCGCCGCCAGTAGCGGCCCATTGCTGTTGCGAATCTGTGCGGGCCCCGGCCGCTGCTCGACCGCAACCAGTTCATCACCAGTCGCCAAAATCGCGACGCTCGGTCGCTGCGTCACGCGCACGGTCGCCGCACCGACCTCGGCAAGCACCCCCAGGTGATACGGGCGGATCACCGTTCCGGCGGGGAGCACGATTTCACCGGCGCGCATCGACTCACCCCGCCTCATGATGTGTTTTCCCGGGCCAACTGCCACATCGACCCGCACTCGGGCCTCCTCAGCAGACTGTGTCATCACGGTTGTTTGCTCGAGCATGACGACCGCATCGGCACCCGGTGGAATCGGTGCCCCGGTCATCACGCGGCAGGCCGTGCCGGGGCGTAACGTCTTCCTGGCGATTTGCCCAGCCAGCACGGTTTCGATGACTTCCAAGTCCACACCGGTGGTCGCCGTATCGGCCGCACGAACGGCAAAACCATCCATCAGACTTTTGTCATGGGGGGGGGAATCGACCTCCGATGCAATAGCCGCCGCGAGGACTCGGCCGACGGCTCGTTCGAGCGGAATCGACTCGGCCGCCAGGGGGCGCACATGGCGGGCGATCAGTTCGAGCGCTGCGGAGATTTCGATCATGGGCCACTCGCTACTTGCTCACAGCCTAGTGTGTTACGGAACGGCAACTCCAAAAAATTTTGCAACAGTCGTATCCCTTCGACCGTCAAAAAACTTTCGGGATGAAATTGCAACCCGAAGGTGGGATGCCGCCGATGAGCAATCGCCATGATCTCGCGATGCCCATCGGGGTCAATGGCCCAAGCGACCATCTCGTACTCCGGTGACAAACTGTCGGGGCGAATGACGAGGCTGTGGTAACGGGTAGCAACCAGCGGGTTCGACACGTTGGCGAACAAACCGCTTCCCTTGTGATGAATCAAATCCGTCTTGCCGTGCATCAGCCGGTTGGAGCGCACAATTTCGCCGCCACTGGCCGCGCCGATCGACTGATGCCCGAGGCAGACACCGAGAATGGGCAATTTGCCGTGAAAATGTTGAATCGCTTCGATGGAGATCCCAGCCTCGCGCGGCGTACAAGGGCCGGGAGAGATGACCAAATGGCTCGGCCCCAGCCGCTCGATTTCCGCGCAATCGATTTCATTGTTGCGAAAAACGCGAATATCTAGGCCCGAATCGATCTCCCCGAACCGCTGGACCAGGTTGTAAGTGAACGAATCGAAATTATCAATGATCAGGATCATGGGGCACAAACCGATCAAGGCGATTTTTGAAACAATGGCTCATTTTCGGTCTTGGCGATCAAGATCGCACCGACGGCGTCTCCGAAAACATTAACGGCCGTACGAAACATGTCGAGTGGGCGATCGAGGATCATCAAAATAGCCAGCCCCGCCGTCAAATCGATGCCAGGTCCGAGCTGTTTCGATACCGAGTTGAGAATGATGATGATGGCCACCAGCGATGCACTCGGCACCCCAGCCACGCCGATGCTGGTCAGCAGCGCGATCAAGACCACCAGGAACTGGGCGGCGAAATCCAACTGGTAGCCAAACAATTGGACAATGAACATGGCTGCTACACATTCGTACAAAGCAGTGCCGTTCATATTGACCGTAGCCCCCAGTGGCAAAACAAAGCCCGCTGTTTGTCGGGAAACCCCCGCATTCTTTTCGACACAATCGATAGTTACCGAAAGGGTCGCATTGCTGCTGGAGGTCGAGAACGCCGTGAACAGCGCGGGCATTAACGCCTTGAACAATCGCTGCGGGCCGATACCGGTGATGGTGTAAAAAATCAGCGGCAACACCACGAATAAATGAATCGCTAGAGCCACAGCAGCGGTCAATCCGAATTTCCACAACGCGCCGACCAAATCGGCGACACGGTCTTCGGCAGCCAGACTGACGTAGTTGTCCATGATCGTATGAGCCAGCAACATGGCGATCCCCAGCGGTGCCAGCTGCAGGACGAATTGCGTGAACATCAGGCTGATGTCGTTGACCCCTTGCCAGAAGTTCTGCAACGTTTCCCGTACCGGACCCGCCAGCCGACTCATGAAATAGCCGAAAAACAAAGCAATAACGATCAGCCCCAGCAGGTCCATGTCGGCTGCCGCTTTGACGGGATTGGCTGGAACCAGCGACTTGAACACGCCGAGCACCTTGGCGAACAACGTCTCGCCGCTCCGTTCGTCGTGCAGGGCGGCACTGGCCGCCAACCGCTGTGACTCGACCGCGAACGTTTCTTGGATTTGCTTCGCCTTCTCCTGCGTGAGCAGCGGCTCCGCACCGGTGAACCCCGGCTGAATCCAATTGACGAAGGCAAGGCCCAACAGGACAGCCAGCAACGTCGTCGACAGAAAGTACACCAACGACTTCGTTCCCAAACGGGCGAAACCCTGACGCGAGGCAATCACGCTGATGGCCAAGGTGATCGAACTGGTGACGAGCGGAATCACGATCAGCTTCAGGGCGTTCAAGAACATCTCGCCGCCCGTCTTGCAAAGGAGTCGCAGCCAGTTATGCTCGAGCACGTTCGAAGCCCCACGGACGCCTCCAGTGGCAATCGCCCAGCGAGCCATGCTGTAGCCGATGAGAATCCCCAGCACCATTCCCAAGAGAATTTGCCAATGCAATTTCCAACGCCAAAATCGCCACGGGGGCGCTGCAGATGAGGAATCGGCCATCGATTTGAATTCTCGCTCAAGGATGATCACACGGCTGACGTAGGATGTGACGATTATAGTCCGCGATACGTGGCCGTTGAATCGAAGGCATACCGGTGATCTTTCCGAAAAACACGAAGGCGACAAAGACCGTAATGTTGGTCCGATTGGCTGCCGACAACCCGGTTAAATTGATCGAGCGGAGCTGCTGCGGCGTGGCGTTGCTCCCGAAAAGGCTGCCCGTCTTGAACGTAAAATCGAGTTGACATTTTCAGGTGTCAGAAATCATCGGGGAAAAGTTACGGTCACCGCATCCCCGTCAATGTCTTGATAGGTCACCGTATTGTTTCCGATGAGAGTCGCCAACAGATGGCGGTTTTCAGTCGCTCGTAAACCACGGTAGCGCCACTTGGCCGACGCGACGACGGAGGGGAAATGAGGGGTGAAGGCAGTTGCGAACTGAACGGTGATTGATTTGACGAATCATGGCAGAAAACCTTGTCGACTGCGATCCACCGGGCTGAGCCGGAACCGATCTCCGACTCAGCCCGGTTTTCTATCGCAGCTCGGGTAAAACCTGCACAAGCAGCCCCGATTTTTTTCGGTTTTCTCCGACAATTTCGCTAGTTGTGGGCTCTAGTTTTGGCGCCAAAACCTAGCGCTGAGATACTTGGGGACGGGCACCCTTGCGCAGGGCAGGGTCGAGATCGAAGCGATCCAGATTCATCACCTTGTTCCAGACCGCGACGAAGTCATGGACGAACTTGCCCTGGGCATCGCTACTGGCGTAGACCTCAGCAATCGCTCGCAGTTGCGAATTCGAGCCGAACACCAGATCGACCGAGGTTCCGGTCCACTTGACGTTCCCCGAATCCCGTTCGACCCCTTCGTATACATCGCCACCGGCCGCCGAGCGTTGCCAAGCCAACCCGTTATCGAGCAAGTTCACGAAGAAATCATTTGTCAGCACGCCGGGACGCTTGGTGAACACGCCATGCGAGCTATTTGCGTGGTTCGCATTGAGGACCCGCAGACCGCCAATTAGCACCGTCATTTCCGGTGCCGAGAGGGTCAGCAGCTGGGCCTTGTCGACCAGCATTTCCGGCGCCGTCCGCTTCAGGCCGTCGCGATAGTAGTTGCGGAAACCGTCGGCAAGCGGCTCAAGGACGGCAAACGATGCGGCGTCAGTCATCTCGTCAGTCGCGTCGGTACGTCCTGGTGTGAATGGGACGCGGATCTCATGCCCCCCCTTCTTCGCCGCGGCCTCCACGGCAGCGCAGCCGCCGAGGACGATCAAGTCGGCCAGGGAAACTCGCTTGCCATTCTTTTGCTTGCCGTTGAAGTCTGCTTGGATCTGCTCCAACACCTTCAAGACTTTTGCCAACTCGGCGGGTTGATTTGCCTCCCAGTCCTTCTGTGGAGCAAGGCGAATCCGTGCACCGTTCGCCCCCCCCCGCTTGTCGGAACCGCGGAAGGTGGACGCCGAAGCCCACGCCGTCGTCACCAATTGTGACACCGTCAATCCGGACGTCAGGATTTTGTCCTTGAGCGCCGCGATGTCGGCATCGTCGATCAAGTCATGGTTGACGGCCGGCACCGGGTCCTGCCAAATCTGCGGTGGCGGGACCTCCGGACCAAGGCAGCGAGCATGCGGCCCCATGTCGCGATGGGTCAGCTTGTACCAAGCCCGCGCGAACGCATCGGCGAATTGATCGGGATTGTCGCGGAACCGCCTGGCGATTTTCGTGTACTCCGGATCGAATCGCAGGGCCAGGTCGGTCGTGAACATCATCGGCGGATGGCTCTTGTTCGGATCATGGGCGTCCGGCACTGTTCCCGCAGCCTGAGGGTCACTCGGTTTCCACTGCCAAGCGCCGGCCGGACTTTTGACCAGGTCCCAATCGTATTTGAAAAGGTTTTCGAAGTATTCGTTGGACCATTGGGTTGGCGTCGAGGTCCAAGCCCCCTCCAAGCCGCTGGTGATCGTGTCTTTCCCTTTGCCCGTTCCGAACTTGTTGAGCCAGCCCAAACCTTGAGATTCGATCGGAGCAGCCTCCGGTTCCGGACCGACATTGCTGGCCGGCGCCGCACCGTGAGCCTTGCCGAACGTGTGACCGCCGGCGATGAGCGCTACAGTTTCTTCGTCATTCATGGCCATGCGGCCGAAGGTCTCGCGAATGTCCTTTGCCGCAGCCAGAGCCACCGGTTGACCGTTGGGGCCTTCAGGATTGACGTAGATCAAGCCCATTTGCACGGCGGCGAGCGGGTTTTCCAATTCTCGATCGCCCGAATATCGCTTGTCACCAAGCCATTCGCTTTCCGATCCCCAATAGATGTCCTCCTGCGGTTCCCAGACGTCTTCGCGGCCGCCAGCGAATCCGAGGGTTTTGAAGCCCATCGACTCGAGCGCCACATTGCCGGCAAGTACCATCAAATCGGCCCACGAAATCTGGCGTCCATATTTTTGCTTGATCGGCCAGAGGAGCCGTCGAGCCTTGTCGAGATTCGCGTTGTCTGGCCAGCTATTCAGCGGCGCGAACCGCTGCGTGCCGTAGCCTGCCCCCCCCCGGCCGTCGGCGATCCGGTAGGTGCCTGCGCTGTGCCAGGCCATCCGAATGAACAGCGGGCCGTAGTGGCCGTAGTCCGCGGGCCACCAGTCCTGCGAGTCGGTCATCAGCGCGCGCAGGTCCTTCTTCACGGCCGCCAGATCGAGGCGCTTGAATTCCTTCGCGTAGTCGAAGTCCCTGCCCATCGGGTCGGACTTCTCCGAGTTCTGCCGCAGGATTCCGAGATCGAGCCGGTTGGGCCACCAGTCGCGGTTGGACTTGACCTCGCCGGTGGCGGCGGTGTGGTGAAACGGGCACTTCGTTTCGTCGGGCATGGATTCTCCTTCGGGTGACGTGAAACCGGCGCGCTACGCGTCGGTCAGCGCGCCAGCGACTGCGCGTACTCGGCCGCCTGCGCGAGCAGCAGCGCGGCCCCGGCGAGGTTGACCGCGGCGCCGGCCAGGAACTGCAACAGGCCGGCGGGCGTGCGCGTGGCGCTGCGAACGATCTGGCGGGTCATTCGATCCTCCGTCGGTACGGACGTTGGCGATGGACGCACTGTAGGCGCCCGCACGCTCGATTGGAAATCGATTGTTTAGAGCGCTACGATTGACGCCGTCGATCGACCAAGAGGGCTGCGAACGATGAACCTGCGCGATCTGCAGTACCTGGTCGCGGTGGCCGACCACCGCCACTTCGGCCGCGCGGCCGAGGCCTGCCATGTCAGCCAGCCGACGTTGAGCACGCAACTGGCGAAGCTGGAGGAATACCTCGGTGTCAAGCTGTTCGAGCGCACCAACCGCGCCGTGCAGGTCACGCCGGTGGGCGAGCGCATCGCCGCCGCAGCGCGGCTCGCGCTTGAGAACGCCCGCGAGGTGGTCGAGATCGCGCGCGAAAGCCGCGACCCGCTCGCGGGCACGCTGCGGCTGGGCGTGCTGCCCACGCTGGCCCCGTTTCTGATGCCGTGGCTGCTGCGTCCGGTACGCAACCGCTTTCCCAAGCTGCAACTGTCGCTGACCGAGGAGACGACCGAGCATCTGATCGCGCGGCTGCACCGGCACGAGATCGACGGCGCGTTTCTCGCCACGCCGGTGGACGACGAGCCCGGCTTGCAGTCGATCGCGCTGTTCGAGGAGCCGTTCTGGCTCGCCGCGCCGCGCGGGCACGCGCTGGCGCGCTGCCCGGAGGTCACCCGCAAGGAGCTGTCGGAAGCGGAACTGCTGATGCTCACCGACGAGCACTGTCTGAAGCGGCAGACGCTGGAGGTGTGCCGTCATCGGCGCAAGGTTCCGCTGCCCAGCGTCCCCGACCTGCGCGCCTCCAGTCTCGACACGCTGCTGGAACTCGTCGCCGCCGGGATCGGCTGCACGCTGATCCCGGCACTGGCCACGCGCGGGCCGTGGGCGCGCTCCTCGCGCATGGAACTGCGCCCGCTGCAGGTGGCCGGCGCGCACCGGCGCGTCGTGCTGGCGTATCGCGCGACCTACCCGCGCATGGCGGCCTTGACCGCGCTGGCGGATCTGGTGCGCGAAGAAGTGCCGCGCGACCTGGTCCGGGTGCTCGAGCCGCCGGCATCCGGCGCGGCGCGGCGCAGGTAGTAGCGCGCGCGACGGTGCGCCCACAGCGAAAACGCACCCTCGTCGGCCGAGCGCGCCAGCAGCGCCACGGTGCGCATCTCCGCGTGCACCCGCCGGCAGGCGGCGGCGAGCGACTTCGGCGGCGC
>CALDHM010000004.1 GCA_937941455.1 uncultured Pirellulaceae bacterium | reverse complement strand
TGTTAGCACAAACCCGCCGTCGTGTTGGCGTCAAATTGTTGGTTGCAGATGCGGCATATGATTCAGAATCCAACCACGAATTTGCGAGACAAGTCATCGGTGCCAGAACGATCATTCCCGCGAAGCATGGCAGACCCACCGATCAACCGGCGCGAGGCAGATACAGGAGGCCCATGCGGACTCGATTCGACCAAGATAGCTACAGGCTCTGAGCCCAGGTTGAAACTACGGTCTCGATGATCAAACGCCGTCAGGGCAATCATGTCCGAGGACGAACTTACTGGTCACAAACCAGAGAACTGCGACTCATTGTTCTCACGCACAACATCATGATCCTTTGGTGCGGCATGCTTTTCTAAAGAGTCCTTTCAGCTCCTTTTCCCAGCCTCGCTTCGCTCGGCCTTGACTCTGCCGAAAACGAGGTGGAATTTGGTTTTATCCACTGTTCCACAAAAATTTCGAAATTCTTTTCTCCACCCCCTTTCTTTTTCGCATATTTTACTGTAAAAAATGTTAAATAATGGCCGATGCATCGGATAGCACATAGGCGGGCACGGTATTTCTGGCTTTTTTCCACGTTTTCCCGATGAATCGGATCATCGAAAAATCAGACCGAGGACTGCTCGAGACCCTTCAGCGTGGGCGAAAAATGTCCGTCGACGAGTTGGCGGCCGCTTTGGGAGTCACTGCGACGGCCGTCAGGCAGCGTCTGGACCGCTTGATTGCCGCCGGTGCGGTTTTTCGGGAGGAAATTCGTCAAACTCGGGGCAGACCGGCGTTTGTCTACGCGCTGACCGCGGCGGGGCAGGAATTTCTTGGCAACAATCTCACGGCGTTGGCCAAGGTTTTGTGGTCCGAGATTTTGCAAATTGAGGATAAAGCAATTCTAAGTCAACTCCTCGACCGAATCAGCCGACGGCTGGCTGAGCAATGGCAACTAAGTTTGACGGGTAAAACCGACCACGAGCGGCTGCTGTCGCTCGCGCGGTTACTGCGGGACAACCAGATCACTGCCGCTGTTGAAACGCCGAGCGACGGCGAGCTTCCTGTGCTGAAGATAAGCGGTTGTCCCTATCCGGGAATTTCCGGTCCTGATCAACATCAAATCTGCGACGTCGAAAAAACCATGTTTTCGCAAATGCTTGGACGACCAGTTCGACTCACCGAATGCCGTTGCCATTCGGCCGAAGGTTGTTGCACCTTTGCGTTTGCGACAGAAAACACGAACTGAATCAATCGATAGCCCGCCGACGAATCGGCGAATGAATTAGACCTTTGAAACTACCAACATCCAGCGAATAGGACACTCACATCATGACAGACACCTTGGAAATTCGCGACTTGCATGTCGAGATCGAGGGGAGACCGATTCTGCGGGGCGTCAATTTGACGATCCGCCGTGGCGAGACGCATGCGTTGATGGGCCCCAACGGTTCGGGGAAGAGCACCCTCGGATTGGTGATCATGGGCCATCCGAATTACGAAGTCACTGCCGGCGAAATTTTGCTGAACGGCGAAAACATTCTGGAAATGGAAGCTGATGAGCGAGCCCGAGCTGGGATTTTTTATGCCTTCCAGCGGCCGATTGCGATTCCCGGCGTCAAGTTGGCGGATTTTTTGCGCCACGCGACGACCAATGTTCGCAATCCGCAGCGCAAGGAGGGAGAGGAACTGATCCCGATGCGAGAGTTCCGTGCCGAACTGAAGGAGAAGATGTCGCAACTCCGCATGGATCCGGACTTTGCCCGTCGCTACGTCAATGACGGTTTTAGCGGTGGGGAAATGAAGCGAGCCGAGATACTCCAACTTGCGATGCTGCAGCCCAAATTCGCGATCCTCGACGAAACGGATTCCGGGCTCGATGCTGATGCTGTCCGCTTGGCCAGCCAGAGTATCGCCGAGATCGGTGGCGAACGCATGGGACTGCTAATCATCACGCACCATGACAAGTTGCTCGAACATAACCCGCCGCAATTTACTCATGTCATCCTAGGCGGCCGCATCGTGGAAACAGGCGGTCCTGAGTTGGCCGCTGAATTGCACACCAAGGGCTACGATCGGGTTCGCCGCGATCACCCGGAAGCTTCGGAGTTGAACGATCGCAACAATGAGGTCGAACAGCCTCAACTAGCGGAGACCTGACACACTTTGGCGTTCATTGGCTGGCAGAACTGGGCTCGCAAACTAAGTACCTGTGTCCAGCCAACGAGTCGAAGCGATCCCACGGGGCAACAGAGCAACACGCACGGAATGAACCAACACTAAAATCATAAGGATTGAATTATGGCAATCGACATCATGCTCGAATCCGAACACGACGCGATCGGCGAAATCAACAAGTACGATTTTCGCACCGATGCTAAGGCGGTATTCAAAGCTCGCAAGGGCTTGGATCGCGAGATCGTTGCACAAATTTCCGAAATGAAGAATGAGCCCGGCTGGATGCGGGACTTCCGCCTCAAAGCCTTGGAGATCTTCGAGGCCAAACCAATGCCGAAGTGGGGGGGGAATATCGAGCTCGATTTCCAGGATATCTACTACTACCTCAAGCCGACGAACAAGCAAGGACGCACCTGGGACGACGTGCCCGAAGAAATCAAAGAGACCTTCGAGAAGTTGGGGATCCCCGAAGCTGAGCGAAAATACCTTGCGGGCGTCAAGGCGCAGTTCGAGAGTGAAGTGGTCTACGGATCGCTCAAGGAAGATCTCGTTAAAAAAGGAGTGATCTTTACCGACACCGATACCGCAGTTCGTGAGCACGCCGATCTGCTGCGGCAGTACTTTGGTACGGTGATTCCGCCGGGAGACAATAAATTCGCGGCCCTCAACTCGGCGGTATGGTCCGGCGGTTCCTTCATTTATGTGCCGAAAGGAGTCAAAATCGAATTCCCCTTACAGGCTTACTTCCGCATCAATGAAGAGAATATGGGGCAGTTCGAACGGACTCTGATCATCGTCGACGAGGGGGCACATGTCCACTACGTCGAGGGCTGCACGGCTCCGATGTATTCCAGCGAAAGCCTTCATTCGGCCGTCGTTGAGGTCATCGTCAAACGGAACGGGCGCTGCCGCTACACGACGATTCAAAACTGGGCCAATAACATCTACAACCTGGTCACCAAGCGGGCCTTTGCCTACCAAGACGCCGTGATGGAGTGGGTCGATGGAAACCTGGGGAGCCAGTTAACCATGAAATACCCGGCGGTATACATGCTGGAGCCTGGTGCCCGGGGCGAAATCCTGTCGATCGCCTTCGCGGGCAAGGGCCAGCACCAAGACGCCGGGGCGAAACTGGTGCATGCTGCTTCGAACACAACGGGACAGATCATTTCCAAATCGATTTCCAAAAATGGTGGGCGCAGCAGTTACCGCGGTCTGGCGAAGGTCGAACGCGGGGCCAGAAACGCCAAGTGTAATGTGGTGTGCGACGCGTTGATTCTCGACCCAGCCAGTCGTAGCGATACCTATCCTTATATCGAAATCGCCGAGCAAGATGTTTCAATAGGTCATGAGGCCAGTGTCTCGCGGATCGGCGAGGAGCAGCTGTTCTATCTCATGAGTCGGGGACTGACCGAGGCCGAGGCGAGTACGATGATTGTCAATGGCTTCATCGAGCCGCTCGTCAAGGAGCTGCCCATGGAGTATGCCGTTGAACTCAATCGGCTGATCCAGTTGCAAATGGAAGGCTCGGTTGGCTAAAGCGCCAATCGGCTCGCGGCCCTCTGCGGCCATCGCCTGCAACATCGATCTGAACTGAATTGACTCATCGAATTCTGAAGCAACGAACAAAATGGAAACTCTCCAAAAAATCGCCTTTAATCGGCAGGGCTTCGACGCCTTGATGGACTTACTGGAGCAGCCCGAGTGGCTACAGGACCTTCGCCGGGAGGCTTGGCAACATTTCGAGTGTCTGTCGTGGCCGAACCATCGCGACGAGGAATGGATGCGGACGGACATTAGGGCGTTCAAGCTCGACCAGTATGCCTTGGTAGCGGGCAGCAGCGATTCGTTCCCCAGTGGCACCCTGAGCGAAGGGGTCGATCTCGGTGGCCGCCTTGTCACCCTCGACTCGATGCCGCGTGTGTGCGAATTGGAACCGCAGTGGGCTGAACGCGGCGTCTTGTTCGGCCCGCTAATGCAGTTGGTCACTGAATACCCCGATGTTATTCGTCCGCATTTGATGACCAAAACCTACAACATGGCGGCTGACCGTTTCGCGGCTTTGCATGCCGCGTTCTGGTCGTCCGGTTCCCTGCTGTATGTGCCTCGCGGCGTCGCGATGAAACAGCCGCTCCACGCCCTGCTCGCTTTGTCCGACGGCAGTGCTGATCTCAGCCACACGCTGGTGATTCTCGAGGAAGGGGCCGAGGCGACATTGCTGGCCGAGTCGTGCAGCGTACCGAGTGCGACCAATTCGGCCCCCGGCGGTTTCCACTGTGGCGGAATCGAGATGATCATCGGCCCCGGCGCTCACCTGCGGTATGTGAATTTGCAAGATCTCGGCCAGGGAGTCTGGCAATTCGGGCACCAAAAAGCCGTCGTGCACCGCGATGGGTCGCTGCAATGGACGGTCGGGGCGTTGGGATCGCGACTGTCAAAGGTCAACCAGCACGTCGAATTGGTTGGCCCTGGAGCATCGTCGCAAGTCAACGGCGTGATGTTCACCGAAGGAAAACAGCATCTGTCCTATCACACGCTGCAGCGGCACACCGCGCCGCATTGCCGGAGCGATTTCCTCTACAAAGCCGCTTTGCAAGACAACTCGCGCACCGTTTGGCGGGGCATGATCAAGGTCGATCCGGGTGCACAAAAAACGGATGGTTATCAGCGAAACGATAACTTGCTGCTCAGCGATTCCGCCCGCGCCGATTCGATTCCGGGCTTGGAGATCGAGGCTGATGACGTGCGTTGCACCCACGGCAGCACCAGTGGCCGCGTAGACGAAGAACTGATCTTCTACTCTCGCGCTCGCGGCTTCACCCGCCAAGAAGCCATTCAGATGATCGTGACCGGCTTCTTCCAACAGGTTTTCGATCGGATTACGATCGAATCCGTGCGTGAAGCCCTCGGGCGGGCGATCAGCCGCCGGGTCCGCGAGTACGAATAGTCGTTTCGAGATTCTGAGCTTGGTGACTACGGCATGTCCGAATTTCAAGTTGCAATCCGGCACGGTGACCTGGCCGATGGCGAGAAAACTTTGGTCGAGATCGCGGACAGGCTGGTTCTGCTATTCCGCATCGGCGATCAATACTTTTGCATCGACGACATATGCACCCATGACGGCGGGACGCTGGCCGATGGCTCGCACCAAGGCTTCGAAATCGAGTGCCCCCGGCACGGCGCTCGGTTCGATATTCGTACCGGAGCGGCATTGTGCATGCCCGCCTTTCGGCCGACGCAGGTCCATGAGTGCCGAGTGGTCGACGAAAACGTTTTGGTCAAACTGAACTAATCGTTGAGACTGTCCCATGCCATTGCACGAAGATCAAGTTCGCGAAGTGCTCAAAAAAGTGATCGACCCGGAACTATTCGTCAACATCGTTGATTTGGGCTTGGTCTATGTCGTGGATGTGATTCCCCGCCCGGGTGCACCCGAGGAATACGATGTGAAAATCGAGATGACGCTGACCAGTCCCATGTGCCCAGCGGGCCCGCAGTTGGTGAGCCAAAGCAAGCAATTCGTTGGCGAGTTGCCGGGAGTCAAACAGGTGGACGTCAAGGTCGTAATGGATCCGCCGTGGACTCAGGACCGCATGACTGAGGCGGCTCGCGATCAACTCGGCATCTTCTGAGCGAATTCTACGCGAGGCTGAACGGGATTCGGCTCGCAACGCAATATTGTGCTAGCAAAGCGGTAGCGGAAGGCCAGGACTCAGACAGCCCGACAGATTTGGGCTGATTTTTCGCCGGGCTGCCAGCATCGGTCTCGATAGCACTTGCTCATCTTCGCGGTTTCTCTATAGTACCGCCCGCGAAAATTCGGCAGATCGCCTTGCCCTAGCGCTTTACGGCGCGGCGGGTCTCATCTGGTCAATTTATTCCAAGTCGATGGGGCCGAGGACGATCCGCGCTGTTGCCCGCGATTCGCTGAACACGATTCGCTTTATTTGAGAAAAAAGTTCTACGGATGGAACCCGAAGCTCACGATGTCGTCTTGGTTGTTCACGGAGTCGGTGACCCCGAACCGGGGGAGACTTTGAGCTTGTTCGCGCGATCGTTGGCCGCCTACGGGACGCCCTTGGTCGAAAATCCACAAGTCCTCTGGCTGAACGATCGCAACACCAGTCGCACTCAAGTCGGCACGTTCGCTAGCCACTTGCGGCAGGCTCGGGTCAATGGTCGGCGCATCGATTTCGCCGAAGTCTATTGGGGAGATCTGTCCCGCGTGCGGAAGGGGATCCTCGGAGCGATCATCGGTGTTGTCGAGGTGCTATTCGGCTTGCGGTACATCGCATTCGTCGCGGCCAGCCAGCCTGGATTCGCAGCGAGTTGCGTTCGCCAGTTGGGCGTTTGGTGTACCAGCCTCGTGCACGGTCCCATTCTCGCGCTGACTGGTTTTCTGGCCTGGTTTGCGATTGTGTTGACGGTCCATCGTTTGAACTGGCCGAATGCAGCAGGCGTTGGCTGGACCCAAGTCGTGCTGACGATTTCGGTGGCAGCAGCGCTGCTGGTGGGTAACATCGGCTACCAACTAGCTCGCGTGTTCGAGTCTCGCCAATTTTGGTTTTGGTTTCAATCGGTTGCGGCGTTCGTCTCCGGCTTGGCTTTTTTGAAACCCTTTTTGATCAATCCATTTTTTCCCGATGCCCGGTTTGGCGGCAATGTTGATCAAGAATTGACTTGGCACTGCGGCATCCTGGTTACGATGTTGGCATTCCTGTGGTCGACGCAAATGCTCCTGGTGTTAGCGCTGGGCTTGAGTTGGATGGCGGCCCGCTTGACGCCGGGTATTCATCGCACGGCGCTCAACGTCGCGTTCTTACTCCCCTCGTTGGCGGTCGGCTTTTGGGGATTGGCCCTTCCCATGATTTGGGTAACCGCGGCGAAGTCCCTGGAGCGGATGCTCGATCTCTCCGAGTTCAATTCGCTGTTCACCCAAGCGATTCCGATTTTGGGAGTCCAGGTCGTGATGGCGCTGGTGGTCATCGGGGCGGCCGCGTTGGTTGTGCTCAATTATGCCCGATGGCGCGTGATTCGTGTAAAACAGCGGATCCAAGAAGATCGGACCCCGCCCCGCTTGATTGTCCACCCGGGACTGCAATTTGCGATGGGTTGTGCATTGTTTATCGGCGTATTCATGGCAGCGCGCGTCGGGTTTTGGCAATATTTGGGTTATTCTTATGATCAGATTTGGGGCGGCCGCTTGATGGCGGAGGCCAATCATGCCGTGAACTTGTTGTTGCCTGCCGGGGTGGTCGTGATGATGGCCTTCCAGCATTTGCGGCCGATTCTCGACATTGTGCTGGATGTGATGAATCATTTCTTTTACCGCCCCACACGACTCGACGATGCTGTCGATGGTGACGAGTTTAGTATTGATGGTGAAACGATTTGTAATGGGACGCTGTACTTCGAACGTCGAGATGCTGTGCATGTTCGCGTTAAGAAGACCTTGGCCTATTTTCGAGATCACATGCAATCGCGGCCCCGGTTGACCATCGTCAGCCACAGTCAGGGCACCATGATTGCGATCGAGACCTTGAATGATCCGGGGCTGGCGTGGCTGAACAACGCCTTTTCGAAAGTGCAATTGGTAACGATGGGCTCTCCCTTCAGCCATTTATACCAGCACTATTTCGGGCACATGTATCCGAAACTCTCCGATCCTCGCTGGCAACCGCTGGTATCGCGAGTCGATCGTTGGATCAACATCTACCGTCGCGATGATTTCGTGGGGACCCAAATCGACTTTTCGGAACTGCCCGAGCACAACAAGTATACGAATCACGCCGTCGGCTTACGCGGGCACCTCTATTACTGGGCCGACCGAGACGTTTTGGAAATTTTGCAACAGGAGTTATTCGCCGAAACGCCTTCGGCCGCCAACGTTCGCCGAGCGGCGTAAGCGAGCTCGGCAACAAAGGCGTTCCCAACCCGATTCGAAGTGACTCCGGCCATTCCTGCGCATCGGGAAATTTCGCGACAAGATTCTCGCGGGCAACGGGGCGCTGGAAAGGTGAAAATCAATCGACGCAACGTCCTGCACGAGCGCACCTCAGAGCCTATCCAAAAGCCAGCCCTCACTTACGTTTCGGGTTACAGCTGCTGTAGGTTTTGGGATAGGCTCTAATTGGAAGAGTAAGACGAATTCGACGATCAACAATCAACCGTCGGCAAGCGTCGATCGGGAACTACGCGATCAACTGGCTTGGGAGTTTACGGGCCGGGTTCGTTTGAAGTAGCGTCGAAGCAGCAAGGCCGAAATCACAACGATGGCTGCTACCAACACAGCCAGCGGTAGGTGGATCGGTTCCAGCAAGTAGTGTTGGGCCGTGTGCCCCTCGCCAGGCTTGCCATGCCCCTCATGGGCCAGAGCCGCCAAGGGGGAGATCAAAACCAAACAACCGACAGTTAGCAAACGCAGCATAGAGAAAGCCTTTCGCAAGTAGAAAAATCCACGATTAAGTTTATCAACAAATTCGGGGCAACTGTTCCCCGATCGGCATGGGGACAACGCGGCGGGTGCCGACCGCCGTCCGCGCGACGACAAGGTGATTGGGATCGGCGATGACCTGACCGATCATTGCAGCACGCTGCCCGAGAGGATGACGCCGCAGGGCGTTCAGGGCTTGCTCCGCGGTAGCGGCAGGGACGACTGCTACGATTTTTCCCTCGTTGGCAACCAACAGCGGATCAAGCCCCAGGAATTCGCAGGCCGACTGCACAATCGGATCGATCGGTACGGCGGCTTGGATGATTTCGATGCCGCACCGCGCGGCTTGGGCGATTTCGTTCAGCGTCATGGCCAAGCCGCCGCGAGTAGGGTCGCGAAGGACATGCACGTCAGGGCAGACGGCCAGGAGGGCTTGGACCAACCCTGATAAACTGGCCGTATCGCTGGCCAGCGGACCGGAAAACTCCAGACCCTCGCGGCGGCTCATCACCGCCATGCCGTGGTCTCCAACGGTACCGCTGATCAGCACTACATCCCCCACCTGGGCGCGGTCCAAACGGATATCGCAGCCATCGGGAACGATGCCGACTCCGGTTGTCGTGATGTAGCAGCCGTCGCCGTGCCCGCGTTCGACGACCTTCGTGTCCCCCGCAATGATTCGTACACCGGCGTTGCGGGCCGCCCGAGCCATGTCCTCCACGATCCGGACGAGATCGTCCAAGGGCAGGCCTTCTTCGAGAATGAAGCTAGCGGTCAGGTAGAGAGGCTGAGCTCCGCTGGCCGCCAGGTCGTTGACCGTTCCGTTGACGGCCAGATCACCGATACTGCCTCCGGGAAAGAACAGCGGCCGCACGACGAATGAATCGGTCGAGACCGCGATACGCCCAGCAGGCAACGCAACGACGGTCGAATCCCCAAGCGGATGATCACTGGGTGCCCCGAAGCGGGGCAGAAAGATCTGTTCGATCAATTCCGCCGATAGCTTCCCCCCCCCTCCATGACCGAGCACGATATGTGGGTGATCGGCCAGCGGCCTTGGGCAACTGAGCTGGCTGGGATCGGGCCCTCGAGCCGAACTGGAAATCGACTTCTCCGCTCCGGCATCGCTCGCTGAGAGGTCCGCTCGGGGGCTTGTGAACGGCTGGGACGAGATCTCTGGCATGGGCTATCCTTTCGTTCCCTGCAGCTCGACGAAGCGGCCGTAGTGATAGTAGGCGGCGCAGGCACCTTCGCTGGAGACCATCGTGGCCCCGAGCGGGTGCCTCGGAGTACACTGCTTGCCAAACGCCGCGCACTGATTCGGCTTGATGGCTCCTTGCAGCACCTCTCCCGCACGGCAAATTGGCGATTCCGCCGCGTTGATCTGGCTGACGTCGAAGCGTCGCTCGGCGTCGAATTCCGCATACTCCTCGCGCAGTTTCCAGCCGCTGTAGGGAATGACACCGATACCGCGCCAACCGCGATTTGTTACCTCGAAGACCTCGGCGATGGTCGCCTGGGCTGCCACATTCCCCGCCTCGGTGACGACCCGCTCGTAGGCGTTTTCGACCCGCGACTCGCCATGTTCAAGTTGCCAGATAACTCGACGAATTCCCTCGAGCAAATCCAGAGGCTCGAAACCTGTCACCACGATAGGAACGTGGTAGGTCTCGGCCAAAATATGATATTGGTGGTATCCCATCACGCTGCACACATGACCGGCCGCTAAAAAAGCGTGAACGCGATTGCCTGGCGACCGCACGATGGCTTCGATCGCGGGTGGGACAAGCACGTGGGAGACCAAGGCTGAAAAGTTGCGAATTCCTTCCTGTTTGGCCAACTTCACAGCCATCGCATTGGCCGGAGCTGTCGTTTCAAAACCAATGGCCAGAAAGACCACTTGGCGATCGGGGTTTTCCCTAGCCAAGCGCAAGGCATCCAGCGGCGAGTAGACGACGCGGACATCTCCGCCGGCCCCTTTGACCCGCAACAAGTCGTCGCGAGAACCAGGCACTCGCAGCATATCGCCGAAGGAACAGAAGATCACTTCCGGCCGCGCGGCGATTGCGAGCGCTTTGTCGATCACCCCCAACGGCGTGACGCACACGGGGCAACCGGGACCGTGAATCATTTCCACCCCGACGGGCAAAATCTGATCGATGCCGTTGCGGATAATCGAGTGGGTTTGGCCGCCGCACACCTCCATGATCGACCAAGGCCGGGTCGTGATCCGCGCGATTTCGTCCGCCAGTCGCCGAGCTTGTTCACCGTCGCGAAATTCGTCCAAGTACTTCATCGCGGCACGCCTCCCTGACGGATTGAACCATGATCGCCGTCCGTGGTAGCCGCGGCATTCTCGTCCATGGCTGACGAACTTGCTGCGGAATCGGTCGCACGAAGTTCCTCCAACTCTTCGTCCAGCAAGCCGAGTTGGGCAAAGGTCTCCAAGGTCTTCCGCGCCGATTCCTCATCCAGGCGGCTGATGGCAAAGCCGACATGGACGATCGTGTAATCGCCGACTTGAATGTCGGGCAGATAGGCCAGGCAGACCTCCTTTTCGACCCCTCCAAAATTGACAATCCCCATCCGCGTGCCTTGAGTCTCGTAGATCGATTGGACTTGACCAGGAACCGCTAAACACATCGCTTTCACCTCATTGAATCTGCCATCGATTTCAGTGTGAGATCGTCTGAATCGGCCGTGACCGCGGACACATCCCAGATCATCACTCGGTTGTTCCCCGAATCGGCGATGGCCAGTCGGTCTCGGTGCAAGCACAGACCGTAGGGCCAGCACAGGGTATCGCGGGCGACAGCCGTCCAACGATTTTCGCCAAAGCTTTGAAAATCGAGCTGCCCCAACACATGGCTCGCCGCGGCAAACCGATTCTCTTCCGGCGGCGAATCCCACAGCAGAATTCGATTGTTGGCCGTATCGGCTACGGCCAAGACATCCCCCATTTTCGAGATCGCATAGGGAAATCGCAACCGCCGCTCGCTTTGTTCGGCGTAGGGCCATTCTACGGCTTCCGTCATCTCGGGCTGTCCGAGCAGATAGTCCGCAGGTCGATCCTGGTGCACGGGCCCACGCCACCCCAGCACGCGATGGTTCCCTGCGTCGGCGACCCACAGGCACGTCCCATCCCCCGTCACATCATGTGGCCAGCGAAATGAATCGGCCCGCGGCGGGCCACCCCGGTTTTCGTCCGAGCTGTGTCCGTCGGGTTGCCCAAGGCAGACATCGGCCGGGCGATCCCCATCGGGCAATCCGAACCAGCCCAGCACGCGACGGTTCCCAGTATCGGTCACCCAGAGCATACCATCGATGTAAGCCAAACCGTAGGGCCAGTAGAGCGAATCCAAATTCGCCTGCCCCCGACCTCGATTGGGAGCCGCCTCGTCCAACGACGCTTGACCGATCGCATAGTCGGCAGGCGTGGCGGACCGCTTGGAAACTTCTCGCCAGACCAAAATTCGATGATGCCAAGCGTCGGCTACCAACAAGCGACCATCGACGACGATGACCCCGGTAGGTAGGTACATTCCGCGGCGAGGATCGCCGCTGCCGCAGCCGGGCCCTTCCGATTCGAAGTCCCGTTGCCCGAGCACGACATCGGCTGGTTGACCGTCGCTGTGCGGCAGGTCATGCCAGATGAGGACGCGATGATTTCCGGTGTCGCAGACGATTAACCGCTGATCGTCGAGCCACACGCCGCGCGGAGCGTACATTTGCCGCCGAGTCGGCTGAGCGGGGGGCAATGCCAAGCCGCCGGAAGAGTACGCTCCCAGCCAAACGACTGGCCTAGCGGACCGTGATCCCTCGCTCCTTACCGATCGCGATTCGTTGCCCCTTGCTTCACCCGGTGGCACGAATGCACCACGCGGTCGCGACAGCGTCACCTGGATCAGCACTTCAGGCCGATCGGTATCGGATCGTTTGAGAGCGTCGCGAGTGGTCATGGCGTTGTTAACTTACTGGTCGGACCCAAATGTGATTTTCGGAAATTCGCAAAGGGAACGGTTCGAGCTGGCACTGGGGTGCACTGAAGCACTCTCCCGATTCGGCGTCGAACTGAAAGCCGTGCCAGGGGCAGGTCAACGACCCTTGATCGGCATCCAGCATCCCCGCGTCGAGCGGAAGACCTTGATGAGCGCAGGCGTTACGATAGGCCCGCCATCCGCCGCGGGTGGGGAGCAGCAGAATAGAAATCCCCTCGGCGTCGAACGCTGAGGGACGATTCGGCGGTAGATCGCCCAACTGCGGGCCGCGAATCCAACCGGCTGCCGCATCGGGGTCCTTTGCAACTTGAATTTGCACCAAATTCTCGGTGGCCGCTGCGCCGTTGGGTACCACCTCGACTCCCTCGATTTCGGGCAGATGTTGCCTTAGCGTCTCCTCGACTGTGTTTTTGAGGGTCACTTGGGACAGGGAGCATCCATTGCAATTTCCCAACAAGCGGACCAGCACGGTCTTGCCACGAAGTTCGACCAACTCCACATTACCGCCGTGCGATTCGAGGTAGGGGCGCACCATGTCGATCACACGCTGCACCTGAGTCCGCAAATCGGCGCGCACCAGTCCATGCATCGAGAAGAGGGTGAAAACCGCGGGTTCATCCACTAGGCGGAATAGGATCTCCTTGCCGCCTGGATCATTCTTGAGCGTCTTCACGATGTGGGTCAAACCAACCTTGTGGAACTCCTCGATGGCCGATTTGAGCGCAGTCGCCTTGGCACGGTACTCGGCGGGCATCGCCGTGACCTCGGACATCGCATCGTCGACCCGCCGCGCCAGAACTTCGAGATCGTCGACCGTCAACTGCGGAGTCGACGAGGCCGCAGCAGCGGTGGCCGGAGCCTCTGTCTCGTGCGATGGGAGGTCGGCGGATGTCCTGTTTTCATTGCCGTTCATCGCGTCGTTTACCCTTCAGTTTGAACCGGTTCGTAGCCCGCGTGCTGCTCGAGCAATTCCAGCGACTTCGCCCGGAGCAACCTCGTGAAAGATCGCTGAGCGAGGTCGATCAAGTGGTCTTCCACGCTTGGTGGCGGCGCTGTCGCCAACTCGACCGGTTGACGAGGCAGCGCCCGCAGGACGAAGCAGGCACCATCGACATTGTTGAGCAGAAAGTCCTCGAAGACCGCAGCAGTAAACTTCGACAGCCAGACCCCTTCCCCCTCGGGGTCGAGTTGCAAATGCTCGCGGGCCGGGCTCGGACCGCGAAATCGCTGTTCCAACCGTTCGACGAACCTTTCGACGGCGGTCTGCAGTAAGAAGTCGAACTGTTGCCGTTCATAGAGCGCCATGCGGTGCGAATCCTTGATTGTCCGACGTGCGCTGATCGGCCGACAAATGGTCATTCACCCGCTCGACCAGTTCGCGAGCGGTTTGCGCGGCATCGGTTTGCTCATGCCAATGGAATAATTTATAAGCCTCCGAGGCCTTTTCTAACGCAGGCTTGAAGATCCCCAGATGAGCCAACGCATTGGCTTGGTTGAGGAGCACCAAAGCATGGGCCACGGGATCGCGGGCCTTCGTTCGATATCCGAGCACCTGCTCGTAGATTTCGACAGCTTGCACCAAGTTTTCAGCTGGGTGACTCGACGGCGCATATTGCAGAGCGCTGGCCAAATTCATGCTTATACGCGACCACAGCTCACCGTCGGACTCGAGCGTTACGAACTCCAAGGCCTTGCGAAACGACTGAATGGCAATCCCATACCGCAGGCGATCTCCGGTTTCCGCTCGGGAAAGCACCAGGTACGCCAATCCCAAATTGTTCTGCAGTTCGGCATACAACCGCGGATGGCTGGTGGGATCCCCCAACTCGTGGACGGCAGTCTGATAGGCCCGCACCGCCTCCAGCATGGCAGCGCGAGAATTCTCGGCCGCGGCCTGCCACAACATGCCTAGCTGAGTCCACAGCTCGGCCATGAAGCCGGGCAGGCGACAACCCTCGGCCAGACGGATCGCCGCTTCGTAGTCCTGCTTGACGACCGTCAGCGGCAAGGCCAACTGATAATGCCCAATGCCTGCCGCCTGGGATCGGAGCTGAGCCGCCAACACATGGGACGTCGAGCCTGCAAGCTCTGCCCCGTGCAGCAACTTCTCGCGCGCCGCTGCAAATTGGCCGGACTCGATATCGGCTGAAGCCAAGGTCGCCCAAATCCAGGCTGCGAGCTCCGGACGCAACTCAGTCAGCCCCATCGAATCGGCGACCGGCGGGCGATCCGCGACACCCAGCGCGTACGCCGTCGCGTCTAGCAGCATCAGCAGCGGACCGACAAAGATTTGGCTGAGCCGTCGGTATTCGTCCGCAGTCGGCCGCAAGGCAAACTGGTTGTAGCAATCGATATCGCTCAGATCGCCAGAGGGCAAACTTCGTAAGCGAATCAGTTCCCACGCCCGCTCACGATCGCCTCGAGCAGCCGCAGCGAAGAACTGCCATGCCTCGGGCCATCGCTCCGGATCTAGCCCCCCCCTCATCAGATTCGCGATGGTCTCTTGTTGGCTGGATGCGTCGATCGACGGAATGGTCGGAAGCAACAAGTGGGTGGCGTATCCGCCGAAAATACCGATCGGCTGCGGACAGGCGGCTAAACAGGGATCGGATTGGACAGCCAGTTTGGTCATCAACTTTCATCCGTACTTGCCGAGGAGACCGTAGACGATTGGGAGCGGGGTTGGGCCGTCTGCGGCATACACGATGAGTCCTGTTCATCGGGGACCTGGACCGCCAAGCCGCCGAGTTGCTGATCCCACCGCGCGACGAAGCGGCCACTGGGCGGGTGGAATCCAAAGATCTCGCTGACCAGCAGGCTACGATCCCCCGAAAGATTCCGCTGTTTGAGAATCATGCCCCCCGCCGCCGCACCACGCGTCGGCAGTAAGTAGAGTCGGCCATTTTTGCGAAGCGGCACCACGGTGTCTTCAGGGAAAAAACGAGCGGCATCGCAACCACTGATCCGCAGATAACCGGCGTCATCGATTTCGATGGAAATGGTCAACGGGTCGAGCAAGCGGAACAACCGGTCCACCAAGGCATCGACCGCGCGGTCCACAGCCGGAGACAGCGGCTGGCCGATTTCGAACGACGATCCCTCGATAAGGTAAACGGTGATCCGCTGCGGGTATTCATCCTTGAGCAGCCAACGGCCGAACGCCAAAGCGTGATCCCAGCGAAATGCATGCAGGTTCAAACCCGCGAGGGGGGGCAAGTTCTCGAGCTCTTGGCCAGGGACTTCGAACAGCGACCCAGGTTCCGACCCCGACTGGCAGGCGTCGATCAGAATCACATGCTCTACGCCCCGCATCTGAAACGCCACGTCCATGCCACCGGTGCCACCATCAGCGCAACGGACCCCCAGTGGCAGACCGCGATCCCACATGCGGCGAATCAGCACCGGTCCCGCCGCGTCATCGCCGCGGAGCAGGTTGCCGCAGCCGATGATGAGCGTCGTGACGTCAGCCCGCAGCTGGCCAGTCGCCACGTCGATCGGCTCAGGTGACTTTTGCGAATCGGTGTGTACGCAGGTCATGATTTCTGTCAGCTGTTCAACCAGGAAAGCGGCTTGACTCGATGTTGTTTGATTCCCCTCGTTCAACCCCAGCGGAAGGCGACGACTGCGGCAGGCGACGACAGGGCCTTGCCGTTCTCCCTCGCCTTCGGCTGCAGCCCCCGCTGCGGATTTGCGGACGCGGGTCAACCCAATTCGCCGATGCGGAATCGCGCCAGTTCCTTGCCGGTCTTTCCGTCGTACGTGTGAACGGTGCAGACCAAGCACGAGTCGAACGATCGCGCGACATGCCCCATCTCGATCGGATCTGTCGGGTCGGTGATCGTGGCCCCGATGAAAGATTGCTCCATCGGTCCGTGGACTTGGCGACCATCCTGCGGCCCGATGTTCCAAGCCGTTGGCGTCACGACTTGATAATTTTCGATCTTGCCGTTTTCGATGACAATCCAGTCGGATAGGGAGCCGCGAGCCGCCTCGGTCGAACCGAACCCTTTGCCCGATTTCAGTTCCTCCGGTTTATTGTAGAACCGATCGTGCAGGTCGAGTTCGCTCAGCCATTTTTGGGCGAGTTTGTAATACTTGCACGCCTCGTGCATGCGAGCCATCACTCGGACCAGCACGCTGGGACCAACCTTCTTGATGGCATCCAGGAACAGCGGGTCGTAATCTTGGTGGGGTGCCGCACCGGGCCGTCCAGCGATGACCTGCCTCGACAAGGGCCCAGCCTCGAGGGGAACGGGCCCGACGCCCGGAATCTCGTACCGGGGTGATTTCGCCCAACTGTATTTGCCTTGCTTGTGGCCTTCGGCGGGATCGATCGGCTCGGTCTTGCCCTCCCACGGATGCAAATAGGTGTCCCCTTTAAAAAAGGAGTGGGCCGTCGACTCGCGAACATTCAAATGATCGAAGTCATGAAAATCCTTGCCATCGTACACCCCGGCTCGATTGATCAGCGCCGCATTGCGCCCCTCGATCGTCGGCCGATCGTACAGATCGGGATTGAAGTAGGTCCCCGTGGCCAGGAATTTTCCGCAGCCTTGACCGTATTTGTCCATGCCAATCGCTTTTGCGAACCGCAAAAACAAACCGCAGTCGGATTTTCGCTGCGCGTCGTTTTCATCGGCCCATTTCCAGACATCATCCCAGGTCTTGTTCTCCATCCAGCGATCGATCGAGCAACCCAGCCATTGTTTTTCCAGCCATTCTCGTTTCCAGTAATCAAGGATGGCAATCGAGCGGGTGACGTCCGACAGGTTCGGAGCGCACATCACGCCGCCGGGGATCATAAAGCTGGAGTGGGGCCATTGCCCGCCGAAAATCGCGTACACCTCGACCGGCTTGCAGGACAGCGTCACCCCACGCTCGTACGAGGTGCCGACAAATGGCGAGAATCGCTTGACGACCTCGTCATATTCGGGAGCCTTCGCATAGTTCGGATGGGTCAAATCGATCGCGAACAGAGCGTAGAACCAACGGGGAATCGACTGCAGCGTCTCGCAGCATTGCGCAATGTTCCGCACGAGGGTCGCGTTGCGGGGCACGTGGGTCTTCCAAGCGGTATCCAATGCGTAACAAGCCTTAAATAGATGGCTCCCGCCGCAGATGCCGCAAATCCGCGGCGTGACAATCAAGCCAGCCTGCGGATCCTTGCCCTTCAGGATGATCTCGAAACCGCGAAACATGCTGGCCTCGGTCCAGGCATTAGTCACTACACGATCAGTGACTTCGATACGCAAATCCAAGTCCCCCTCGACGCGACCGAGCGGACTGATTCGCATGGGGGTTGCAGTGGCTACGGACATGGCGATCCTCTTCGTGATGAAATTTCAGATGGAACAAGAATGAGCGGAATTTTGTTGCCCGATGGAATTACGGCAGCCGACTAGACTCCTGGGGACCGCCGCGGACTCCGAGAGCAAACGCTACGATCAAACGACGAACAAATCTTCTTTGGACCATTGGGGCGCGGCCACGCGAGCCGCTGCAGCATGGGCCATGTAGGTCACATGATCCGTTCCTTCCGGAACGTCTTTCGGAATGACGCCACCAATCTTCTGAGTCTTGAAGACCGTACCCGGCGCCAGATCGTAAAACGGAAACTCGGGTTCAGTACACCCAGTGCAAGGCATGCCGGCTCGCGTTTTGGACGACTGCCGATTCCACAGGATTCGATTGCACGGTGAATGAGTCATCGGGCCGCGGCAGCCAAATTCATAGAACAGGCATCCCGTTCGAGTCCCCTGCCCGAACTCCATGGTCGACTGCTTGTACTCGAAGAACTGAACGCGGGTGCAGCCGGTTTGCGTGAACGTCTTGAAGAAGGTTTGCGGACGTTGCAAATCGTCTAGTGCGATATCCCCTGCTCGTCCGCTGGCGATCGCCACCAGAATCTGGGTCACCCAGTCCGGATGGCAGGGGCAACCGGGAATATTGATGACCGGCAGCCCCCATTTCGACTTGAAATCGGGGCCGAGAAAACCACCGTGCTTTCGTTTGAGGAATTGCAGTCCGACACTGTCGCTCGGATTCGGCGCGTTCGCTGGAATTCCTCCCCAGCAAGCACAATCGCCCAGCGCCACGACGGCGTTCGCCTGCGACGCCAACTCGATCACCCAATCCTTCATGGGGCGATCGGCGAACATATTGAAGCGCCCGCTGCCGTTGGGGCCGAGAATCACCGTTCCTTCGAAGACGAAAATATCGAGCGGACGCTTCCCGCTGGCGATGTCCCGCAGCATCTGTTTGACCGGATCACCCATTTGCACGCCGAGCGAAGGGTGCCACAGCACTTCAATTCCGAAATCGGTCACCAAATCGCAAGCGCTCGGCTCCTCAGCATTGAGGAAGGACATCGTATTTCCGCTGCAGGCACCGCCCTGCAGCCAAAGCAATGTGGCCATGGTCCAATCTCCTTTGTCTTGCTGCGCATATGTGGCATGTTGAATGCAGTCGCAAAAATTTACCCTGGCCAACTGCTAGGTGCCGTCGCGGTCGCAACTCGGGTAAGTCTTCGGATGCTGCACAAATATCGACGGCGGAAGATTTGGATTCAATAACATGTTCATATCATTGGCAGCAAAAATTCTTTCTGGGAAACTAGCGCGGCGTGAACTCCAAAGAACTTTGGTTTGGCGAAATCGGACGAGCGGCACTCTCTCGGTTGCTTCCGTAAAAAATCGTGGCCGGTGCGTCGCCTCCGATTCGAAATGCCAAGGGTCGGGGATGTTCTGATCGGCATCGCTCGTGGAGGCAATTGAGACTGTTCCTCCCTAAAACGGCAGGCGCAGGCGAGGTGGAAGGCGGTGCAGATCCTCGCCCGCCGCAGTAACTGGAAGGACTCATGGCCGATCCCGAAACCGCCCGCATCCGTAGCCTGAAGCGTCAGCGAGGGTTGGTTTGGGATAGGCTCTTATTGCGAGCCAGGCAAGGCATAGCAGGAGCCGCCCAAATCGGCGGCAAAAATTCTATCGCTTGGATTGACAGCACCAAATTATGGCGTGAGGTGAAACGATGACGGGATCGAATGGCTTTGCAAACAACGGCAAACTGGACGGTTGGCAGGCGATACAAGAAAGGTTGCAGGATCCGCAGGTCGTCTCAGGCATTTCGCGCCTGCTCGATCATATGGATTCGATCAATTTCGCTGTCGAAGCCTTCGAGGGTTTCATCTCGCGTGGTGAGGTGATCGTCGAATCCGTTGCGGGAACAGTGCATGATTTGAAAGCCGCTGAGGCCGGAGGTGCGATCGGTTCCCTGGTCGAACAGGCCCCCGAACTGATCGAAACAGGAACCCGACTCGCGCGGGCGTCTCAGGCCATCAACGTCGATGAATTGGAAAAATCTCGGCTCCTCGAGCGGCTCACCGATCCGGCCACGCTGCAAACTCTCAATCAATTGTTGGATAAGCTCCCCTTGGCGGCCTTCCTGTTGGAGTCCCTCGACGGATTTTTGCAGCGCGGGGACTCGATCGTCGAAAACGTCACGGCCATCGTCGCTGACCTGAAGCGAGGGAAAAGCGATATCTCGATCGACCAAATCACCACTTCTCTTCAATCCCTCCCCAAACTCAAGGAATTGGGGGACCAATTGCTCGAATCCGATTTGATGGGGGACAAAATGAACAAAATCATCAACGCCGGGGTAGGCATGGTCGATTCGGGGATGCTCGACAAAAAGGTTGTCAGCACCCTTGGGGATCTCGGCAAAAAAATGGTTGACACGTTTGAAGAAGTTCGCGCGGGGAATCCTCAACCGATCGGCGGTCTGTGGGGAATGCTCAAGGCCAGTCGCGACCCTGACGTGCAAAAGTCGTTTGGATTTCTTGTGGCCTTCGCCAAAGCGTTCGCGCGGCATCTGCGCTGAGCCCAGCTTGCTGGGGGGCCGCCGTGCCGACGCCGGAGAGTTATGAGGCTGAACGTCGCTCGCTGCATCAACAAAAAGTCTCTCCCGCAGCCCATCGCGGCGAAACGAGGAAAAATAAACTGTCTTATAAAAAACACCCGTTGGCCCCGCATAGTGGATTGTTTTCAAGCCTTGGACGGACGATAATACGGCAAAACTCGGGCTGCTTGCGAGCAAACTCATGCACGAATTGTCGATCGCCCACAGTATTGTTGAAATCGCCAAACAGCAATTGACATCCCCCACCGAGCGGGTTCGTTCGATTCGCCTGCGGATTGGAGCGCTTAGTTGCGTTCACCGCGATTCTCTTTATTTCAGCTTCGATTTGATCACCGCTGACACGCCGCTGGCCGGCGCGAAATTGCTGATTGACGAACTGCCGATCGTTGTATTTTGTCCCAATTGCGAAGCGCTTCGGGAATTACCTGGCATCCAAAGTTTCACCTGCCCCGCGTGCGGGACTCGCACAGCCGACCTTCGCCAGGGGAGGGAACTCGATGTCGAATCGATCGAAGTGGTTGACGAAGGACATTCCGTAAACACACCTACTTCGCATATGGTCACCGCAGAGGCTCGAGCGAGAACCAGCCCATGATCGAACCACGCATTCTCGAAGTTCGCACGAAGATCCTCAAGAAAAATGACGAGCTAGCCCGGGCTATGCGGGCCGAGTTTCAACGCTTGGGTGTGCTGGTGGTCAACCTCGTTTCCAGCCCGGGGACCGGCAAGACGGCCTTGCTGCAAGAAACCCTCCGCCGCATGGTCGAAGCAGGCTGGCCCGCGGCTGCCGTGGTCGGCGACTTGGAAACCGACAACGACGCGCGGCGCCTGGCGCAGAGCGGCGCCACGGTGCGCCAAATCATGACCCATGGCATGTGCCACCTGGAGGCGGACATGGTGCAGCGGCACATCGCCGATTGGGATCTCGGTTCGCTCGAGTATTTGTTCATTGAAAATGTGGGCAACCTGGTTTGCCCTAGCAGTTGGGACTTGGGAGAGTCGGTGCGAGTGGCGTTGCTGTCGGTTACGGAAGGGGAGGACAAGCCGCTGAAATATCCCAACCTGTTCAATACGGCCGACGTCGCGGTGATCACCAAAATCGACTTGGCAGAGGCCTGCGAATTTGACCGCTCCGCTGCGTTGGATAATTTGGCCGCGATCCGCCCGGGAATCCGCGTGATCGAGACCTCGGCCAAACGCGGGATCGGTTTGGATGTGTGGCTCGATTACCTGCGGCAAATGCGCGAGCGGATGATGAACTAAGGGTCAATTTCATTATTTGGTTCGAGTGCCGAGATGAAAATCAGCAACGCCACGCGGAGCGACGATTCGCAGCTTGGCCAATCCTCGCCAATTCAACCGGAGAAACCCGTAAGCGAGGATCTCGAATCAACGCGAGTGCTCAGGCCACTCGAAGCGACGCAGCGATCGTTCAGCCAACTGCACGGGAATTCGCGTCAGCACGTGCCTTGCCTGTCGGCCGCGGCGCAAGCTTTCGCTTGGGAATTGGACTCGCGAAAACTGTTCCAACTGTTGGCCGAACATGCTGCCCGAATCGCGGGCGCCGAATGGACCGTCGGTTATTGGGTCGACGAGAGCAAGATCGAGCGCGCCGGTTGGTATCCGCCTGTGCAGCAAAACCGGCTGGCCGATCAACCGGTACCCCGCGAGGTGCTCGACCTGATGCAGCGGCCAGAGCCTAAACTGGTGCGTCAGTCTCGAGCCGCGGCCGATGCGGGGCACCAGGTAATGCTGGTACCGTTGCTCGGTACGCAGAATCGGTTGCTCGGGCTGCTTGAGTGCCGGCAAAAGCGTCTGGGCGGCGTCTTCACCGAATCAGATCTCGAGTTGGCGGTTGCCCTGGCGCGGGTCGCCACCGCGGCCATCGATCGTTCCCGATTGTTTCATCGCATGATCGATTGGAGCAAGTCCATGGAGATGCTCCTCTCCTTCAATGCGGCCGTCAACCGGCACATGCAGCCCAAAGAGTTGGTCAGGCAACTGGTCATCAACGCCGCGGGCTTCGTGGATGCCGATGGCGGGGCTGCCGGGCTGGTCATCGGCCAGGATCAAGGAACGGTAATGGAGTCGGAAAGTTTTTTGTTCGGCGGCCAGTGGTATCCATTCGAGCGGCGTTGGCGGGCGTTTCAAGGCGTGGCTGGCACCGTGCTCGAAACCAAATTCCCCCTGCTGGTCAGCAACTACTCCGAAAGCGAATTGGCCGACCAGGAGATCAAACGCCGCTTCCAACCCGGTCCGTGCATTTGCATCCCGATCAAGAATGCTCAGCAAAACGTGCTCGGCTTTTTCAAATTCTTTCGCGTCGGTGGCAAGCCGGAATTTACCTGGCAGGAGGCAGCTCTGCTCGAATCGTTGGGAAATACGGCAGCGGTCGCGATTGAGAACGCGCGCCTGGTCAAATCACTCGAACAAAAGAATGAGCAGATCAAAAAACTGTCGGCGGCTCACGTCCGGCGGCTCGAAGAGGAGCGGCGGCACATCGCTCGGGAATTGCACGACGAGGCGGGCCAAGTGCTGATCGGACTGAAATTGCGTCTCCAACTGTTGAGCAAGCGGCTCCCGGCCGAAAATGGCTCGGCGGTCGATGATTTGAACGTGTTGCGTGAACAAGTCAACGAAGCGGCGGTCCGCTTGAGTGGCTTGGCCAAACGGCTGCGGCCGCCAACGCTCGATGAACTGGGATTCGAGGCCACGCTGCGGCAACTTGTCGATGAGTTTTGCCGGCAGTTTCACTTGAAGATCCAGCTAGAGATCCAGAACCAGCGAGGTTTATCCGAGGAGGCCGAAACGACCTTGTACCGAATCATTCAGGAGGGACTTACGAATATCGTCAAACATGCCGCCGCGACACAGGTTCTCATTCGGCTGCACGAGCAATCCAGCGGCCCCTCCCTCGAGATCCTCGATAACGGCTGCGGCTTCGACACCGCGGCCGTGCACGCCGGTCTGGGCCTGGTCGGTATCCAAGAACGTGTCATGATGCTAGGGGCATCCATCTCGATCACGTCGAAAATCGGGCAAGGCACTTGCATCCGCATCGATCACTTGCCCACGCGAAAAGGGCCGACCCCATGAAACTGCGGATTGCCCTGGCGGACGATCACAACTTGGTACGCAGTGGACTAGCGGCCATCTTGAATCAAGAGGGCCGCTTCGAAGTCGTCGCCGAGGCGATCAATGGCTACGACGCGCTGGAAAAACTGAAAACTATCCCCTGCGATCTGCTTGTCGCCGATTTGGCCATGCCGCGGCTTGGTGGGATCGAGCTGATCCAAATGCTGCGGGACCAGGAAGCGAAATTCAAGATTCTCATATTGTCGATGTATGACGATGTCCAGTTCGTCGTGCGAGCGATCAAGGCCGGAGCCAATGGCTATCTGCTGAAACACGCTCTCGACGACGAGCTGTTTCGAGCCATCGATGCAGTCATGGCGGGCTGCACCTACATCAGCGAATTGATCGATGCCAGCGGTCTTCGCGAATGCCAGGCCGAAGAAACAACGCTCACATCCCGAGAGCTGGAGGTGCTGAAGCTGATCTCCGACGGCCTGTCGACTCCAGAAATCGCAGAACTGCTGCAAATCAGCCCCAACACGGCCGTTCGGCACCGTGCGAATCTGATGCGGAAATTGAATGTGCACAACCGCGTCGAACTGATCCACGCGGCCTTGAACCGCGGCTTAATCACGATCAAGTAACGCCCCCCTCCCCGGCCGTGCCAATCCTGGCCGCCGTGGCACCAGCGACCAGTCGCTGGCCGATAACCGCTTGCCCGAGCGCCAAACCGCCATCGTTCGGCGGGACGCAAGCGTGGGTCAACACGCGGAAGCCAGCCCTGTCCAGCTCACCGATGACCAGGTCGCGCAGCAACACATTTTGGAATACGCCCCCTGTTAACCCCACTCGATCGATCCCCCGCGCTGCCCGCGCCTGTTCGCAAAGCTCGCGAGTCGCCACCGCGACCGTGCGATGAAATTTAGCGGCGATCAGCGGCCGCGGCGTGCCGCTTTGGCAATCCGCGACGATTGCCTCCAGCGCCGGGCCGTGATTCCACTGCCAGCCTGTGCCGGAGCGCAGATCAACGGGGTAGGGTTCAACAGGCTGCTTCCCGTGCTCGAGCGCTTGCGACGCTTGAAATTCCAGCAGGCTGGCCGCCTCGGCCTCGTAGTGGACACGCTGCTTCAGCCCGCACAGCGATGCCACCGCGTCGAACAATCGTCCCATACTGCTCGTCGGCACGCAGTGCACGTTCCGCTCGAGTTGTTGGGCCAACAAGCGCAACTCCTGCGACGGGAACCAACCGACGGGAACCAATCCCTCCGCCCAGGGCAATCCGTAGTGAAATAGCTGCGCCAGAGCCGTCCTGGCCGGACATTCAATGCTCGCATCACCGCCTGGAAGCGGCGTGTAAGCCAAGTGAGCGAATCGCTCGCAACGTGTTGCCGACACGATCAGCCACTCCCCACCCCAGATGGCTCCATCCGTTCCGTAGCCCGTTCCGTCGAACACGACGGCGATGATCGCTTCGTCCAGTAAACCATGCTCGCAGGCGATGGCAGCCGCGTGGGCGTGATGGTGTTGGACCGCGTGGACAGGGATGCCCCACCGCGTCGCCTGCCGCCTTCCCCACTCGGCCGACAGGTAACCGGGATGAGCGTCGACGACAAAGGCTTGCGGCGCGACGCCGTACAAGCGAACGAGATGCTCGACGGATCGTTGCAACGCCTCCAGCGTTTCAAGATTCGCCGTATCACCGATATGCTGCCCCATGATCGCCTGCTCGCCGACCGTTAGACAGACCGCCGCTTTCAGTTCGCCGCCGACCGCCAGCACGCTCGGCAGCGGAACGTCGCATCGCGCGGTGCGGATCGGAATCGGCAACGGACAAAAGCCACGCGAGCGGCGAATCGGAATTGGCCGGCCGTCCGATCCACGGATGACGGAGTCGTCGCACACGGCGGCGATTGGACGATTGTGAACGAGGAACGCATCGGCGATTGGCGACAACCGCTCGCGAGCCTCGGCGTTGGTCCGGCAGATCGGCTCCTCGGACAGGTTGCCCGAGGTCATCACCCAGACGTCGCCCGGCTGGATCAGCAGCCGATGCAGCGGAGAATAGGCCAACATGATTCCCAGCTGCGGATTGTCCGGGGCGATCCCCGCCGCCAGCGGACCAGGCTCGCGCTTCCGCACCAGAACGATCGGCCGCTGCGGCGAGGTGAGCCACTCTGATTCTTGCCCGGTGATCTCCGCCAGATGCCGGGCCGTGTCGAGGTCGGCCACCATGATCGCCAGCGGTTTGGCATGTCGCCTCTTGCGCTTGCGCAGCTCCTGCACGGCTTGCTGATTTCGTGCATCGCAGGCGAGGTGGAAGCCCCCCACCCCTTTGATCGCGACGATCTCGCCACGCTCGATCGCCGCGCGACTCTGTTGGATGGCTTCTTGTCCACGGGCAACCCCGCGAGCATCTAACTCTTGGCACGATTCGTCGAGGGCATCCGCCGGTAGGTTTGCCAGCTCCTCGCGGCGCACGAACCAGACATGCGGGCCGCAGGTGCTGCAAGCGTTCGGCTGCGCGTGGAAGCGCCGATCGCGCGGTCCGTCGTATTCCGCTTGGCAACTCGAGCACATGATGAATCTGCCCATCGTTGTCTGGTGCCGGTCGTAGGGCAGGTCGAGCAAGATCGTAAACCGAGGTCCGCAGTGGGTGCAATTGATGAAGGGATACTGGTAGCGCCGGTCCTGCGGGTCGAACAATTCGCGCTCGCAATCGGCGCACAGAGCCAGGTCAGGGGGCACCACCGCCTGCCTTACGCTGCCGCTGGCACTGGCGCGAATCTCGAAACCGGATTCGCCAGCGACCGGCGCGATTTCCGTTTGGTCTAACCGGGCAATCGAGGCTTGGGGAGGGAGTTCGGTTCCCAGCCGCTCGAGAAAGCATCGCAAGTTCGGCTCCGAGCCTTGTAGCTCGACCTCGACCCCCGCAGGGCCGTTGGCGATCCAGCCCGTCAAATTCAGCTCCGTGGCCAACCGCCACACCAGGGGACGAAATCCGACCCCCTGAATAACGCCCTCGATCTCGATTCGCCGCCGGATGGGTTGCATAGGTGAAATTCGCTGTAGATTCGCCGATTTTAAACTCTTTTTTTTTCGGAATGGCCGCAAGATCGAAATTGGCCGAGCGAACTCTTTCTGTCGCTTGGCGCGAACTCTCGAGCGCGATGCAATGTCGATGGAAATGTTCCAGACGAGTTCCCAGGAGAGTCCATTCTGATTGAAAATGCCGTACCCGATCGCCCCTTTGGCGGTGCATTTCAATCGAAAATGCCGGTGCGCCCCGATCAGACCGCTTGGAGTTGGGAACAATTACCCATCGAATGATGAAGCTTAGCCTTTTCACTGCGAATGCGCCGGCTTGTCAGGCCATGATATCACAGGTTCACGGTATCGGATTACATTGATGAATCGGGAACTCCGCAGGTACAATGAGGGTAATGGGAGGGAGGAGCTGCCCGCGGTGGGCGATTCTTTTCGGCGCGGCGCGGTGAGCCGCGCGACTTTGCTAGATCGTGCAGAGGTGGGTGAACATTTGGTGGCCAATAACGAGTTTGACCCAAACGCAACGGACCAGCACCAAGGGGGGGCCGCCACTCGCGGGGTAAAATGCGGCATGCGGTTCACCTATCCCAGCGGTGCCCAGCCACTCGAGGGCTTCACCATTAAACGGGGGCTCGGCATGGGTGGCTTCGGCGAGGTTTACTTCGCGATCAGCGATGCCGGCAAAGAAGTAGCCATCAAGCGGATCCAGCGGAACCTCGACGTGGAACTGCGCGGTGCCCGCCAGTGCCTGAACCTTAAGCATATTAACCTGATCAGCCTGTGGGATATCCGTACAAATGACCTCGGCGAGAGCTGGGTCGTCATGGAATACGTGCCGGGCTTCAATCTGCGCGAGAAACTCGAGCAGTATCCTCATGGGATGCCCGAGCGTGAAATCAAGCAATGGTTCCTGGCGATGGCCAGCGGTGTGAACTATCTGCATCGCCAAGGGCTTGTCCACCGAGATCTCAAGCCGGGAAACATTTTCTTCGACATCGATCAGCAGATCGTCAAGATCGGTGATTATGGGCTCTCAAAATTCATTTCCGCCAGCAAGCGGAGTGCGCAGACCGAAAGTGTTGGCACCTTCCACTACATGGCCCCCGAAATCGGCAAGGGAATCTACGGTCGGGAAATCGACGTTTACGCGCTGGGAGTGATCCTGTACGAGATGCTGTGCGGTCACTTGCCGTTCGACGGCGAAAGTGCTCATGAGATCATTATGAAGCACTTGACGGCCGATGTCGACCTGCGGCCGATCCCCCCCCTTTATCACGAGGCGATAGCCGGCGCCTTGCGGAAGGATCCGGCGGAACGTTTTTCTTCGGTGGGTGAACTGTTGGCAAAGCTGCCTTGGCCCGAATGTCAGGGCCCGCTGATGGCGCAGTTCCGTCCACCAGTCAGCACCGTCGCCGATGCGTGGAACGAGGCGCCATCGACGGGCAGTCCCACCATGGCCGGCACGCGTGAAGGACACTCGACAAAGACCGTCTTGTACATCGGCAATGACAAAGTCGAGGAAATTTCGATCGCGGTTTCCCCATCAAACCAAACGACAGTGGCCGGCCGAAACCTGCTCCAGGAGGGCATCATCATCAGCGGCGGGGGCAAGGCTCCGTCGCGCCCCGAGCCGATCGCAGCCGCCGTTCGCGGTGGTTGGGACGGTGCTGTGCAGTGGTGGCATCGTTCCGATATCTCCGTACCCTTCAAGGTCGGCTTGGCCATCGTCTGCTCGATCGTGCTGATCCTGAATTCTGCCTGGCTGATCCCGCTGGCGTTGATCATCGGTCTGCTGTACTTGGTTTACTACCTCGTCCGCAGCTGGCTCCTTCCCGACCACGCCCATGATTTGCAAACGACGCAGACCCGGTCGTCTCTGCCCGATGCACGATTGCAGGATTTCTTGCGATTGCGTTCGAGCGAAAGTTGGCTGATCGAATTGACCACGTCGCTGCTGGTGGCCGCCTTTGCTTGCTGTCTCTTTAGCTTCATCGGCTTGGCGTTCAAAGGCACCATGTGGGGCCTCTCCTACGAGACCGGCGCGATTTATTTCTGGCTGGCGGCCACGACGACGTTGGGGAGTTGGGCCATTTTGGTCGTCGGCAAATCTTGGGAGTTGCGATCGGTCGACTTTTGGATGCGGCTGGTGATCTTGATGATCGCGGGCTTTTCGCTGGGCCTGGTAAGTTTCGGCATCGCCTCGGCCTTTTTCCTCGATCGCCCGGAGAGCGAGCTCGTGGTCGGCGTTAGCCAGATGCCGACGACCTCGTTGATGATTTCGTTGTTGATGTTCTTCACAATTTGGTTTGGTTTATCATCCTTGAATTTGTGGGTCCATCCGACGCGGAGCACGCGAATCAGTATTTGGCGATTCGTATTGGCGATGATGATCGGAGCTTTGCTGGCGGACGCTTGTCGGCTGAGCCCACCGCTATGCGCGACCGTGGCCCTTATCATCCATGTGTCGTCGCAGCTGTCCGCGCCGCTGCTGTCGATCGATGAATCCAACGCCGGAATCACCGTCCTTCACAGTCGCACGGCTAACGGATGATTCGCAGCATGGTTCGACAATTCACCGTGATCTGTTTGTTGATGTCCGCGGGCTACGGCATCATGGCTTGGCTCCTTTCCCCCGGCACGCTCGCGCAAGAGAACGGAGATTCCGCAACAGCGTCCACGGGCGATAAGGCGAATCCCGAATTGCCACCAACACCGGCATGGTGGCTGGAAGCAGTCGAGGAAATGTCGTACCCGCAGAACTTGTCGCTGCAGACGAAGGCCTGTGCGAATCGGCTCGAGGCGGAGGCGGAACTCGATCGCGCGATTGCCGAGGCGGCGACCGTGTTCTTTTCGAATTATTTGGAAAACGCGCGGCTGAAGGAGATCGTGGGGGCGATCGAATTTCTGAAGAAAAACGCCGTCGTGCCCGGGCATTACGAAGTTCTGGCCGTTCGCTCTGCATCAGCCCCCGTCGCCGATCAGGACTTGACGAAACAACCGCCACTGCAGTATCAAGGCTTCGCGCATGTCAAATTTTCCGAGGAATTGTGGCGGCTGCGCCTGCTGCGAAATCGGCTGGTTCTCGCCTCCATCATGAGTTGGACCGTGATTTGCGGTTTGCTGGTGTTTTCGATCTTTCTTCGCATCAATCGGGCAACACGCGGCATGTACCAAGGGCGTTTGCAACTGGCATCGATCATCGCCTTTCTCGTTCTCGCAACCGCCGGGCTATGGATCTCCAGGATTATCGTTTGAGCGAGATGATCGAATTGATTGCAGAAAGCCCGGATTACTGGATCGTCAATAAGCTGGGCGGTCTGTTGACTCAAGCCCCGCCGGGGATCGACAGTTTGGAACTGCGTCTGCGACAGTGGCAGGCCAAGTTGACGGGAGAAAATCGTTCCTATGTCGGCGTCCCCCATCGGCTTGACCGCCCGGTCTCCGGGGTCATGGTATTCGGGAGACGCCCGAAAACCACCCAGCGCCTCGGGGAACAATTCCAGTCGCGCGAGGTCAAAAAGGAGTATTGGGCGCTAGTGTCCGGTGAGCCCGAGCAAGCCGCTGGGACTTGGATTGACACCATGCGGAAAGTTCCCGACGAGCCGCGATCCGAAATCGTACCCCCCGATCACCCCGAGGCACAGGAAGCGATTCTGCATTATCAGGTGCTGGCTGTCGCGGAGGGGGAGGCCTTGCTGCGGATTGAACTGGAGACTGGTCGAACGCACCAAATTCGTGTCCAATGTGCGGCCCATGGTTGCGCGATTGCCGGCGACGAGTTGTATGGTTCGCAACGTGACTTCGGCCCGCAAACCGACGATCTGCGGGCACGCGTCATCGGTTTACACTCGCGAATCCTTTCGTTCTTCGATCATCGCCGCGGTGAACGGGTGCAGTTCTCGGCGGCTTTGCCCGCCTATTGGCGGCAGGCAGCGCCGCAACTCCTCGACAGGTTGGAAGTCGATTTATGAAAACAAAAAAGCGTTTTTTTTGTCTGCGCGGCTTTATGAAGTCCGGCACGAACTGGTTGGGAGGGTTGTTAGACCGCCATCCGGATGTGTCGTGCAAGGGGGAATATCATTGGGAACTTTTGCTAAAGCCCGTGTTCGAGCGGTCACCGTTGATGATGCAGACGCAAACCGACGATGCCCAGCGTGAAACGCTCAAGCACTTGCGGAGTGCGATTCGCCGGACGATGACGGCGCTCTCGGATCCGCAAGCCCAAGTGATTGGCGATCGGACTCCGCACACGATCGCGCCGATCGTCTTGCCCGATCCGCATATCGTCATCATTCGTGACGGCAGGGATATTCTGGTCAGCCGCGCATTCCATTTGTTCAACTCGCCGAGCTACACGCAACTATTCAAACGCTCGAAAACGGCAGCGGCGACGCTCCGCGAATTTCAAGCCAACAAATGGTTCTTCAAGGAAAACCCGGACAAGTTGCTGGAGAATGCCGAACTGGTCGAGACGACCGCGCGTTGGTGGGTCGACCAGCTTGAACAAGATCGCCGCGTGGCGGAAACCCAGACCAAGCTTAAGATCCGCTTCGTGAAGTATGAGGAACTCCACCGCTCAACTCAAACCATCACCGACGAGCTGTTCGAGTTCTTGGAGGTCGACCCGCAACGCGCTCCGCCGATCGAAGGGGAACTAAAGCCGGGATTCGCCACGGAGAACCCCGATCAGTTTTTACGGAAGGGTCAGGCGGGGGACTGGATCAAATATTTCACGGACCGGGTCAAAGCTCAATTCAAAGCGATCGCCGGCGAGGAATTGATCCGCCAAGGTTACGAACGCGACCTGAACTGGTGACGCCGCGTTTGCGTCGAGAGCGTGTGCAAGAAATGCCTGACTGAATTCGGCGAGCATTGAGCCTTACGCCGCACCCCGAGCCCGATCACGGATCGATCGTTCGCCGGGTGGGAGCGATGATCGAATCAGGGTAGGTCCAAGTCCGTAACAGGCACCCCCCTGCGGCGACAAAAGCTCCCGCCATGCCCAGGGTCATGCCCGCCAAAGATCCGAAAACGAACGAATCGAACCAGACATCCCCCAGGCCGACGCCGACGCCGAACAGAGCCGCACAGCCCCCGAACAGCAACGTCGTCAGAATGAATCCGGCTACCGCGGCGACGTAAGCCAGGCAGACGATCGCTGCCGAGGCTGCCAGCACAACGACTTGTTGGCGTTGGTTCAAGGAATTCCCTGCCCGCTGTTGCTGCTCAAACGTCATCATAGCTCGGATGACCGCGGGACCTAGGATGAGCATCAGGAGCATAGCCAGCGGCGCTGACCAGCGAAAACAAGCGAGAAATCCGCCGGCCATCGCCGCCAACAAAAAAAGGTGTTTGATCGAGAATGTCAAGGAATTGAGATTGGCCGGAATTCGCTTCATAACGCAGTTTTACAACTTCTAGTCGGACAGATCATCGAATCATGTCAGACGAAACTCGACCGCGACTTTTTTGTACCGCAAAAAACTGACCTTGTCATTCAATTCGACGGATTGAAGCGGAAAGTATTTTGATTTCTCACTATCGTTCATGGACCGGAGGCTACTCGTTTGAATCGTAATCAACGCCCGCAGTCGCCGGTGGGACATTAGACGAGCCCCCGAAGTTGGCGGGATCTGCGCCGGCTCCGGTGGGTCGCTGGATTCTCTAGTTAAGGCTCTCACGGAGACACAGAGACTCGGAGAAAAGGCGGGGCAAAGAAGGCAGAAAGGGGCGCGGAACGAGGAATGAATCGGAGCGTGAAATACGGATAGGAACGTGACAGTTTGCTGGTTGCAACGATGATTCCATTGCGATCATCAACTTCCCGATCTCGCCTCTCCTAAATCTCTGTGCCTCTGTAAGAAAACAGATCCGCGAGCAGCGTAGGCGTGGAACAAACCTTTCAATGCGGCATCCACTTTTCTTCGGCAGCGCTGGGGCGCAGATAAAACGGTTTAAGTGTCCATAAATCGGCGAATTCCTGCCGTCGAGCTTTTTCGGCAGCCAATTCGATCAAATCCTCAGCGCGCGGACTCCAATCTGCTGGATCGGTCCAGCGTGACATATCTGCGCCGCTCATGCGGACTCCTTCGCCAGCCACCAGATCATCGGCTTCCATCAAGTCGCGCAGTGCTGCAGGCTCGAGGATCGACGTAACTCGAATCGCTCGCAGGTCGTCTATCCCCGATGCCGTCAGTTGGTACAGCGTAGCAAACAACTGTTTCCGCTGGGCGTCGGTCAACACCCACAACCGGGAGCAGCCGCGTTGCATGGCATCTTTCGAATTCTGGCGAGCGATCAGTTCGTGGGTAGGGATGGCCACGATTCGGCACCCGGTTGCATAGGCCCAAGTTTTGGCGGTCATGCATCCAATCCGCAAACTGGTGAAGGACCCCGGGCCGATCGTCACCGCGATGATATCGACTTCGCGCGGTAGAATGCCAGCGGTTTGAACTGCCCGCTGTAACAAGGGGGTGAGTGCGGAAGACGTTGTTTTTTCTCCGGACGAGGCCAGGGGCTCATGCAACACAATTTTGCCGCCGATCCCCAGCGCCACGTTGAGGTGTTTGCTCGACGACTCCACCGCCACGATCCGCAGATTTCTACCGCTGGTTGCGGGAGACGAATCATCCGCTGGAGAGACTTCTGACGATTGCCGGGAGTTTGTCATATTTTTGGATTACGGAAGATTGCAAGATTGGCCCACGGTTTTTAAACTTATGCCATTGTTTTCATCGTCATTCTCCCGTACCCATGCGGGGCGGTCAGCGAAACTTGCAGGGTGATTGCCACTTGGTAACCCGCAGTTTTCGTGATCAAAATCGACGATAAATCAGGCGCTGTAACAGACTTTTTAGAATACGATTCAGTTTACCGAACCAAACCACCATGGGTGATCCCTCTTGCTGCACCAGACGATCGAAAGTTTTTGTGGGCGCGAGACGGTACCTCCAATTGTTTTACGGTCCATACGTAATGGCCTCGTTCGATTCGGAATCCCCCGGCACTTGTTCCCCCCACGGCCGCAGGTCGTCATTCCCAGGAAAGGTATTCTGAGCGGTGAAACGTGCTCTGATCAGCGATATCCACAGTAATGCGGAAGCACTGGACGCCGTCCTGGGGCATATTCGCAGCCAGTCGATCGACCAGATTTTCTGTCTCGGGGACATCATCGGCTACGGTCCCGACCCGCTGTATTGCCTGGACACAATCATGAAAGTTGCCGATTTGACGATCCTCGGCAATCACGATCAGGCTGCCTTATTCGATCCACCGGGATTCAATCCGGTCGCGTTGCGGGCCATCATGTGGACGCGAGCTCAGCTGGAGAACGATCGCCGCAACATGGAAATTTCCGATGGTCGCTGGGACTTCCTCGGCGAGCTGCCGCGGAGGCACGACGAAGGAACATTTTTGTTCGTGCACGGCAGCCCGCGCGACCCGACCAACGAGTACGTGTTTCCGGAACACATCTACGAGGCCGCTCGCATGCAGGCGCTGTTTCAGCGGGTGGAGAAGTACTGCTTTCAGGGACATACCCATATCCCAGGAATTTTCACTGAGGGAGGAAAGTTCTTGAGCCCCGATAGTTTCGGGAGCGTTTACCCCCTCGGGGACGAAAAACTGATGATCAACGTCGGCAGCGTCGGGCAACCGCGGGATGAAGACCCACGTGCCTGCTATATGGTCATCGATTTCGATTTGAATTCGATAGCCTTTCATCGAATCGAGTACGACGTTCAGAAGACTCGCAAAAAGATTTTGGATTGTCCTGAACTGGACAACATGCTCGGGGAACGCTTAATTACAGGTCGTTAGTCGATCGGGCAATTTGAGGACGTGGCAGCTGAGATGAATCCATCGTTTGCACAACCGATCGCCATCATCAGCGATATTCACGGTAACCTCGAAGCCCTCGATGCGGTGCTGCACGACATCCACTCCCGGAACATCGGCACTATCTATTGCTTGGGGGACATCGTCGGCTACGGCGCCAATCCGCGGGAATGCGTCGATCGCTGCCGTGGCTTTCAACTGTGCTTGCTGGGGAACCACGACAACGGCGCTCTTTTCGACCCCGATGGATTCAGTAGCGGTGCTGAGAGGGCGATCTTTTGGACGCGTCGGCAATTGGAGGACATCAACCAACCGGAAGTAAAAGAACGTTGGGAGTTCCTGGTCCGACTGCCCCGCACCCACCGCGCGGGGAACTTCATGTTCGTGCATGGCTCGCCGCGCAGCCCGCTGAATGAATACGTCTTTCCTGAGGATATTTACAATCAACGCAAGATCGAACGAATCTTTTCGTTCATTCAACGGTACTGCTTCCAAGGGCATACACATGTGCCCGGCATCTTCACCGAGAATTGCCGTTTTTATTCCCCGGATGAAATCGGCGGGGTTTACGAGTTAGGTGAACGGAAGCTGATGGTGAATGTCGGCAGTGTAGGGCAACCCCGCGACGGCGACCCGCGCAGCTGCTATGTGACTCTGCAGGATAACGCCATCCGCTTTCATCGTGTCCCGTATAATGTTCAGGCGGCTTGCGAAAAGATCTTGGCAATTGCCGAATTGGATGAATTTTTTGGGAAACGATTGCTGGAAGGGAAATAGCCGGCGGCTGAGGTCTGCGGCGCGATGCCATGGATCGGCGGAATGAGGCTCTCTGGGTGAATAATGGCGATCTTAAAACGCCGCGCTGACAGACTCTTGGTCATCGACCGTTTCAGCAAACCAGTTTGAATCCTTGCCGGATTCCCGGGCGATTCGGCAGAGGAATTTCGGGGAAATGCGGCGAAATGCCCTTTGCAAATGCCTGTGATTGGCGACAATGAGAGATCGTGTTGCACCCTCAATAGTCGCGGCTTCTGACTCCTGATGTATACGAAATCTGTATCGATCCCGCCTCTCCGTGTTGTCGGCTGCCTACTTTTGACTATTTTGATGAGTTTCGGCGAGGTAGCAACCGCATCTGCCGCTGGATGGCCCCCGCAGGACGCTGCCGCGGGCGAAGCGTCGGCCGATTCGGCCACGCCACAGCCAATGATCGAGGAGCAGACGAACGTCGCGGTCCAATCCGCCGACGGTGCAACCGCGATGGTTGCCAATCAACCGCCGCCCGAGCAATTGGTCACGCTAGGTTCGCTCGATCGAGAGGGGAAGCATCGCTACCTGGCGACCTTCAGCACCAAGGGGGCGACGCTCGTGCGCCTCGAACTCAACGCTCGCGATCGCCGCGGAAATTATGTCTACCGCGACCTCGAGCATTTTGGTGGCTACATTGGGCAACTCGAGTTGACTCCCACCTCGGGAGGCCTGCGGGTTGGTTGTGCGGGCGAGGGGACTCCCGCGGCCACGGCTGGAATCCGCACGGGGGACATCATTCGCACGTTCGATGATGTCCCGGTAGTATCCTCTGCCGATTTTCGGCAGCAGTTGCGAAAAACGAAAACAGGTCAAAAGGTCCGCATCGAGTTCCTTCGGCCGGTCGATGGTCAAGCTGCCGAGCCGCAAGTCGCCGAAGTCACCCTCTCGGATCAACCGCTGGAGATGCTCGCTCGCGAGGTCGACTTTGTAGGGCCGGGAATCGCCAGCCCGCCGAGCTTCCGCACGCAATTGCGAGCGATCAAGTCGGAAAAGGAATGGGTGCCGCTCGATCCGCGCATGCTGGATGGCGAGTGGACGTACGAGCGACGAACTGAGAACGGATTCGAAGTTCTCGATTTCCACTACGAAGTTTCCCCAGAGACAGCGCAGCAATTCGAATTGCCCGGGCCGATTCGGATGATCAAGCGGTTCGCGTTACCCATCCTCACCGAGCAACAAATCCATGATCTGACGGATCGCAGCTTTGATCTGAAGTTCGAGGTGATCGTCATGGTCGAACAAAGTCAATCGCCGTGCGAAATCGGCCTTGAAATTAATGGCCCAACCGGCGCCACGACCGAGGGATGGTGGTATCAAAACAAGATTCACGGATCGACCACTGCACTATTCTATATCGCCGGAGCCAGGGACATCATCAGTTCGACGGCGAGCAACAGTTTCAAGTTCAAAGGCTGTCCGCAGATTGTGGACGACACGCTGAAATCAAGTCGCGTGCAATTCATCATCGACCCGCCGGCCCATCAAGGCGCTGATCCGCGGCGCAATCAATTGAATTTCCTGAGTGTCGACACTCAATACTTCAATCTGTCGCTGTTGCCCGCCAAGGCTGCGACCAATTCCGAGGCGGAATATCACTGCTACAGTGCCATCGCCTACGCTGCGTCGACCCCCATCACGCAAGCCAACGCGCGATACGCTCGTCAGGTCGACTGCTCCTTCGTGATGTTCGATCAACTGCAGATTCCAGCTGGTGGCGAATATCGGCAACAATTCGAAATTTTCGCCGGGCCGAAAAAGACGGCCTTACTTGAAAAGTACGGTCTGGAAAATACGCGGGTATTTGGTTGGTTCGGTTGGTTTTCGCAGTTGCTCTGCTGGTTGTTGTCCGCCTTGTATTGGTTGACCTTCAAAACTAGCTATGGCCTGGCAATCGTTTTGTTGACAGTGATCGTCCGCTTGGCGATTTATCCGCTCAGTCGCAAGGCCGCGATGAACGCCCAAATGATGCAATTGTTTGCGCCGGAGTTGAAAGCGATCGCGGAGAAGTACAAGGACGACCTCGAAAAACGGGGCTTGGCTCAACGCGAATTGTTCCGCAAATACAAGTACAATCCCGCCGCCGGTTGCTTGCCGGCCTTCCTGCAGATTCCCGTTTTGATTGGATTGTACAAGGGGCTGTCGGTTGACATCGCGTTGCGTGACCAACCGTTGATCCCAGGGGTATCTTGGTGCTCGAATCTGGCCGCTCCCGACAAATTGTTTTACTGGAAAGACTATTTGTGGTCCTTCTTGGGAAATGAAACGGGCTGGCTGGGCCCTTACTTCAACATCTTGCCGCTGATCACCATTGCGTTGTTTCTTGTCCAACAGAAAATGTTCATGCCGCCACCGACGGATGAACAGCAACGAATCACCCAAAAGATCATGACCTACATGATGGTGTTCATGGGTGTATTGTTCTTCAAAGTTCCCGCGGGTTTGTGCATCTATTTCATCACGTCCAGTCTGTGGGGGATCATCGAACGGAAGTTGCTGCCCAAACCGACGCTGTCGGAGGAGCGCGTCAAGGAGATCCAATCGGGATTCTCCAGCCGGGGCAACACAGTAACCTACGAGCCGAAGCCTTCTCCTCGCGAAAGGCGCGACAAAAGCCCTGCGACCGACACGGGCAACAGCGGCGGCTTTTTCGATAAACTCCGCGAGGCACTGGACGCGGCGCAGAAGAAGAACTCGACGATTATTTCTCCGGAAAAAGAACGCGAAATTCGCGAACGTCGCCGCAAACAGCGCGACCGTAAACGCTAACGTCGATGCTTGACCTGACCCTCCACGATACGATTGCCGCCATTGCCTCGGCGCCAGGTAGTGCCCCCCGCGGTATCGTGAGGATTTCCGGACCTCGCGTGGCCGAATGTCTGAATCAAGTTTTGCCGGGACCGGGAATCGGCACAGGCGGCGCGAGTCGACAACGCCCTTGTCGCTTTGCTGCCGATTTCCGGCTTGCGACAGGGCATACCGTGCCGGCAGAAGTTTTATACTGGCCCACGGCGGTCTCCTACACGCGACAGCCGACGGCCGAAGTGCACACGATTGGTTCACCACCTTTGTTGGAGTTGATTCTGCAGTCTCTGTTCCAAACCGGTGCGCGCGCCGCGCGGCCGGGGGAATTTACGCTACGAGCCTTCCTGAGTGGCCGTATCGACCTGACACAAGCCGAAGCGGTCATCGCCGCCATCGACGCTCAGAATGAATCGCAATTTCAGTTCGCACTGGAACAACTAGCTGGCGGTTTAGCGCATCCGTTATCCCAAATCCGCGCACACCTGGTCGACCTTGTCGCCGACATCGAAGCGGGTCTCGATTTCGTCGATGAAGATATCGCGTTTGTACAGCCTTGCACCGTCGCGGCAACCATCATCGAGGCCATCGATCAGTTGCAAAAAATCCGCGAACAACTCGAGAGCCGCGGCGACTCGCGGGTCTTGCCGCAAGTCGTTTTAATCGGTCGGCCAAATGCCGGAAAAAGCAGTTTGTTGAATCGCCTCGCGGGACGAACGCTCGCCATTGTTTCCTCGGAACCCGGTACCACCCGCGATTATTTACAGGGCACCGTCCAACATCGCGACATTGCTTTGGAAATCATCGACACGGCGGGCGTCGGATCGGTCCTCGACGCCGCTCTCTCTCGCCGCGAATCAACGACCGACGAAATCGATCGCTCGATGACTCGACAAACGGCTCGCGCGCGACGTTGCGCAGATATCGCCGTTTGCTGCGTTGAACCGTCCGATCCCCCAGAGCCCGCCGAAGTCGCGGCATGGTTCGCCGACTCTGCCGTGCCCATCGTTGTTGCGTTCACCAAGGCAGACTTGTTGTTCCCTGAAACTATCCTGCAGGGTGTTGGCAAAGCCTATGTCGATAGCTTGCGCAGGCTTTTGAAAAATGCGGTACCGCTCCATGGGCCAATCGCTGTCAGCGCAAAAACTGGGATTGGCTGCCCAGAGCTTTTGGATTGCGTTTTGGAGATTCTGACGAAACGCCAGGCGGAATCTCCCTCGGCGAGCATTCTGGGGATACGTTGTGCCGAGGGCATAGAACAAGCGCTACGATCGTTGCAGTCGGCACTCGACAGCGTGACGAACCAAGCGGGCGATGAAATGGTTGCGGCCGATATACGATTGGCCCTGCACGCCTTGGGAGAGCTGACAGGAGCGGTCCACAACGAGGAAATTCTCGATCGGCTGTTCAGCCGGTTTTGCATCGGCAAATAGCTTGGCTGTCCCTTGGAAAGAATCGAATGCGTCGCACCGCTTTGGCAATTAATCAGCTTCCAAATAAAATGATCGGCATGTCGTGAATCGTTCGCCCTGTCGGATTTGAGCCGTTTGCTTGGGTGCTCACTCATGAATCGTTGCTGTCTTTCTCACTCTCCAGATCACCCTATGAACAAACTTCTTTCCGCGGCGTCGCTACTTGCGATGATGATAGTCACCCCTGCAATTTTTGGGCAAAAAGTCGGCGACTCCATCGTCGTTATCGAAAACTATCAAACGAAAATCGTTGACAAGATCACAGGGAACGTGAGTGCCGGAGAAATTTATCGACTTAATGGAATCGAGTCGGTTCGCGGAACTGAGTGGTATCACGCCGAGGGTGTGCGGGGCTGGTTTCCGAGGCGGATTGCATTGACCCTAGAAGCGGCTGAAGAGCGTTACAGCAAGACCCTCGCAAGTAATCCCCAAGACGTGAACGCCCTAGTGACTCGGGGCGTCATTCGCTTCGAACTGGGGCGATTTGATGAAGCCCTGGTCGATTTTGACAGAGCCCGCAAGATCAACCCCAATTCAGCAGTCATTCTGAACAATTTCGGCCGGGCTCTGCGAGCTCGCGGCAACCTGCGCGAGTCGATCGGCATGTTCTCCGAAGCGATTCGTGCCGAGCCGAATTATGTGCACGCCTACCACAACCGCGGGTTGGTTTACTATGCCTTACAGGATCATCCCAAGGCGATCGCCGATTTCAAGAAAGCGATCGAGCTCAAGTCGAACGAGCCCTGGTACTATATCAACCTCGGCCACGCTCAGCACGCCAATCAAGAAATTGAATCGGCGCTTGCCAGCTATTCTGCAGCTGAAAAGCTCAACCCGCGAATCCCCGAATTGTTCATTGGCCGGAGCCATGTGTATTTGGAATTGAATAACCTGCCGCGGGCGCTGGAGTCTGCGGATCGCGCGGTTGAACTCAACCCGCAGGACGCGATTGCCTTCAATTCCCGCGGTTGGATCCATTACAAACAAAAGAAACCGGATCTCGCCCGCGCGGATTTCGATCGCGCAATCGAGCTGAATCCGCAGTTCGGCCCCCCCTATATGAATCGTGGGATTGTTCTGACGAGCCAAGGGGATTACGAGGCGGCTTTGCAGAACTTCGCCAAGGCCCTGGAATTGCAGCCGGACTCGCCGCTCGTCTATTTCAATCGGGGCAACACCTATTTCCGCAGTGGCCAGTGGCAACGCGCGCTGGCTGATTACCAAAAATCCCTGGAGTTGGCCCCCGAGTCGCCGGAAGCCCTGGCGGGAATCGCTTGGTTCCATGCGACGTGCCCAAAGGACTCCCTGCGCGATGGTGAACTCGCCCTGAAGACCGCTCGCAAATTGATGGAGATCAGCAACGACGACCCGAAGTCCTATCAGGTCCTGGCGGCAGCGCTGGCCAATCAGCAGCAGTATGACGAGGCCAAAGCGAAAATATCAGAGGCGATTCAACGAGCAACCAAGGATGACCCAACAGCGGTGCCAGGCTATCGAGATGACCTGGCCATCATCGAGCAACGGCAGCCAATTCGAGCCAAGCCTGAAAAGTAAATCGCCACTCGTCCTAAGCGGCAACCGCTGCGGGAGCCTTCCGCCGTGCTAGCCATCGATCGAGAACCGATTCAAAGCCGATCCCAAAACCGCGGGCCTTAGCCCGCAGCGTAAGCGAGGATCGTCGGCCTTGCCAGCAAGAGCCGTCGAAAGACCTTCCGCCGGCGGCCCGACTTCGGCACGAAGGGCAAGCGAGGAGTTGCTTTGGAATAGACTCTCAATTCGACAGGGATCCGCCGTCCGATTTTTGATCCCCGTCCGACCGGCTATCGGTGCTGTCCCGGTCGCTGGTTTCGTCGGATTGCTTGCTTTCGCTTTTGTCTTCAAGAGCACTCGTCGCGGTGCTCGACGTGCTCTTTTCGATCGGCTTGTCGAGTGTCGAACCGAGCCGATAGGTCAGGCGTTCCGTGCCGGTCTTCGACTTGCGTTCGAGCACTACCGTGCGTCCGTCAATCGAGATCAGAGTCCAGGTCGCATCGTCCAATTCGAATGACTCGCCGATTTTGACATGCTTCAGTCCGTTTTTGTCCGCCTTGTTGTTGACAAATAAGACATCGCCGGAGCGGCCCGTCAAAAAGGTGGTCGTGGCGTATTGGAACTTCGGAGGAGGCTGACGTGTCTCGCGCTCGCGTTCTTTTTCGACATCGATCGTGATCGTTTTTTGGGTCGTTTTCTGCGGAATACCCGAGTCGGTCACAGCGACTTTGAGGCGGTAGCTCCCCGGCCGAACGTCCGAGGCCACAACCTCCGCAGATTTGGCCTCGGGATGATGCTGAATCAATTCAACGCCGGGCAAATTCGATTCCAAGAGTTCGAATTTCAACAGGTCGTTCGGATTGTCGTCCTTGGCGTCAACCTTAAATCTGACGTCGGTCCAATCGCGGCCAAGAGGGACTCGAAAACTTTCGGAAGAGGTAGCGACACGTGGCGGTGAATTAGCCGGGCCGAAGAAATCGCGGGTAACGATCGATTTCACATATTGCCGAGCCTGCTCATTCGACGCTTCTATGGCGGCGAGAAATTCGCGGCTACTGGGAGCATCGACCAATCGCAGCAGTTGCACCTCAAGATCGAGCCGCAGCAAGCGTTCCTCTTCCCGGCTGGCGATCTTTTTGATTTCCATCGACTTGATGCGATGCAAAATTTCGAGACTGTAGAAACGCTCGAGAAAGGCGACAATCTGGGGCAACGTGCCGCGAGCGTTGACCTTGTAAGTAAATTCCTCCGCTACCGGAACCATTTTTCGCCCGTCACCGGCAGTCAGCGTGTTGCTGGATTTGTTTGGCGAGACAGCATCATATTTCAGCTGGGCTCGTTCGAGTTCCCCTGTCAGCCAATTCTGATACTCGTTGCGCGATTGGGCGTCGACCGGAGCGCTCAACCCGACGTAATACAGCCGCCGTTTCTGAGCCAACATCATTTGGTCGATACTATGTTGCTGGTCTTGCACTTGCGTCAGCAGTTGCCGTTTCTTGTTTCGCAAATCGAAATAGTAATTGCTGACCGAGCTGCCAATCCAGAAGATGAGCGCCAGCGGCAAAAGCCCGCCGACGAGCATCGCAAGTTTTTTCTCTCGAGGTGTCAGATTTTGGAACATCGGGTTGGCTCTCTTCCGGGCAAGTGCTTGGCAATCATTTGGGAAGTTCGGCGGTCTGTGACGTCGGGGTTTCCTTCGGCAGGCTTTCTATAGCCTTTTGGATGATTCGATCCTGGATCGCACGTGTCGTCGCCGCGACATCAAGTGCTTTGGTGATTTGGCCCTCGATTTTGTTCGGGTATTCCGAGTTATTACTGTCGATGCTCAATTTGAAGGGCTCGACCTGATACGGACGCTCGGCCAGGCTTTTCTCGACCGCCGCTTTGGCAACCAGTGATTTGACATTCCCCGTAAGCGAGATCGACGCGATCGACTGGCGATCGGCACCGGGGCTGGTAACCGTCTCCTTGCCGATTCGCGAATTGATGGAATTGAGTACCACATCGTCCCCGGTTTCCAGACGCTGACTCAACTGGGCGAACTCTTCGAGCCAATCGACATTTTCGGCCATCCAGACATCGACCACTGCAACCTCAGCGATCCGCTGGGCCGCACTCGGTTGATTCGCAGGCTCGGTTACCGCCTTGAGGGAATTCAACTCCTCGGTTAATCGCGCAATGGCCCGTTTTTCTTGAGCTACCAGGTACCAGCCAAAACCCGCCAGCAATAAGACGAGGGCCGCAGCAGCAGCCGACCACAAGACCAAACGCTTCTTGTCGATACGCTTGACTTCGGGGCGACGGGGGTTGATGAAATCGATTTGTCGGCGGCGAGTGTCGAGTAGAGACCCCGCGGCACCGATCAGGGCCGTCGCTTGTTCGAGCAACTCGGGACGCTCACGTGGCAAGGTGACATTCGCTACGGACAGTTCGCCGACCGAAAGTACTTGCACCTGGCCGAGACGTTCCAGTTTTCCTCGCGTCGCTGGGTTACCGATCGACCCGAGCAACACGATCCGATCCAAGGCTTCGGCGGCAAGTGATTGTGGCGCGAGGATCGCCGTGCGTTCGATCTCCGCAATCGCCTCTCGATCCAATTCTTGCGTGTCGTGGCCCGCCAACAGCACCGTCCGGGTGGAACGAATCAGACCGTCACGCAGGATGAGGATATCGAGGCTCTTGTTGACGCGCTGGGCGAACAACGTGATGCCCGCAGGCAAGACATGCCGCTCGATCGCAGCCGCTTGGCAAAACGGACGCAGCAGCAAACGCCGCACGCGAAGGCCCGCTTCCTCGGCGAGTTTCATGATTTCGGCAAACACCGTCGACCGCAGCGCTGTCGCCAAGACCTTGCGCTCGACCGTTTCATCCTCTGAATAGGGTACGAAATCGAATGGCCATTGATCGGTAAACGACGCGAATTCGTTGCGAGCCACGAATTTGAGCAGTTCGGGCAATTCGTTGTTCGGTACCGGGGGCGCGGTCATCTCCCGAATCTCGACCGCGCGGCGGCTGACGATCACGTCCGCGTCCGCCTTGGCCAAGCCCTGTTGTTGCAAAGCCTGCCGAACGGTTTCGGCTTGACTGCTCAACGGGACCCCTTCGGCCAGCGGGATCGTAAAACACCCGACAATCTTCGCCGATGAGGCCGCATAGACGACTTCGGCACCCCGTATCAGGGCATCATCAATTTCTAAAACAACTCGTTTGGCCATCGTTTTACCTTCTCATCCCGACACCCAGCACGTCCAGCGAGTAACCGCTCTGCAGGTGACTTTTGTCGCGCCAAAACAGAATGCGTGGGATCGGCAGGGCTGTCGTGTCAATTATGGCTTCTGCCCGGCCAGTTCCTATACCATCATCGAAAAATCCGACCACTTCTGCTTGATAAACCGATCCTCGAGCACAAAGAAACGGCAGCATTGTACGCATTGTCGTTAAATCCACGATCCCCTCGACCAAAATCCAGGTCTCGAACTGCCGGTTCAGGTCGGTACCGCCAGGGTCGTCAAGCTCGAATTCGCGGACCTCAAGGATCCTTTCCAAAGCCTCTTCGGTCATACCGGGAACACCAGCCAGAATTAGCTTAGGGGCCTGCATGATGTTGATTCGACCGGGAATCGTATCCCCCTCGAACGTGGTTGCGCTGCTCATCAAAATCGGCAAATCGATTCCCAAGGTCAGAGTAGCGATCGGCGAGCGAAGCACCAGAGTTTTCTCTGGATTCTCCGGGTCGGGAGCTGTCGTGTAAGCGTCGACCAAATCCAAAATTTGCGTGAACGTGTAGGCTGCCTCTTTCGAAGTATCGAGATCGAAGGGGACACTGGCTCGGACGGCGTTCGCGATTTCTTGTTCGTTCGGTGAAAACGGACCATTGATCCGGTACTGCACGATGAACTTGGACCACTCCTGGTTGAAGCTGCTCCGCAGGTCCGTATACAGTTGCTCCAGATCCGGATTATTCAAATTGACTCGCCGCAAACGCTCCGAGTTCAAATTGCTTTCCTTGCTGAACAAGGTCAGATAGTTTGCCCACCCGAGCAGCATGTCCGCATCGAGCCCGCTGGCATCTCCCAATTCCTGATTATCGATGACGCCATTTCGGTTCCAATCAGCACCAAACAGCAACTCGGGAGTAACGCCACGAATAAGCAGCAACTCGTCCAAACTGTCGAGCGGTCCGTTTTTCGCTCGGTATCCGGGGTTTTGACCGGAGTAATAGCTCGATTCGCAACCGTACTCGCGGGTTTCATCATCGGCATCGATAAAGTCGATGATCGCGTCAGCAATTTCCTCGGTCATTAGCGGCAGCGTCATCAACAATTGCCGAGCCCCCCCCGGATACCAATTGTCGACAAAGGGGAGTGTGTTGAGATTGATCTTGGTGGACTCATCGACGAGTCCGTAGCGAAATCCGCTAGGGATCCCCGTATTGTCCATGCCCGGCGCAACGATCGTGAATCGTCCGATCAACTCGGGATTATTAGGATCGACCCCGACCATGACTCCTCGGAACCCCCGCTCGCCCGGATTGTCCCACAGCCCCCCTTTTTCACGAATGGTCGCTCGATCCCCCGACAGGTACAAACGGGCATAATCAACTCCCGAGTCCACCAGGTATTTGGTTTGCACTTGCCTCCCCAGCAATCGCGACGAAGAGTCTTCCGAGATCATCAAACTCGTAAAGGTGTAGGCCGCGAGGCTCAATAGCACGATCACTACCAACACGATCAACAACAAGAATCCAGAGCGCGGTTGGCTCATGCGGCGGCGCGATTTCATTTCGCAGCCTCCACGGGAATCTCCGCCATCGGCAAGTGCACCACCATGCGGTAAGTTTCCAAGTCCAGCAAATCATTGAACGACAGTTGCCGATCGAGCACCGTGCGATTGGGATCGAAAATCACGGTGATCTCGACGGCAAGAGGAAAGCCGCCGGACTCTACGGAATTCCAAGACGTCTGCCAGGACGAACCATCGAAGTAACGAAATTGCAGTTCGATGATTTCCGGCGCCAACAATTTGGCGAACTGATCTACGGCGACAGCTCCCGCTGCGTCTCCCGCGTAGGCAGCGACCGCTCGATCGACCTGTCGGCGATACAACCCGCCCAAGGCCGAAACGCGCGGCTCGAATTCGATGGCCAAATTCGGCAGTGGAGGATTAGACGAGATGAAGTAAGAAACGGTTTTGATGTCCGCAGCAGTCTGTGAGTCGGTCACTGAGCCAGACAACAAAGCATGGTATTCGTCGAGTCGCGGCAAACGGCTGATGTCGATCGACACGCTGAAGCGGTCGCCGATGAGCGTCGGGCGATACTCGGCGGTGTCCTCCGTCTCTTCCGTTTCGGTACTCGCTTCGGACGCCGAATCCGTCTGGGCCGATTCGTCCGTCGCCTCTCCCGCCGCCCCCCCTCCCATGCCAGGCAATATTCCCGACAGAACTTGGGACGCCCCGAGGTTTTGCAGACCGGACACATCGATCGCCTTGTATTGCAGGCCCGCCCGCAAATCGGTGGCGAACATCAGCAGAACACTGCGAACAACCTGTTTTTGCTCTAGCGATCGTTGATGTCGATTGAGATTCATCAAAAACACCCCGATGGCAGTCGTGATGGAACCAACGATCACTACCGACAACGCGAGGGCCAACAGAATCTCAAGCAGTGTATAGGCCGCTCGCCAACGTTGGGTATGTAGGGAACGCATCGCCTAATCTCCTTCGCTGGGATCGAAATCGGGGTCCGGCATCAAGCGGACGACCGACATCGAAATGGGGACTGCGGCATCGGTCGCCTGTCGCACAGTCACAGTGACGGTCAACAACCCCAACTGCGAGGAGGGTTGCACATCGATCGAATAATTCCATTTCGGATTCTCGGGCAACGTCGTCAGACTCGCCCCTTGAACGGGTAAAACGCCTGCGGCCACCTCCGCCATTTTCGAGTCGCATAACAGAGCCGCCTCGGTTCGCAAGCGGCTAGAAATCGCAGCGCGGTAGCCGATGTTCAGCAATTCAACGATCGCGACCATGGCGATGCCGAGAATGGCAATCGCCAGAACCACCTCCAGCAGCGACAACCCGCACCGCTCTGGCCCCGATCGCGAGGTACGTCGTGGCATCAGCGGCCCTCCTGAAGAGGTGAAACCCGCGAGGTCCCCGTCAAGCCACGCAGCACGACCTGCCGCAATTCACCGCGCTCATTGACCAGGATCACACGTGCCTCTTGCGATGTTCCATCAGGATAAAACAAGACGGGGCGAACGCTGCTATTCGCTTGTCCTCCCGCAGCGCGCGTTTCGAATTCGGAGCGAAAATTGGCGATGGCGTCGGCGGCAGCGAAACGGACGTTACGCGGCAACACGCTGTCGTCACTCATCACCGGCGTGCTCGCATCGAAGTCCGCTTGGCTCATCGACATCACGCGGGGATCGCTGACCAGACGATCAAAATCTTGCACGATCATCCGATTACCCCCGGGCGCAAAAAGCAACGCTTGGACTTTGCCCGTGCGAATAGCCCGCACCCGCGCCCGGGCCATCTCAGACCGGACCATATCGCAGCCCTTATCCAAACCTTGCCCCGCCACGGCCCGCAGCAAGGTAGGGGACGACATACTGGCGACGAGAATCAAAATTCCTAGCACCAAAATTAGTTCGAGCAACGTAAATCCGACCTTCGGCCCCCGCCAAGTGTCACCCCTTGAGCAGCCCTTGAGAGCACGCCGTGAGCCCCCAATGGCAAGCCAAGCGGCTGGTCTCCTTGCAGCGGTTCTATTGAAGGGTAGGGACGACATGAGTTTCACACACTTGCGATTCCAAAAAAAATGACCAAATCCGCTCGCGCAGCTTTGGCCGAAATTACTCCTTGGGCTCGAACCGCCTCGACGGCGGATGACGCTTGACGAGCTCTATCTAGCCGGCATCGCACCGATATCGTCGGCGGTTCCCATTTGGCCGTCAGGACCGTTGGATGTGATCGTCACGATGTCATTCATCTCGTCGGCGGAATAGTTGAACGGGTTGCCCCATGGATCGACCGGGACCCGACCGTCTTGCAGGTACGGCCCTCGCCATTGCTGTTGCGTCAATCCCGAGGGAAGTGCCACCAAGTCACCTAATTGGCTGGGGTAACGCCCGACATTCAGCTTAAACATTCGGCAGCTCTGCTTCAGCGTGGCGATTTGTGTCAAAGCAGCATCGCTCTGTGAATTGCGTTGGATCTGCATCACCCCGACGACGGCCAGCGAGGAGAGCAAGACGAGAATGGCCATTACCAAGATCAGTTCGAGCAGGGTGAAGCCGCGGCGGTTCCGACGAAAGCGACGGTGACGAGTCTTTGACATTGTTATTCTCCAGTTAAAATCTCCGGTGACTCCCAATTTTGACCCCCGGCGACACATCTAGGTTTCAAAAGTTACGTTAGCCTCGCAGGGCACTGCTCATTTTCATGATGGGCAACAGGAGCGCCATTACGACGAATAAGACAATCGCAGCCATGACGAGCAACAACATCGGCTCCAGCAGTTTTACCATCAGCTCGAGCCGTTTCGTGGTTTCCTTTTCAACGTCCGTCGCGATTCCCACCAAGACCGAGTCGAGCGTATTCGACTCCTCGGCCACGGCGATCATCTCGGTGACATTCTTGGGAAACTTTCCCGAACGAGCCAGCGGTTCCGAAAGGGACTGGCCCGCCGTAATATTCTCGGTCGCTCCAGCGATCGCCTCGGACAACACCTTGTTGCCGGCGGCCTCGCGACTGATGTCCAGCGACTTCAAAATCGGCACGCCGTTTTTCAGAAGTGTTCCCAAAATCCGACAAAAACGGGCAACCGCCAAATTTTGAAAAATACCCCCAAATAGGGGTAGCCGCAATTTGATCCGGTCGGCCAGCACCCGGCCCGCAGGTGTATTGAATTGAACCCGCAAAATCACAAAAAGTATCGCTAAAACGGCCAAAATGATCCACCAGTACTGATTCAGCCACTTGCTGAAGGCCAGCAACAAATCGGTGGCGTAGGGGAGTTGGCCTTGACGCCGCAACTCGTTGAACATTTCATCGAAACGGGGAACGACAAAGATGAGGAGCAGGGCTACCACCAGCGAACCCGCCGTGGCCAACACCGCGGGGTAAATCAAGGCTCCGATCGTCCGCGATTTCAGCTCCGTTTGTTGCTCGGTGAACAGAGCGATCCGCTCGAGCACTTCATCCAGGAACCCCCCCTCGCCACCAGCTCGCGTCATGTTGACGGCCATTTCATTGAAAATCTTCGGATGGCGCGAAAAGGCATTGCCCAGCGTTTCCCCGTCCTCGACTTTGGCAATGACATCGTCGAGCGCGTTCCGGAGGGCCTGGCTGGATGACTGCTCGCGGAGAATCGCCAGGGCTCGCAGTAGGGGAACACCATTTTTTAGAAGCGACGCGAGTTGACTGTAGAACGTCGCCATCCGCTGCTGACTGACACGACCACCCAGCGAAACGGCGGCCGATGGCCGCTCAGCATCCACAGCGATCGGGAACAACGCACGGCCCGTCAGGATATTGATCACATCCCGTTCCGTGGCGGCAGTCAGGGTTCCAGTGATCTTTTGACCTTGGCGATCGCGGGCGACAAAGTTGTAGTTCGGCATCGCTGACGTGCTCCCTAGACGATGCCGCGGTCGCTTTTAGTGATTCGCACGACTTCCTCGACCGATGTCAAGCCCGCGATGGCCTTGAGCCACCCGTCATCGCGCAGCGTCTTCATCCCCTCGCTGACCGCGGCTTTCTTGATTTCCCAAGAGCTCGCGCGAGCTTGTGCCAGCTCACGAACTTTTTCTGTCGTGATCAGCAGTTCGTAGATACCAAGCCGACCGCGATAGCCCACCTCGCGGCACTCGCGACACCCCTTTTCACGATACAGAACACCGTCCCCCAACCGATCCCACGGGAAGTCTTTCGGGACTTCTCCCTCGGTCGGTCGATAGGGGACCTTGCACTTGGGGCACAACCGTCGCACCAGCCGCTGCGCCATCACCGCCTCGACCGTGCTGGCAACCAAAAAGGGCTCGACCCCCATATCCACCATCCGAGAAAACGCACTGGGAGCATCGTTGGTGTGCAGGGTGCTGAACACGAGATGTCCAGTCAACGAAGCCTGGATTGCGTTTTCTGCAGTTTCCAAATCGCGAATTTCTCCCACCAGAACGACGTCAGGGTCATGCCGCAAAATACTGCGCAGCGACGCCGCGAAGGTCAAACCAATCTTCGGATGCACCTGGATTTGGTTGATCCCTTCGAGTTGGTACTCGACCGGGTCCTCAGTGGTGATGATTTTGGTGTCCGGACTATTGATTTCCAACAACGAACTATAGAGCGTCGTCGTTTTTCCGGAACCCGTAGGCCCAGTGACCAGAATGATCCCGTGCGGCAAGTCGATCAATTCGCGGAACGGGCGATACGTTGACTCGTCCATGCCGAGATTCCGCAGGTCGAACGTCATCGCCCCTTTATCGAGGATACGCATGACCAGCCCCTCGCCGTGGATCATCGGAATCACCGAAAGACGAATGTCGATTTCTCGCCCACGGACTTTGATTTTGATCCGGCCGTCTTGCGGCAATCGTTTCTCGGCGATATTCAGGCGAGCCATGATCTTCAGGCGGCTGATGATGGCAGACTGGAAGTGATTGATTTCCGGCGGAATCGGTTGCGGATGCAAAATGCCGTCGATGCGGTAGCGGACGACAACCCCACTGGCTTGCGACTCGATGTGCACGTCGCTGGCTCGCATTTCGACGGCCTCAAGTAAGATTTCGTTGACCAATCGAACGACGCTGGCCTCTTGAGCTTGCTCGCTAAGCTCGCTGCCATCGGTCTCGATATCTTCGAGCAGCTCGACACCTTCTTCCGCCTTTTGCTGAATCAGGCCCTCGATGGTCTCACTGGCCATCCCCAAATGAGTCTTGATCAGCCGAGCGATTTCCGCTTGATCGGCCAGCACCGGTTTGACGTGCAAACCAGTCAGGGCGCTGATTTCGTCGAGTGGAAAAAGATTGAACGGATCGCCGGTGGCTACGACGAGAGAGCCATTCTGCCGAGCGACCGGAAACAACGACTCGCGATAGATGATTTTTTGCGGAAAATCATTCAGGAGACTCAGATCGACCTTTGCCTCGGTCAAATCGATGTACGGGAGCCCCAATTCTTCAGAAATGGCCGCCAAGATCGCAGGGCGGTCAAGTTCCGGTTGCTGCAGTATCCACTGGAAAAACCCCTTGCCGGATTCTCGGATCGACTCGAGATGCTGCTCCGAAAGCAATTTGCGTTTGGCGAGAATTTGGCCGATGTCCATTTGGTTTTACTCGTTTTCGAATCCGTAAACCGCGAGGACACATCGCTACCTCGTTACCGCGCAATACAGACCGAAAAGCTTAAAAAATCAAAACGGTACAGCCCCCGAGCAGGTATAGATTGACGACGCATCCACCAGCATTATAGATGATGGGAACCCTACAAGAAACGCACCTCGATGGGGTGAGGAGTGGGATGCGTCACTTGATCTGCAGGTGCGTTTCTTGTGGGGTTCCGGGCCCACAAGAAATTGAACCACCCGAATGGGTGACGGTTTCGGCGAATCAAAAAAATTTTTTTAACATTTCGGAAATAATTCCCCGCCAAAAAAATCGCAGTTTTTGCAACAACTCAGTAAAATCTCGTTTTTGCATGGGCGAGCCCACCCCCAGGCTTGAGAATCAATCCGGGATCTGTTCCCAAACCCGTCAGCCACAGTTTGCTAGTCCTCGGTTCTCGCGAATTCCCAACGTTTCAAGGCTTCAGCTAATCATTTGGGAACAGAACCTCCGTGTAAGACAACGCTTGGTTTTTGAACGATGGACGATCTCGAAATCGCGTCGTTCCCAGCAGCGGTGAGGACCAGATGTAAAAAAAACCGAGCGGCTTTACGACCGCCCGGTTTTCCGTTTTTTTGGAGAAGTTTTGTCGATCAACGAACAATTTGCAGGCTAGAAGTCACTGCGACCGCCACCACGGTTTCCACCGCCGCGATTACCGCCGCGGTTGTTGCCGCCAAATGGGCCACCGAATTGAGGTTGGCCGAAGTCAAATTCCTCGCCAATCATCTCCTCGTACTTTTTGCGTTGCTCGGCCGTCAACACCCCGAGAATGCGTTCCATGGCTTTTTTCCGCAGTTTAGCTGTTTCCTCGTTCAGGAATTCTTGCGCCTTTTTGACTTCCTCACGCAGCTTATCTTCTTGCTCGCTTGTGATTTTCAGCTCTTTTTTGATCTCGTCATTGTCGAGCAAGCCTTGGCCAACGCCGCCAAATCCGCGAATGCGCGTTTGATTATAGAGTTGTTTGAAGCGTCGCCGTTGATCGGGGGTCAGAATCTCGTCGATGTCTTGCTCGAGGTCCTTGGTCATTTCTTCCATTTTGGGGCGGAGTTCTTCAAAGGCTTGCCGCATATCACCGCCAGAGTTCCGCATGTCTCGGAAAAGCTCCTGCATCTTTTCGCCCATTTTCTGTTGCAGTTCTTCCAGTTCCCGAATCTGGCTATCCACCAGTTCCAGCTCCTCCCGAACTTTCTCGTTCATCAGGAGGAAGGCCGGTCCCATACCTCCCCCTATCATCCGCATTCCGCCAGGCCCTCCACCAAAACCTCGGCCCCCCGGGGGCTGGGCAATCGCAGCCGCTTGGAAAATCAAAAAAGTGCAAACGGCGACCGTTAACACACGTAGGGAAATCATGTTATTCCTCGTTCAAAAAAAATCTGTTACGTCGTTTCTGTGTCGATTTGGCCCTGATCAGGGACCAGCGCTCTCTCTGGCCGATCCGATCGATGAGGCTCGGCTTTTGCTCATCTCTCTTTTTCGTGCACCCGTTTTGTTTGTAAACCCCGAGCACGCCGCGGGGTAATGTCATTTTGAGCGATTTCTATGCAAAATTTCAAAATTTTCGCCCAATTCCTAAGCTAAAAACCTACGTCCTCTCCCTCGATACACGGATCGGTTCCACCCTTGAAGGGGGAAGCTGGAATCGGCTTCCTAAACAGCATTTTGACTTTTTCCCCTATCTTGCGGTTTTCCATGACTTCGATCCCGCTCTTCAGTCCAGAGTTGTAGAGTCGATCGCACGCGTCAGCCCGAAGCGTCAGCGAGGGTTCGTTTCAGGATAGGCTCTTGGCCCGCACTGATCCGCAGTCCGTCGCCATGCCGCCAAAGACCCATCGAACCTCAAATCCTCGATAAATCCGCCAATTTTGAAGCATTTCGCAGAAATTATCGACCTGTGACCGGCGTAAGCCATGACGGATTCGACTGGTCGAGCCCCGAAATTCTCAGAATTTCGCCGGACGTTGTCGCCTCGGTTTCGGACGTCGCCACGCGGCTGTTGGCTAGCAGCAAATCCCCCGATTTCGTAAACACCATCGCTCGGGGATCGCTGAGTTCTACGACCTTCACCGCTCGAACATTCCTACCGACGGGCGAGGCGATGATATGTAATAACGCAGGCTGACCCCGGTCGTCGATTCGGCCGATACCGAATAATCGCCCCCCATCGGGGTGATATGCCAGCCCTCGAATCTCGGCGGCAGCCAGCGGAGACTCACCCAGACAATTCCCGTCGTCATCCCAGAAGGTTAGCCAACATGAATCCTTCTCGCCGTTTTTCGAAGCGACAGCCAAGGTCAAATGACCACGCGAGGAATCGGCAATCGCCGTGGGCCGCCCCCACGCTGGATTGATATTGGCCAGACGTAGCGGCTCGATCTTTTGAATGCGGGATTCCGCAAGCGAGCCTTTGCCTAATCCAGGCTCACCGTCGAGGTTCGCCCCGGCGATAAAGATCGACAAACCTGATGCCGTTAAATCGGCCAACTCGCTCAGCAATTCCTTTGCAACCCGCCGCCCGATTCGATACTTCTGAGCGGCGCCGGCACCTATTTTACGTCCGGGGTTTTTCGGCACGGCGCTAAACACGAAGTATTCGTCTTCCCCCTCCGGCATCGATTTGCAAAGCACGACGAGGGTGCTGGCATCAACGAAGAGCAACGGACCAACCAATTCTCGCCGTGGGCCGTCCGCGCGAAAACCTTGAATCACCGGCTCAACCTGATCGCCGAGTAAGCGAATGATCTGATACCCCCCCCGCTCGGCGACGAATATCGACTCCGAATCCGGCTGAATAGCGATTCCAAAAGGGTCACGCAAATTTTCTGCAATCCGCTCGATGGCAAGCGGCGCGTCTTGGCCAATGGCGGCGAGTTGATACCAACCGGTGATGACCAGCAGAAGGTTGCCGACAAGCGCGCCGTTTCGGCGACGATCAAACCTCGTGCGGGGCTGCCGTTGTCTGCGATAGCCATCAGCGACCTGCTTGCCTCCGCCACCAGATCGACAATCAACAGGCCCCTGCAGTCCGAAGATCATCAAGGGATCCATTCTTTTTCTCTTCGCGCTTCGTAAGCAGCGATTTCATTGACATGCTCAAGCGTCAACCCGATATCATCGAGACCCCGCAGCAGGCAATCGCGGCGGAATTCATCAACCGCGAATTCAGCGGAAAACCCCGAGTCGTCGTGTACCACCAGTTGTTCCAGGTCAACGGTCATTTGGTAACCGGGCCGAGCGGCGACTTGCCGATGGAGATGCTCGATTTCATGCTCGGCGAGCACGACAGGCAGCACTCCGTTTTTGAAACAGTTGTTGTAGAAGATATCTGCGAACGACTGGGCGATGACCGCGCGGAAGCCGTAATCCAACAACGCCCACACCGCATGTTCGCGACTCGAGCCATTGCCAAAGTTCTGCCGCGCCAGCAGCAGGGTCGCACCAGCGAACTCGGGCCGGTTAAGTTCAAAATCGGGGTTGGGCTGGCCTTTGGTATCGAACCGCCAATCGTAAAAGAGAAATTGGCCGAAGCCAGTTCGCTCGATCCGCTTCAAAAATTGCTTGGGGATGATCTGGTCGGTGTCGACGTTCGAGCGATCCATGGCTGCGACCAGCCCCGTATGTTTCGTAAATGGTTGCATGATACTTTCTCGTAAACCTATCTCGAAGAACAAGGGCGATCCGTCGACGGGATCGCCGCATCATGATGCAAAATCCCAATCGCGAATATCGACAAATCGCCCCTTAATCGCGGCCGCGGCCGCCATGGTGGGGGACACCAAATGCGTGCGTCCCCCGCGGCCTTGTCGCCCCTCGAAGTTGCGGTTGCTGGTTGACGCACAGCGTTGCCCGGCCGAAATTTGATCGGGGTTCATGCCAAGGCACATGCTGCATCCGGCCTCCCGCCACTCGAAGCCGGCCTCGATAAAGATTCGATCCAACCCCTCAGCCTCGGCTTGCTGCTTGACCAAGCCGCTGCCCGGCACCACCATTGCATGGACACGTTCGTGAACCCGTTTCCCCTTGACCGCTGCCGCCGCCTCCCGCAGATCCTCGATTCGCGAGTTGGTGCACGACCCGATGAAGACCCGATCGATCGGAGTGTCGGTCAGACGCATGCCAGGGCGAAGGTCCATGTACTTCAATGCCGACTCGGCCGACTGTTGATCAACGGGGTCCGTGAAGTCGCTGGGCGCGGGGATCGGGTCGTTAATGCTGATGACTTGGCCCGGGTTGGTGCCCCAAGTAACCTGCGGCTCGATGTCGGCCGCGTCGAACAACTCGACTCGGTCATATTTCGCCCCAGGATCGGTCGGCAGCCTTCGCCAGCGTTCGACCGCCATGTCGAAATTTTTCGGCGCAAAGGGGCGGCCGCGTAGGTAGTCGTACGTGGTTTGGTCGGGAGCGATCATGCCGGCCCGCGCTCCCGCCTCGATCGACATGTTGCAAATTGTCATGCGTTCCTCCATGGTCAGCCCGCGGATGGTCGAGCCGGTGTACTCTAGCACATAGCCCGTCCCCCCCGAGGTCGTCAGCCGGCCAATCAAGTACAGAATTAGATCCTTCGCCGTGACGCCGCGGCCGAGGCGACCTTCGATTCGCAGTTCGCAAGTCTTCGGCTTGGACTGAATCAAGGTCTGCGTTGCCAGGACATGCTCCACTTCGGATGTTCCAATTCCGAAAGCGAGCGCGCCGAAGGCCCCATGGGTAGCCGTGTGCGAGTCGCCGCAGACGATTGTCATGCCGGGCTGGGTGAATCCAAGTTCCGGCCCAATCACGTGCACGATTCCCTGATTGATGCTATCGAGATCGTACAGTCGAATCCCGAATTCCTTGCAGTTGGCTCGCAAGGTCTCGACTTGTTGACGCGAGATCGGATCGGCAATCGGTAGACTGCGATTGGTCGTCGGCACATTGTGGTCGGGGGTCGCCACGGTCAAGTCGGTGCGCCTCACTCGACGGCCTGCCAAGCGAAGCCCTTCGAAGGCCTGCGGACTCGTCACTTCGTGCACGAGATGCAAATCGATATACAGCAGCGATTGGTTCGGCGAGGGTTGGTAGACCTGATGGGCCTCCCAAATCTTCTCGAACATGGTTTTCGGCAAGTTGGTGTTCATGATTTCCGAGCAAGTCAAAGGGTGCTGGCAAAAAATTACCTTGCGATGGCCGTTCGCACGATGAAAAGTCACGCGATCTCATCGAGCCGCTGGTCGGTCGCACGGGCTACAACGGACGCGACCTGGCCTGAATGCCAATGCGGCATTTTCAGGCAGGCCACGGCGATTGCAGCTATTTTGCAATACTATTTTATGGCCAAACCAGGCAAAATGACAGTCCGCGGCTCCCGACCGCGGTTCGCCTCAGCCAACGGAGAACATCTGACGCCCATGACTCTCGTCGAAGCTATCGTGATTGCCATCGTCGAAGGATTAACCGAGTTCTTGCCTGTGTCCTCTACGGGACACATGATCATAGCCGGCAAGTTTTTGAGAATTCCCGACGATGATTTCACCAAGCTGTTTACCGTGGGGATCCAACTCGGTGCCATCCTCGCCGTCGTCGTCCTTTACTGGCGGCGGTTCGTCGACCCTCTGCGCGAAAAGAATTGGCAGTTTTTTATCAAGCTGATCCTTGGTGTTGTGCCGGCGGTGGTGCTGGGGTTTTTGCTGGCCAAGCGGATCGATGCGATGCTCGAAAGCGTATTTACCGTCGCCCTGGCACTGATTATCGGTGGCGTGATCTTGCTGTTCATCGATCGCCTGTTCCAAAAGCCTCAAATTCGGGAGGTCAACGACATGTCGAATCGCCAAGCATTCTTGGTCGGCTGCTGGCAATGCCTGGCGATGATCCCTGGAACCAGCCGCAGTGCGGCCAGCATCATCGGCGGGATGCAACAATCGCTCGATCGAAAATCGGCCGCGGAGTTTTCTTTTTTCCTTGCTGTTCCCACGATGGCCGCCGCGACCGCGTTCAAACTGGTCAAGGGATTTCGCCAACTCAGCGCCGATGATTTGTGGCTATTCGCGGTTGGTAATGTCGTAGCCTTCGTCGTGGCTATGTTGGCCATCAAGTTCTTCATCGGCTTTTTGCAACGTCATGGTTTCCGCCTGTTCGGTTACTACCGCATCGCCCTCGGCGTGTTTTTGCTGATTTTGCTCGGGCTCGGTTATCTTTCGAATACCGCCGTACTTTGAATTGCAGCGCCGCTTCGCGAAGGCGATCAAGTGGATACCGATTAATTGAGTCGCAACATCCATCGGGCCAGCCAGCGAGTTAAGGCGACCAACATCAAACGGGCCGGACAGAGTTCAAACGTGCCAGCCAGCGAAAAATCTACTACCCTCCCACCGGGAGGGTCGAGGCCGAGCGCAGCGAGGCTGAGGGGAGGATAAACGCCGAATGTGTTCCTTCGGAGAAGTAATCGACATTGAAGAAAATTCAACTTGGACTACCCACTGTTCCCAAAAGGAACCTTGCGTCTTCACCTCAGATCGAACTCCTCCCAAACCGGCGGCTACACACCGCAGCACCGCTTGCCAATCGGATCCACGCTCAGGAACCCATAGCCACTGCTTCGCTTTGGGCCTAGTGACAATTCGCCGTCTATCAGCGATAATTTGGTGCGTGGGAGACGTTCAAAATTTTTGCTGATTGGGAGAAAAGATGATGTGTCGACATGCCGTTGCCTGGCTCTCGCTATTGAGCTTGTTAGCCGTTGGTTGTAATGAAAACTTTTCCAGCGCGAAAAAGAAAGTCGTCGCGGTCGACTCGTTCATTCTTCAGGACTTTTGCGACAGCCTGCTTGGGTCCGACATCGAAGTCGTCTTCCCGGTGCCACCGGGAGTTGTCCCCGAGGATTGGTCTCCGTCAGCAAGCGACATCGCGAAGTTCCAACAGGCCGACCTCATTTTGCTCAACGGCGGCAACGTCTCCGAATGGGCCGAAAAGGCGAGTTTACCGACCGCCAAAGTCGTCAAGACTTGGGAGGGCTACCAAGACAAACTGATCGAGATTAAAACCGGCGTGCCGCACCGCCACGGCGACGGCCCCGAACATCAACACGATGGCATCCTCGGGTTCACTTGGTTCGACGGCGATCTGGCCAAGGCGCAATTCGAGGCCGTCAAAGAGGCCTTGATTCGCATCGAGCCCAAGTTAAGGGAACGTATCGAGGAAAATTACGCCGAAATTTTGACCCGCTTGGATAATCTCTACACGGGAATCGAAGGAGCCTTGTCCACGGTAAAAAATCTGAAGTATGTCGGCTCCCATCCAAACTACCACTACCTCGCTCGCCGCTACGGATTGAATTTCGAATACGTCCACTGGGAACCCTCGGTGATGCCCACGGCCGAACAACTCGAGGAGTTGAAGGGAATGAAGCCGGACGTGTTCGTCTGGGAGGCCACACCGCTGCCCGAAGCCGACGAAGCCGTCAAACAATTGGGCATCGCGACCTTTGTTATTACCCCCGTCTCCGGCCCGGTTGAAAACAGCTATTGGGAAAAAGAGATGGGGAACAATCGCGAGACGATGAAGAACATTTACAAATACTTCAAGAAGCAGCGCGAGTTGGCAGCCGCCGCGACACAGAACCGACCTGCAAACCGCGGCAAAAACGAACAACAAAACGAGCAAAATTCCGGTGACGACAAAGCCCAGGAAGGAAGCGACGCCAAAGCCAAGGACGACGGTCAGGCCAAAAGCTCCGAAAACGCTACTCAGGCAGATAAGTCGAACGCCTCTGACAATGCCCAGGACGACGACAAAACCAACGAAAGCGACAAGGCCAATGAAGGTGGTGACGGTGACGGCGGCCTATAAGTTGCCGTAAGGAGTCGATTCGGCTCTATAGAAATCTGATAAAAAAAGGGTAACCATAAGCGAAAACACTCCGTATTGGTGCCCCGTGAGTACCACGAGCAAATCACCGAAAGATTTACTATTTGAGGCTTGGTGCGTCGCCGCACAAGCTTTCCCCAATTATTCGCATAAGAACAGCCCGAAAAAATTACCCAAAGGCTGCTCTTTGCCTGTTTGGTTCTGAAAAACTTTCTCAATCTCGATTACCGTGGCTTGCAGAGTATCCTGGGTGATTGCAGGACGTGACACAGCCACCATCCAGATGAAGTCAGTACCCCACTTCACAACCTTACAGAAAGCCTCGCGAAAACTTCTTGCCGCAGAGCCTGTCCAGCGACTGCTCGATGAGACCGTGTCGCGAATGATGGGGCGGCGAAAACATGTTCAACTTGGCACTGGAAAAGACTCCATAAAAGCGAAACAAGTCGAAGTCGTCGCCGAAAAAGAAATTCGTCTTGGACCCTGCACGACAAGCCATTTTCCACTGCGCCTCCGTCGGCAAACAAAATCCATCGGCCTCTCGATCGACGACGACCCACCACTCATCAGAGTATCGCAGCGATCGATTCTCCCCTGCCGTTTCATCTGCAGTGGCTTCGGCCACAGGTCTCATCTGATGATAATGGGGCCGTTTCCCCTGCCACCAACTTAGCAAATTGCAAAACAGTGCCGCGTCGTTCCAACTGACTCGCTGCACGGGTTGATTGGGCGTCGGGCTGGTTGCCGCGTCCGGACGCTGCCGACCGCTCAACGGCGGTTTGAACTCCTCCGGATAGGCCGTGTCATCAAGAGACATTAGATATTGCCCGACCGAGACTTCGCGATCGGAAATCCAATACGACTGCGTCAAGGTCACGTGGTGGGGCTGATGCTCTTGGTGCAGAATACTCGAATTAGTTCGCACCAGGATATTGCTCGCTGCCGGAATCCGTGAGCGTTCTTTGAACTGCACGTT
>CALDHM010000003.1 GCA_937941455.1 uncultured Pirellulaceae bacterium | reverse complement strand
CTCCTTAAAATAAATCGTGTCAATAAGCTATCACTTTTCTGCTACTGACACAATATTTTTTACAGGGCCGCGGTTCGGTCTCATTCTTGCAGCCCGTTTCACTATTGCGCATCGGGCTGTCTTTTCACAGCCATTCAGGGACAAACCAGCCCGAATTCCACAACTCTCGCCAGGCATCCTCGTCTCTCGCCTCGCTTCAACCAACGTTTTACGGCAAAATCTGAAAACCGCCTCCTTAAAATAATGCATGTCCTTTTTTGTTTTTGTTTTTTTCCTTCTTTCTTTTTTGTTTTTTGTTCGTTTTCTTTATCGCCGAGAATCGCGGCTGATGGCTTGGGTTGTCAAATGTTGGATTACTCGTGGCAGCGGGGCTGGGATGAGCCATAGGGGTGACTATTCTACTTTTTTCTAGATGTCAGGAGGCATCCTATCTCAGAATTCTGGGCTGATAGGAAATTCTGGTGGCCATACAACGCAGCCATCGCCGCCTGTTTGATGGCCTACGCATTGACGAGAAACAAGAAATACGCGCAATGGTATCAGCAAGTTCATGACTGGAGTCTTCAGCACTTTGCCGTTCGGCAGCATGGCGAATGGTTCGGCTATCTGCATCGCGATGGTAGCATCGCGAATACTATCAAGGGAAACATGTGGAAAAGTTTGTTTCATCTGCCACGAATGCTCTGGCAAAGGGCTTGCTGGGCATGACAGATATCGGCAGCGTTTGCGACTGACTAATACCTACGGCACAGCGGGATGCTTTCACGAAAATTGCGTTGTCGGTTTGGCGACGAAAAATCTAGTCGAGGATGATTTTGTAAACGGTCTTGGAGCTGTCCATCATGCTCGGAAGGTGGCGGATCACGAGTCGCTGGCGGTAAGCGGCATCTGCCGTGTTGCCATCGTCGATCACTGGACCGCTATCCTGGGCAATAATGACCATGTTGTCGTCGATCTTCGCGAAATAATCGGGTCCAAAAATTTCACGAACGATTTTGGAGGCTCGTGAAAAATCGCCATGTTCTTGCGTTTTTCAGAGGACGAAACAGTGTCGCGTTACGCTGGACGATACAGGTGAATCGTTGGGAGCCGCAAGCATATGCTCCCGGGCTTTAACGGATTTTGGGGGGCTCGATCTGGGAGGCTTGTGGATTTCGCGGAGGCGTTCCCAACGTCACCTGGACCGTACGAATCTCTTCGCTTTCTGAGGAGCGGACCGCCAGGGCTACCGTGATTCCGGCCTCGCGGCGACTCAGTAGTTGCTTCAAGGTGACGATATCGGGCACAGCCTCTCCATCGAGGGACATGATCCGCTCGCCGATCTTCAGGCCGCCTTGTTCGGCTGGCGAGCCTGCCTCGACTTGTTCAATCAGCAGACCAGCCTGATCGTTGTCGGCCACGACCTGGACACCCAAAAAAGCTGGTTCGATTTGTTCGCCGCGCTCCAGTCGCTCGAGCAGAGCCTGCTGCCCGAATAAGGGGATAGCGAAGCCGATTCCCGAATCGTACCACTCGACACCGGCACCGATGGCTTGGGATTGCGGGTTCAACGGAACGCAGATCCCGATCAACCTCCCGTGCAGATCGAGGAGCGGGCCGCCGTAGTTGGCGGGACTGATTTTCGCATCGGTTTGAATCGCTTTGCCGCCGATACGATTCTTCGCGCTGATGATCCCGGCAGAAACCGCAGGCGTGGTGTCACCGTAGCCGACTCCCAAAGCGATGGCCCATTGACCGACCTTGACGCTCGCCGGATCGACCATTTCCAAGGTTGGCAAGTTCGCCGCGTCGCGAATTTTCAGCAAACAGATTTTGCGCGTGTTGTCTTGGCCGAGCAGCTCGGCAACCCGTGTTTGCCCGTCGCTCGTGATCACCGTGATGATTGGCGGACGCTGGACGAAATTGAAGGTGCTGGTGATGACCAATCCATCTGGAGAAATAACGACGCCGGTCGTATTGCCTTCTCCTTGGGCTCGGATGCCACCGATTCGGCCAGCGACCGATTTCACGCCGCCGAAGGAGACGATGGTCACTAGTGCCGGTTCGGCTCGAATCACGGCCTCGCGAATCGCTCGGGCCGTCAGTTGCAGACTGCGAATTTCATTGGAGGCAGGAAGCCTTAGTTCCTGGGCAACTCCACAGCGGGTTGCCATGGCGAGGTAGGTAGCCAAGAGCCCGCAGGCGGCCACGCGGCAGAGCGCGAGACGAATGGATGAGCAGGGTGACTGGTGGTTCATTGTTTCGCGATGGGGGTAAGGGGAACTTGCAGGACCTTCGAGCCGCGTTTGATGATCAGCAGGACTTCTTCGCCCGCGCGGAGTTTGCCGATAGCCGTTTCATATTCGTTGACCGAGCCGATCTTTTCGCCACCGATGCTGATGATCAAATCGTCCGGTTGCAAACCCGCTTTGGCCGCCGGGCCGTCCGCCGTGACCTGATCGATGTAGGCCGGGTTCCGTCGGCTACCCACGGTGAGGAGTCTGATTCCGAGCTCAACGGGTCGGTTCGCCGTTTCGGTCGTGGCCTCTGTCGCGGCACTGAGCGCTGTCCCCGCGACGAACTTGGCCAGCAATGGGGCGGGAATGGCGTAGTTGAGTCGTGTGTTCGTCTCCGAGCTATTGATGATTTTGCCGATACTGCCGATCAAGTTGCCGTGCAAATCGATGACCGCTCCACCGGCGGCGCCTGGGTTGCTGGTGATGGCATCGATCAGAATGAGCTCGCCGCGGTAGGCCACATCGCGGGCGCTCAACTGCGCGTCGATGGTGGTGGCGAGGCTGATATTGCCGAGCATCACAGAGAGGGGTTCGTCATGATCGGCGACTTTGAAGGCGTTACTGATGGCGAGAATCCAATCGCCGCGAGCGAACTCTGGCGGTCGCGAGAGATCGAAATAATCGGGCGTCTCCCGTTCGATGCGGAGCAAGGCGAGTTGTAGCGTGCGATCCCGCTTGAGCACGGTGGCCTGATGCTCGCTGCCGTCGGCGAGTACGACGCGGACCTGGGAGCCGTCGAGATAGACCCCTTGGGCCGTCACGATCATACCGTCGGGTGACACAAGGATTCCGGTGCCGAAGCCTTCGACGCGTCCGGCGGTCGCCCCGAAGACCTTTACCATTTTTCGCTGCGTCCGCTTGACGACCTGTCCGATATCGTCGGCCGGTGGTTCTTGGGCCCTCGTGGCCGAGCACCACGCGGCGAAGGTCAGCAGCGTCAACACCAACCAAGCCGTTGTTCTCATGGGCGGTCTCCAGCGAGCACTTCTGCAGGGCTCGATCTCGCCTGCGCCGTGGGTCGGCCATTGGGAAGAATCTGTACGCGTTGGGTGACGAATCGATAGTCGGGCTGTTCCTCCAAGTCACGAACCACGATCTTGGTGTGGGGAATCAACCAACCATCGTGCTGCAGATAATCGGCAAAGATCATACCGGCCCGCCCCTGATCACAGTCCTTTTCAGGCGACAATTTGATCAGTCGCGCTCCGCGATCTCGAGCAGCATCAGGAAATGACAACCACGCGTAAAAACAATCTTGATCGTCATCCAGATAACGAAGCCGAGCCGCGACCTGGCCGGCCGCTTTATCGCTGCCATCCAAATGGGGCACGCCGAACGCCGCCAAGCCCGGCCCGCCATTCACCATCGAAATTCCCAATGCCTGCACGATCGGTATCGAGATTTTTCCTTCCGCCGTCGTCATTTCCGCTTCATCGGCCTCACGGCGCCGATCGAAAAAAGCGGTGCCATCGTACTCGAGTACAATCTGCCTCCCATCAACTTCGCCTTCAACCAGGAATGGGCCTTCGGCACTGAGGATGGTGACCAGGTTGCCGATGGTCTGGCCGTCTCGCAGGACGTCATCAACGATCTGAATCGCTTCGTTGTCTTGCGGCTTACCACGAATGACTTGGCTGGTGAGCCATTGCCGGTACCGCGCGTTGATGTCGGGAACACGAATGGTACCGGGCTCGGCCCTGAGTAAGTCGACCAACTGCCGTTGCCGCTCGAGGGCCCGGCGTTCTTCCTCGGACGATGGACCTTCAGCGGGCGGGGGCGGCTGCGGCCGCGGGTAGGGAAGCCCCAGCAGGCGGACGGTCAGGCGGAGTTCTTTCCCCTCCGGCTTGCGGATAAGCAGGCTCGCCGGCCAATCCGCTGGCAACGTGCAAATCAAGTTGGTGAATTGATTGGCCGAGCGAATCGCAACACCTTCGAATTCCAGCAACTCGTCACCGAGTGCAAGTCCAGTTTGGGCGATCCGCGAGGCTTCGTTGATCGTCGAGCAAACGACTTTGCCGCCGCGATTCGAAAAATTCGCGTCCAGCGAGCCGTGTTCGGTAAGCTTGGTTGCCAGCAGGTCAGGCAGGAAATTCTTGATCTGGTTTGCCGAGATCGCGTAACCCAAACCGACGTTGACGCGACCGCGATCTTGAAAGCTGCCGCGGCCATTGATCCCCATGATCCGCGCGTTGAGATCAAACAGCGGACCGCCAGAGTTGCCAGGGTTGATTGAACTATCGACCTGAATGCAATTACCGTAGACCAGTTGGTTGGCACCGGCTCCCGGCTGATAGCGCTGGATGCCGCTGATGATGCCGAGAGTGACCGTCGGAGCCTGGTCCTCGGTGAGCACGAAAGGATTGCCCATTGCTAGGGCCCAATCGCCGACTCGAATCAAATCGGAATCGGCCAAATGCGTGTGGGGAAAGTCGGCGCGTCCCTCCAGCTGGATTACGGCGACATCGCCGCCGGGATCGGTACCCACCAGGTGCCAGTGGTACAACCGCCCGTCGGCCATGCCGCCCCAGCCAGTCACACCGGCACCGATGATCACGTGATGATTGGTCAGCGCGATGCCGCTGGGGTCGATGACCACGCCAGAGCCCCCCCCACTACGGTCTTCGCCGTAGATCGCGACCACGCTGGGAGCCGCTTGCTCAATGGCGGCGATGCGACGTTGTTCAAGTTCACTGACCAGCCGCCATTCTTCGGGAGTCAGCGACTGTCCGATCGCGGTTGAAAGATCGAGCCAGCCACCGTACGCCGTTACCAGAAGCAGCACGGGGAGCATGCTGCGACACCGCCGCAGCATAGCCTTGATGAAACACAAGCGAAACAACGGCAAACTCATCATTGATTGGGAGGTGTTACCAGAATAAAACGCGGCCGCCAAGCCTTCGGCCCTTTTGGTTGCTTGGTGCCCGAGTCCGATGCGCGTGTAATTGGACCTGCTTCATTGTATCCGATCGGCTACTGAAGGTTGCCAAGGCGATTCCTGCAAGTAAAGTAGTTTCGTCGGTCGGACCCCGCGAGTTTGTAACGTGATCCAAGTCTGAGCCTTGGGTTTCGCCCGGCCGTGATTGCGGATCAGTCGCATGGCACGAGTCGTCTTTTGGCTGTAATAAGACGCCGGAAACAGCATGCTGCGGTTAGTCGCGCGGTCGTCGTTCACGCCATGCCGCGCTCCTCTCCGCGCATTGGCCAGATTTGCTAACTCTTCAGCATCATGCCGCGCGCCTCGAATTCGCTCTCGGGCACGTTTTGAAGACGAGGTGACACTATCGTAAATGGTTGTGTTTCGCCGGGCCTGATTAGTTTGTTCTCGAGGGGCCTTGGCGAAAGCAAACCCAAAACTATTCCGCATCATGCTCGCGATAGAATTTTCGAATCTAGCAAGAGTTAATCCGTGATGTTTTCGCGCGGCTCGCGGTTCGCTAACCATCGTTTATCGCTATCATTCATTTACCTTTTTTTGCATAGCAAGCACGCCTGTCCATGAAGTCAACATTGCCGTCCCGCGTACCCGAGGTTCGAATCCGCTTGGGGAATGATCAGAGCGTCGCTCCGCGCGGCCAGTTCGTGTTGTATTGGATGGTCGCGAATCGGCGGAGCACCTTCAATTTCAGTTTGGACCGTGCCATCGAGTGGGCCGAGGAGTTGCGGCAACCACTTGTGATCTTCGAGGCGCTTCGCTGCGATTATCCGTGGGCTTCCGATCGAATCCACGCGTTCATCAGCGCTGGGATGCGCGACAATGCAGCGGCCTTTGCCAAATCCTCGGTGACCTACCTTCCGTACCTAGAGCCGCAGCAGGGGGCTGGACGGGGCGCGCTGAGATGGCTGGCCGAGCGAGCCTCGGTCGTCGTTTCGGACGATTTCCCTTGCTTTTTTTTGCCGCGGATGCTCGAGGCGGCGGCACGGCAAATTCCGGTTCGTTTCGAGTTGATCGACTCGAATGGGCTGTTGCCGATGCGGGCCACGGATCGCATTTTTGCCAGAGCCTTCGATTTCCGCCGCTATTTGCAGAAAGAGTTGCTTCCGCATTTGGAGCATGTTCCGCAGGCTGACCCGCTGCATGGTAAGCGCTTGCCTCGTCTAGCGCCAGCGATGCTGGCGGAGTTTGTCCAACGTTGGCCGCTGGTCGATACGCAGGAACCCATCGACCTCGAGAAATTCCCAATCGATCATGCTGTCAGCGTCGTGTCGGGAGAACCTGGCGGGAGTCGAGCGGGCCGCAAACAGCTAGAGACGTTTCTGAAGCAGCGACTGCAGCGCTACAGCGAGGATCGCAACGAGCCGGAGTTGCCCGGCACGAGTCGCTTGTCGTCCTACCTGCATTTCGGCCACATTTCCGCACACGAAATTTTCGATGCAATCCAGCGGCAAACCAAATGGCAACCGCAACAGATCAACCCGCAGGCCAAGGGGAGTGCCAGCGGCTGGTGGGGGCTCGCAGAACCGGTCGAGTCGTATCTCGACGAACTCATCACCTGGCGCGAATTGGGCTACAACATGTGCGCTCATGATCCGAATTACGACCAATACGAATCGCTGCCGAGTTGGGCGCAGGAGACGCTGGCCGATCATGCCGGCGATCGCCGCGAATGGATTTATACTTTAGAACAGTTTGATCGCGCCCAGACTCATGATCGGTTGTGGAACGCGGCGCAGCGGCAACTGGTGACCGAGGGACGGATCCACAATTACTTGCGGATGTTGTGGGGAAAGAAAATCTTGGAGTGGTCGGCTTCGCCGCGCGAGGCTCTGGCGATCATGATCGAGTTGAACAATCGCTACGGTTTGGACGGCCGCAATCCCAATTCTTACAGCGGCATTTTTTGGGTATTGGGGCGGTACGACCGAGCGTGGGGGCCAGAGCGGCCGGTGTTTGGCAAAATCCGCTACATGTCCAGCGACAACACGGCACGAAAGGTTGCCGTCAAAAACTACATCGCTCGCTACCTCCAGTCGTAGCCGGTTGGTTCCTCAGCGTGACAAGGTCGACCGCGACGACGGTTGCTGAGCGTGCGGGCTGACATGGGGGTGGGTAACCGGCCCATCGTCGATCGAAATGCCGACCCAACCGTCGATGATATCGAACTGAGTAATTTGCATCGGTGTGTCGGTTTTGTCGACAATCGCTGGGGGTAAAACCGAGAAGGCGAAATCGTTGCGGAAGATTTTGGTGAAGATCGAGCGGACGGCGATCTGGTCGCGGATATTGAACTTGCGGCCGCTGACCATGACCCCCTCGCCGTCTTGCTCCAACGTGACCCTCAGTCCATCGATCGTGTACTTGTATTTGGCACTGGCGGTGATATTCTCCCACTTCTTGCCCTTGCCGATTTGCAAATGTTTCAGATTGAATTCGACGAGAATACGATCGTTCTCGAAGGAGACGCGGATCGGGTCGAAAGGGGCAAAACGAATCTTGGCCTCGATCTCTTCATCATCGTGCGAATCCCCTTGGATCGGCTGGACGCCGAGAATTTGCCCCAAGTGGTCGCGGAAGCTTTTGAGCGTGAATTCGTTGCCGTTGAGTTCTAGTCGATTGATCAAGTTATTGATGACCGATTCGTGGATTTGCATGCTCATGAGGCTGTTGTCCAACCCGGCCGGGCGGGCTGTATTCGCGGCCAGTTGATCGCGGCCTGCCAGTCGATAGCGCATGATCATGCGGTCTTCGGTGCTGCGCATTTGGATGGGCACCGGTTCAAGGTCGAGCATGGTCAGCGGCTCGATCAAGTTTTTCACCAGATACGTCTGCAGTTGATAGAGCTGTGCGTTGGTTTCTTCCTCGAAGCGTTGTTTGACGGTTGACGCCAATTTCTGTTCCACATGCTGTTTGGCCGCTGGTTGCTGAGCCTGGATTTCCTTCTCGGCGATGCGTCGTGTCAGCGGACCGAGCAGCGGAATTCCGTCCATGTTGGAGCGGATTCCCACCACCTGGTTATTCACGTTGGACCGCGCCTCGGTGGCTTCCGTTTCGATCCCGCGGTTGCCGATGACGATTTGGCGGAGGGCATGGAAGCGCGCATTGCCATGGTTGCGAACGGTAACACCGCTCTTGGTGGCTTCGGTCGAAGAAACGACACGGCCGACCGACTCCAGCATGATCCGAATGCGGGAGTTATCGGGAATGAAGCGGAATTGCAGACGATTCGCGATGCGGCTCTGCCCGAAGACTTGCGCTCCGAACACGTTCTCGGCGACCGGTTCGTGGGCTTCTTGTACGGGAGGCAGCAGTCGATTGAGCCAGCGATCGGAAATCGCCAAGCGCAGATTCGCGTTGCGCAAATGGGTGTCGATGGCCTGCGCTAATTCGTTAGCCTCCCGCTCCGGTCGCCAAAGCAAGTTCTGGTACTCGCGGCCAATCCACGCTGCGTGAACGCCGGATTTTGTTTCTTGAAAGATGTCCAAGCTTTCGATGAGAGTCGGCAAATCGACATCCTCGATGGCGACCATCCGCAAGTATTCGACGAACTCTTCGCCGACGGTTTGATTGAGGTAAGCGACCTGCTCATCCTTGAGCGCGGGCGATGTCAGGCGAGCGAGGGTCGCCCGAGCTTGGCTGCGCTTCTGAAAATCTGTCGCGGAAGGGTCGGCCATCAACTTGGAGAATTTGTCGAGCAGCAAATACTCGCTCCACGATGGATCCAGTGTCGGCAGCGCGATCCGTGCATGCGACGCTTGTCGGAATAGCTGCGACGCGTCGGTAATTCGCAGTTCGCGATGGCGGGCCAAGGCTAGGCAGCTGCGCCACAAATCGACCGATTTGCTCAAATCGTAGTGGATGCGAACGACGGTAGACGCCGCTGCGAATTCTTTGCGTTCCATCGCTCGATCAACCACGTTTTGGGAATCGTCAATCATCGTGACGAGCCTAGCAAGGATGGCTTCGGCGCGCGAATCCGTCAGCGACGTCAGGGTTTGCAATTCCTTCACCGTCGACACCACACTGGTGGCCCAGGCCGCAGTGGACGAGTAATCCTGCAATTGCTCCAAACGGCTGATCAACCATCGGGGCGGTGACCATTGAAATTCGGCTGCTGTCGCTGCGGAGGCGATTTCCGTTGTTGGTTGGAGCGGCGACGCAGGAGAGTTGCCCGCTGCAGATTCGGGGGAGGGATTGTGGTCGAGACTGATTGGAGCCTGAGGTTGAGCCGGTTGCTGCGGGAGCAGCGGCGACGGGGTCGCGTTATCGTTCGGTAGTTGCTTCGTGGGGGGGGCGGTCGACAAGCTCGGTCGCGTTTTGAGCGGCTGAATGATTGCACCATTCGACGGCCTAGGGGTCGCGGGTTGTTGGTTGTCCCGATTGGCTGGCAAGTTCGCTGACGGGATGTCTTGGCAGGTCGCGACGGGAATCGAGAGCGCGGAGCAGCAGTTGGGGGATGTCGCAGCACGCAAGGGCTTCGCCGGGTAGACCGACAGCACGAGACTAACCGCAATACCAACGCTTGCGGCACCGCTCAGCACCGAGCGGAGCAGCGCGTGCGCGGCCAATCTCGGTTGTCCCTGTGCTAGGGCTTGACGTAGAGGATGCTGCATTATGGATTAGTTATTGGAGCGTGAGGGGAAAACGCTTGATCCGATTGGGCAATCTGCAAAAAATCGCACCGCGTCCCAATCCGGAATTTGCCAAACTGCCCTGCAAGTTAAATCGGTGAATTCGCCCCCATTCGTGGGGCTTTTCGGGAAAAAAGATGAGTTGACCAGGGCGTCATTTCGCGAGGAACCGAACAATGGGAAAATGCGGTAGCTGACGCGCGAATTTGGGGTGTCTGCGTTGTGTTTGTCGATGGGCTGGAATGTGCTCGCTAGCGAAGATAATGCTGTCACGCTATCATCGACGCCAAAGGCGTATGACCTGCGGCGCGAGTTTGGGCTATCGTTCGGTTTTGAAGTTGCTCCAGTTGGTAACGGTTCGCATCAGCAGAGTTACTTTCCGAATAAAATGCCGTCCATGGATCAACTGGTTGACGTGGAGCTGTCCCGTTTTTTTCGAAATCAAGGATGGCGCGATATCGAATCGTCAGATTCTGCCACACTGGCTGATGGACGAGGGAAGCGAACAGCAGTTGACGTATTCCTGCTCTGCCGATCGGACCGTCGAGTTGAGCGTTGCCTCGGAAGAAGTTAATACACCGTAAAGGGACGGGCGTCCATGAATACGCTTCGCTATTGGTTAACCGGAACGCTGGCTGGTGCGATCTTAGGCGTCGTGCAGTTTTTGGTTGTCGTCATGGCTTGCTTGTCTCAGGTCGACTCGAGTTTCATGTTGGGTGAGGGCTATTTTTTGAGCGACTTGGGGCGAAAGGATTCACCGCTCGGTTGGCTATTCAACATTTCTCTGTTGGCGCTGGGGGCGATGTTAATTCCACTGTTCGTGATGTTTATCGTGATCGACGCCCGGCAATCGTTAATCTTGCGCATCGCGGCAGCGTTTGGGATTTTGTCATGTGTTGGCCTGATTGGCCTGGGGATGTTTCCAGTGGATCGGGCTTTTTTCGCGCACCTCTTGTCGACGGCTGTCTGGGTTTTTCCGATGTTGTACGCCGTGATGGCTTTCTATGTCACGGTCGTCCGCAGTGCCTACGTCGGCAAGTGGTTTATCGGGATCAATTTGCTGATGGCCGTGTCGATGTTGATCGCTTTTTTTCGGTACAGTGCCACCGATTTGAAAGTCATTCAACGAATGCTTGTCGTCAGTGGGATGGTTTGGGTCGGGTTCATGATTTGGTTCTTGGCTCTGGAGGGCTATCATGCGATCGCCGAATGGGAGCCTTTGGCGCGCGAGCGCGTCGACCGCGAATCGCAGGAGTATTACCAGAAGCTGGCCGTGAAAAAGTCGAGTCGCGGCGATGAGACGAACGCTCCCAAGTCTTATTGATCGGTTGCGACGGCTTCGGCAATCGAGGCGTATCTGTGCTCGTCGATACGGCGTAGTAGACCGCGATTGATCCGGGCCACCGTGAACGGCCCCTCGTAAATCAACCCGGTATACAACTGGACGAGGGATGCTCCGGCGGTGATCATTTGCCAGGCTTGGTCCGCATTCGAGATACCTCCGACGCCGATGATCGGTTTTTTGCCTTGGAGCGTGCGAGACAGCAGGCGGACGACAGCCAAGCTGCGAGAGAACAACGGGGTTCCCGAGAGCCCCCCGGCGCCGATTTTTTCGAGAGTGCGGGCTGGGGTGCGCAAACCGGCTCGCTCGATGGTGGTGTTGGTCGCGATCACTCCGTCGACGGTTGGTCCCTGGGCGATGTCGGCAATTTCAAGTATCTGATCCTGGCTGAGGTCGGGTGCGATTTTGAGCAGGACTGGACGAGGCCGCGTGTGATGTTCGTCCGCCAGTTCTCGATTCAACTGGTGAATGGAACTGAGCAGCGACAACAGCGGTTCGCGGTCCTGGAGTTGTCTAAGGCCTGGCGTGTTGGGCGAGCTGACATTCAACACAAAATAATCGGCGTAGGGGAACAGCCAGCGAAAGCTTGCGCGGTAATCGTCGTTGGCCTGATCGTTAGGAACCAGCTTCGTTTTACCCAAGTTGATGCCCAAAACGGTACGTTGGCGAAATTCGGTGACGTTCCGTCCGGCGAGGTTGCGGGCTGCTGCCTCGGCTCCTTGATTGTTGAAGCCCATGCGGTTGATGATGGCTCGGTCGCGCGGCAAGCGAAACAAGCGGGGCTGGGGATTTCCCGGCTGCCCTTGGCCGGTCAGCGAACCGATTTCGATCGCGCCGAAACCCAAGGTCGCCAGGGCCTCGAACCAGCGGGCATTTTTATCGAATCCAGCGGCGAGTCCGACCGGGTTGCGAAAATGGAGCCCGCAAACTTGGGAGGCCAAGCGGGGATCGTCGACTTGAGTGCCTCGCGTCAACGCGCGGCGGAACCACTTGCTGCGTCCCAGCAGGGCGAAAGCCCCCATCGACCATTCGTGCGCAGTCTCTGCCGGGAGCAAGAAGAGGAGCGATTTAAGCACTGGCCACATGGATCCGCCGCCGAGTTGACTGAGATGAGCGTGGAGGCCGCAGGGTGTTGTTTAGCCAGTCGATCACCATCGCAATCCGAATTTATCTCCACCGGATGAACGGCTCGTACCCCCTTTGAGCGGTGCGTTTGACGTGCGCGTGACGATAGGAGCGCGACGCGGTTCGACTGTTTCCTCTTCGGGTTTTTCTTCGGTTTTCTTCTCGGGGGGGGCTTGGGTCGCCTTGAGGGAAAGCGAGATTTTTTGATTCTCGCGGTCGACGGCCAAGACTTTGACTTCGACGCGGTCCCCTTCCTTGACGATATTTTTCACGGCGAAGACCCGGTGATGGGCCAATTCGGAGATATGGATCAGCCCTTCGATGCCGGTATCCAAACTCACGAATGCTCCGAATTGGGCAAGGCGACTGACGGTGCCTGAAACGACCGCTCCGACAGGGAATCGCGTTTCGACATCCTCCCAAGGATGGGCTACGGTATCGCGGTGGGAAAGGGAAATTTTTTCAGTTTCGTGGTTGATTCCGTCGACCTTGACCTTTACCTTTTGCCCGACTTGCAGGACCTCCTTGGGGTGTTTGATGCGAGACCAGCTGATTTTGCTGACGTGAACCAAGCCTTCGAGTCCACCGATGTCCACAAATGCCCCGAAGTCCATCAAACGCGTGACCAGCCCGTCGTAGGTTTGTCCAACTTCGATTTTGCTGAGGGCTTCCTTGCGGTTCTCCTCGAACTCGCGATCGAGAATAGCGCGGCGGCTAAGCACCAATTTTTTTCGGGCGGGATTGATCTCTTGGACCAGGCACACCAATTTTTGATTCACGTAATCGCCGAATGTTTCCACGCGGACGCGATCGATTTGACTGGCGGGAATGAAGCCGCGGAGGTTATTGACGGAGACTTCTAAGCCGCCGACATTCGAGCCGGTAACGCGAGCCTCGACGATATCGCCAACCTGCAGACTGTCCCAATCGCCGGAGTCGACGGCAGCCCCGGGCAACGCCAGTTCCCACAAGCCATCGTCTTCGTTTTGGCCCTTAACGAGGACCTCGATCATTTGACCCAACTGCGGCGGCTCCTTAAAAGAACGGACGGGGAGGATGCCCTCATAGTGGCCTTTGATCGTGCAGAACACATGCTCATTTTCGATTCGCGAAACGACCACCTTGACGCGCGATTGAGGCTCGAGTTCAAGTACCGCGGTTTCAGCGCGGTTGAGCAAATCGTCAAGGGAGGAACCGGCCAAGGCGGCTTCGATTTCCGATTCCAGGTCGTCGCCAATCCCGAGGGAAGATCGGATGACGGGTGCCGAGGTTGTCCGACCAGGTTCAGCGGCCACGGGAGTTGGCGGGCTCGTTGGTGTTGCGGCGGTCGGAGTCATGTCGTTGGCTGGGAGCGGTGGAGAGCCCTTTTTGACTAAATCGGGATTGGCTACATCCCGTTGTGAGCCGATGGCGATCGGCCGCCGCGGTACCGCCGCTTCGCTGGTCTGCTCGGTATTCTTCGCAGGGTTATTCGACTCGTCGTTCATCTCGTTACTGGTCATGGTGTCAAATTAATCAATGGCAACGGTTTTCGGGGAGAGTAAGACTGTGATCGGCAACGGTCAGCCGCTGGGGCGGCATCATCACGCCGCTTCGCGAACTCTCGCTATTCCGTTTCTATCTTAAAAAGGAAGGTGACGGAGCGAAAGGGTTTACGGCGAATCGATCCAAATCTGGGTTACTGGTGTGGGGCTGCTTGCTAGGCTTTGTGCCAAAACTCGTAAGCCGCAGGGCACTAGCCCGCGGTTCTTTCTAAAACCGGCCGCTAACGCAATCCGGCTAGTCGTTTGGGGACAAAGCCCAGGAAAACGGTTGCTGGAAACGTGTTGTAGCAGTCCTCGCCACTTGTCCCCAGCGGGCTGATGGCAGCGGGCCAAGTGGCTTGCCGACAGCTTGCTGGAAAATCGGTATAGGTCGTGCGATCGCTACGGCTACTCAGGGAAAAAATGGGAAATCCGCGGGAAACTTTGTCGCCAACGGGAGAATCGTTGGGCAAAACCTATACTGCCAAAGCCAAAAAATACAGTTGAGCAGAGATTCGATTCACCGATTTTCGCCGCTCGATCGTATCATTTTGTTGGCGTTAAATTTGTCAGAGAGTTCATATTCATGCCACCGACAAGTCGCAGCTCTGTCTTGCCGCTGGCGGTCTGTTTGACCGCTAGTTTAGCAATATTCTTCATGGGTCAGATGTTGCCGCTCGATCCTTATACCGCGCAAGTCTTTTTGAGTGCAGGCGCGGCAGGTCTCATCTCGTGTCTTGGTCTATCGGAAGTCTATCGGCAACGGTCAGAAAACGAAGCATTTCAACTGCGGGAAATCAGCACCATTGATGAACTGACAGGTGCCGGAAATCGACGCTACTTCGAAACAGAGGTTAAACGACGAGTCGGCCAATTTCGCTATTACCATTCTCGCTGCGCGCTGATGTTACTGGATATCGATCATTTCAAATTCATCAACGACCGGCATGGGCACTGGTTGGGAGATGAGGTCTTACGGCAGGTCTGTTCGTCGATCATCCGTCACATTCGCGATGTCGACATCTTATTTCGAATTGGCGGTGAAGAATTTGTCATCGTGCTGCCAGAAACATCGCTTTATGCTGCCACGATCGCTGCAGAGCGTGTCAAAAAAGCGGTTGAAATGACCGAAATCAAACACAATAACGAAACCATCAGTGTTACGGTCAGCATCGGCGTCACCGAAATCGCCGACAACGATTGCATGGAATCCCTCGTGGTTCGCGCTGACAAGGCGATGTATGCCGCCAAAGCGGCTGGCCGCAATTCTGTCTATGTTGCCGAAAAGGGAAATTCGAGCGTTCCCTTCATATTGGCCCCGCTGTACCTGTCGAAATACGAGCAAGATTTGGAGCGTCCCATCAATCCGGCGACGATCATGATCGCCAATCCATTATCCTCGCGATCGGTCCGCAAGGCCCAGCAAGCTTAGTCTGCTGGCCGATCTCAATTGCGAATCTCCTGCGCGATCGAGCACAGTCGTCGCGAAGTCTGGAAAGAAATGGCGACTCCTCGGCCCGGGTCGCCGCCCAGTTCGTGAAGGAATCATCGAGCGAGCTTCGATCTAGACTCCATCGAACGCGGCGACTCGTTCTTGAGAGCGACGCCTACGGGCACCGCTGCTAGAACTTTTTTCTTTTGGTACATTGATGGTTGAGGGCGGGCGACAACGCTTGCAAGCGATTGTCGCCGTTACGGTCGTTGGTGAACCCTCTCCTCCTGTAACGGAGCGGCCCCAGTGCATTCCGTCGGCGGGCGCGCCATCAAACATCGTTGACGCTGGTCGGCGGTGAAGCTCATGAGTTTTCTGCCAATGAAGCAACGGACGATCGGATGAGTAAATTTCATGCAACCACGATTCTGGCGGTTGAGCGTGATGGAATGGTGGCCCTTGGCGGAGACGGGCAAGTCACACTAGGAACGGCCGTGATGAAGGCGGACGCGATGAAAATCCGCCGCTTGTTGCAGGGAAAGGTGTTGTGCGGCTTCGCGGGGAGCAGTGCCGATGCGTTTGCTCTGCTCGATCGTTTTGAGGGCAAACTCAAGGATTCCCCCGACAATTTACCGCGTGCCGCAATCGAACTCGCCAAACAATGGCGCACGGATAAAATGCTCCGTCAACTGGAGGCGATGATGATCGCCACCGATGGCAAACACTTGTTGCTGATCAGCGGCAACGGCGACGTGATTCAACCCGCCGACGGGATTCTCGGCATCGGTTCCGGAGGCAATTACGCCGTCGCAGCAGCCCGCGCCTTGCTGCGGCACAGTCCTCTGAATGCCGAGGAGATCGTCCGCAATGCTCTGGCAATCGCTGGAGAAATCGATATCTACACGAACACCCAAATCGTTGTCGAGAAATTGGAATGTCTCAAGAATTGACACAGACCATCGACCAACTCGCGCCCCCTGCCCTAACGCCGCAGGAAATCGTCGATGCCCTGAATCGTTACATCGTCGGTCAGGATGCGGCGAAGCGGGCGGTAGCCATCGCGGTGCGAAATCGCTGGCGTCGCCAGCAACTGCCGGAAGCCATCCGCGCCGATGTCTCGCCGAAAAATATTCTGATGATCGGATCGACCGGTGTCGGTAAGACGGAGATCGCTCGCCGCTTGGCCAAACTGACCGGCGCTCCCTTTTTGAAGGTCGAAGCGACCAAATATACCGAGGTCGGTTACTACGGGCGGGACGTCGAAAGCATGGTCCGCGAGTTGCTCGAAAACTCGATCGCGCTGGTGCGCGGCAAGCTGCGGGACCAGGTTCGCGAGCAAGCGGAGGCTCGCACTCGTGACCGACTGTTGGATCTGCTCTGTCCACGTCCACCCATCTACTCGGTGACAACCAGCGGCACGAATTCGCTCGAACCGGAGGGAGCGGAAAATTCCTACCAGCGGACACGGCAAAAAATGGGGGCGTTGCTCGATCAAGGGGCACTCGAGGATCGCAAGGTTGAATTGACGATCGAGCAAAAGGCGACACCGGTGCTGTTCGGTGGCGGCAATCTTGAGAATTTAGATGTCGATTTTCAGAGCATGCTTGAAAGGATCGTCCCCAAGAACCGGGTCGTGCGCGAAATGGATGTCAAATCAGCGCGGCGAATCGTCTTCGATCAAGAATGCGATACGTTGCTGGACGAGGACAAGGTCAATCAGGCAGCGATCGAACTGGCGGAGAATATGGGGATCATCTTTGTGGATGAAATCGACAAAGTGATCGCCAGCGAGGGGAAGGGAGCCGATGTTTCCCGCCAAGGCGTGCAGCGCGATTTGTTGCCGATCGTAGAGGGCACCACGGTCAATACTAAACACGGTCAGGTCAAGACGGACCACATCCTGTTCATCGCTGCGGGTGCGTTCCACAATCATTTGCCGAGCGATCTCATGCCTGAGTTACAAGGACGGTTTCCCATCCGCGTCGAGCTTAACGACCTGACGGTCGAGGATTTCGTCCGCATTCTCCAGGAACCCGAGCATTCCTTGGTCAAACAATACTCGGCGCTGCTGCAAACCGAGAACGTGAGCCTGAAATTTACCGACGAAGCGATTGTCGAAATCGCTCGTGTTGCGTTTCATGTCAATCAAACGTCGCAAAATATCGGCGCTCGCCGGCTCTACACGATTCTCGAACACTTGCTCGAAGACCTGAGCTTCTCGGCACCTCAGCTTGCTGGAACGACGTTCGAAGTGACCCTCGATTATGTGCACGGCAAATTAGCCAGCGTCGTAGAAAGCGAGGACTTGAGCCGATTCATTCTCTGAGCGGCGCAGCGGGGGCCGCCGCCGATGCGGGCCGAAGCCCGGGGCCGAATCGTCGCTGGCACAGCCCGCGGCAGGCTCTCGCTCAACCCCCGAAGGGATTCGCATCGTCTTTCGCACCAAATGGATCGGCGGCAGGGCGATCCGACGGTCGCTTTTCTCCCGATTCGCCGGTCGCCGACTCCTGGGCATCATGGAAGAACGGCCGCACGCTGTTGATTTCTCGCAGGCATTGCACCAGGCCAGTTTCGTTGCAAAGGTACAAGCGATCGGTCAAGGTGTTACGAATCTCGACAAATTTGGCTTTAGAATTGATGCGCCCCATTTCACTCCCCGTGCCACGGTCCAGGGCCACAATGTTTCCGATCGGATCGCGCGTGTAGAAGCGTTCGCGGCTTGCGCCCAAGAAGCCGGCCAGGTTGCGGCGAGGTTCCTCCCAGCCGGAGACCAATTGTCCAGTGGCCGCATCGAAATGAAACAGTTTGTTATTGTCGGTAAACACCAGCAGTGAGTTATCGAAAGCCACCAATCGCCGGCTGACGTGCTCCCCGATCGCGAAATTCCAAAGTACGTTTCCGCGGCGGTCATCGAGTGCGTAAACGTAGCCCTTGTAGGTCACCGCGAAGAGGCGACCGTTGCTGGCGACGGGGCCAGAGATGAATCGACCCGTGGCCCGCAGGCGGTACTTCATGCCACCTTCCATGTCGTTCATGCTGTCTTTGTAGCCCACCATCAAGTAGCCCGCGTCGGTAGTCCAAATCACGAAACGGCCCGCAATCATCGGAGGAGCGTAGGCGACACCGACGGCGTTCAAGGGCAATGTCCCTGCGCCCTTGGTCGCGATCGGCAGCGCCATCAACGCGCCATTATTCAACGGAACGAACACGGTTTGTTCCGACACCGCCGGGGAATTCATGACCGCATGGTTGCATTGGTACTCGAAGAGTAAATGCCCATTCTTCGCGTCGAGGCAGTACACTCGCGAACCACGGACCACCGCGACATGCTGTTTGCTGGCTCCCAGACCGATAACCGGGTATTTCGGGTTGCCGATTTGGTTCGTCCACAAGATATTGCCGGTTTCGGCATTGATGGCTTGAACAGAGCCTCCGTCGGTCAGGGTGAATAGCGTGGCTTGCGGGATCGTGTACTGCCTGATCTCGATCGTGTCGGAGGAATCGCGGAATCGCAGTTCGGCCTCGATCACTTCCTTCCGATCTTTGGCGCGGAGTTCGGCCCCCGCAACACCGAGGACCTTGCCGTCAGGACCTAAATCCCGATCGGAGATGACCTCCCGCCGTCCGCCACCGACCAATTCGAAGTAGGTGATCGCATCGTTCTCATCGACTACGAGTTCGGCGCTGACCAATTTGTTCTGCACACCGAACTGGATCTGGGTCGACCAGTGGACGGTGAGCCCGGCCTGTCTCGCTTGGACATCGGAAACGATTTTGTCGTCGCTTGCCGCTAGGCCTGCAGCGAGGCCGACCGCTAGCCCCACGATCATACTTACGCTCATCAGCCAATGTAGACTTCGCATGAAATCGTTCCTCAAGTCATCAATCAATCATCAATCGTCGTTTATGTAGGGGTCTGCTGCCGAAGGTTCCTGCGATGCATGGCGGGAGTCTTTTCGGCGATTGTCACTTCGTTACCGCGGCTCGGCCGTCTCGACCGCGGAGCCCAACCGAGTTGGCCAACCCATGCAGCGGACGGCGGTCGCGGTCCATCCCGAGCAATCACGTCGCTCTGCGTTTCGCTTCAAAACGTGACCGCGTCGCTCTGGAGGATCAACCCGAGTCGACACGCGCTGGCATTTGCATGCGAAGTTCGCATGGGTATCCGGATCGCAAGAGCATGTTGAATTGTCGAATCGAACCGCCCCTTTGCAGGGACTGCCGCCTCGTCGCGGTCCGGCCCTTGCCGCTCGTCTCTATTCTAGTTGCCGCAGTGCCAGTGCAACGAACCAAATCGCGAAAATCCGGCGACACCATCTAGACCAGAATCGGCTTGATTTTTACGATAAATGTCGGCTGGCGTTGCAGGTAGCGGTTTTGCGGCCGGAAATTAGGCTTGCTCCCCGAATCTTGCCGATTTTTTGTATTGTGCGGGTCAGGTAATACCTTTGGTACTCTCCGGGTTCGTTCGTTGAACCGCGGTCGGGCGACTGTCAAGGCCTCTTCTTCCTCGTCCGGCAGTCCATGGACACTTCTCCCAGGAGTCTTGATTTGAAACCTCATCTACGTGGGGTCGAACCCGTACTCGACAAGCTTTTGGGGTTCCTCAACCTTAGCTCGGGTGCCCACGATCCCTTCGTATTCAAATCGTTGAACGCCCTCTATGAGGAGCTGAGCAAAAACGGGAATGGCCCTGCCGCCCCGCTGTACGCGACGGTGGGTGCACTTCTCAACGAGCGGCTAAGAGCGCTGGAGGGGCAGAATTCGACCTTCAACGATTGCAGCCAGGTGCGCGCGGTGCTGGCCTTGTGCTTCGAGCAACTGCCTGCCGCCTACCGGGAATTCCATGCCGACGTGTTGTTCCATCAGACGGACGACTTTTTGTTCAATTCCTTTTTCATGGGTCGCGCTTTGGAGGCCGCCTTGCAAGGCGGATTGCACCAGTCGTCGGGAATCGACGGCGTCCGTGCCTTGATCAGCGCGCTCAACGATTATGTCGGTCATCGGCCGGTGGCGATTCTCGAGAAACGTCGCTGCGAGCCCTACCCGCACGAGTGGATCAGACCGGTACCGATCTATCTGGCGAACGTGGGGGGGGCGTTTGGGCCCTACCGGGAGTTGGTAGAACAAGCGATCGCCTTGCTTCAAGACACCGATCCGGACTTGTTGCGACGCGCTCAATTCCAACTGGAGTATCTTCAGGAAATCGCCGTCGATCCGCGCGCCCTGGCTTTCGACCACCCGGTGAATCGCCGACCGAATCACCATTTCGGCCAATGGGACGAGCAATCGGTGGATAGCACCGGCTTCTATCGGCGATTCATCGTCCATTCGATCACGCTCGATGCCATGTTGAGCCGCGTCCGTGAGACCAACGGCATACCGCATGACGAATTGATCTTGGAGGCGGGAGCCGTACTGGCCTGCACGATGTTGATGGGATCGGGGATCAGCGGCCAAAGCCCCGATGCTTACGACTCCAGCGTGACGCTTGGCAAACTCGTCGGCGTGATCGCCAACTACCGAGACATGTTCTATGCGAACTTGATCGAAAAGCTCCCCCCCAAGCACGCGCGGCGATTGCAGGCCGAGGCGGCCGAGCGCCATCAGCCATTCGGCGGAGCGCGGCAGGATATCAATGCCCGCCTCAGCACCCAGCGCGATCGGCAACTCATCCATTGCCATTTGTCCCAAGTCTACGCCGGCTTGGGACACCGCGAAGCGGCTCTGGCCGAGGCATCGGTGGTGCCAGTTGCCTCAGCGCGGATCAATGCCCAAATCGATTGCTTGCTCGGTTCGGCACGCGGCCATCTCGCCGCGGGGCACCTCGAGCCGGCGGTCGAGGAGATGCCGCAAATCATCGAGTTGCTTCGCCGCGGTATCGACTGCGGTTCGATCGTCGATCCCTGGAATATCCTAGGATTCGACGGCAACTACAGTCTCTTTCCCAGCGTGGAGAACTCGATTCACGATCACCGTATCGACGATTTGGTGGATCTGGTCAATCAACTACTGTCGATGTTTTCCGAACTGTGGGCCAATGCGGCGGCGGCGAACCAGGTACCGCTGTGCGTCAACATTCGCCAGCAATTTTTGGAATTCGTGAATTGGTGGTATCCCTTCGCGGCGCATCAGGTAGCGTCGGTGGATGCTATGGACGCGCGGGCCGCATTCGCCGCGGCGCAGCATGTCGCCGAGGCGCTCAATCTTTGGCACCAAAAACAGGCGCCGGCGGATAACTTGGAATTTTGGGCTCAACATGCCCGCATGTTCGATAGCGCCAGTGCCTTCCGCCTGGCGATCGAAGCCCTGCTAGATCGCGGGGATTACCGCACGGCCAGTGCGCTGCTGGTGCTCTGGATCAGCCAAAGCGATCACATCGACTTGCAGCAGGGAGACAACTCGTTCTACGATCTGCTGTGGCGTTGGGTTGCCGACCAAGGCAACCGCATTCGAAACGGAAACGCCAAGGAACGCGATGCGGCCTGGTCGAGCATTCGCAAGTTCTATGACTACTTGGAGGCGAACGCCGAGGAGTATTGGTCCGTGCCTGCGTTCAGCTTAGGGACCGGATTGAGTGGTCGGATCGGCGATGACGATTTGTTCGGTCGCGATCGGGAGTTTTCCGAAACCGATCAGATATTGCGTGCTGCTTATGAAGACATGACCTACGCCGACGAGACGGATGACGGGTTCGAAGGCTCGATCTTCGAAGGAGGCGACGAGTCGGAGGAAGAGCTCGAGGGCGAGATGGAGCGAATCGTCGAGCGGCTGGAGTTCATCGCGGCGCTGGCCGACTACTGGCGGATGGTGGCGATGTTGCCGCTGTTTGCCGAAAAACGGCCCACCGGCAAACGTAGTGGCTATGCCGATCCTCTGGAGTATCGCCGGGAAACGTTGGGGCACTGGCAATCGCAAGCCGAAACTTTTCGCAGCGATCTGTCCGAGTTGCTTTCGGCGGTTCATGAGTTCGCCCTGCCGTCGGTCGGGGTTGACGCCGAATCCATGCACTCTTACGACCGCATGCGTTTGTACAAGGAGTCGTTGAGCCAACAGATCATCAATTGCAGTGTACAGGTGGAAATGGCCATCCGCTTGTTGGCCGCGGTCAATTTGGCCTTGGACGCTCTCAGCGGGGAGCGTTCGCTCGACGATGTCGATGCCACCTTTGCCGAGGCTCGACCGTTTGTCGCCGTCTTCGCGGCCATGTTCCTTCGCGATCGCGCCGCAATTATCGACATGTTTCCGCGGCTCAGCGATTATTTGCAGCGGTGCCGTCTGCTCTATGTGCCGCTCTCGCGCGGAGGAGCACCGCAGGACATCGTGAAATTCCGCACCGATCAAACCTCGATCCGCGTCTTGCTGGAGACGCTGCCGTTCTTGGGCCTGCTCACTGAGACTTATGAGCTGACCAAAATGGCGATGAACATGGAGCGGAACACCCCCATCGAACAAGGGGCGGTCACGGAATTCGATGAGTTATTCCGCGTGGCATTTTCCGCGATGGTCAAAACTTTGGTGAAGGCCAGTCAAAACCAATCCGAGCGTATGACTCGCCGCAAAATTTCGGCGAAGCGACTGAAGCAATTGCAGGAGATCGAACAAGAGTCACTGTTCAATTGCTCACAAAATCTGACCGAGTCGATGTTGATTATCTGGCTAGAACATAGCCGGACGCTGCGCCTGAGCGTTCTGGAGCGGGTTTCGCGCAGCCCGCAATGGCAGCCGCTGGTGAAGTTCATCAAGGCGTTTGGCCAAGACCTGTTCACGCAGGAGTTCCTGCAGTTGGCCAATATCCGGGCGATCTTGCATCAAGGCGTCGACGAATGGCTGTACAAGATGCTGCAGTCGCAACTGCCCGACCGACCCAAGTTATTCGACGAGATCGGCCGCTCCGTCACGCTGCGGCAAACCGTCGAATTTCTGACATTGATCCTTGAGGCCATCATCGAAAATTATCCGCGTTATCGCGATTACAACGCGACAACGACGCAGAGCGATCATGGCGATATGCTGTACATTTTGCTCGATTTTCTGCGCTTGGAACGGCGATACGATCGCATCGTGTGGCACCTCAAACCCGTGACCTGGGCCCATGAAATTTTGGTCAATGAAGGGGCCGCCGAGGTCGCGCGCGACTGGCGGCGTTCGCTGGCCGAGCGTGTTCAGGGCGAGTCCAACCGCTACCTCAACATGTATCACCGCTTGCGCAAAAATTACGCCGTGCAAATGGCGTCGATCGGCCAACATTTGGAAGGCCGCTTCGTCAAGCCGATGTTGATCGATCGTTTGGTGTCGCTGGTACCCAAAGCGTCGGTCTATTCGGGGGATCCCAAATGCCATGAAGCCTTCGAGATCCTCAAGTTCGAATGCGATGCTATGGCGGCCATGGCACCAGGAGTCGGGATGGACATTCCCGATTGGTTGGAAGCCTTGGAAGAAAAAGTAGAAACGTTGACATTGCATCCCCGCCGGTTGGCAGTCGCCAACGGATTCGCACCGATCCGCGAGCCCGTCGATCTGGATTGGGAGGAATTGGTTGCCCAGGTCGAGGAGTTGCCCTACCGCGGCTTCGACTTCGAGGATCCGAGTGGCGAACCGCAGCAGGAAACTCCCTGACGTGATCCAGGATATAACAGGAATAATCCCGCTCCACGTCCCAGGCGTATCAATAAAGCTTGCCCCGAAAAACGGTCGCCGCCCATACTGCGAGCCGCGATCAGTCGGGTGTTCGGCAAGGTTTGAATTTAAGTCAGCCACATCGAATCGAGAGGAAACCAACCATGCGCTCTTTTCTCATTGCCATCGTTCTAGCCCTCGCCCTCCCCGGTCGCGGTGCCACCGCGCAGGAAACTCGTTTTGAAAGTTCTCTCGATATCGTCCCGCACGATGTCGCGATCTACATGGCCACCATGAACCATCAGGCCTTGTGGATGCAGTTCACGGAAAGCGCCGCCCTGAAATCCCTGCAAAGTTCGCCAATCAACAAAAAAATGCGATCAGCCTATCGCAAACGGTCACGCGGTTTCGAAGACCTGGGCGAAAACCCCTTCCGCTATTATCTGGAAGCCTACGCGAATTCGATCGATAGCGTGGCCGGCAAAGCGGTAATGCCCTACCTGCAAAAGATTTTCAAACGTGAACTGTTTCTCTATGCGGACCAGGAATTGGCAAGGGCTGAACAGGCGATGCTGAAAATCAATCGTGAATTGTCCGACTTGCTTGTCGACTTGGAACTGATGGAGGATTCCGAAGAAACGATCGAGGAGATTCAAACGATCCTGTCCGAGAATTTGCGCGATCTCAAATGCCCCACGCTCATGGTCGGAGCGCTTGTGGATGAACCGGCAGACTTCGCGTCGCTGATCGATGTCGCCGACTCGCTGATCCAGCAAGGGTTCGCCCAAATGACCGACGCAGAAGAACTGCGGAAGTTCTACCGTTCCGAGTCCTTGCCAGATCAGCGCTACATCGCGTTCATGATTCGCGGCAAGGAACTGCCGTGGGAGTTATACGAGGAAGGGGTCGTCAACGATGACGGGACAATCGTTGTCCTGGAAATGCTCAAAGAATTGCTTTTCGACAAAGAATTCGCGGTCTGCCTTGCGGTGCGCAAAAACTTGTTGTGCTTCAGTGTCGGGCCTAACCTCGACCACGTGAGCAAGGCTGGAGAAGGGGCCAGGTTGATCGATCATCCCCACCTGCAGCCGATTCGCGATGCCCGCGCCGCCGGCCGCATGCTGCATCAAGTTCACTTCGTCGACAAAAGCTTGTATGAAACGAACCTTGAATCGGTCAAGGAGAGCCTCGCGTCCTTGCCCACGCTGATGTTGACGGTTCTGGAGGAGACAAGTTTGGATTTGATCAGCGATGACGAATTGGAACAATTGGCTGAGACGATGTCTCGCGATGCCGAAGAATTGTACAACGATTTCCGCAAGTATTACGGCAACGCGGGAAACAGCGTCGGCTATATCGCGGCACACGAACAAGGACTGGAAGGCTATTACTACTATCATGCGGCCAATCCTGTGCTCGACAGTTCCCAACCGCTGCAGTTGATTGAAAATGTCGGCGCGAAACCAGTGTTCTTCATGCTGGCGAGGGAGAACTCTCAACGGCTCGGCTACCACTTCCTCCGCAAGTGGACCGGAAAGGTATTGGACTATGCCGAGCAACTGGCTCCCTACCTGATCGAGGACGAGCAGCAAGTGGACAGGTGGCTCGACGCCCTGAACGCACTGCGGCCAATCGTCAGAAAGTTCGATGAGGTAACGGTCAACAAGGCCGCCCCGAACATCCTGGGATCCGAGGCCGGAATCGTGCTCGGAGCGTCTTTACCCGCAGCATCGTGGCACGCAGAGATGCCCGCGGCCGAGACCCCGTTGCCGTTGGGGCTGCCGATGGTGATCGCCAAAGTCCGAGAAGAGGCGGTCGTCAAAGAGGTGGTCGTCGACTATCACACACTTGCGCAAGAGGCGTTGGCAGAGTTTTTCAAACAGGTTGAAATGCCAGAGACAATCACTCCTTGGGAAATTCCTTCCCTCCAGCGGTCGTCGCGCGACGAATTCGAGTCGTTTGTTGTGCCCTTGCCCGCCAACTTGGGTTTCGCTCCAAGCCTATCGCCACACGCATCGATTGGGCGAGGCCTGTTGTTGCTGGGCATACAACCAGAAGCGGATTTGCAACGCGCCGCTACGGCCCCCGAAATACTGTTTGGGCCGGCCGCTGAGTCGCAACCGTCGATGGCCGTGCTGTATTTCGATAATCGAGCCGCCATGGAACTCGTCGACGCCTGGAATGATTACTGGTTTGACCAATGGCGAGAAAATCAAGGAGAAATTCAAATCCCGAGTAACGGCGCCAGCCAAGACCTCACGATGAATGAAGAGGATATTCGTGAAACCACTCGGCGCCTCCGAGAATTCCTCCGTTGTTTTCAAGGGGTCTCGATGCGAATCCACGAAGAAAATCGCGTGCAAATCAACCATTTCCTGCTCCGATTTTCCGATCTGCCGACCGATCAATGAGTCGGCGTGTCACTGCTTACGCCTTGCCGCGCCCCCAGCCGCGAATATTGCCGCGTGGGCCACGGTTGCAACTTTACCTGCATCGTGTCCAATTCGCTGTGGGCCGCCGTTAAAAGACGAAGTCTGAGCATCGCGTGAACAGTTACCTCGGCAGCAGCCTCGTCACTGTTGGGGCAGGCACCAAAAGTCGGGCAGCGTCTCACTGAAAATTTCTTGTAAGTTGCGGCGATCTTCCGCCGTCAAGTGCAGATACGGTTTCGATTGGTCCGCCCCCGACAAAATTTCAAATAGCCGCCGACGAATTACCTCGCGCACTTCGGTCGGCAACGATGCAAAGGCCTCGGAGTAGATCAATGGGCTGCAGCCATAGCGATAGAGACGCCGCTGGAGATCAAGCTGACGCAAGCTCCGGCCTTGCGCATCGCGCGGCCCGGCCGATTCGTAATCCTGTACAAATTCGGAATGCCCGCGAATCGGCGATTCAAGTCGGGCCTCACCCGACAGCAGCAAACATTCGAGCAGATTCTCGGCGGCCGCTGCGATCCGACGCTGAGTCACCGGATTTCTCGTATCCGACGGACGCCCCAACGCTTCGTTCATCGTCCGCTCATAATCAAGGGCCAGCCGCGTTTCATAATTTGCACGGGTGAGAAAATTGTGCATTTGCGTTTGGTGTTCCAGGACCATCAACGCCACGATATCGCTCGTCGCGGTCAGATAGCGTTCGATCCCGGCACGCGATGGTACGGCGGTCAAATTGGCACCCGACTCCAGTTCTTCCGCACGAAAACCATTGGCTTCGGCAAAAACGTTGCCACGATGGCGGATCGCACCATGGGTTCCGGTGACGTACCAGCCGCCGAATCGCTCGGCCAGCGGGGTGCGATGGTCGGTCGTCACCGTCCCTAATCCGTAGAAGGGATGGCCATCCGCGCCAGGAAAAACGCTGCGGATCAAATAGCCAGGAACGTCTTGCGTCTTGCTTGTCGCGTGGCACGTTAGGCACCGCTGGCGGTCACGTTCGATTTTCGGTTGATCGGTACGCGTGTTGGAGATGGTATAGAACACAGGACCGAGTTGCGGATCGACCGCCGATAGCTCGATCATATCGCCGCGCGGCAACCAACCAAGATAAACGTCGTCCGAAAAATACAGTGCTCGCGGTTGCGTCGGAGAAACATGGCGGATTTGCAGGCTGGTCTTCGAAAACACCAGCACCTGACTGGTGACCGGAACCTTCAGTTTTTGCAGCAGGTCAGGGAGCCAGCCATGTTGAGCGTCCCAGTTCAATTTCGCCTGGCCTCCTTCGAGTTGCCTAGCGAGTTGGGCGATGGCATCGTCGGCCTCAGCAGCAGAATAGTCGATCGGGGGCCGGTCGAAATCAAATTGGGCCCAAACGTTCATCGGCCAGCTGGCAACGATGAGCCCCACCATCCACGCGGCGACATTTCTCCGGGCAATCAATAAACGCTGACAGATGAACATGTTGCTAGCAGAAAACCCAGGTGAAGGAAAAGTGTCGTGCTGGACAGCTCCGCAAATTCGACTTCGCGACCGACCGGAACATTGCTTAAGTATGTTCGCGATGTCGACGGCAAGCAATGAGCAGCGTCCTGACGCGGCACGTGAAATCCCGAAGAGATGTACGAATGAGCACGCGCGATGCACACCTAGTTCTGTCCCTTAACTCCAAGGAGCCGCTCGATCGAGAAACCCTACACGCTAGACACCTCTTCGATCATACCGCTGAAGTTGCCGCAGTCTGAATATTCTGGTTTGCTCTCCGCCGCTCTGCAGCAACCGTAACAAGGCAAGGCGGCTTAGGTTGCAACCCTTCATGAATCTGAGGTTTCAGCGTCTTAACCACCAACCCGAGCGATTTTGATACAACAACCGTGACGCTATAAACATGCGTTATCCCAAATTCTCGGCGGAGATCGGGGCGATTTCCAAATCAACCTAACAATCTATCGGCGGGACTCCGTACAGCCAAACGATTGCGCTGCAGCACATGCGTATAAATCATCGTGGTGCTTACATCGGCATGACCGAGCAGCTCTTGCACGGTTCGGATATCAGCTCCATCCTCCAGCAAATGCGTAGCAAAGGAATGCCGCAACGTATGCGCCGTCACCTTTTTATCGATTCCTGCTCTTTGAACCGCTCGCTTCAGAGCCCCGGCAAAAACTCCGTCCGACAGATGATGCCGCCCGACCAGTTGCGAACGCGGATCTCGCGAAAACTTGTGCGATGCGAACAGGTACTGCCATGCAAACTCCGTGGGCGCACCCGGATACTTTTTTGCTAATGCCGACGGCAGCCACACGGATCCTCGGCCTTCTAAAACATCTTGCTCATGAACCTGTCGCCGCCAGGCGACTTGACTTTCAAGCGCCGCTATGGCCACTTCCGGTAGACAAGTCACGCGGTCCTTCATCCCCTTGCCGTCCCGAACAATCAACTGGCCTTGAGCGAAATCAACGTCTTTGATCCGCAGTCGCAAGGCTTCCATGATCCGCAATCCGGCGCCGTACAACAATTGGGCGATCAACAAGTCGCGGCCTGCGACTTGACCGAGCAACCGCCGCACCTCGTCGCGGCCGAGCACCACGGGAATACGCTCCGGTGGCTTGGCTCTCACCGCGTCAATAAAACCCAAATCGCGACGCAAAACATGTTTGAACGTGAATAACAGACCGTTCAATGCCTGATTCTGCGTGCTGGCCGCCACTTGGCCGTTGACCGCCAGTTCGGTAAGGAACTCCGTGACGGATGCCGCCGACAGTATCTGCCAATCCTCTTGGGAACCGAGCTGAAAGCGATCGGCAAATCGCTTCGCCCAACCGCAATACGCCTCCTCCGTTCGTCGAGAATAGTGGAGACGCCGACAAGTCTTACGGATCTCTTGAATCACCTGCGGTTCACTTGGATCGATACGCGTTTCGTCCACCTCTGCCGGGCTGTTCGTTTCTGCCGCCGCGTTTCGTTCCCGTTTACTCAACTCCAACAACTTGACGCGCACTTCACTCAGTCGAGGGGCCTTTAAACCCAGCAACCGCCGCGCCTTTCGATCAATCGCCCATACTGCTTGATGACGCTGCCAAGCGACTTTACCTGCGTCCAATAAACTACGTGAAAAAGCGATCACCTGCTCGACCGTGAACGGTTCAGGTTCGGCAGGTTCGAGCCTATGAAAACTGCAAAACTGCGTCCACCAATACTCGTCCCAGTCCATTTTCGGCACCGTCTTCTGCTCCCTTCCCACCAGCTAATCCTCCAAAACACATGAAATAGTTACAAAACGCCAAGAGATATTTACAAGACGCCAAGCCTCCCTCCCTCCCACTTTCCGAAAGCTTGGCAGGGCACCCAGACTACCACGCCCAACGGAA
>CALDHM010000002.1 GCA_937941455.1 uncultured Pirellulaceae bacterium | reverse complement strand
TGGCTTGCAATTCGTTTGATGTGCTGGCTCCTGTGTGTGTTTGTCGTCGGGCCGTCCGATGGCGAATCGAAACCACAACGCATGGGAGACACGCATGTACGAACAAACGGAACTAGCACCGCTGATCAGCCAATGGGAGGCAGAAGGTAAATGGATCAATCGAGGCACCTGGCAACGGACCTCCAATGGCACGCTCGAGTACAACCCGACGCCCGAGGAGATCGCCGCCAAATGCGAACTACTGCGAACGATTGAGAATTGGCGAGGAGCCCATGCTCGCGCACCGCGAGATGGCAAACACGCGGTGATGACGACCAGGGGTCTATAAACAACCAACAAAAGGAGAAACCATGATTGCAAAATCGAAACCCGCAGTGGGTTACATCCGCATGAGCAGCGACCAACAGCAAGACAGCCCCGCCCGGCAACGGCGGGATGTCCAGGCATTGGCCGATCGCATGGGCTACGAAATCATCAAGTGGTACGAAGACCACGGATTGACCGGAACCGAATCGAGCGAGCGAAAGGACTTTCAGAAACTGCTTTCCGACGCGAAGGCCGGTTCGTTTGGCGCGGTGCTGCTATCGGAGCAGAGCCGTATGTCTCGCGAGGATATTTTCGACTGCATGCAGCACTGGCGTTTGTTCCGCGATGCCGGTGTTTCGATCATCACCTGCCAACGAGGCGAACTGAAATTCGACAACCTCGGCGGTGTGATCACGGCCATCCTTGACCAATACGGTGCCCGCGAAGAATCGCTCAAGCTGGCCGACCGAGTTGTCAGCGGAAAAAGGCTCGCGGTCACGCGAGGCCAAAAGCAGGGTGGGCTGCCGTTTGGCTACGATAGAGAGGTGCTCGACGAATCGGGCAAACTGATGCGACGCGTGACCTGCCACGAAACGTTTGCCAAACCCATGAACTGGTCAACTCGCTTGGTGATCTCCAGCGACCACATAGCGGTCGCCAATGTCAGTCGCATCGAATCGCAATTGGCCGACGTCCGGGCGAAGCTAGAACGGGCGACGGAAAACCTCGCTTTGGCCAACCGCGAGGACATTCCGGGCATCACGAAGTTGCTCGCGGGGTGGCGTGAGCAGGAATCGACGCTCAAAGACAAACTGCGGCAAGCCAATGGCCAACACGCCCCGTCGTCGGAAGCGATGGCGGTCATGAATCGGCTCGACGACCTGCTGTCGCGGCTCGACGAGGCGAATCGCGAGAAATTGGCGTTTGCCATTCGGCAGACGGTCAAGCGGATCACGCTGCGCCGCGAACGTCGCCAAAACGAACGCCACCGGATCACGTTGTGGGATGGCGTAATCGAGCTACGCGACGATCTTGGGGTGGTGGGCGTCATCCCGCTAACCGACGACGACATGCCGAGCCCCGGTCGATGGCGCGACGCCGTGGCGTTGATGCGCGAACGTGGCGAAGCTGTGTACGTGCAGGAGGTCGCGGACGCCTTGGGAATCAACAAGGCGTTTACATCGCGACTCTTGGCCCAAGCCGTGCTCAGCGGGAAGGTTCGAAACCTGGGCCATCAAAAGGGCTGGATCGCGACCAAGTAGCCCTGTCTTCAGTTGTTCGCTGTTTGTCCGCCTCTCGGATCACCGTTCATGTTGCTCGAAGTTGCAAGGGAACATCTCAACATAGACGCAATCATCACCGGGAAAAGAAAGGATATGTTCCGTTTGCCGCTAAATCACGCCCCGCGAATCCAGTAAGGCCGTAAGGCGAGCGACACATTCGTCGATCGACAGTTGATCGGTCGCCAGTCGCAGGTCGGGTGCGATGGGGGATTCGTAGTTGGCCGGTTGTGGTGGCGTAGTCTCACCTCGCAATTCACTGGGTTGATTGCGTTGCTGGCAAATCTCCACCGGCGCGTCGAGGTGGATGACGAGGAAGCGATCCTTACCGATAAGTTCGGCCGCCTTTTGGCGGGTTTCCTCTCGCGGCGCCACCAAGGATAAGATACAGATCAAGCCGGCATCGTTCATGAGGCGAGCCACTTCGGCCGTACGCCGTAGGTTTTCCGAACGTTCGTCATCGCCGAAACCCAAGTCGCGACTGAGCCCCAGTCGAATGTTCTCACCATCCAGCACGGTCGCCGCGCGTCCCATCTCGAACAAGTTTCGCTCCAAAGCGTAAGCCAGGGTTGATTTTCCAGAACCTGGCAATCCCGTGAGCAGAATCGTGGTGGGACGTTGACCGAAGCGGGCCTGCCGTTCGTCCGCACTTACCTTGCTGACCCGCTTGACGAGGGACGTGCTCCCGGGCTCAGCGTCCCAATGATCGTCTCGATCATCGGTGGTCTTGCGATCTAAAATCATCCCGGCCCCCATCGTTGCATTTGAGATGCGATCGATGATGATGAACGAGCCGGTGGCCCGATTGTTGCGATAGGCATCGAACATGATGGGTTCGGCGAGACTGAACCGGCAACGTCCGATCTCGTTCAGCTTCAGCCCCGGCGACGGTGAACGGTGCATCGTGTTGACGTCGATCTGATAGCGTAGAGCCGAGACCATTCCCGAAACCGTTTTGGTGGACTGCTTGATGAGATATTGCTTGCCGGGCATCAGCGGCTCGTCGTGCATCCAGACCACCATCGCCTCGAAGTGCTGTTCGGTCTTCGGCATATTACCGGGGCGGACCAGCATGTCACCGCGGCTGACGTCGATTTCATCCTCAAGCAACAGCGTGACCGACATGGGGGTGAAGGCTTCCGTCAGGTCGCCATCCTTCGTCACGATTCGTTTGACTCGGCTGTGCCGCCGCGAGGGCAGGCAGATGACCTCGTCTCCTTGTCGGACGATCCCCGAAGCAATCGTGCCCGCGAACCCGCGATAGTCGAGGTTGGGACGGATCACCAATTGGACCGGAAATCGCAAGTCCTCCAGATTGCGGTCGGAGCCAATGTAGACATTGTCCAAAAACGACATCAGTGTTGACCCTGTATACCAGGACATCCGCTCGCTGCGATCGACCACGTTGTCCCCATGCAAGGCCGCGATGGGGATAAAGTGTAAATCGGGAATGTCGAGACGCGAGGCGAAGCTACGATAGTCGTCGCGAATTTTGTCGAACACCACCGCCGAAAAATCGACCAAGTCCATCTTGTTGACAGCCACCAAGATGTGTTTGATTCCCAATAGGGAGACGATAAAGCTATGGCGGCGAGTCTGCTCCAACACCCCGTACCGGGCATCGATCAAGATGATCGCCAAATCAGCGGTCGATGCGCCGGTCGCCATGTTGCGGGTGTATTGGACGTGTCCTGGGGTGTCCGCGATGATGAATTTCCGCTTTGCGGTTGAAAAATAGCGGTAAGCGACGTCAATGGTGATCCCCTGCTCACGTTCGGCCTTCAGCCCATCGGTCAGGAGTGCCGGATCGAATTTTCCGCCGGTCGTCCCATGCACCTGAGAATCTTTTTCGATCTTCGCCAGTTGGTCTTCGTAGATCATTTTCGAATCGTAGAGTAGGCGGCCGATCAGGGTGCTCTTCCCATCGTCGACGCTGCCGCAGGTGATGAACCGCAAGAGTTCTTTGCGTTCGTGTTGCTCCAAATAGGCATCGATATCGGTGGCGATCAATTCCGAATGATGTGACATCTACGAGGCTCTCCGGGAAATGATTTCTGCTTTTTAGGATAGAGGAATCTAAATTGGTCCGTCGTCGATGATGCTGTCCAATCGGCGGAACTCTAGGCTGCGGTCCCGTCTGACTAGAAGTAGCCTTCGCGTTTTTTCTCCTCCATGCTTCCCTCTTCGTCGTTGTCGATCAATCGCCCCTGGCGTTCGCTGGTTTTGGTGAGAAGCATTTCCTGGATGATTTGCGGCAACGTCGTGGCCTCCGATTCGACAGCGCCCGTCAGGGGATAACAGCCCAGCGTGCGAAATCGGACCATGCGTTCCTCGATGACTTCGTCGGGGCGCAACTTCATGCGGTCATCGTCCACCATGATCCAGGTGCCATTGCGGCGGACTACGGGGCGTTTGGCCGCGAAATAGAGCGGCACCAAAGGAATCCTCTCCAGATGGATGTATTGCCAAACGTCCAGTTCCGTCCAATTGCTTAGTGGAAACACGCGAATCGATTCGCCCGGATTCACGCGGGTATTGTAGAGATTCCACAACTCCGGCCGTTGGTTTTTCGGATCCCAGCGATGATATTCGTCGCGAAAGGAAAACACGCGCTCCTTGGCCCGCGATTTTTCTTCATCGCGGCGGGCCCCTCCAAAGGCTGCGTCGAAACGATACTTTGACAGGGCCATTTTTAGGGCTTCGGTTTTCATCACCGTCGTATGCTTGCCGCTGAATTTGAAAGGATCGATATTCTGCTTCAACCCCTCCTCGTTCACGAAGCGAATCAGTTCCAAACCGTACCTCTCCGCGACCGCGGCCCGATGGGCGTACATTTCGCGGAACTTCCAAGTCGTATCCACGTGCAGCAGCGGGAAGGGCGGTTTGGCGGGATAAAAGGCCTTCAGCGCCAGTGCCAACATGCACGCGGAGTCCTTGCCGATCGAATAGAGCATGACCGGGTTGGAGAATTCACTGGCAACCTCTCGGATAATGTGAATGCTCTCGGCTTCCAACTGCTTGAGGTGCGTCAGGTTATAGGTAGTCATGGCAGATTTTCATGAAGAGCTGGGTCCAAGCTTCCTAATAATTGGCGAATATACTCCACGCTTCCCGACAATCCACAGATTCTATTTTCCCCAAGACACGTCTTGACGGCAGGCCATCATTGATTCGTCAGCGAACCTACTCAAGAAAGGGGGCTCAAACCTCACCGGGACTGGCCGACATCGAGGAACAAGGAAGGCCGTTCGTCTCGCTTCCGTTCTGCAGGCCCATCGAGCGTTCAGGTACTCTACCCCTTTTGCCCAAATCCTTCAACCGCGTTCGGACGACCGATCGCGGTGAGCGTCGTCACTAACCTGGTAACTCCCGACGCTCTGGCGGGATTCGATTGAGCAAGCGTGGCCGCAGTTTGTGTTGAGCAGGGGTTGCCAACGCTGGATTTCCGCGGCATTTCCACCGGCGCGGAGAGTGATGCGAATTGCTTGTCGTTGAGAACTTATCGCAAAACGGACCCGCGCTGACGGATCGGGTTGCGGCCGCTGACGATTTTGGGATCGACTCTAGATCCGGCGTCAGTTGTCGAGCAACTTGAAAAGCTCGAGCACCTTCTCGCGGTGCTTGCTGCCGAAGACGAGGACCATCAAGCGCGACATGAGCTGGCGATGGTCGTCGGTCAAAAAGGCTTCTCCGCCGCCGATTCGCGAGATTTCCTCGAACTCTGCCAACGGCTTGTTCCGACGGCAAGTGATCGTGCTGACGATGCCCCCACTGCGGCGGAATTCCATCGCCTGTTTGAGACAGTCGAGCTGATGGGCGACATGCGGTGGCGCATCGCCGAAAATCAGGATCACCTTGCGGGCCTGCGGGCGAAATTCGTTGTTTTCAAGCACCCAGCGGATCCCTTCGTCGACCGCTTCGGGATCGTCCCCGCCCCCAGCAGCTTGAATTCCGGTCAGGAAGCCGACCAATTCACCCAAGCGATTGGTCAGCGGAATCCCCTTAACGACGTACTCCGAACCGCGATCTCGGTACGTGCAAATGCTGACTCGAGTTTCCGGGACGAGTTGGAACAAAATGCGGCCGATTTCGCTGATACGGCTTTTGAGCTGGTTGATTTCACCCCCCATGCTCCCTGTGCTGTCGAAGACGATGGCGATGTCGAGACCTTCCTTGCGCACCTTGGCGATCAATTCCGTGAATGCTTCTTGGCCAGACGCGTAGTCGCTGGTGGCCAGCGGTGAAATCCACTCGCGATTCTGCCCATCCGACGCGCCGCCAGCGACTAGACTTGCGCGGCTCAACTCAGCCAAGGTATTCGCGGTCGAATCGAGAGAGAACGACGAAGCCAGCATTTCATTCAGTTGTTGGCGATCGAGTGGGATATCATCGACGCTGATGCGTAGCTCATAGGTCGTATCAGTCAGCGACCGCGGTTTCGGGAGCGCACCGATCTGCACATCCTCGCCGATGCCGATCGTCCCCCGGTGATAGGTCGTCCACGGAACCAGGGTCATCACGAGAAAAGCCCCTAGATGGAATCCCCCCGCGACCAAACAGGCGAGCGACTTGTCTAGCCACTGGGAAGGGGCTTTGAGCCTTTGTACCGTGCCGCTGTTCGTCATGCGAAATTTGGGGACGACAATCGTCGCTTTGCAGTGCGGGCACTTACCGCGCGTGCCGAATTGCTCCTCGGAGACCGAAAAGGCTTGACCGCACTTGACGCACAATAGATTCATAGAAAACTCAATCAGCCCTGCGCATACTTCACGAACCGAGAATGCCCCGCCGTAACGGCAATTCGGGGATAGCTTGGCAGTCTCTGCACCGCCACGAGACTTGGTCCCTTAACCCATCAGCCGCAGAGCCTTCGTCCACGATTTGTGTTGAAAACCGGATACAATAGCGTTGCCGCCAAAAGCTAATCCCGCAACACCCTCTCGCTCACGTTTCGGACTACCACCGCTGACATTCGGCACAAAAGCACACGAATGTTGAATTCTAGACCGGGTGACAGGCTCTGTCCAAGAAGCTGCCTGGGGGCTGTAGCCGGGTTGGCGGGGCAAATTCCTGCTGGCTGCGGCACCGGTGGTGTGCGACACCTCGAAAACTGAAGAGTTGCCAACGCAATTTGCATGCCCCCAAATTCATCGCTTTGGATTCATTGCCGGCGGGCCCGCCATGCGACTGCCGTCCGCCCCCTCGAAGATCGAAAATTCGATCCAAATCGGCAGCTTCACACTGATTTGCGTCAACTCTTCGGCCGTCAAATTGAGCAGCTTGAGGAGATCCAGTTGCCCTTTGGCTCCGGTCAATTCCGTGGTCGCACGGGGTGCGTAAATGAAGTTGTCATAATCGTTGCCCCCCCGCGAATTGCCGACCGGTCCCGAAAAGGCTCCCGTTAATCCGCTCCAGTGCTCTGTATGTCGGCCTCTAGCCGCATCGATGTGAAAATCCCCGCACAGAATGATGTCATCTTCGTTACGGCGGTCCTTGCGAACCGTTCGAAACAGCTCCGCCAGCGCGACCACGAACTGATCCGAGAAACGGGGATCCATTTGGACGGTCACCAGCGTGAACGTCAGCGCTTGATCGTTCGGTATGTTGAGCGCGCGAAACCAGCCGACGAGCGGAGGAGCGCTGAACGCCGAAGGCTCGCCCGCCAACGGCATAGGGAACGCTTGATCGAGTTGCACCGTCGTGGTATTGAAAACAAACGCCGAAGTCGCATGGTGAACCGCCCCCCCCCCATCAGTAGTCAGCGTCGAGCCGATCGGAAATCCTTTGAATTGCAACAGCGCGACGGCCAACAACAACAGGCGGCGACGCTCCGGAGAAATCTCTGGGATCACCGTGACGTCGAACTGGCTCAAGGTCTCCGCTAAGATCTCGGCGGCAGTTTGCTCATCGAGAACTGCGGATGTTGACCCCTTCAGCGCATAACTTGCCACGCGGATCCGCTGTGGTTCTTTTTCGCGCGTTGGCCAAGCCGATAACCGGCTGGGTATAGCAATGGGCAGGACAGTTTCAGTAGGACCCATTCGAGAAACCAGAAAGTCCCAGACGTCTTTGGGCGTTTTGAATTGGTCGCGGTAAGTGAAGATCCAACCACCGCCGACGATAATCATCGCCAAAAATAGCGTCTGGAGAAACTTGGGCATGGTGCAACCTCGGTCGAGATCGATCGCTTAGCGCCCTCTGCAACAACGCGTCAGGCAGTAGCCGCGCTTTTCCATGTATCGACCAGTTGAAAAAACGATGTCCAGCGGCGCTGAGATTCAGGGCTACGACCCGCGCGGACAAACCGGGACAATCCATCAGATCGGTACAATCGGTTGGGATCGGGGCGTGTCAGCCCCCCTGACAAGCGGGACAAAAAAATGTGGAACGCTGGGCCTGTACTATCCGCCGGATCACCGCGCGACGGCATGTGGAGCACGTTTCCCCCTCCCGGTCGTAAACGGCGTGCGCGTTTTGATAGCTCCCCGATTGATTCAGGGCATTGCGATAGGTGCCGTCAGCCAGCGTTGAGCCTTCGTACCGAATGGCTTCCTCCAAAACCACCTGCAGGGCCCGGTAAATTCTGCCAAACTCGCGCGGCGAAAGTTCGCTCGCTGGACGCGCCGGTGAAATTTTCGCCCGGTGCAGGATCTCGCTGGCGTACAAATTGCCGATGCCCGCCAGCAACGCTTGATCCAGGAGAGCGACCTTGATGGGGCGGTCGGTCCGCGCCAGTCGCTGCCGAAATTCATCGCCAGAGATCTCGCAAGCGTCGGGGCCCAAGTTCCATTTGGCCAACTGCGTCGCGTACTCCCCTTCGCTCAAGCAATAGATCAATCCCAATCCGCGGCGATCCCAGTACAGTAACTCGGATTTTTTTTGACCTTGCCGCAAGCTGACCCGCAGGCGGCAGTGTTCCTGCGAGGGGGGGGATGACGTCAGTACCAGTCCGGTCATGCGGGGCTCGAAGATCAACCGCTGGCTATTCTCCGTCCGAATCACAACCTTCTTGCCCACGCGATCTACGGCAACGATCGACTGGGATTCAAGTCGCCGCCTCATCGTGGCGATCGGATGAGAGAGGGTGATCGGACGGCGTGGACAGGGCAGCCGCTCGATCCGCTCGATGCGGGCACCGACGATGCTCAAGATTCCCCGGCGCATGGTTTCGACTTCAGGTAATTCGGGCATGAGTTACTGGACCTTGAAGCGGTGCGTGGTGATCCCCATTTTTCTCATCCGCGATCGTAACGTGTGCGGGTTGATTTGCAACAGCTTTGCCGCTCCGCGCGGGCCCTCGACTCGGCCGTGCGTGCGCGTTAGCGCCACCTCGATATGGCTTCGAATTGCGTCGTCCAGCGACGGGAATCCGCCGCTCGCGGCCGACGGAGCTGGGGTTGTCGCCGCATCCGTCTCCTTGGGCTCGACGTTCCAACCCAAGGCATTTTCCACGTCGAGTTTCCTCCCTGCACCCAGGATCGCCGCGCGATCGATCACGGCTGCCAATTCGCGGATGTTTCCAGGCCACGAATAGGCTCGCAGCAAACGCAGATCGTGCTCCGTCACCGCGGACATTGGCAATCCAAATCGCTTCGAAGCCCGGCGGGCAAAATGAGCGACCAAATCGGGGATATCGTCTTGACGTTCCCGTAGCGGCGGGATCAGTATGGGAAATACGGCCAAGCGATACCATAAGTCCTCGCGAAATTTCCCTTGCTGAACCATCATCGCCAGGTCGCGATGAGTCGCCGCAACGACTCGCACCTCCACGTGGATGGAGTGGCTCCCGCCTACGCGATCAACCAAGCCGTCTTGCAGAACGCGCAGCAAACGAACCTGGGCCGGCAAGGGAAGCTCGCCCACCTCATCCAAAAACAAGGTCCCCCCATTGGCTCGCTCGAACCACCCCAGATGGTCGCGATCAGCTCCGGTAAAGGCTCCCCGGACATGGCCGAACAGTTGTGAATCGATGAGCTCCGGTGGAATCGCCCCGCAGTTGATGCGAATAAATGGGCCCGCCGCGTGACGGCCTCGATGGTGCAGGGCCCGTGCGACGATCTCCTTCCCGGATCCCGTCTCCCCCAAAACCAAAACGGGAACGTCTGAGTTGGCCACTAAACGCACCCGTTCCATGACGCCACGCAGTCCTGTCTGCTCGCCGACGATGGCGTCGTCCAATTGCGAGCGCCCCAAGCGCTGTAGCAAGGCACCACGATCTGCCTCGGCTGCCTCCCGCAAGGCCGCCAGCTCGTGAATCCGCCGATCGTTTTCCAGGGCTGTCTCGTAAGGCTCTTGCAGGGTCTGCCCCAAGGCCAACCAGGCTTGCTCATCCTGAGCCTCGTCGGGCAACCGCAGTCCTAGCAGGCCGCGCGGCTTGTCGAATTGCCGCAAGGGAATCAGCAAGTAACGGCCTGGCTTAGAGGGGGGGGTAAGCAGTTGCCCGATTTCCGACGCGCTGGCGACGATCTGGCAACGCTTGGCCTGGCACCAGGTTTGAAAAGCACGAACTTGCCGGGGTGCTAACATCACGCGCCCAGCGTGGCCTGCCGCGGTAGTGGGCAAGCCCTCGATGGCCACGATCGTCAGACTCGGCGGCTCAGGGTCCCACTGCCGAACGAAAATGGCGTCGACAGGGAAATAGGAACACACCATCTCCCTGATGCGATGATTGAAATCGTGAATTCCCTCCTGGCATGCGACGGCTCGCCAGGCGAACAATGCTAACGACTCAAGATTTATCACTGCCATTTTCCGTGAATTAAAACAGGCCTATCCGTTGAATCTAATTATATTTTGATGAAATAAGACGGCAATGGCTAGAGAAAAAGATGCTGGCAGCCCGCATTGCGAGAAAACTTGATACTTTTGACTTGGCATTCAACTTGCAATGTAATTCGTCTAAACTCGGCCGAACGAATCGCCGCGGTGAATGGATTCCCGCAGGCCCCTGAGAGCCAACTCCCAAACCACAGCCGCGGTAGCCAAAAGCATAAGCGAGGGTTCGTTTCGGAAAGCCAAATTAGCCTGCAGCGCAAGCTTGGGTTCGTTTCGGGACAGGCTCTCAATACGACGACCGATTCCCAAGCCGAAATTTACCCCAACGAGGCATGCGAACTTCCATGGATTGGCAAGCTTGGTCGACGCTGGCAGTGGTCGGTTTCATTTTTGTCGGCTTGGTCAAAGACTGGGGACCGCCAGACTTGTTGTTTGTGGCCGGCGCGGTGCTCTTGGCGGTTTGTGGCATTATCACACCGAGCGAGGCGTTCAGCGGCTTCTCAAATGCCGGAATGCTCACCGTCGCGTTTTTGTTCGTGGTGGCCGGTGCGCTGCGGGAAACCGGTTTCCTGGATTGGCTTGGGCAGCGGGTGCTGGGACAGGCCCGCACCGAACGGGGATTCTTGTTTCGGTTGACCGGCGCGGTGCTGCCGTTGTCGGCGTTCTTGAACAATACGCCGATCGTCGCGATGTTCGTGCCGATCGTGTTGAATTGGAGTCGCCGGCATCGTATCGCTCCCTCGCGGTTGCTCATTCCGTTGTCGTACCTGGCGATCTTGGGGGGAACCTGTACTCTGATCGGTACATCGACGAACCTGGTTGTCAACGGTTTGATGATCGATGCGGGGATGCCGGCCATGCACTTGTTCGAAATCTCGGCGATCGGTTTGCCCTACGCGGTGATTGGTTTGCTGTATCTCCTGGTAATCGCGCCACGACTTCTCCCCGATCGCCGTGAAATGCTCGAGCAATTAGGGGCAGCACGGCGTGAATTCTTGGTGGAGATGCTTGTCGAGCCTTCTTGCCGCCTGGTTGGCAAATCGATCGAGGAGGCGGGACTACGGCACTTGCCGGGTTTGTTCCTGATTGAAATCAATCGAGCTGGCGTCGGAATCGGGCCCGTAGCACCGAACGAGCGAGTTTATGCCGGAGACCGCCTGGTATTCACCGGGATCGTCAGCAGCATCGTCGAGCTCGAACGCATACCGGGGCTGGTCCCGGCGGGTGATCCATCCTACGAGGTCAGTCCAGCAGCGCAGCGGCAACGGCAGTTGTGCGAAGCCGTGATATCCCCTTGGTCACCGTTGGTCGGCAAGACGATTCGCGGGGCCGATTTCCGTTCCACTTACGGTGCAGCTGTCGTGGCGGTCCATCGGGATGGGGTGCGCCTTGAAAAAAAAATCGGCGATATTCGACTCAAGCCGGGCGATACATTGCTGTTGCAAACGAATCCCAATTTTTTGAAGACCTACCGGAACGATCGAACGTTCTATCTGGTCAGTGACGTCGCCGACTGGCGGCCGATTCGCAGAGATCGTTTCTATATCGCCCTCTGGCTATTCGCGGGCTTGCTCGTGCTGATGACCACCGATTGCTTGACGACAGTGATCGCATCGGCAGCCACGGCGATCCTAATGATCGCCACTGGATGTATTTCCGCCAGCGAGGCACGGCGGACCATCGAATGGCAGGTGTTGGTAACCATCGCGGCGGCGTTCGGCATCGGCACGGCGCTGGAGAAATCCGGGGCCGCTGAGACCATCGTGCAATCTGCCTTTAGTTGTATCTCCTCCTTGGGGCCGTTGTTTGCCTTGGCCTTGATCTACCTCGTCGTGTCGCTGACTACCGAGTTGATCACCAACAATGCGGCAGCCGTTTTGACCTTCCCGTTTTGCGTCCAAGTCGCTGAAATGTACAACGCCAGCCCACGCCCATTCCTGATCGCCATGATCCTGGCGGCTTCGGCCAGTTTCATCACTCCCATCGGCTACCAAACCAATATGATGGTTTACGGGCCGGGCGGTTATCGCTTCAGCGATTTCTTAAAAGTCGGACTGCCGCTCAATCTGCTGCTAGCAATCGTCGCGATCCTCTTCATCCCCCTCGTCTGGCCATTTTAGCTGGCCGGTTCAAATTATTGCAGCGTGGCGTATTTCGAGGTCTCATGCGCAGTATTGATGTCGATCGCTAAGTTATTCCGATAAGGTAATCTTAAGCGATTGCGCAAAAACTGCCGATAAACTCGAGAGGGATACCTGACGAACGCTTATTCGTCGTGGGCATGACCGCGGGACTAGATCGCTGCGTACATCCGTCGGGATCGAGAGAATCGAGTCGCGTTGGGCGCATGCCTCACGATTTATCGCGTGGAGCAGCAGGCAAAGATCTTGGTTCGCGCCGGGTTCCTGATCAGTCGTCCAAGAATACCTTGGGAACGTTACTTACTCGTCCAGCGAAGAAGCCCGTCGGAAACGGTTTGCTGCGGATGTTCAACGCAAAAGTCGGTAATCAACTGGGATGACGAAATTTTGAACGTTGTAATTAGCGACATCTCGGACGAGGGCCGAAAACGAACCACCGGCGGGGATTCGTGCTGGGAGAGGTATCGAATTCACAAATTAAACGGATCTGCCGCGGTGCGACTCCACAGACCACTTCGACAAACGCTGGGCGGGTGGATCTGCATCGTCCTGGTGCTTATTGCCACTGGGTTCTGGGCGATGCCGGGCTACGGACAGACCGGAGCGAAGATCACCGATGAAGCTTTAGCCGAGGTGAAAAAAACAACCGAGTCAACCATTCAGGACGACGTGAAAGCGCTCCAACAACGGATCGAGCAGCTCGAGATGAGTAAAGCCTTCGCAGAGCGCGAAGCAGAAGACCCACGCCGATGGAACATTCGACTCGGTGGCCACATTCAAATGGATTACGTCATGTGGGCTCAAGCCGACCCGTCGATTCTCGGAGCCGAGAATTACTTCAGCTATCGCCGCTTGCGACTACTGGCCGAGGGCACAGGTTACGAACAATACGACTTCCGTTTGCAAGTGACGCTCGAGCCTGGAAATTTACACATGCCGAATACACTAGCATCACCCGATGTCAAAGATGTCTATTGTTCCATCAATGACATTCCAGGGTTGGGCCGATTTCGCGTTGGTAATTTCTTCGTTCCCTTCAGTCTCGAGCAAGTCACGAACGACACGAATAACATTTTCCTGGAGCGTTCCATACCCACCCAAAGAATTTTTGCAGTCGATCGCGAGGTCGGGATGGCACTATACAATTGCACTGACGATGAGCGGGTAACGTGGACCTGCGGTGTTTTTTTCGACAACCTGAGCGACACGATCAAAGCCCGCTTCGACGCCAATCAAGGTTTACGCTTGGTAGCGCGTCTAACCTGGTTGCCCTACTACGATCGGGAAGCGAACGGCCGGCGACTGGTTCATACCGGCATCGGTATTTTACATACATTTGACCAAGACAATCATCTATTATTGCGAGCAAGACCTCAAGTCCAACGGGGCCCTTTTTTGATGGCCAGTGCCCCATTGTCCGCGGACACCTACACGACGGGGAATCTCGAATTGGCGATTGTTCGCAATCGTCTCACATGGCAGAGCGAAGCGTTCATCTCGCAGATCAATCTTCTGGATGGTCAGACGCGGCATGTCGGCGGGGCCTACGCTCATGTCAGTTGTTTTCTGACGGGTGAGCATCGGAATTTCGAACCATTCGGCCAGCATGGTGCTCAATTTGCTCTCAATACTCCCAATCGCGATTTCAAGCTGACTCGGGGCGTTCGTCAGTGGGGGGCGTGGGAAGCGAAAGCACGTTGGTCGTACCTGAATCTGGAGCAAGTGGCGGGTGGGCAATACAACGATTTATCCGTCGGTTTGAATTGGTATTGGTCGGATCGCGTGCGTTGGATGTTCGATTGGATTCATCCGATGACGACCGCGGAATCCTTGTTCGGCTCGACGCGATCCGATCTGCTAGGCTTGAGATTTGACATCAATTGGTAGAGCGAACTCAATAGATTCATCGCTACATTAGCATCGACTTCGGCCCTTTCAAAAAGGCGAATCGCCGCTGACACGATTCGCTTCGGTCCGCATCGCAGGGCAATTCACCCCGAGCCTCCACGGAAGAATAAACTATTCTCCCGGTTGTTGGCCGCCTGCCGATCGATCCTCTCGGCGTGCCGCAAGTCCTATCGTCACCGTTGCTCCGCAGGGTATTTGGCCCGCGACCCGACGTGTGAGGTAATCCGCATCCTTCGATGCCGCGTCGCGTCTCAAACCGATGCCGCGTCGCGTCTCAAACCGATGCCGCGTCGCGTTTCAAACCAGGGCGGCCAGTTGGTCCAAAATCACTCGGGGGGAAAGACGACTTGATCTGCCGGGCCAAGCAACCGGCAGCATCACGTCATCGATCCTCGTTCCGTCGACTGGGCCCTGCCAACCAAGGGGAGCGATCGGCAAAACGATCCCCCGCCGCGGCGGCGCAAGGTGCTCCACAGCAGCGCCGATCAACCAGGTCACCTCGGGAAATCGTCGAGTCAGTTCTTCAATTTCGGATGACGCTGCGGGAGCAAACCACACGATCGTATCGACATCTCCCCGGCGGAGTTGCTCGATGGCCGAGAATTCCTGCCAGTGGAAACGCGGATAATCCAAATTCAGATTGATGGCCCGTGCGAATCCAAAGACGGACAGCAACACATTTTCCGCACCGCATCCCCAACCGTCATCGCGCAGCAGCAACAAGACTGCGCGCTGAGCATCGTTCAAGTCGCGCACGGCTTGGTGCAACGACATGGCGGAAAAATCACTGCGAAACCCGGCTGACGCTGCGATAAAGGCCAAGTGTTTGGCATCGCGAATCACGTCGATAACTTGTGTAAACTCGGCCGGTAATTCGGAATACCGATCAGCGGATCCTCGGCGCAAAGTCCAACGCAGCCAGGCTAGGCAGCGGTCGGCGTCGGCTGCCGACAGTTCGATCTGCTCGGCATGCGAATGGTGCGGGGCAACCCTCGCGACTGAGTCGCCGACGAACACCAGGCGTTTGTCGGCGGCACCGCTTCGTTCCAGTAGGCGCGGATGTGTTGTCGACGGATCGCAAAACCAGCAGACGACCGCATCGCTGCGATTGCGGATTTCGCCGAGCGTCGCCGTGACGCGGCCGACTTTTTGCAACGCGATTTCGCTGGGGCTTACCGGTTGGAAATCGACGTCGAGCGATCCGCGAAATTTTCGAGCGAGCTCCGCAGCGAGATGAACTTCTTGGGGGCCCAATCGGTTCAGCCCGACGATTTGCAGATGCCGCGCTCGGGCCACTCGCCGGGGCAGTTCAGCCAAGGCCTCGTCCACCGTCGTCGCTTGGCCATCGATCGCGGCCATCGCCGGGATTTCGTCCCGCCCCGCGCGGAGCCACTCCCGGCCCAACTGGCAGAAGCCCTCCGCAGGTTCAAGGCCAGCAGATCTCTGGAAGGCCGATACATCATCGCAGAGGAGATTGCAGCCGCAGCAGACCCCGCGAATCATGAGTCGGACCTCCGTTGATCATCCGCCGAGCGAATGCCTGGTTCGAGACGAATCGGTAATTGCAGAGCGGCGGATTCTAACGAAGCCACTGGATACGAACAGTAATCGGCGGAAAAATATCCTGCGGGTCGATGATTGCCACTCAGACCGCAACCGCCGAAAGGCAACTTGCCGCTGGCCCCCGTCGTCTGTCGATTCCAATTGACGATCCCCGCTCGAATTCGTCGGATGAAATGTTGGTAGCGGTCGGCATCGTCGCTGAGCAAGCCAGCCGACAATCCGTACTTGGTGTTATTCGCCAACCGGATGGCCGCATCGAGGTCTGGTGCGATAAACAGATTGAGGAGTGGGCCGAAGACTTCTTCGTCTTCGAGATCAGCGGCCTCGCAGACATCGACCAAGGCGGGCGAAAGCAACGCCGGGTTATCGCGCAGCACCTGCAGGGGCGCTAGAACTCGCCCACCCCGCTCCAACAAGGACTGGTAAGCGGCAAAAATTTGCCAACCGGCCTCTGGGCTGATCACCGGGCCGCAGAAAGGCTCACTGGGATCGGAATAATAGCCGACCTGCAAGCGTCCGATGAGCGATTGAAGCTCGCCAATAAACTTCGGCACGTCAATCTGGCCGGCGACGAGAATCAAGCGTCGGGCGCAGGTGCAACGTTGGCCGGCCGTCACAAAGGCCGACAGAACCGTCTGATAAGCCGCGGCGTGGAGATCGGCGACACGATCGACCACCAGCGGATTATTGCCCCCCATTTCGAGAGCCAAAATTTTCTGCGGATATTCGGCGAAGGCCCGATGCAAGGCTCGGCCAACACGTCCGCTCCCCGTGAACAACAGGCCGTCGCAACGGTCGGGCCGCGAAACGGCGATGCCGACAGCACTCCCCCCTTGGACAACGTTCAACACTCCGGCGGGCAAGCCGACCTCGTGCCAAATCTGAGCCATCCACGCGCCGACGGCTGGCGTCAGTTCGCTCGGCTTGAACACGATCGTGTTCCCAGCCAGCAAGGCCGGCACGATATGCCCGTTGGGCAGATGCGCGGGAAAGTTGAACGGACCGAGAACGGCCATGACACCGATCGGCTTGAACCGCGTCACCGCTTGATAGTCGCCGAGGGTGAACGAGGTCGTGTCGCGGCGACTGCGGAGGGCGTCGATCGAGATGGCGATTTTACCGACGACCGTAGCGACCTCCGTGCGGGCTTCCCATAGCGGTTTCCCCATTTCTTGGCTAATCAACAGCGCCAAGTCTTCGCCACGAGCTTGGACGGCTTGTGCAAAGCTCTCGCAGATGGCGATCCGCCGTTCCAGGGGCGAATCGCACCAATGGTCCAAGGCCACGCGAGCCGCTTGGAACGCCTCGTCGACTTGCCGCTGGCTGGCCGCTTGACCTTGCCAGACAGTCGCACCGCTGGAAGGGCAAAGCGAAACGAGCGGTTCCCCTTCGCCGCGTCGCCAGCGGCCATCGATCAGCAGTTCACTGGGGGCAGATGGCATGGTGTTCACCGTATGGAGTCGTGAGTGTTGGTTCTTGGCGAATGATTGCTGCGAAAGTGGACGGACCGACCGACGCCGATCAGCACCCCCGAGCCTCACTGGTACCTTCGGCCTCGCGAACTTTTTCAGCCGGCTTGAGTTCAACGCAGCGGATCGAATCGCCGACCTTGAGCTTGAGTTGCAGCGCAGTCACCTGATCGATCACCGCGTCAGCGTCGCTCTCGTGGACCCGTCCCAGACAAGCCCGGAAATCGAGTTGACCGTTGGCGATCATCAATGTCGGGCCTTCGAGTTCCCGGGCGATCTCGCGGACTTTCAAGCGGCGGCTTTCGCGAATCGCGCGGATTTTGTCGAAGTCGCAGTGGATCGTCGGACCGCCGTCGAAAATGTCGACCAGGTTACGGAACTCGAAACCTTCCTTGTGCAACAGGGCCAGAGCCGGTTCGGTATTGGGATGGACGCGACCGATCACCGCTTGGGCTTCTGGCGGCAACAGCGGAATATAAATGGGATGCCGCGGCATGAGGTCGCCGATGAATTTTTTCGATTCCGAAGTCAGGGTCTCGGCCTTCGGGTATTCGATTTGGAAGAAATGTGATCCAAGAGCCTTCCACAGCGGTGCGCAGCCGTCCTTGTGCACGACGCCGCGCATTTCGGCGATGACTTCTTTTTCAAAACGTTTCGGAAATTCGGCCATGAACAAGAAGCGAGACATCGACAAAAATCGCCCATGGCCACTTCCCCAATATTCTGGGGACAAGAACAAGCTGCCTAACTCCGTGGGCCCGTTGTGATCCTTGCGCAAGTGCAAAACTTGGATCTCCTTGCGGATTCCCAACTCGACCGATTCATGGACATTGATTTCGATTTCGTACGTGTACGACGGTTCGAAGCCGCCGATTTTGGAATAGACCGTCGACGTGCCGACGATTTTGCCGTCGGCTAGGTTTTCCATGACGAAAACGTAGGGCTGCCCCGCTGGTTTGGCCTTGGTTTGTTGGAAGGCGAACAGGGACTGCTCGATCCGGTCCTCAAGCTTTTCCTTCGAAATCTTCAGGGTCGATAGCCCGTACTCCGAATGCTGAATCAGCTCGAACAATGGGTCAAGGTCTTCTTGTCGAACACGGCGAACGATCAGCATAGCGGCTCACGAAAAAAATTAGGTCTCCGCCTGAACGTCAGCCAGGCACTGATCGATGATTTGCAAGGCTAAATCGATGTGGTCGAACGTCGTACAGGCGAGCGGCATCAAAAACCGGACACGCGTTGGATTGGCACCGGCGACAAACGACATCAGGCCCGCATGGAACATCCGCATCGTAAGATCCTTGGCCTTGTCCGCCGAGCCATCGAAGGGGGTAAACACCACCATCCCACCCAGACCATAGGGGCCCTGGATGGTACCGGGACGCCGCTGGGCGATTTCTTCCAGGCCAGCTGCAAAGTGCCGATGCAATCGCACGTTATGGCCGTCGGGGCCGAAGTTGCCGCGATCGACAAGGTTTTGGATGATCCGCTGCCCGGCCACGATCGACCAGGTGCTCCCCGTGAACGTTTGGCTGATCAAACCCGGCTTGGGTTTATAGGCCGCCGTGAACAGCGTCGCGCAGGCCTGGCTGATCTTGCCGATGGTCACGATGTCGACCAGATCGTCCAATTCGAAGTGCTGGAAGGCAAACGGGCGTGTCGTGCGGCCGAATGATTGCACTTCGTCGACGATCACCGCCAAGCCATGTTCGCGAGCAATTTCACACAACTGGCGAAAGAAATCGCGGTCGCCCACATGATAGCCTCCCTCGCCTTGGATCATCTCGAGCCACAAATTGGCATGCCGTCCAGGGTAGCGATGCAGATGCTCGCGCAGCCGCTCGACGGCCCGCCGCGTGCTTCCTGCCGGATCGGTCTGATCGAAGAACGGCACGTAATCGACCTCGATCGTGGGGGGCAAGCCTTGGCGATAGGCCGCCTTGTCGGTCAACTGCGACAACACCAGAGTGCGTCCGGCGAAGCAGTGCTCGAAGGCGATCACACGATCGGCAGGATAGTTCTTTTGAAAGGCCAGCTTGAGCGCATTTTCATTGGCCATGGCTCCACTGGAACTGATGAAGCAATGCTCGATCGCCGAGCCGCTCTCACGGGCAAGCGACACCAGCATCTTGGAAAATTCGTAGCTCGCGACATCCTGCTGCAGGTTCCCTTGCATCACCGTATCGGAAATCGCCGCGTCGATGCCGGCGGCCACGATCTCCGGGTGACTGTGTCCATAGCCGTGAACGCCGATGCCGGTAATGAAATCGAGCTTCACACTGCCATCGATCAACTCAACGAAAGGTCCGTTCCCGAGGCCGCTCGAGAGGTAGGGATAAAACAAGGCTCCTCCGCGCAGAGCGCCGAACTCATCGAGAATCCGCTGACTCTCCGACTCCAGTTCCGGCCGCGGCGGCCGCACAGAAACGATCGCCGACTGGTGTTCCTGAACGGCCTGCAAAATCAACGATTTGGCCGCGGCGATGCGGGGATCGCGTTGCAGCGATTGGGCGTGGAGCATGGGGACTTGGGTGATCGTGGACACAGCGCACTCTGGAGGTTGTGTGGCGAATGGAATGAGCGGACACGCGAGAAACTTCATGGGCCAACCGGACAGCGGCTTGGATGTCAGCTCGCGGCCTCCATTTTACGGCAGATCGCCGTTTCGAGAAAGCTCGACCACTCCCTGTTTATGTGACGCGCTGCCGCTAGGCGGTCGCCCGCTCTTCCTCGACTGCCGCCCCGTTATTAGCCAACGATTTGATTTCGATTTGCTCGATCATGCGCCGAGTGCTCTTGAGAATCAAAATATCTACGCCATCGGCCGTCAGGGACGTGCCGGGTCGCGGGATCTGGCGAGTGCGGGCCATGATCCAGCCCGCCATGGTGTCGAACTCGTCATCCTCCGGGATTTCAGTACCGAGTTCTTCGTTGACTTCGTCGACCCGCGCGTCGCCATAGACGATCGCCGTGCCATGGTGCCGCATGATTTTTGGACGATAACTCTCGCGGTCGGTCTCATCAACAATCTCGCCGACAATTTCTTCCAGGACATCCTCGATCGTCACGATCCCCGAAAAGGCCCCATACTCGTCCAGCACGATCGCCATATGACGCCGCTCTCGCAAAAATTTTTGTAGCATTTCATCAAGCATGATACTTTCGGGAACGGTCAGCGCCGGTCGCACCAGCTCGGGCAACGGCCGCCGTTCCGCGGGAGCCTTGAGCGATTCACGCAACAGGTCTTTCGCGAACAAGACACCGACGATGTTATCCAAACGTTCCTTATACACCGGAACCCGCGTGCGCCCGGACCCCACCACGAATTCCACGGCGCGGTGAAAATCGGTCTCGCTGTCGAGAGCATCGACTCGGCTGCGGGGTGTCATGACTCCAAAGACATCCTTTTCGTCCAGCTCCATGACCCCCTCGATCATGTCCCGTTCGTCCGATTCGAGTAGCCCCCCTCGCTCTCCCTCCGACACCATCGAGCGGATCTCATCCTCCAGCCACTCTTCGTCATCGTCGTCGTCGTCATCCAGACCGGCGGCCCGCTGGAACATCTCGTTCAAGGAATAGCTGGCACCAATGGCCGGAAACGCCAATGTCGAGGCCACCCAAAAAACCCGCCAGGTGTAAAAGACGTAATACTCACCGACAGCCTGAGCGATCGCAAACGGAATCCAGGTGTTGACGACCAGCACGACGAGGATGATGATCGCCAGGGCGCGAATCCAGCCCCAGAGGGTCCAGGCACCGATGCCTCCGTCAGGAAGCAGCCAGATCGTCAGCGACGAGACACCGATCACCGTGAAAATCACCCGTCCCGATTCTGCACCGACGGTCAGCCAATCGCGGCGAGCCATGATCTGCGTGAACCAGGATTGACGCTGCTTCCGCTCGCACAGTTCCTCGAGCTCGTGAACGGCAAAACTCTGCAGCGACAGTGAGCCAGCCGCCGAGAGCATCGAGCAGGTCATGGCCGCGAGCGACAACCAAAAAAATGCGTCCGGTGTCACGCTTCGTCCACCAAATCATCGGAGTCAAACAGGTAAGCGAATCCGGCCTGCTCGAGGAACAACCGCTCCATTTCACGCATCCGCGCGGCGTCGGTCGGTTGTTGGTCATCGTAGCCCAGCAAATGGAGTACGCCGTGGATGAAATATAACAAGATTTCCCCTTCAACGCGGATCCCCAAGTCGCCTGCGCAGCGGGCCGCCGTATCCGTACTGATCAGGATTTCTCCCTCCAAGCGGCCGGGCGTCGCGGTGGGACCGGGAAATGTCAACACGTCCGTTGGCTCGTCATGCTTCAAAAACCGCCGATTCAGCTCGTGCATCGTCGCATCGTCGATTAAGGCCATACTGATGGCGCAGGCCTCACGGTGGAAATGGTCGCACATTTTTGCGAGCGTTTGCTCGAAGGGAATCCCGTCCACATCGGCGTATCCGACTTGATTGTTGATCTCGAGTATGCGCATCAGCGGGTCGACTGGGGCTCGGGATATTTCACGCGGCCATGATACATGGCGTTGATCGATTTGATCAGGCTGTCTTGGATGGTGCGCAGTTGCTGGATGGTCAAATCGCATTCGTCGAATTGGCCATCGTCGAATTTTTTCTTCGTGATCTCGCGCACAAGATGCTCGATCCGCGCAGGCCCTGGTTCGCGCAGCGTGCGGCAAGCCCCCTCGACGGCGTCGGCGAGCATTAGGACCGCCGCCTCCTTACTTTGAGGTTTCGGGCCAGGATAGCGGAACTCGCCCTCGTCGAATTGGTCTTCTTCATCCAATCCCTGATTTGCGCGATGATAGAAATACTCCACCAGCGTCGTGCCGTGATGCTGTTCGATCAAATCGATGATGCGCCGCGGCAGGTGATATTTGCGACCGAGTTCGACACCATCCTTGACGTGCGAGACGATCACCAGGCGACTCATGGTCGGCTCCAATTCATCGTGTTTGTTTTCGCCGCCGGCTTGATTCTCGACGAAATACTCGGGCATCCGCATTTTGCCAATATCGTGATAATAGGCGCCGACGCGACAGAGCAAGCCGTTGGCACCGATGGCATCGGCCGCGTTTTCGGCGATCGATGCGACATTGATGCTGTGGTTGTACGTGCCGGGTGCCCGCTGGACGAGTTGCCGCAAGAGCGGGCGAGTCGGGTCGCTCAGTTCGAGCAGGCTGATGTCCGTTTGAATATCGAAAAAGCGCTCGAGGATTGGCAAAATCGCCGTCATCACCAAACCGGCAAAGCCCGCCCCCAGGGCATACCAACAAGCCTCCACGAATGCTGCCTCGCGGAAGTTCCCGTTGACGACGTTGTGCACAGCCAAGGTGACAAGGAACACGACCCCCGCGGTAAAAAGTCCAATGTACACCGATTTGGTGCGACTGCGAATCGATTGGCAGAATAACGCCGACGAATAGGCAGCGGCGACAAGTGTGATGAAGTCCGGCAGACCATAACCGGAAACGAGCGTGAACAACAAGCAAATCATGGCCGTCGTCGTGATGGCCAGCCCCACCTGGAACGCAATCGATAGAGTCATCGCCAGCAGCACCAGGGGGATCACCTCCAACCGCAACTCTAACTCATACCGCGCCAGCAGAATCATCGCGCCGAAGGTCATGCACATCGCCCCGATCAAAACGGCGAATCGCCGCGGATTTTCGATCAAGGCCCGGCGGCGTTGCCACAAGTAGCAGATGATCAGCAATATGCAGGTCAGCGATAGAAAAACGAACATCCCGGCCCGCATGACAGCCGAGCTCCAGCGGAGCGTTTGGACATAGGCCGCGTGTTCCGCCCGCAGCAGATTCAAATCCAAAAGCGACAACGGACGACCGCCGCCAACGACCCCTTTGGATTCGCTCGATAAGTTGATCAGCGAGCTGCCGACGTCGTACGTCTTCATCCGCGGCTCGACCGAATTGATCACCATGCGCCGCTCCCGCTCCGTCGCGATCGGATCGAGGACCAAAGTGGGCGTCAGCTTCGGTCGCAGTCGTTCGAAAATGCGATCCGCCAGGAAATCGGCGTCGTCTTTGAATGGCTCGTGGCCCCGCAGTTCCTTGCGGAGATTTTCCCGCAAGACTCCCGCGACTTCGGCGATCCGCACCGCCGAAATCTCAGTGGTCACGGCATCCTCAGGATTCCCCTTGACGTAAACCTTGATCTCGTGGACGCTGCCGTCCCCCAACTCGTGCCCCAGCGATTCCAACAGTCCCAGGCGATCTTGTTTGAGAAAGGCGCGCTCCAATGCACTCGAGATCTGCTCGAGTTTTTCGTCCTGATCGACCGCTTTCAAAAATCGTTCGAGCGTCTCGCGGCTGGCTTGCGGTGCTGAGTCGTCCCCACGAGGGGAATTCGAAGCTGCGTAGAACGATTTCCATATATCGAGTACATCGTCTTGTTGCCGCCGCTCGCTGAGAAGGAAAATGTCATTCACCACGACCTGGCGAATGTCGCGCAAGGCTTGGGGGTCGTTTTCGTAATAGCAGAGGATCCGCGAGGCAGCTCGCTCGCGCGCCTTCTGCGTCGCGTCGGGATCCTCGTATTGGAATTTGACCCGCGCCGTCAGCTCACGGGGGAGTATTTGCCGGGCTCGGTAGGGAAACGACGGTGTCCACGCCGTCGACACCAACATCATGAACAGCGACGCAGCTAGACAAATCGCGGCATACAACCAGAAATCACCGCGCTGCAAACGTTTCCAAACTCGCTGCCACAGAGATGGGGGAGCCGCAGCCGCCCAGCGTCCCCGCGCGGAAAACCCCGACGATTGACCCATGGCTTACGCTTCCTCGTCGCCCGTCGGCGATCCATCATCGTGCGGATCCAGACACATCTCGCCGTGCGACTCGAGCCCTGGCCGCGGGCGGTATTCGTAAGCCTCCACGATCTGCTGGACCAGACGATTCCGTACGATGTCTTGTTGGCTAAGCCGCACCGTTTTGACTCCCGGAATCTTTTGCAACCGTTTCAACGCATCATTTAATCCGCTCGGCGTCTGCCGAGGCAAATCCGTTTGGGTCGGATCGCCAGAAACAACGATCTTCGACTCGAAACCCATGCGGGTCAAAAACATTTTCATTTGGGCGACTGTCGTGTTCTGGGCTTCGTCGAGAATGATGAAGGCTTGGTTCAACGTTCGCCCGCGCATGTAGGCCAACGGAGCCACCTCGATCACGTCTTGCATCATGAGACGCTGCACTTGATCGAAACCGATCATCTCATGAATCGCATCGAGCAACGGCCGCAGGTAGGGGTTGATTTTGGCTTGCATGTCGCCCGGCAAAAACCCGAGGCTTTCTCCCGCCTCGACAGCAGGCCGAACCAGCACAATCTTGCGGACCTGTTGCCGTTTCAGCGCTTCGACGGCCATGGCGACAGCCAAGTACGTTTTTCCGGTCCCCGCCGGCCCCACCGCGAACACCAGGTCATGCTGGCGGATCGCCTCAATGTAAGCCGCTTGGCCAGCCGTCTTCGGCTTGATTTCGCGTCCAGATTGAACAATATCAATCCCTTCGCTCCGGCGAAATGGCAGCGGATCGCCAGTGATCTCGGCCATCGTCTCTTCGAACAGATCAGGGGTCAGGTTCCCCCGGCGGCGCACGATCTCCGATAATCGCTCGATGGCCGCGGCGGCCAAGGCAACGTTCTGATCGTTTTCTCCAGAGATGCGGACAAGCCCGTTACGCAGAGTAATCGCGACATCGAAGCGGTCGCGCAATCGTTTAAGGTGTTGGTCTTTGGCCCCGAATAAGGGAAGTACAATCGAAGGCTCTATCGTAGAAATCGTTGTTTCGGTCATTCCTGTGGGCGGACGATACGCCCCGCTGCTCCTGCGGACATTCTCCCAAAAAGTATACTCGGCAAACCCCAAATTGTGGACGGCGATCACGCTTCGGCTTGCTCGCCCGCTGGACGTCGGGAACGTTTGTTCAGGATGTCCCGCAGCCAACATTTGTGAAGATTATACCGCCCGCGGCGTTGTTCGCGAATTTTCCACGATTTTCCGCGAAACAGCCCTGTTTTGATAAGTTGACAGTTTTACGGCAGTTGGATCGAGGAACGAGATTTACCAACGTGGCCTTCCGTCGCTGCGGCCCCAGGATCGCCGCCAAAGGCATCGGATCCTGGCTAGCTCCGCCTCGACTTGCCCCCAACACGGCACTCACCCCTTGAAAAAAATCCAATTCAAGCAGCTGGCTGGACCGGCGAAGATCAACGAGTCGACCACGTCGAGAATTCCACCCAGGCCCGGGAGCCAACCGCCCGAGTCCTTGCACGCTGCGTCACGCTTGATGATCGACTCCATCAAGTCCCCCAGCATGCCGGCTATCGTCAACACCGCACCGTAGCAGACGATCCACGTCCAACTCTGCACGCGATCGATCCCCGAAACCAGCGGGACAATGACGCGGAAGATCAAGCTCGCTCCCAAGATTCCACCGATGAACGCCCCGAGAGCTCCCTCGATCGTTTTGCCGGCACTGACGCGGGGGGCAAGTTTATGCCGTCCCAACAATCGCCCTGTGAAGTACGCGGCCGCATCGGAACATTTCACCGTCGTGATCACGGCGATCACGGCACACAATCCAAAACCGTTATCGCCGAAGAGTTGCCGATGGAACGACACCGAGCCAAGCAGGAGCGAAATGTATCCGAACGCGAAAATATGATGAATCAAGCGGTCCGCCATCCGCTCCGTGGCCGGCATGTAAAGAACTTCATAGAGAGCCGCCGCGCAAATCGCCAAAAAAAATCCGAGGAACGTGCCGCCAAACCAACCGGCTTGTTCTCCCAGCGTGGGATGCCACACCGGTAGCGATGCTCCTACAGCCAGCAAGACCGTCCCGAACATCGTCACCCTCATACTTACCGCCCGCCCAGCAGATCGCCACATGTACACCAACTCGCTGGTCGATAGCATGGCCCCAAGCGTCGTCACCAGACTGATGAGCAGACCCGGACCGAATCGAGTCCATTCGCGCGACACATAATAATCGCCCCAAATGACCGCGAGCATCAAAACGATGATGACCGCAGCTGATAGCAGACGGCGGCTGAGCAACGCTAGACCCCCCTTTTCTCGGACAATCCACCGAACCGCCGCTCCCGTTTCCCGTACTCGGCGATGGCCAGGTGCAAATCAGCCTCCGTGAATTCCGGCCATTTCTTCTCAACCACGAACAACTCGCTGTAGCTGATTTGCCACAGCAGATAATTGCTGATCCGCATTTCGCCCGAAGTGCGAATCAGCAGATCGGGATCGGGCATGCCTGCCGTGTACAGGCGATCCGCAAAGACTCGTTCGTCAATGTCATCGATCAACAAATCCCCTGATGCGACCTCTTGGGCGATTCGTTTCGCGGCGTCCACGATTTCACCGCGGGCCCCGTAATTGATCGCCAGACACAATCGTGTTCCTTGATGGTCTCGGCAGAGTCGTTCATTCTCGCGAATCAGCTGCTGGATGTCCGGCGGCAAGCGGCCTCGATCTCCGATGACTGAAAATCGCAAGCCATATTTGACCAGAGTCGCCCGCTCCGACAACAAGTACTCGCTAAGGAGTGTCATCAGGAAATCCAATTCCTCTTGCGGCCGTTTCCAATTCTCGCTGGACAAACAATACAGCGTCAACTGCTCGATCCCCAAGCGATTGCATTCCTCCGTAATCGTCCGCACCGTTTCCACGCCGCGGCGATGCCCCTCGAATCGCATCAAGCCTTGCGCCTCGGCCCAGCGACCGTTCCCATCCATAATGATGGCGATGTGCCTCGGGATCTTGGCGGACCAACCGGACTCGCCGTGTTTCGCTTGCTCAGCGCGGGGTGTATTCACAATCAAATCCCCCCAGGTCTATGTTACGTTGGCCACGGCCGCGACGTCATCGCAAATGATCGTCTGAGCGCGGTCTGGACCGACCGAGACAAATTCAGCGCGGCAACCGACCAACGTTTCGATCCTGCGGATGTAGTTGAGTGCCGCCACCGGCAGGTCGTCCAAGTCGCGCGCGTCCGTCAGTTCCTCCTGCCAGCCAGGCATCGTCTCGTAGATCGGTTTTACTCGCCGCAACGCCTCGGCGCTCCCCGGAAAATAATCGATCCGCTCGCCATCAAGTTCATAGGCGACGCAAATCTTGACCTCCGGTAGTCCGCTAAGGACGTCGAGCATCATCAGGGCCAAGCGATCGATGCCCCCGAGTCGTCGCGTGTACCGTACGGCCACCGCGTCGAACCAGCCGCAGCGACGAGGCCGCCCGGTGGTGGTACCATACTCGCGACCCTTGGTCCGTATCTGCTCGCCGATCTCATCGAGCAGCTCCGTCGGGAACGGTCCCCCCCCAACACGCGTGCTGTAGCATTTGCAGACGCCGATCATTTTGGTCAGCCACTTGGCCGCGACACCCGACCCGGCCGAGATCCCCACGCCGGAACTATTGCTGCTAGTGACAAACGGAAACGTGCCGTGATCGATATCCAGCAGCGAGCCTTGGGCCCCTTCGAACAAAATCCGTTTGTCTTGTTCAACGAGGTCCAGCAGAACCCGCGTTGTGTCCACCACGAAGGGCCGCAGTTCTTTCTGAAACGCCGCGAATTCCTCAATGATGGTATCGGCATCGAGATCGACCGGTTGCGATCCCGCCATCGCCCGCAGTACCGGCAACCGCGCAGCGACGATCTCCCGGATCCGATTGGGGAAGTCAGAGCGCAGCAGATCACCGACCCGCACGGCATAGCTGCGGCCGACTTTGTCGCGGTAACAAGGCCCGATCCCGCGCAGCGTTGTTCCAATGTTGTTTTCACCAGAAACCGCAAGGTTCCACAGTTGATCCTCAATCAAATGCCACGGCATCACAACGTGCGCCCGATCGCTCAGCAGCAACCGGCCACGGACGTCGATTCCCCGCTCGGCCAACGAGCGAATCTCGCGGAGGATCGTCTCCGGATGGACGACGACACCAGCCGCAACGATATTCAGCACGCGACCGTTGATGATGCCGCTCGGCAAATGGTGCAATTTATAGACCGCGTCACCGACGACGACCGTGTGCCCTGCATTGGCCCCCCCCTGATAACGGACGACGACATCCATATCCTTGGTCAACAAGTCAACCAATTTCCCCTTCGCTTCGTCGCCCCATTGCAGGCCGATGATACAAGTTCCAGCCACTACCAATTCCTGTCGAATGAACGTGCGGTTAAAGCCGTAGTTTACGACCCAGCGTGCCTGGGGGTCAATCGGCGGGGCTTCAGCGACAGACGCGAGGCAGGGAAGTGGCAAGTCTTTGGAAATCTCGGTGGAGCGGAGGCAATAGCCCGGCAGTGGGAACTACCAGGCGGCTTCCATCTGGCCGACAATCTGCCGAGCTAATTGTTCGACCAAAGCCAGCTGCGCAGTCCCCAGCGACTGGCCCGCTTCCGGAATGAAGGTCGCCTCGTCACTGACGCGAATCGCTTGCCGATTCATCAGCGGCACTCCGGCCCGGTCGACCCACACAGCCTCGACACGCCAATCGTATTCGATCGCCCGCGGATCGATGAAACCGGTTCGGCCGATAACCCGTTTTTGTTCTTGCACCAGACGCACCTGGAGAAAGCTGTCGGCAACGGCTGGCTCCGCCAAGACATACGGCGTCACGCGTTGAATTTCCTTGACCAACGCTTCGGTCAACAGTTGCCCTTGAAACCAACGATACGAATCGGACTCCACGAATTGCACATGCACGGTGCGAATGTCGTTGCGAAACAGATATTGATTCCCCAGATGATAGCCGCGACAGCCGACCATGCTGATGGCGAGCAATACCATCCAGCAGGCTAGTCGCAGGGCGGGGCTGAAGCATCTGGGCATGGTACGGAGTCTCGGCATGGAACGATTATCGGGCCATCGATTCGCGGCTGCCGGCAGCGATCAGCGGGCGGCTGGCTTCGGATTTCGGAAAGATGTCGACCAGCCACTGGGCATACTGCGGCGGATGAGGATCTTTCCCTTCCAACGACGCGAGCCGGACATCGACCTCTTGGGCCAACGCAGAATTGCTGTAGTCGCGCGCGACTTGTTCGTACATGATGGCCGCGGCTCGGTTCTCGCCGCGACGCTCATAGTATTGAGCCAGCGTGTAATCGCGATTGGCGAGCAAATTGCGAATGGCGGCCGCTTCTTTTTCGAGGTACGGCCGTTCGCTTGCGATTTCGTTGGGGAATTGCCGTACGATTTGCCGCAGCAACTTGTCGGCGCGCACCAGCGGCTCGTCGTGATAACTCTCGCCATGATAGGAATTCATCAGCGCCTTGAGCTCGAGGATGTGGGCGCGGAACATGTGCTCCGAAGCCGGATAATTACGCCGCAAGTCTTCGTAGGCGTCCGCCGCGTCTTGGTACATCGCAGCCTCGAAGAAGGCGTTGCCCAAGGCCATCGTGGCGTCGTCCGCCAGCTTTCCGGTCGGGTCGTCGAGCCGGATGCGGTTCAGAACCCGCCGCGCCTCGGAGGCCAGCCCCATCGTCGGACGGCTGGGGTGAGGGTGCGGAATGCGCACGACCGCTTTTTTATTGTCGCGGGCCAAGGCCAACCAATATTGCGCCATCGCAAAACGACGCGCTTGAGCCAAATCCATGTACCGCGTCGAGGAGTATTCGCCAATCAATTTTTCGTAAGTCCGATTCGCTTGCAGATAGCGATTGGCAAAGAACAACGATTCGCCCTCATAAAAGAGCGCGTCCTGCTCGAGCGCGGAATCCTGCCAATTGGCGCCGGCCAGACGGAATTGCTTGGCAGCTTGTTCGAAAGCTTTTATGTGCTCCGAGCCGTCAGGATTTTGCTCCCGGAGCTGCAGCCCCTTCTTGTAGAACTCCATCCCGTCCTCGTAGTAGCCCCGCGCGGCAGCCTCGTTGTTCCCCTTGGCGAATTTTGCCCGCATCGTCGTGCCGACCTGCGACGGGGCCAGGTCGTGAATCACCAGGCGATTGACATTTCGGGCCCCGAGCGGGTCGAGCACGTCGTCGGTCGAAAGGTCAGATTTCTTTTTCGTGCTCTTGCTAAACAGTTTGCCTCCGTCGAGCTGCGGCTTTCGCACTGATTGGCAGCCGCAAAATGAACTGGCGACGAATAGCAGCAAGCTCAGACTCGCCACCAGCCGCCATGCGCTCGAAATGTTTGTAGAGCCCAATCGTCTAGACACCATCGACTTCCATGTCGGAAAGAGAACGCAAACTTAATTTTCGGATCTGGACAAATTCGCTTGCAGCCGCGGAGGTTGACCCAGCAGATGACTAATGAACAGGTTGAGCACGCTCCACACCTCAGGAAAACCTACGGTCGGTTCATGGCCCGAGCGATACGCGCCGGTCGATTCCGCCAGCCGTTCACCCCGTAAGGCTTCTTCCGCCGCGAGTTCGTCCAGCAGCGACCAAGCGGCCGGACTGAGAGTAATTACACTTTTTTTGCCAACGCGACAAGTTGAACACAGCAGCCCTCCCGACAAAGTCCCAAAAAATTTTCTTTGGGCTTGGCCAGCCTCTTTCCCGCAGCTTACGCATTGTGACAGCATCGGTGCATGCCCCAACATTGCCAGCATCTGCATCTCAAACTGAGCCAAGGTAAGCTGCGGGTCATCCCGGTCACCGTCGAGCGTCTGCAGCGTGTTCACGGCCAAATCGAACAGCGCGGGATTGGGGTCAGCGTCTTCGGTAAATCGCCCCAAGATCTCGATCAGGTAAAACGCACAATTCAAACGGGTCAGGCTCCTACTGGCCGAGCGGAATCGTCGCTCAAGTTTGGCCTCGGTCAGCAAATCCAGAGCGTTGCCAGATTTGTGGATGTAGGTGACCTGGACGATCGACAACAAATCGAGCGCCGATTCGAACGGGCCGTTGCGACGATAGGCCCCCTTGGCAAGCCCCGTGATCTTGCCGTGGTCTCGGGTGAACAGCGTCACAACCTTACTCGTTTCGCTAAAGTCGACAACCCGCAGCACGATTCCCCAAGACTTCTCGGTCGACACGTTTTAAACCTCTACGCCGCGAATCCGACAAAATGCTTTCGAAGGCCGATGATGATCCTCTCTCAACAAGATACCTTCAGACGGCTTGTCTGTCGTTGTCCGACGAACTACTTTTTCGCCAATGGTAACCGGTCACGGTTGTGGCGTTTCCTCGTTTATCCACGAACCATCGCGATTTCCGTGGGGTGAACGTGGTCATCGCGCGGCGTCCCATTCGGCGAATTTGCGACGGGGAGAGTGCCAACGCCAGAATAGCTACTCCTGATGCAGCCTGCATGGCGAATCGCATCCGCAAATATAGATTTCGGGATTCGTACGAGTCAAATCAGGTGGAAAAGCTCTCCCCGACGGGGCGCGTCGGTCCTGGGAATAAGCTCGTCCCTAGACTCTGATCCTCGCGGCCAGAGCGTCCCCCTCGTCAGAATGACTGGCAGCAAAAGCGGCACGGGAGCAGGACTTTTGGTACCGTCGTCAGCCAAGACGATCGGGCATCGAGAGCCCGTGACGCAAAACCTTCTGGCCCCACCGAACTCGCCAAGCCCTGGCACTCGCCTTTTCCCAACACGTGGATGGCACTTTTTCCCGAACACATGGATGGCACTTTTTTCCCCTGCGTTTTTTTCCCCCCTGCGGGGATAGCCAAGTCCTGGAAAGCCAAGTCCTGACACGCACCTTTCCGCAAAAAATGGGTGGCACATTTTGGCCCATTTTGGCCTTTTTCCGCAAAAAATCGCAAAAATGGGTGGCACATTTTTGCCTTTCCTTGCCCATCGCCCCGGTCAGATGGCTGATTTGTTCGCTGGCTGGCGCGTTCGCTGTTTTTGTCCAACGCTTGAAATAACCACACAACCTCCGCCGCGGGAAGGGCAGGGGGCAAGTCGCAAAAGTGCGGCCTTGGCAATCAACGACTTGCCGAGCTTGAATCTTCAACGGCTAACGTTTCGAGCCGGACTAAGGCCAGGGTCGCTTGTTCGTAGGCATCGATAGCCGCTTGCCGCACCGTCAAATAGGAGCGCTGCGCGGTCAATAATTCAAGGTAATCGATTTCGCCTTGTTGATGAGCCTGCCGCGCTAATTCGAAACGCTCCTTGACGAGCTTCAGCAGTTCCTCGTTGATCGACCGGCACATTTCATAGGCGGCCCGGCAGTCCCCGACCGCTTGTATCCACCGATTGTGGACATCCCGGCAGCGGCTCGACAGGGCCGCCTCGCTATCGGCCAATTCCGCGCGGGCCGCCTTGATGAGTCCGGTCTTACGGTCGCGAATCGGGACGAATGCGCCGACCTGAACGCCGACGATGACGTCGTTGGTCGCCGCATCGTGTTGCACGGACGCCCAGCTGTCGATGTTAGAGACGATCTGCGCTTGGGCCAATTGCAAATCGCAACGGGCGGCTTGAATCAAGGCGGCTGCTTCGGCGATTTCTGGACTTGTCGACCAATAGTCGGAGGTGTCCGCTCGCTCGATCCAACTGGGCAGCAAGTCATGGGTGGGCCAGGGATCGGTCGGCAACTGCTCGACCCAATCGGCCGGCATGCCTAACGTGGTGGCCAGTGCGTCGGTCTTCGCTCGCAGTTGGACCTCGGCTTGTCGCAAGAGAACGGCGAGTTGGCTGAGTTCCAGTTGGGCCTGTAACAAGTCCCCTTTGCCGCGCTCGCCGGCTTGGAATAGATCGCGGTTGTTTTGAACGGTTTCCGACAAAACCTTTTGCAATTGATTCAGCAACTCTACTCGCTGGCGCGCCGCCACGAGAGTCCAATACTGCGATTGCACCTTGCTGCTCAGTCGCAGCTTAGCCAACTCCAGCCGTTCGACCGCCGCTTGGGTGCGGTGCAGACCGGCCCGACCAGCGAGATCGAGCTTACCAGCCGTCACCCATTCTTGCGACAAGTACAATCCTTGTTGGCCGGCCCGCCCCTCATTCCCAACTTCGCTGGCGACATAACCGAAGCCTGGATTGGGGCGTCGCGTCGCTTGGAATCGGAGCCCGTCAGCTTGATCGATCCCGGCTTGGCCCCGCGTCATTTCGGGGTGCTGGGCAAGGGCTACGGCCAAGATCTGCTCGACGGCTGAGGAAGTGACTTGATTCGAGCTGTCTGGGGCCGGGGGAGCTATTCCCGCTGCCGAGAGGGGCGACTGTACCTGACACGCTTGGCAAGTCCCCGTCTTGAAGACGCTCCATGCGACGACGAAGCATGCACAACATACGACCAGCGAAGGCCGCCATCGTCGATAAAATAGTGCTCGAATCGCCATTTTCAAAATCAAGATCACTCTACTGGCCAAAATCAACTTGGCAATTCCGAGTCAGGCCTAATTCCATGAATTCGCGTACGCTGAGCCCAGCGAACGGCCTAGGGTTTGTCCCTAAACTATCCGCTGGAACATGTTAGCGTCCGGTTCTCAGGAGAACCGCGGACTAGAGCCCTGCGGTTGACAGGTCTTGGCACAGAGCCTGGCAAACGGCCGCTTGTGTCATTCATCGGGGCCGAGAGTGATTCGTGTTGAAACGATCGTGTCGATCGTATCGATAATTCGGAGGGCCGTTCCAGTTGTACCGATTAGGTAAACCTTAAGAACCGATCCCGAAATTAGTCTGCGCTTACACTTCGGGTTACGGTCGCTGACGGTTTTGGGTTAGACGCTAACTAAATATCGATGACTGCGCGGAGGCTGTGAAAAACGCTGCGATCGGCGATCGAGATACCGCCAGGGTGCTAGCGTCTGCATGGCCGCGTGACCTTTTCGGTTTTCGCACTCCGCTGGCTTTGTCGCCAACCTTTATCGCCCCTGACTTACTAAGCGTTCGATTTTCACAAAGACCGGCGGCCAAAGCCTTTGCGGGGGACCTTTCATGAGGCCCCAGCTAACCGCTATTGTTCCGCACCCCCGCTGCTGGGGTTGTTCGCCGGATTGGGGCTACTGAAGTTTCCGTCTGGAAATCGCGATGAAGGCAAACCTTGAGGTGGCGTCGAGCTGGGTTGAGGCGAATTGGGCTGAGGGTTGATCTGGGTCGGCGGTTGAAATGCGCCGTCGTTTGCCGATGGGGCCGATCCTGACCGTCGAAACGCGTCGGTCGGGTTTTGCTGTTCTGGCAACGCAGGCTGCATGCCTGTCGATCCTGTCGGGGCAGCCGCAGGATTTTCGAAGTTGCGAACAAGGGGAGGCGAATTCGCGGGGGGCGTTGCTGCATTGATCGGCGCCGTTACGGGCTGCTGGAAGCTCGCGTTGAAACCACCAGTCCCTGCGCGGGGTTGGCGGAGATCGTTCGCTCGGGGATCGTTCGGCAGGGTCGCCTCGCGCAGGGGCGCGATCGGGCGACCGGCTACTGCGGCTGCGGGCGTATTGATCGGTGCTGCCGGGATCACCAACATGCCAGCCAAGCGATTGGTCGGCGTATTCCAGGGCGCGACTTTCAACGAATAGTCGCCAATGATCTGATTGTATGCCACCACACTGTCGATGAATTGTCGCTGCGCGGCGGCCGCCTGTTGAATGGCCAGCAATGCGGCTGCCGTATTGCCGCCGGAGGTTTGTTGAACGGCTTGATCGTTGAGCTGACAAGCCTTGGCGGCCAATTCGATCCGCGCGAGCAATTTAGGCAGCCGCTGGTTGATGGTCCGATGCTCGTAGGGGAGGCGATTCATCGCTGCGTAGGTGTCATACTGAGTATCGTAGACAGTGACGATCGGCAAGTCGGCTGGCAAAGCCAGCAGGGTGTCAGCGCGAGAATTGGGTAAGAATGATTGCAAGACTCGCTGCTGTTCCATCAACTCGTCCTCAGTTCGCTGCACGGCAGTTTCGACTAACGCCATGGCTCCTTGTACGAGAGCCCCATCGCCCCCCCCCATGGAACTAAGGCGGGTAGTGGCGGTCCGCTGCTCGATGGCCTGCATGTGGCGGCACCAAGCGGCAAAAGTGTTCCAGTATTGTCGAACCATTTCCGTGCGGATTTGCGGCGGCGTCTGGGCCAATGCCGCTTCGATCGTCAGCGGAACCCCTGGCAACGGCTCACGGAATTGAGTGAGTCGATAGCGCTCGAGTAAGGCATTCGGCTCTCCACCTGACACGGCACCCAGAGTGCCGGGATTCATCGAATTCATCGGGTCAGGCATTTCGAAATGAGCGGCTACTACTTGCGGATCGACGACCGCTGTCGCCGTATCACTTTCGGCCACGCCGGAAAACCTTACGGAGGCCGCTGAGGGCCGGTTCGTATCGGTGTCCAGGGGTTCGAGCCCCCGGGAGCTGGGCAACAGTTGCCGATCGGAAATCACCGATTCGAGTTCGGTCCTGTCGGGTTGAGCAGGCGTTTGGAATTGCGGTCCTTGAAATTTGCGAGACGATGAGAACTCCGATGGCCTTTGGGCTGGCTGACTTTGCCATTGACCGAGCGAAGTTGAGGCCCCATCGGTTGCCGTCTGTTCTGGTGGCTCATGGAAACGTTGGCGAGAGCTCCGCAAGTCGTTGACCTGAAAGCTTCTGGAGGGCGGCAACTGGGGAACGCCGCTCCCAACCGCTTGCCCTGGTTGACTTCCCGTTGGGGGAAATACCTCCTGAATCGCCTCGCCTGTCCCGCTGAAGATCGAAAACACGAGAATGAAATAGAACAGCGGCACCTTTACATTACGGGTCATGGACGACCTCCTTGTCAAATCCCAAGTCAACCTCTCGCCCGCGGGAAACACAGTTCGAATCGGTATCGAGCTTGCGGCGGGGCTCGACGTCCTGGCTGCCAGCGTGTCGCAGTTCCGGCTGCGATGTACGATCTGTTCGAACTAACGTCAGCTCCGCTTCACTGTGACATGGTTGTTTCAAGCTCGAATCTTTGCCGTTGCGGCCGATCCATCGCCCCCAGTCCGATTCAAAACATGAGCTGCGGCGGCTGACTTGGGGATAATGTCAGCGAATGGCCTATTTCCGTCAATGGGAAATTCTTGCTTGCGGTCCCGGGGCCGGAAAACGGTTTGCTCAATCGCGCTACACTCGGCACGGGTCAACCATTGGCGATCCTGCCGCCTCCGCGAAAAACTGCGGGAAAACTTGTTTTGTACAGGCTTCTCTCCTAAGATAGCGATGACTGATAGCAGCGAAAGACGAAGTGTTGGCTGGTCGGCGCGGGGGCACCGTTTGGCGGCATTGTCGGGAGGTAAGTATGCTCGTAAGTTGTTGTCGAATTTGGGCTGTGGCTTTGATCGTTTGGTCCCCTCTGGCAGTGGCAACCGGCGAGCCACAGGATCGCCAGTTGGCCGAGCAAGTCCTCTCCGAATATTGGCACCGTGAAGGGGACAATAACGAGCTCGCCGCCGCAGCCTACGAACAAGCTACTGTTCCGTCCGTCGAGATGCGGATGGCCTTCATCTTGCAGCGGATGAATCATTTTCGGTATCGCGAGGCCTTGTCAGCCGCCCGCGAGGTTGCCCAACTGGCCCCCAACAGTCTGGAAGCACTCGCGGTGCTGTGTTGGCTTGAGACCTTGCTCGAACTGAACAACGAAGCCTTGGTCGACCTGCAGCGACTGCGCCGCGCGATGGACGGTCTCGATCCCGCCGACCCCCAGCGGCAGTTCTATCTCAGACACTCGGGGCGATTGCTAGGATTCATTGAGGGGCCCGGCAATCGCCAAGTCAATCGCGAAACGTTGCTCCAGACCGAAGCCGCATTGCAACAAGGGCTGACGCCAGAGGAGAACAAACTCCTTGCCGACGCGCGGCAGGAGATCATCGACCAATTCAATCAGCTTCAAGCCAATCAGGACCAGGCCCGCCACGATTTTCTGGCCGAAGCTCAAAAAAAAGCTGCTGCTGAAATCGCAGCAATCCAGGCCAACAACCAAAATCTCAAACAGGCTCGCGATCAGATCCCTGCCCGAATTCAGGCCTCCACGAACGCCTATCAGCAGCGATCCGCAGCCTTGCGCGATCAGATCCAACCCCTGGAATCGCAAGTCCGGATCGTGCAGAACCAAATCTTTCCGCTGCAGACCCAGTGGCAGAGCCTAGTTATTCAGATCGATCTTTGGGATCGACGCTTCAGCAATCCCGATCGCCCGCCGACGTATTGGGATCAAGTGTTTCGCAACCAACTGGCGATGGAGACTCTGCAGATCGATACCACCATCGCGGGTCTGCAGAATCAGATGTGGAGCCTCACAGCGCAAGTGGCTCAACTCAACCGCGATCTGTTCCAGTTGAACCAACAGCACCAGGCCGAGTTGCAATCGCTCAATGGCGAAAGCCAAAATCTTGCTCGGCAGATGGAAAGAAATTCCCTGAGAATCCAAAAATTGATGGCCGCGCCGGCTCGGGTTACGGGCGAGGCTATGGCAATCGCCAACCGGATCAACAAGCTGAAGACCTACTACGATTTCCCGCTCGAATTGTTTCGCGGCGACTTGCTCAAAAAGCTCCAAGCCAAACGGTGACTGCCCCGTTCGGGGACCAGAAAGCCGTCAGTCGACTTCCACCCAAAAATAGCCGCGTAAATCTCCCGGTGCAAACCCTGTGGCCACGTCTTCGGGGTAGCGTTTGCGGATGGCAGCGTGTACTTCATCCCCGATCTGGGCGGGTTGCCCGTGGCACATCGTGCATTGATCGAGGAGCTTGATCGGGAACAGCGCTCCGAATTTCTCGCCGGGTAGGCCCACGAAGACCGGTTCACGCGTCTTCAGCCGGACGAACTCCGAAGCCCATTCGGGGGGCTGATTTTTCGGGTTCCGAAGTTGGAAGGAGGTACGCCCAATTCGCAAGCCGTCTCGTGAGACTTCTTGGGCCATTTGCGGCGCCGCCTGTTGACATACGTCAATCGCTCCCGCCGGACCGGCTTCAACCAAGCTGACCTGGAGTTTCTCCATCAACTTGCTGAACAACTCTCCGCGAGCTGCATCGGCTCGCTCCTTTTGCATCTGTTGTGCCGGTGTCAATTCGGTCAACCGTGGCGGCCCGGACGATTTCGCGGGAGCGGTCACGACGGTGCGGCCACAACCTCCGAAACTCAAGACGGCGACGCTCAGGATCGTAACGAAGTGGAAACGGTCGTTTTCGGTCATCGGTGCGTTGCAACTCTTTTCGATCAACGTTTGTACTCTTCCTTCAAGAGATCCGCAAAGACCTTTTTGATCTTGCGAATTTTAGGGACCGCTTGCACCATGCAGTACTGGTTGCCGGGATTGCGGGCAAAGAAGTTCTGGTGGTAATCCTCGGCGGGATAGAACTCTGTGAACGCCGTGATTTCAGTCACGATTGGTTGCTTGAAGACCTTGCTTTTGTCCAATTCGCTTTTGGCCAACTCAGCCCGTTCCTTTTGTTGTTCGTTGTGATAGAAAATCACCGACCGGTACTGCGGACCGATATCGGGCCCTTGTCGATTCAGCGTCGTCGGATCATGAGTCGAGAAAAACACTTCGAGTAATTGGTCGTAGCTGATTTCGTTCGGATTGAATTGAATTTGAATGACTTCGGCATGCCCCGTTGTCCCCGTGCAAACCTGATCATAGGTCGGGTTGGGAGCCTGCCCGCCGCTGTAGCCGGAGCGAACCGAAGCCACTCCTTTCAATCGCAGAAACACGGCTTCGGTGCACCAGAAACAACCGTTGCCGAAGGTCGCCGTTTCCATGGTGACTTCTCCCTCTTGTTGGGTGGTATCCGCTTGAGTCTTTGTTGATTTTTTCCGGGCGTTCGCCTTGCTATCGATCGGATCCTGAATCGAATATCCGGAGTTGGCCATGCTGAGCCAAGCAAAGGCCACGACGATTGCCAATCCGATGGCGATGATCCAAGTTTTCTGCAGCATAGGATTGCTCCGAGTTCGACTTGTTGATTTCATAATTCTACACAATCCGCTGGCGGAGCGCTCAATTCACCGATCCCACCCCGATCGCCTGTTAAATTGCGGGAAAATGAAAGGCTTCGCGATATTCGCGGGTCATTTTCTGATTCGCTTCGTCAGCACGGTTGCCGCTGAATTGGCCAGTCCTGTTGTCAAAGGTCAATTCTGATCCGACGATCCAGGTATCGGGGGACAGGTTCCGCTTCTGGCTCTCGGCATACCGCTCGGGAACTGGCAACAATCGAGACAGCATTTCCCGAATGTGTTCCGCGTCAGCACCTGCCGCTGCCGCGAAGGCCGCGCTTTGAGGGCTTCCCAAACAATACGAGATATTCGCCATGTGAGCCATCGCCGAGGACTTGGCAGCGACGGCCGCCTCCGATCGCTGTAGGGACCTTTGGTGGTTGGCAATCGCGTGAATAAAGTTCTGAATATGGTCGACGGTCGCATCCCCCTTTTGCGTCGGCGACTGCCGAAACTCCCGAACCTCGCCATCATGGAACGTGAATTTCCCCCCGCCACGTCCACCGGTGAAAACTCCTTGGTCGGTAGTGATGATCACCCCGACGCCGACACCCTGTGGCGGCGTCGCTGATTTTTTCAGGTTCACCACCTCGAACGCGACGGGGACCCCGTTCATTTCACCCCAGCACGCGAGCACGTTCGGCGTATTCCCCGCATCATTCCATGAGAACCGATTGCCCACCGCGGTAATCTTCGTCGGCAACTCGGGCGTATCGCCCAAGGCCCAATTCATCAGGTCCCATTCATGCGGCCCTTGATTCCCCACATCGCCATTTCCGGTGTTGAAATCCCAGTGCCAATCGTAGTGGAGCTTTGGTCGATAGAGCGGTTGATCCGCGGCGGGGCCGAGCCACAGGTTGTAATCGATCGTGGGAGGAATTTGCAGTGGCTGGTCTATCCGGCCAATCGAATCGCGATCGCGATAGCACGTTCCCCGCACGTGCTGCACGGCGCCGAAGTCGCCGCGATGGAGGGCTTCAAAAAAGGGGATCAGCGCCGTATCTGAGCGATTTTGGAACCCGGCTTGGACAATGCGATCATACCGGCGCGAGGCGGCCACGATCTGGCGACTTTCCCACATGTTGTGAGAAATGGGTTTCTCTATATAGACATGCTTACCGGCTTGGCAACTCAACACGGTGAGCAAGGCGTGCCAATGATTGGGTGTCGCCGAAAGAATCGCATCGATATCGTCGCGATCGAGGATGTTGCGAAAATCTTGTGTCCGAAACCATTCGGTCTGACCCGGTTCGAATCCATGCAACACCTTGGTGTCGACATCGCACAAGGCCACCAGCCGCGCCGACTTCGATGCGCGGACACCGTTGATCAACGCCTGCCCTCGACCGCCGAAACCGATCACGCCGACACGCAGTTGTTCGTTGGCACCCATAATTTGTGCCTTGGGGCGATAGGCTGCGGCCACAGCGGTCGCCCCGCAGCTTGCCAGAAATCGTCGGCGTGAGATCGAGTACATCATTGGGTTCTCCGTGATCGAATTGAGGAGTTGAAACCCTCAGTTTACCACAACTTCGGAATCGCCCGGTTCGGTAAAGGCAGCAGCCCTCTCCTGGAAAGCCATTTCGGCGCACCGGCAAAAAGCCGTTCACAAAAAGGGCCCTCGTGGACCCGTCGGGTTACCGTTGCTAACGGTGTCGGGACTCACCTCAGGTCAGACATTCGCTTGAGTTGCCAAGCTGCCAAACTCGCCAATTGTGCCGTTCGGTACGAGCCAACCAACCGACCAACGGTCGCCGATCGGCTGACAGCAGAGCCCTGAAGTTTAACGATTGTTCCGAAAGTGCGGCCGCAGAGTTTTCCTAATCTTCAGCCCCAGGGACCTGCCGAAAAACCGTCCTGTTTCGATCAAAGTGAAAAATCAGCACCGACGATAAAGTCCGAAGAATCCGTCGTCTGCCATCGTTCGGCCTCAGCGAGTGGACATGAGCCCGGCCCGCAACTTCAAGACCGTCTCCGGCCCCGGAGGCACACTCTGGATAGCCGTTTTGTGCGCGATCCTGGTCGCCGGCTGCGCTCACAAACGACGGGGAACTTGTTGTCCCCCGAATGTTGTGCAACCGCCTGCTGCTGCGACGTCCCTGCCGATCATCGCTTACACCGACCGACCGGTAATCATCCTGCGGGGAATCGACGAGCCGATCGCTGGTGCTCCGGTGACAAGCCCACAGCCAGAGTCACTCCGTTTGTTGACCTATGACGAGTGCCGACGCCTTGGCAGGACCAACGCGCCGCTTGCCAACCAGCTGGCACAACATCGCGATTGGCTCGCGTCGCGATTGGGAACACAACATCCGCTCGTCGTCGCCCTGGCTCAGCGGGAGGAATACGAGCGTGCGGCGCACGCCGCCAAGGCGGAAGAGACCTTGCTCAGTCTGATGCAGATTTATGCCGTGCAGCCCTTGCTGGCCGAATCGCAATCGCTCCTCAATGAGTCGCAGGCGATTGTCGAAAAATTTCGCGCTACGGGTCTGCCGATCTCCGGCGACACTGCGGAGCTCGATCGGCAATGCATGCGCCTCGAGCAAAAAATCGAAGAATTGGTGTATCAACAACAACGGGCCATCGCCGGGCTGGAGTTCTTATTGCACGTGACGCCTGACGAGGCCCGTCCGATTTGGGGCACACTTGACAATAATCCAATCGCCGAGCTCCCCCCTCTCGAAGCCCTACTGGCCGAACCAGCGTCACGCGGGGACTTGCAAGCGATAGAAACCCTAGCGGCAGGGGCCGATCAAGTTTCACCGGATAACTTCACGAACCTCGCGGCAACCACCCAACCACTGCTCGGCGCGGCCCCGAACATTCCAGCTTCGGCGAAACTTTGGCAATGTGCGCTTAAACAAGAAATCGAATGCCTGAAGCAAGCCACGGCCGAGCATCGACGCCGACAGCTTTCCGAGTTGGCGGATCTCAAACGCCGCGAGATCGCCTTGGAGATTCGCGAGGCGTATCACGGACTGGCCCGACATCAGCGCGTGGCCGAACTGAAGCTGCGGGAGATCGAAAGTCTACACGATTCGTTGCTGGCCGCCGAAGCGGCCAAGGATGATCGTCCCCTCGACTTCGCCCAGCACGTCGAGAATCGTTTGCGTCTGTTGGAACTTGCTGCCGAACTGGTCGCCGAGCAGACCCAAGTCGAAATTTACCGGCGCCGATTGGCAACAGCACGTGGCGACAGCAAGTGAGAGCTCCTGAGAAAAGAGACCTCGCTGACGCATCGCGCTAATCCAGACCCGTCCTATCTCCAGCCGTACGGTACGAGCGAATCCGCCCGTCAATTCCCTTCCCATTCCGTAATGCTGACGCAATTCGAGCTGGCCACGACGATGTGGTCCACGATGCGAATCCCGATAATCTCTGCGGCCTGGCGGAGCCGTCGCGTCACGGCCAGATCTTCGCGACTGGGAGTGGGATCCCCCGATGGATGGTTGTGCACCAAAATGATCGCCGCGGCCGAATCCCGAATCGCTTTCGTAAAAATCTCGCGGGGATGAACCAAACTCGCATCCAGCGTTCCCACAGTGATCAAATGAGTTGCGATGGGAATCAGTTTCGTGTTGAGGGTCACGATATGAAATTCCTCGCGAACGGCATCAAGGGCAAGCCTGCGAAATTTCCTGCGGCAGTAATCCACAGCGGCCGGGACATTATCGAGACGCAAATTGCTGTCAGGCCGCTGTTCGATCGCTTCGGCAACGCGTCGGCCTAACTCGATTGCCGCCATGATTTGACAGTAGACTCCGACCGAAACGACAGGAGAAATTTTCCGCAATTCCGCTTGACTGTGATTTTTCAGTTTCGCCAAATCGTCGGCGAAGGCGCCAGCTAGTTTTTCACCGGCCGCGACCGCCGATTCACCTGGACGACCGACGCGGATCAAGATCGCCAGTAGTTCCGACGTCTTCAGCGCTTCGGCCCCCAACCGCAGGAGCCGCTCGCGCGGCCGCTCTTGTTCCGGTGCCGCCAGCACCGTCGAACCGAATCGTTTCTTCAGCCAAATCTCGGACGCGAACTCCGAGCGCGATTGGGCCCAAGAGTAATTCGTAGTGCTGCCGTCGAAGCTGCTGACAAGCCAACCGTCATCAGTCATTTGTTTCAAGACGCGATCGACAAAGACTGCCGAAAGCTCGCGGCATGCCGACACGATCTCTTTCGATGTGAATCGATCTCGCTCGCGAATCGGTTCCAGGACTTGGTAGTAGCGAGCTTGGCGTTTGGCAAGTGAGTCGGCCATCGGTAGATTCCTTGCAAGTAATCCGGCGAGGCTCTCATTGTGCCGCCAAGCGACCCACTATTCAACCGTCGCCTCGCCGCGACATCCAACGCAATGTCGCAACCGCTTAGGATCTCACGCGCAATCGTGCGCTCGCCGCATGCCCCGGCAAGCCCTCCAGTTCGGCCATCGCCAACGCGTCGGCGACCGTCCCTTGAGCGGACTCGACATCGTCGATCCGCAGCCAAGTCTGCCGACGCATCAGCGTTTCTACCGCCAAGCCCGAGGCGAAGCGGGCGGTCCCTCCGGTGGGCAAAACGTGGTTCGGCCCCGCGCCGTAGTCCCCAAGCGCCTCGGCGGAGTTCCCCCCAATAAACAAGCACCCACATTTGGTCAAACGTGGCGCCAAGCCCGCGGGCTCCGCGACCTGGACCTCTAGATGTTCCGGCGCGATGCGCTGGCAGGCCACCACCGCTTCCTCCCAGGTGCGCACGATCATGGTGAATCCATTGTTCAGAGCTGCCTGACAATTTTCGCGAGTGGCTAGTTGTTCCGTTTGCCGTCGCAATTCGGCATCGACAGCCGCGGCGAGATCCGCTGAATCGGTGATCAGCATCGGCCGCGCGTCGACATCATGCTCGGCCTGCGCGAGCAAGTCGGCAGCAATCACCTCCGGGCGTGCCGTCCCGTCCGCCAACACGAGCAATTCCGAGGGGCCGGCCAGCATGTCGATCCGCAGTCGATCGGAAACCAAGAACTTCGCGGCGGTCACCCACCGATTTCCGGGGCCGACAATCGCATCGCAACGGGGAACTCCTCCGATCCCGTACGCCAGCGCCGCGATCGCCTGCACGCCGCCGCACCACAGAAATCCATCGGCCTTCGCCACAGCCGCGGCGGCCAGCATCAGCGGCGAGGCCACGGGCGAAGCCACCCAGACCTGCTCGACGCCAGCCACTCGCGCCGTCACGGCCGTCATTAATAAACTCGAAACCAGCGGAAAGCGGCCGCCGGGGACGTAGCAACCTGCACTCTGCAGCGGAAACCAGTCGTGTCCTGCCGCCCCTCCGTCGATCGGGAGCGATACCGAACCGAGGCTCAACTTTTGGGCCTCCGCAAAGCGCGCGATTCTTCCTGCGACCCGTTCCAGCAACTCTCGTTCCGCGCGGGGAACGACTTGATAAGCCTCAGCGAATTCTGCCGGTCCCAAAGTCAACCGATCGCCACGCCGATTTTCGAACTTTTCGATGGCGGCGATCAGCCCTGAAGTGCCATCCCGCGCGATCTCTTCCAACAGTCGCCGGGCGACGAGCAGCGTTTCCGTATCGACGGCCGGCCGCAATGTCGATTCCAGTTCATCGATGGTGATGCGCTTCAGCATGACGTGGATCCTTGGCAAATGTTGTAGTGACGTTCAAGGCGAGCGACAATTGAAAACATACCGTTGCTACTATCGCCAGACGATAGTCTTGCTTGGCATCTATCATCCGGTGAAGGTAACTCCCTATTTGCCGCTCGCCTAAATGTTCGCTGAGTTCGGTTTGGCATCTCCCGGCCGCCGCGACACGCGCTTCCGCCGCGCGTCCAAGACGGTTTCGAGCGACTCCCAAGCCAGATCCTCGGCGGCGAGTTTCGCCAGGACGAAGTAGAGGACATCGGCCGCCTCGTGAACGACTTCCTCGGCGGTCGCGGCCGCCGCAAGTTCGCGGGCTTCTTCCAACAGCTTTTGACGCAGCAACTCGGGATCGCGTAGCAGCCGTTGCGTGTAGGACCCACTGGGTGCGTTGTCTCGATAGCTGCGGAGCCGACGGGCGAGACTCGGCACGATTCCCGCCCCCCCCCAACAGGATCGCGTGTCCAAATGGCAGAAGCCCGCTCCGGCTTGCCGCACACGAAATCGCAACGCATCGCGATCGCAATCGGCCGAAACCTCGAGCAACTGTTGTGTCGCTCCCGACGTTTCCCCCTTCGTCCAAAGTCCCTGCCGACTGCGCGAGTAGTAGACGCCACGCCGAGTCGCGAGCGATTGCCGCAGGCTTTCCAAATTGGAATAGACTAGGCCCAAGGCGACATCGTGTTCATCGACCACCACGGTCGGCCACAGTCCATCCGGACGATCGCTGATCAAGGGGGCCGCGAAGGCCTCCGCCAGCGGCAGCAATCCCTTGTAGAGCGCCATCCCAACCTGGGCATCGCAACCCATCCGGTCCAGTTCGGCAACTTCCGCAGTCGTCGTAACGCCACCTGCGATCGTGACGCGCGTTCCGGCTGCAGCCTTGGCGATTTCCCTGGCCGCGTCGAGCCGTGTCCCTCCCAAACGTCCCTCGCGCTCCACGAAGGTCACCAGAAAACCGTGCACATACGGCTTTAATTCGGCGATCCGCTCCAGCACATTGACTCCCGTCCCTCGTTGCCATCCCTCGACAACCACTTCGTCATTGACCGAATCGAGCGCAGCGATGACGCGCTCGCGAGGCAGGTCCCGCAATATCTCAGGTCGCGCCGCAGTCCCCAACACGACCGATTCGGCGCCGGCGTCCAACCAGGCGATGGCTGCCTCGACCGACCGAATCCCTCCCCCCACGCGGCAGCGACAACGCTGGCAAACCTGCTGGATGATCTCCCGGTTGGAACCCCGCCCGAGGGCAGCATCCAAGTCGACCACCGCGACTTCGCCGACCACCCCGAAGCGATCGGCCCACGCCAGCGGATCCCCAGCGTCCAATTCAAAGTCGCGGCCACCGACGAGCTGCACCGTGCGGCCGTTCATGATATCGATCGACGGGACAATCATCGTCGCACCTCGGAACCGCGGGCACTCAAAAAACGTTTTGCCTGATGCACAGTGAAATTGCTCAAAAGCACTATCATCGCCGCACCTCGACACCGCGAGCACTCAAAAAACGTTTGACTTCGTCCACCCGAAAATCTCCTGAATGAAAAATGCTGGCGGCAAGTACCGCGTCGGCACCGGCCTCGATCGCTTCCCACAAATGCTCCGGACCGTTGGCCCCCCCCGATGCGATCAGCGGAATCGCCAGACCGTTCCGCACGTGCCGTAGCAAGTCCAAGCAATAACCGCTGCGCGTGCCGTCCCGATCCCAACTGGTCAGCAGAATCTCCCCCGCTCCGCGTTGCTCCCCCACTTGGCACCAGTCGGCTACTTCCCAGGTCGTCGGTTGCCGCCCGGAGTGCGTGACGACGTGCCAGCCCCCCCCTGTGCAGGCGGCTGCATCGACCGCCAAGACGATGCACTGGCGACCGAACTGGTCGGCCAACTGATCGATCAAATCGGGGTTCTGCACGGCGGCTGTATTCACCGACACCTTGTCGGCTCCGCAATCGAGCAAACGCCGGGCATCGGCGATCGATCGCACGCCGCCCCCCACGGTCAGCGGAATCGAAAGAGCCTGCCGCACAGCGCGGATCGTTTCCGCCTGGGCCGCTTGGCCCGCTACTGTCGCGATCACGTCCAGCAGCACGATTTCGTCGGCGCCTTGGCTTTCGTACAAGGCGGCTTGCTCCGCAGGGGATCCCACGTCGCGCAAGTTGCCGAATTGAATCCCCTTCACCACTCGGCCATCGCGGCAATCGAGGCAGGGAATGATGCGTGTCGTCAACATCCGGTCGCCTCCCACCATCTCGCCAAACACTCGCGGCCCCACGCCCCCGACAACTCCGGGTGGAATTGGCAGGCCAGCACCGGCCCTCGCTCGATGGCCGCAACGAAGCGATCGTCGCAGTGGCTCCAACTCGCTACCCAACCGGCAGGAGCCGCGGTCAGACAAAACGAGTTAGCATAATAAGCGTAACCCTCCTTGATGTACCGCGATTCGGCTCCCGGGGCCACGCGGTTCCAGCCCAGCTGCGGCCGTCGCCGGGCCGGCAACGGGACGACTTGTCCATCGACAATGTCCAGTCCGCGAACGCCGGGGTTTTCGTCACTACCGCCGGCCAAAAGTTGCAAGCCGAGGCAAATCGCTAACGTCGGCCGCTCGGCGGCGATGCGTTCGCGCAGGGGCTCGACCAACCCCAACTCCATCAGACGTTGCATCGCCGCGGCAAAGGCGCCGACTCCGGGCAGGACCAACCGCTGTGCCGCCATGACTTCGCTGGCCGACGACACCGGATACGGCTCTCTCCCGAGACGTCGCAGGGCGGCCATCACCGACGCGACGTTAGCCACTCCCGTGGCGACCACCGCTACCAAGTTGTCGCTGCCGTTCGTCATAATGTGCCCTTGGTACTGGGAATGTCGCCGAAATTCGTCGGCCGGGTCGCATTGCGAATCGCCAAGGCGAACGATTTGAAGGCCGCTTCGGCAATGTGATGACCATTCTCACCGCGTACTAAATCTTGATGCAGGGTCAGCCGCGCTGCGGTTGCCAGCGATCGAAAGAAGTGGGGCACGTTTTCGCTGCTCAACAGACCGATCCGCTCGACAGGGATTGGCAGGTTTACCCAGGCCCCCCCCCGACCCGAAAGATCGATCACACTGCGGACCAGAGCCTCGTCCAGGGGCGCGAAACCGGTTGCGAAGCGAGTTACCCCTTGGCGATTCCCCAACGCTTGATCGATCGCCGCACCGATCGCCAGGGCGCAGTCCTCGACCGTGTGGTGATCGTCCACCTGCAAATCGCCGCGACAAGTGAGCGTCAAATCGAAGCGAGAATGTCGGGCCAATGCGGTCAACAAATGATCGAACATACCGATTCCGGTTTCGACGCGGGCCCAGCCGCTGCCGTCCAAGTCCAAAGTCAGGCAGATCTCGGTTTCGGATGTCTTTCTTATGACTTCGGCGATTCGTGAGCAATTCATGATGGCAACTCGATTTTCTTCCGTAACATTAGGGTCAATTAAGTTCCACGCTCCAGGCGGCGCTCAAACAGGGACAACCTCATCGCGATCCGCCGGCGATCAGCGATAGTAAAATCGCTTCCAGCGCGGAACACAATTCGACGAACTCTTCCGCAGCACCGGGGCACGAAATCCGCAGTGCCGCGACTCCACCGCGATCAACCGGAAACCAGCGCACGGCGATGCCTCGCTGCTGCAACTCGCAGTAAATCCTTTCTGCATCAGGCGTGCGGAGGTAGACGAAGTTCCCCGACGATTCCTCAACGCGCAGTCCGAACCGACGCAACAGCGCGGTCAGGGCACTTCGCTCTTCGATCGCGCGGCGAACATACGGCAGATCGGCCGTTGGATACTGGGCCAGCGCGCTGCAAACGATCGAATGCGCAACTGTGGCCACCGGATACGGCCCCCCAGCGCGGCGCAGAAATTCGATCGTGGTTGACTGCGCCAGTGAGTAACCGACGCGCAAACCGGCCAGGCCCCAAGCCTTCGAAAACGTTCGCACCACGATCGTATTGGGATACTGCAGGGCGATGCCCGTCAAATCCTCATCGGCGAATTCAGCATAAGCCGCATCGACCAAAACCCAAACGTGCGGCACCGCCTCGACCAATCGCCGAAATTCGGCGGCACCGACGGTGGCACCCGTGGGGTTGTTAGGGGAAACCACGGCGATTAACCGCGTTTGCGGGGTCAATCGGTCGAGAATATCCTCGAGCGGGTAGCCCTGCGGGCCCCAGGGGATCTCCACAATCTCGGCACCAGCCAGCGCGGCGTACTTGGCGATCATCTCGAACGTGGGACTGGGGAGCAGCAACTGCGCACCGGCGTCGAGGAGCGCCAGGCAAATCCGCTGCAAAGATTCATCCCCGCCGGAAGTCACCAGCACTTGCTGCGGCGACACGCCGTGCCGCTGAGCCAGCCTCGCCGCCAACTCGGTTGAAACCGGATACCGCCGCAACAACGCTTCGTCGGCAGCGGCGGCTGCCCAATGGTTCCATTCCGGGGGGGGCTTCCCCTCGTTGCGGTCGAGTTGCAGTCGGATCGGCACGGCACTTTTCGGCGGCCGATAGGCGGCTCCCTCCGCCACGCGGCGGCTGGGGGCTGGCAGGCCGCCGATCGGCGATTGTTGGCGTCGCATGGTCTCGGACATGGCAATCTATTCCCGTTTGTTAAGGGACGATTTGAGAAATCGGGCTCACCACGATATCGGTCCCGCCGAGCGCCTTGATCTGCGTCAGGAGCGTCGGCAGGTCTTTCTTGGGAGCCGCCACCTTGATGGCGTAGCCGCGATCGCCGTGGAGCGTCGCGATCGTCGGCTCGCGCATGCAGGGGAGCACCTTCACGACCCGCTCCAGCACATCCGCTGTGACATTGACCTCGACCATCACTCGCAGGCGTGCCTCGAGCACCGACTTGAGCAAAAGCACGAACTCCTCGACTCGCCTTCGCTGGTCCGGTCGCTCCATCGTGATCGGCGAGGCGTACAGGCGAGTCGAGGACTGCATGATCACGTCGGTCACCTCGAGACCGTTGGCCTTCAACGTTGCTCCCGTGGCCACAACATCGACGATACAGTCGGCATCCTCAGGGGGATAGACTTCCGTCGAACCATACGACCGCACGAATTTTGCCAGTAGCCCGCGCTGACGGATCCAACGGAGGGTCAACGACTCGAGTTCGGAAGCCACGAGCAACGGACGGTTCCAAAAATCGGGGTCGCGCAGGGACGCGGCCGGCGCCGCGGCCACGATGCGGACAGGATCGAGCCCCGTGTCGAGCAACTCGATCAGGGGAGCGTCCAGCTCGGCCACCCAATCGGCCCCCGCAAAGCCAATATCGCGCGAGCCAACGGCCAGCATGGTGACGATCGCTTGCGGCTTCAGCAGCTTGACCTCGAGGCCACCCAGCGACAATTCCGGACGATAGTCGCGAGAGGATATTTGGGGGCGAATCCCCGCGTCCGCCAGTAACTGATTGACTTCGTTGGCCATCCGGCCCTTGGGCAGCCCTAACCGCAGGGGAGCCACCTGCCGATCCCGCGCGGGCGCTTCCGCTGGCGGCGACGTATTCGCTGAGATGTTGGTCATTGCGAGTTCCTGTGGGCAATGACGCAGCAGCCTGGCTGGCAATAAAAAAACGCCAGCGGTTGCTGGCGTCGGACAGTTTCTTATGGGCAAACTATATCACGCCGCAGCAACGCTCGGTAACGAATGATGGTGATGGCGATGAACGTGGATCGTTTGCATACGACTTAGTGTGAGTGGCGACAGCCATTTTGTCAACCCGCAAACCCAAAAAACAAAAACGGGGACCCGAAACAAACGTTTCGAGCCCCCGAGTTCAAATCAATCGCCGCTCGGGCATTGGCGGCAATCGCGAAGCAACCAAGTCGAGATTGTTAAAACGATCGACCAGCCATTACTTTTTTACGACCGAGTCCGAGGCTGATGCGCCGAAGTACTCATCGATTTCTCGCACGATATCTTCGGAGCCTTTCGTCGAGGGGCTGACCGGGATCTCGCCAAGGTATTTTGGAGCCAGTTCCAGCATTTCCTCTTCGGCGTCGATGCGGTTGCTGATCTCGTCGATCATCTTCTGAGTGCGAGCCAGCTGGCTGTCGCTGAAGTTCAGCGTGCTGGCCGATTTGGCCACGTCGACCATCCGTTGGCGAGCCATCAGATTTTCGATTTGGACTTCCAATTCTCGTTGAGCCGCTTGGGCTTGTTCCAGTTTGACCATGGCATTGTCGAGGGACTTCTGCCGCAGCTCCAGGACTTGTTGCGATTTCTCGACGGTTTGCTTGGCGGTCTGGAAGATGCTGAAGCGATGCCGCAAATCCTCTTCCACCTTGGCATTGGAGTAGGCCTTGCCGTTGGTCGCGACATAGACTTCCTCGCCCGTGTTGAGATGGGCCCGCAAGCTCAGGATTTCGGACTGTTGCTTGGCCAGCAGCTCATTTTGCCGAGCGACCTCGCGTTCCAGCCGCTTGATCTCCGCCCGTTCCTTCGCGATCTGATAGACCATGTCGTTGATCTCGGGCTTGATCTTTTTCAACTGCTCGCGGGCAGCGTCGATCTGGAATCCCAGCGGCACGCTCTGCTGAGCTGCCTCGCGGGCCTTGTTGTACGCTGTGTTCGCGTAGGGGATCAGACGCCCGCCGAACAAAAAGGAACCGGCCAATACCGCGCCGATCCCAATCAAGGTGATTTTTTTCAACATAACTCGACTCCCAAAAAGTGGTTCTTCGAACCGCCAGGATTGACATGGTTGCGGCGGTATGACAGTCAATTCGCGCGCAGGGGCCAAATCTTAGAAGTAATCACCGAAAAATTCGGAATTGGTCGCAACACTCATAAAAACGGGGCAGCAGCAGATAGGAAATCCGCTCCGCCAGCTGAAGGTTGGCCGGCCTAAACCAGAAAACTCTTGGTGGTACAGCCCGCGGAACTGCTGCCAGTGAATTACCAGCATCGCTCAAACTTCAGGAGGCTGCCCTTCACGAAATCGCTCGTTCTTGATAAACGTCCCCCCGCACGGGGCATCCGAGAATTGTCGATTTTGCAGGAAACGCGGCGATGCTCGAAATTCGATTAAACCTGCCTAATCGTCAAAGTCGATACCACCAGAGAAGAAGTTGTCTCAGCAAACGAGGAATCAAAATGCTAGCTTACCCAAAACAGCTGATCGTGACCGCCGGGTTGATGGCCTGGTTGGTATTGACAAGCGCCGTTTCAGGTCAAACCAAGTCCCCCTCGCGAGTCGCCAATCCTGTTCCTCCGAACGTGCATGTGCCGCCGTCCTCCCGACCGCTGCCGGGCAAAGGGATCGAGTTTCGGTTCACCGACGAACAGTCCACCCCGACGGTAAAAGATTCCGCCGTGCGCCAGGTCGCCTACACCCAAGATGCCGACGCGCCTCCTGCTAATCCGGCGGCCTTAGGGGGAAGCAAGCCGATGCTGCCGACGCCACAGGCTGTGGAAATCGCCAAGCGAAAAATGCTTGACAACTCCGATCCAACGGCTTCACCGCAAAGCCCCCGAGATCAAGCGTTGCCCAAATCCTTGCAACAGCCTCCGCAGGTCCAAGCCCTCGAACTCCGCAAGGGCAATGGGGAGCAAACATCGAGCCGCATGGCCGGTTTGAATCGGCCGCAGTCGCAGCCGCAAGCAACCACCGAGCAAACCAAGGAGCCGGTGACCTCTCCGCCGACGCAGGCCCAACCGTCGGCTCCGTCCGCCGAACAAAAAATCGAGACACAACTACCGGCCACCCGCGAGCCAACCCAGCTGATTAGCTTCGAGGTTGGGACCGGCCGCGGCAATTCTCACCGAGATTCCCGCATGCTCAATATGGAAAGCCCCGCGATCGAGATCGAGTCGTTCGGTCCGCAAAGCGTGGGCATCCACAAGCGAGCACAGTATCAGATCGTCATCCGCAACACTTCCAACCGCGATGCAGACAACTTGATCGTCAACGTCAATGTCCCCCAGTGGGTCAAAATCGAAAACGTCAATACTTCGATCGGACGCCGTGAAATCGGAACGGAACAACGCGCCGCCCGCATCCAATGGAAAATCGATCGGTTGGTGGGTGGCACTTCTCAAACGATGATCCTCGATGCGACCCCGTCTCGAGCCGAAAATTTCGATGTCCAGGTCGAATGGTCGATGCAACCGCGGCAAGCCTCTGCCCGCGTCCTCGTCACCGAACCGCGACTGGAAATGACCATCGGCGGACCGGCTGAGGTCCTCTACGGCGAAACCGCCATGTACCAAGTAACCGTCCGCAACCCGGGGACCGGTATCGCGGAAAATGTCACCGTCATGCTCCCCGAAGCCCTTGGCGGCGAACGGGCCAACCTTGGTGAAATTCCACCAGGACAAGAGCGCTCGTTCCAGGTCGAACTGCTGGCCCGAGCTGCCGGCCAACTGGATCTCACGACTCACGCGATCGGTCTTGGCGAGCTACAGGCCAAAGCCAATCAATCGATCATCGTGCGTCGCCCCGGCTTGGCCTTGAGTATCACTGGCCCGGACCTCAAATATGCCGGTTCGATCGGCCAGTACGAAATTTCAATCACCAACAACGGCGATGCGATTGCTCGCGATGTTTCCGCCGCCTTGGCCCTGCCCCCCGGTGTGCAATATCTCGATGGCATCGACGGCGCCGAAATGGTAGATAACGCGATGCGGTGGCACATCGGTACCCTTGATGTCGGTGTCAAACGTACCTATCGCGTCAACTGCAAACTGAACACCGAAGGGGAAATTCGACTTGACCTCGGCGCCCGCGGCTCCAGCGATATCGCAGCCGTCGACCGCTGCGTCACTATGGTCGAGACGGTCGCCGATTTGATCTTGACAGTGGACGATCCACAAGGTCCCTTGCCGACCGGCCAAAAAATCGACTACACCATCCGCATCAAAAACCGTGGCTCACGGGCAGCTAATCAGCTGTTCCTGGTCATGCAATATGCTGAAGGTGTCGAGCCCGTGACGGCCAGTGGCATGAACCATCAAGTCTCGACCGGCCAGGTCGTGTTCTCACCGATCCCCGTGATCGAGCCAGGACAAGAGGTCGCCGTCGTGGTCACGGCTCATGCCTTGACCCCAGGGGTCCACCGCTTCCGTGCTCAACTGACCACGGAAGACGGCGAAGTTCACGAGGTCAAGGAAGGAACCACCAAGTTCTACGGCAACGAGATCGGCGTACCCTCGGCCCGCCGCGACAACGGCAACGACTTCAAACGCTAAAGACTGGGCTCGGTGCCCCAATCCGTCAGCCGCAAGTGCAAGCCCGCGGTTTTCGCAAAACATGTACATGTTCCGGCTACTAGGGGTTGTCCCCAAACGATTAGCCGGAACGCCCTAGCGTCCGGTTTTCAGGAGAACTGCGGGCTGGCGACCTGCGGCTGATGAGCTTTGGCACAAAGCCTAGTTGGGGGACAAAGACTCGTCCTCAACGGAATCCTGTTCGAAACGCAACGCGTTCGCAAAACCGGTACGGAAACGGACGGCTGTCAGAATCCGAAAGGAAAATCCGCCGTGATTGCCGGATAGTACGCGGATTATTTCTCCCGAACGGTACTAAATCGACTGCTTGAATCCTCACACGGAGGTTTCAACTTCTTCGCTCGACGCCCGGTCTTGCCGCCGGGCGTCTTTTTTTTCATCCACTCCTCCGGATGATTCACCCCGCCAGGGCCATTGAAACAACGGGAGCAAACGGGCAATCGAAGCCAGAGCGGAATCACCACCTCTATCCACTCTCTCTCCAGGTGAGTCGGCCCGCAAAGTTCGGAGAGAGAAACGCTGGTTGAGTCGGGAAGCACTGGTAGAAGCTGCGGCAGTGACAAGTAATGACGTTTGTCCGTTGCGAAACGCCGATTCAAGATGACACATCACCCCCCGCTCCCCGCGGCCCGCGGCTGGCACCGCGACGCTCCCGGTGGGCAGGTGAAGTTAGAGGTTTTCAACACCGCTGGAGAGCGCCAATGCCATGGCTAAAAAGCTAGTCCGTGGCTGATGAAGAACGGAGCCGTGATCGAGTAAAGTCTATTCGATCGATTGCCCTTGCTGACGCTGCGGGTTACCGCTGCCGATGGCGTTTGGATCGGCTCTCAATGCTCAGTCGTATCGCGGCTGCTCGGCGTCTGCGGCGAGGCGATCAGGTGCCGGTAGAGGTACTCGACGCGCAGCGCCGGGTACGTGCTGCTGATACCGTGTTTGAATTCGGGGTAAATCATCAGATCAAACCGCTTATTTTCGTCATGCAATTTCTTGACAAGCTCCCAGGTATTTGAAGGATGCACATTGTCATCGATCAAGCCGTGGATCAGGAACAATTTGCCTCGCAGGTTTTTCGCCAATTCGACGCATGATCCCCCGCGATAGCCCTCGGGATTCTCTTGCGGCGTTCGCATGTATCGCTCCGTGTAAATCGTGTCGTAATGTTTCCAGTCAGTAACCGGAGCACCGGCCACGGCAACATGAAACACTTCGGGATACCGCAACAGCGCAAGGGCCGACATATACCCCCCGTAGGAGTGCCCAAAGATACCGACGCGGGTTCCATCGACGTAGGGACGTGCGGCCAGAAATTTTACGGCGTCGGCCTGATCATCGAGGTCGAGAATCCCCAGACGTTGGTACGTCGCACTTTCGAAGGCCTTGCCGCGCCCCAAGGTGCCGCGATTGCCGACCTTGGCCACGAGGAATCCGAACGCGGTCAGGGCATGGTTCGGTGCAAATTGACTGGACAACCCGCGCGAGTTCGGACCGCCGTAGACATCAATCAGGAGCGGGTATTTGCGGCTCGGATCGAAATCCTCCGGCATGTGCAAGACCCCGTAGATCGGCGTCTGTCCATCGGCGGCCGTGAACGAAAAAATCTCCACGTTCACGTCCGCCTTGGCGTTGTCTTCCGAAGAGAGTTTTGCGAGTTCGCGTCCGTCCATAGCGTAAAGGACTTGCTCGGGGGGCGTGTCAATCTGCTGCCGAGTGGCCCACACGAAGCGGCCGAGCGGATCGAAATTGAAATTCGTATGGTGAAGGGGAGAGGTAGTTATCCGCTGCTCCGAACTGCCGTCCAGTCGCACGCGGTGCAATTGTTCGTTGTACGGAAACGCGTCGCTATAGGCCGTGTAGTAGAACCAGCCCTCCGCCTCGTCGATTTTGACGATTCGTTCACACGGGAAACGGTCCCAGTGGGTCAGCTTTTGGATCAATCGACCGTCGAGATGCCGCAGTTCAAAATTCTTCCAGCCGTTTGCTTCGGTTTCCCAAACGAATCGCTCACCATCCTCGAGAAACTGCATGATCGGGCGATTGTTTTGCCACGTCGGTTGTTGCTCGCGGACGACGGTGCGAACCTGATTGGTATCCACGTCAATCGCCAGAATATCCAAAGTATCTTGGCGGCGATTGGTACGGCTGACCAGCAACTCACGTCCGCTCGGCGCGAATTGGATGTTGAACAGATATTGGCGTGGCTCGCCGTCGATCGTCAAGCGTCGAGTCTTTTGAGTGTCTAAGTCGTACACCATCAAGTTGACTTGGGGATTCGGCTCCCCCGCCTTGGGGTACCGCGTCGTGTGGAGAGTGGTGTACAGCGAAAAATTGTCGACCGTCAGATGGTAATCCTTCAGCCCTTGTTCATCCACTTCGTAAAACACCAACTTGCGGGAGTCTGGCGACCACCACATGGCCTCCTTCTGGTCGAGTTCCTCGCCGTACACCCAACATCCCGTTCCGTATCTCAGCCGATCGGTGCCATCGCGAGTCACGACGATCGGCGCGGTTCGGTCGGCGGGAATGGGTTCCAATACGATGTTGTTGTCGCGATAAACGGCGTTCCACTGGCCATCGGGGGACGGTTCGACGGGTCGTTGTTCCGCTCGCGGCACCGCCGCGCGTTGTGGCAAACTCCGTCGTGGCAGCGACAGTTGCAACATTTCGCCGACGCGTTTTTCGCCGAATTGAAAGGTGTTGAGATCCAGAGATATTTCCAAATCGCCCGATTTTAGATTGGCGAATTGACCGTCGCTGCTCCACTGGATGGTTGCCGATCGCAGATTGCGGGCGCGATTTCGCTGGGCAGCCTGGTAGGCTTCGTAGCCCGGCAACTGGTCGATCCGCAAGTCGGCCTGGCCGAGGCAATGATCAAGCTGGTAGGCACCGACGATCCACAGCAGAACGGAAAAGGCCAGCACGAGACGCTTCATGTTGAATCCCTGAAGGAAATAAATGGTTGAGACGATACCTCGCGAACGATTCTAAACCGCAGGCCCAGCTATTGCGAGCCGATTCGTTATGCGACATCAGTTGAGTGGGACCTCGATGGTCCGTGTGGGGCGACGGGAGATGGGACCAAGCCGAGCATGGCATGGCGGCATCGGTCATGGTCGCTTGGTTGCCGGCGGCAGTGAGCCGAGGTTACTCGGTGGGCCACCGCACCAGTTGGACCGGTGCTGCCGATTTTGGGTTGTGGACTCGCAGGGCTAGGCGCCCTTTGATCAGATCCTCCAGCAAGTCGGCGAGAAACTCGCGGCGCCAGCCGCGCATGAGGAACGGCTTTTCGTCCTTGCGGTCGATCAAGCCCATCTTCCAGGCGGCCAGTTGACGGAGGTCTTGGGTCGTGGCCACCAAGCTGGGAGCGATGCGACGCTCGTGGCAAATCAAGGTCAGGCTCGTGGTCAGGAATTGGCCGAGAATTCCGATATTCGGGTTCGGTTGCGGCTCGACTTTGGTCGGCAGTTCCGACTCTGGCAGGGCCAAGGCCTTCGCCACCACATCGCCCAGCTCCGGGATATGGCGGCTGCTGACGCGTTGTGTCAAGCCGCGAATGGCGGTCAACCGCGCTGGCTGGTGCTCGCCCCGCTTGGCTAACTCGACGATCAAATCATCAGGGAGGATTTTTCGCGGCGTCCGTTCGCGTCGCTCGGCCTCTTCCTCGCGCCAAAAAAATAACTCGCGGACAATCGCCAACTCGCGCGGATTCAGTTTGGAGATACCCGGCAATTTGTGCCATTGAGCCTCGGAATCGGCCAGTTCCAGACGCCGCTGCCATTCGTCAATTTCCTCTTGGTACCAGGCCTCGCGACCGAGTTTCGCCACTTGGCTGTGGAGGACCTGGAACATCGGATACAAGTGAGCAACGTCCTGGAGCGCGTAATGAATTTGCTTTTTGGACAACGGCCGTTGACGCCAATCGGTTCGCGTTTCCCCCTTGGCCAGCCGCTCCCCTAAAATCTGACTGACCAGCGAACTATAGGCCGCTGGATATTCGAAGCCGGCGAAGGCCGCCAACAATTGCAGGTCGATCAAATTTCGCGGTCGGGCCTTGGCCTCCCGCCGACAAAACAAAAACTCCTCGCGCGCCGCATGCACGATGCACTGCGGAATCTGACGACAAACTAAATTCCAGAAAGGCGTCATGTCGCCGACAGACAACGTGTCGATGATCGCCAGACCCAGCGGAGTCGCGACCTGCACCAAACAAAGTTGCGGACGGTAACGATTCTCAGACACAAATTCCGTGTCGAAGGCCAGGTACTCGCAATCTTCGATACGGCGACAGTACCTCACCAGTTGGTAGTTCTCGACGATATGTTCGAAGTTCAACGTGGTTTCATCCTGAATGGGGGTACGAGGTAACATCGCTAGGGCTGCGCTGACGCAAAACCGGGCAAGAGCACTGCCGAAAAGTCAATTTCCTGTCGATCAATCCGAGTTGACCCTGCCACGGCCTGCAGGTCCCATCCCCGTCGAGCAGGATTTTCTCGGCATGGAATCGTGTTAAACTGTGAGAACCTCTTTGGAACGCAGCGCAATCGATCGGCACCGCGAAAGCGGCCCCGCGACCTGCAAAAATTCCCGCTTCGAATTGTAGTCGAGCCTCATGGATTTGTCCCAGTCCCCGTGCGTATCACTTGCGGCAGGCGTCGCCGGCAAGACCTCGCGATCCGAGCGCTCGCCACCTGGTTTGCTGGTGAGCTTCCAAGACCCGACGGAGTGGCTGGCGGAGTTGCTCAACGCCGTGGATATCGTGGATTTGAAGGCCCCGGCCAAGGGACCTTTAGCTCCGGTCGCGGCCTCGACGGTGATCGCCTTTCGCGATCTGCTCGCGAGCCGGCGCCCGCTCAGCATCGCACTCGGCGAGTTAGCAGAGTTTGATCCTCAACGGCTACGAGTCCACCTGGCGATAGCTGCGTTTGTGAAATTGGGCTTCGCGGGCTTGGCCGGAGAAACCGACTGGGAAGCCTACTGGCGCAAGGCCCTTGCCGAGATTCCTACCACGGCCACCGCAGTCCCCGCTGCCTATGCCGATTATCATGCGGCTGCCGCGCCGTCCGTCGAAGAAATCGCCAGGTTGGCGGCGAACAGTGGCTCGAAATATCTGTTGATCGATACTTATTCCAAATCGTCGGGGAGCATTTTCGATTTGCTTGACCTCGATCGGCTACAAGCGATTCGAGAATGGACACACCGCCTTGGAATCCGTCTGGTTCTCGCGGGATCAATCCGCGACGAAAATTTAAGGACCGCTTTGCAAATCAGGCCGGATTGGATCGGTGTCCGCGGAGCCGTGACCTGCGGCGGTCGCGCAGATCGGATCGACCCGCGTGCCGTCATTCGACTCCGGCAAAGCATTTGGCAACAAACCGAACCGTCTGCTTTGGAGAACACCTTGGATTCGTTAAAAGACCGAAGGACGACGCGATGAAGTTCTCCCTCGGATTCGCGATGGTGATTGTCGCCGTATTTAGTGCGTGGTTCGCCATGTGGGGACATCTATTTTTTTACTCGGCGCAGCAGGCGGAGGAGGCGAAAGGCGCGAATCTTTTCGTTCCGCTTACGTCTGCGGCTCCGATGATAACGCTGACTGCCGCCGCAATTTTCGCTTGGGCCGTGCGGCGGTTTGGAAAACGGCCGAGTGAATAACGGTTGCAACACCTGAAAACCGCGACTTCAGGAGCAAAACCGAAGGGGGAATCGAACGCTTTGTCGGCGTTTGATTTCCCCCTGCGAGTTCGGCTGATAGTCGGTTCGCTGTGCGAACTTGGAGCAGAGGACGCCCCCGCGAACTGACTGTGAAGATGTTCGTCGAAAATTTGGCAAGTGGACTACGTTCCCGAAAATTTTACATTTGGCACAGAAATTGCCCACTAATAAACGAGGAAGTGGACCTCCCTCGACAAGTTGAGTGAGATAGACGAGACGGGGGCGGAACAGAGACGAGGTAGAGCCTTGGCCGGAAGCAATTCTGGTCAAGGCTGAAATAGTAATTCCCTTTTACTGAACAGGCCACCGAGATCTCGGTGGCCTGTATTATTTTGCGTGTATCAAAATCGAACACCTGTTGCAAAATTAAACACTTGGTGGCATCCGGAAATCAAGTTTCAAGGTAAAATTCGCAGCGGTTGAACGTCCGCCGCCAAGAACTAGAACCTTCCGAATCTGGTGCCAATTCGATTTTCATTCGCCACAATCACCCGCTCGGTCGTTTTAAAACGTTCATCCGGCGAATTGCAAATAGCGCGACCTGGCAATCGTTAACCGGTTGTTTAACCTTGCCCTAGATCGTCGTTTCGTTCACAGCTAGTTCTGGGTACCCAAGGGAATTCGATGCCCGCCGCGAATTGTGAACCCACTGACTCCGAATACCTCGGCTTAGGCTTGGATTGGCACCGCGGGAAATCGTACCCTCTTTTCGGCTCTCAACCCGATTTTTCGCTCGGCTTTGTGTTCATTCCTGTCCGCAGGACGCTGCCCCGCGGTTAGCGAGAAAACCCGACGCCACCGCGTTTCAGATCATGGTTTTCGAAAAAAGTCTGTTTTGTCGGACACAATGTGGGATAGAATCAACTAAGGAACGCGATCGGCTGACCGCTGCTCGTGTTTCCAAGTGAATTGGTTACTCGTGCCCAATCCGATGGTCTCTAGCATGTGCACATCGACGAAATGCTGGCGCTTGAGGGCGATCCTGTGCGGACTGTTTCTGCTGTTGTCTCCAACTTGGTTGGCCGGCCAGAGTGCAAGCAGTTCGCAATGGCGATCAATGATCGGTCTGATCGACACCGAGATCACCGAATTGTGGCAAGCCGATGGCTTGAAGCCCAGCTCGCCGGCCGCCGACGGCGAGTGGTGTCGGCGCGTACACCTCGATCTGATCGGTCGGATACCGACGATTGACGAGCTCAATCGTTTTTTGAATGACAAATCCGACAGCAAAAAACAATCGCTGGTGGAGCGATTGATCTTTTCCGACGAGTACACCGAGGAATTTGCTCGCCATTGGACGACGATCTGGTCGAACCTGCTCATCGGGCGAACTGGAGGGACCGACAACAACTCGCTGATCAGTCGCGAGGGGATGCACAAGTACCTGCGCGATAGTTTCGCTCGCGGAAAAACCCACGATCGCTTCGTGACGGAGTTGATCACTGCCGAAGGGACCACGCAACCCGGCTCACCCAACTTCAACGGTGCCACAAATTTTTTGATCGACAAGGTGAACCAAGATTCGGCGGCTCAGGCGACGGCCGCGACCAGCCAGCTGTTTCTGGGCCTGCAAGTCCAATGCACCCAATGCCACAACCATCCGTTCAACGACTGGAAACAACAGAAGTATTGGGAACTGAACGCTTTCTTTCGGCAAGTCCGCGCGTTCCGCGGCCGCACCGATGCTGATTCGCCGATTCTGGCCGATCAAGATTATTCGGGGGAAAGCGGCCGGATCGACGAAGCGGATGCTTTTTATGAGTTGCGGAACGGCCTGCTCAAGGTCGCCTATCCGGTTTTCGTCGATGGAACGGAAATCCCCAAAAGTGGTTACGTCAATGTCGTGAATCGCCGCAAGGAATTGGCCAACTTGATCGTCAGCTCGCCGTACTTTGGCAAAGCGATTGTCAACCGCATCTGGGCTCACTTTTTTGGTTACGGCTTGGTGAATCCCATTGACGACCTGGGCCCCCACAACCTGCCAAGTCACCCCGAGCTACTTGATGGGCTCGCCGAGTCGTTCGTGCAATCGGGTTACGATCTGCGGCATTTGATGGCTGCCATCGCATTGTCGCAGCCGTACTCGCTTAGCAGCGAGTGCAATGCGAGCAATCAATTGGACGATCCCCAACTCGGACAGCCGCCGCGGTTTTCTCATTTCTATTTGCGGCAAATGACCGCCGAGCAATTGTACGAATCATTGCTGGTGCTGACCGGGGGCGCAGATCGCGAATTGAGCTACGAGGAGCAAGAGGCTCGCCGCAATCGTTGGCTACGGCAGTTCACCACGACCTTCGGCAACGATGAGGGGCGTGAATCGACAACGTTCAATGGGACCATCCCCCAGATCTTGATGATGTTCAACGGCGAAATGACGCGTAACGCGACACAGGCCAATGCAGGCATCTTGGTAAGCGCGGCGGCGATGAATGGATCGGACGGTGTGAAAAGTTTATTCTTGGCCGGTTTATCGCGCCCGCCCACCAGGGAAGAAATCAGAATCGCCCAAACTCTGCTGCAAGCCCGCAATGGCAACCGCCTGGAAGCTCTGCAAGACTTGTGGTGGGTCATCCTCAACTCGAACGAGTTTATTTTCGTGCACTAACGACGATTTGCCCGTGCTTCGGGTAACTCCAGACGGGCAACCCGCAAGATCAACTTCGGAGAATTTTACATGAAGCCCATCGCTCCTTGGCCAACCCCAACTGGAATGAATCGTCGCCATTTCCTGTCCCACGTGGCCGGTGCCTCTGCATTGCTGGGGAGTGCCCTGGCGCTTGGCGGCACGTTGCAAGCCCACGCTAACGAATTGCGTCGCCGCGGCAAGGCAGCGATTTTGCTCTGGATGGGGGGGGGACCGTCCACCATCGACTTGTTCGATCTCAAGCCGGGCACCGCGACGGGAGGCCCGTTTCGCCCCATCGCCACGGCGGGCGACGTACAGATTTGCGAGCACTTGCCGCAGATCGCCCGCCAGATGGACAAGCTGTCCATTGTTCGCAACATGAGCACGCGCGAGGCCGATCACACGCGTGGCACGTACTACATGCATACCGGCTTCGTTCCGCAGCCCAATATCGAGTACCCCAGCTACGGCTCGGTGATCTCACATCAATTGCACGCCTCCCGCACCGATCTTGAGATTCCGCCGTTCATCTCGATCGGCGGCGGCAGCGAGGGACCGGGATTCCTGGGCATGGCTTGGGCGCCGTTCGTCGTCGACAGCAACGGCAACGTGCAGAATCTCAACATGGGGGTGGAAGCACAACGATTGTATGAGCGGGTCCAGGCCCTCAAGACGCTGGAAACGCGGTTCATTAAACAAAACCGCGGGCCGTCTGCCGCCGAGCATGCGGCGGTCATTCAAAAGACCCTCAATCTGATGACCAGCAAACAAATGGAGGCGTTCCGCGTCGACCAGGAACCGCAGAACGTGCGGGAGCGATACGGCAACAACAATTTCGGCCGCGGCTGCCTGATGGCCCGGCGATTGGTAGAGATCGGAGTCCCCTTCGTCGAGGTCAATCTCGGGGGCTGGGACAATCATCAGAACATTTTCCCGACACTGCAGAATGATCGCCTGCCGGCGCTCGATCAGGGAATGAGCGCGCTGGTCGAAGACCTCGCGCAGCGTGGGATGCTGCAGGACACCGCCGTGATCTGGATGGGAGAATTCGGCCGTACGCCGCGGATCAATGGCGACACCGGCAGGGACCACTGGGCCCGCTGCTGGAGCGTGGTGGTCGGTGGTGCCGGATTGAAGCCGGGGATTGCCGTCGGCAAAACGAACGATGATGGGACGGCGGTTGAGGGACCGTCCTACTCGTCAGAAAATTTGATGGCCACCATTTGCAAAGCGCTGGGAATTTCACTGAGCACGACCTTCACAAGTACCAGCGGACGGCCAATCAAAATCGCCAACGGTGCCAAACCGATCGAGGAACTGTTCGGCTGAAAGCCCGTCCCAAAACTGATAGCGACGTTAGCCCGACGAGTGAGCGAGGACCCGTCTTGAGTTTGCCGACACGATCACACGGTGGGTGCTCGCGCCGCAGCACGAAGCGTGGGCGAGGGTTCATCTAGGTTTGCCGGCGATCGCCAATTGGTTCGTCACGCCGCAGCCCGAAGCGTGGGCGAGGGGCTTATTGGGGGCTAGCCTCTAATACCTCAACTTCCGCCCCCCGCTAACTCTAATCTCTATTCAGAGGTTGCGCCATTTTTTAGGCTCGGGTCGCCCACTGCAGAAGAACAGGGAAAGTTTTGGCATTGATCTCTCGATTTCGCAGGGCAATTCCGTAGTGACCGCCAATCAGCGCGGGGAACCGGAGGCAGGCAACGCGGCGACCTCGCCACCGTAGGCGTTTTCGAAAATCGAAAAGGTAGCCCAGACAGGGAAATGATCCGACACGGACAAGGCGTCCTCAAGACTCAAATTGAACTCGCGGCGGAAATTGAAGACCCCGCCGCGTCCATCCCATTCGGTTGTCGCTTGTTGATCGAAGACGATATTGTCGTAGTTCCGATTCTCGCGAACGTTAGTGACCCAATTTTCGCGGACGACGTAGTTGCCGCGCTCGAACCAGGGATATTCCGACGCCATGAATTCGGTGGGAGCATTGAAGTCACCGAGTACGATGAAATCGTCCTCCAGCGGCAAACTGGCCCGTGCATAACCGACTGCCTCGCGGATAGCCAACAACTCATTCTGCGAGCGATTGCTCGGCTTTACCTGATCGGGGTCCGTATGGACGTTCAGCAGGCAAAATGTGGATGCCTGATTGGGAGGCAGCGTGATGACTTGAAACCAAGCTGCCAGTGGTGGCCGGTGCATGGGAGTCCTGGTTCGAGTGATGAACGGTTCGGAAATCAGGCGTAGCTTTTTAGTGTCATAGATGTAGACGTATTGCTCCTTGCTGATCGTTTCTCCCTGCCGTTCACCGACCCAAAAGCCGAATTCCATGCCCTTGGCGTTAAGGGATTCCACGAGCATGGGGATGATCGACTGCTCGGTAGAACGCAGTTCTTGAATGGCGATCAAATCGAACCGACGAATCATTTCAACGATGATCTCCTGCACGCTCGAGTTGCCGAGCTTGGCACGGCCGAAGGTCTGAATATTGAAGGTACCAATCACCAGCGAGCGGCTGTCGAACGGCAGGCGGGCAGAGGGGTGACCATACGCCGCCTGCGGATCGAGGGCCACCCATCGTCCTTGTTGATCTGGACTGAACCAAGTGCCGGCGATCGGACGAGCGTCGACGCCCGGAAATCCAAAACCTCGGGAGCCGTCGCTCGGTATCGGAAAATTTCTCAAGTGTTCCCGCACCGATAAGGGGGGGGCAGGCTGCCACTGGATGTTCGCTGCGGGATGGGTGGGTACGCTTGTCAGGATTCCGCTGCGCGCTGTCGATGGATAGTTGATGACCAGCGGTGGCGTGGGAGTGGAAGTGGTGCCAGGAGCAGGGCCTGCTGGCCACGATGTTTTTCCCGCATCAACTGGTCTTGTCGACGCGGCGTTTGAGTCGATCGGCAAGTGTTGCTTGACCGCCTCGACGGCTTTTTGCCAGTGGTCGAGACGAACGTTCTTGAGATCTTTGGGGTGGCACCCGTACAGGGCCAGCAGCATTAAGACGACGGGAAAGGGAAGAAGGGAGAGAGGGTTCTTGATCATCGGTTTCCGCCTCCTTGCGGATAGTCGTGCCTGGGCAAAAACCGGCGAGTGAATCGGGCGAGGCCCGTTCCTGGTTCTGCGTCACTGGCGTCGGACAGTAGCAAAATCGCTGCAACTGCCAAAGACGGAATCTGCTAGCGGACCTCCCAGCACTTTAGAAAAACTCGCGGCAACGGATTGGTGATATCAAATTGCACTTCCCGCAATTTCGCGTGGTGACTAGCCATCGATACGGCCCGATTTCGATGAAAGACCACGTGTGACGAGCGGCGGCGAGGGTTACCGTGAATCGTCCCCCGTCGGAACCACCGGCCGCCGATCGGGCGGCAAATTGGGGCGGTCGATGGGCTGCGGATGGCGCGTCGGCTCGGACAGTTTTTCGTTTCAGCTCAAAAGCTCGTGCGGACTGAAGTCCATTGTCACATCAGCAATCCTATCTCGATTGGCCGGCGAAGTCCGGAGGCGTTGGGAAGGTTAAGTTGCACCCACCTGCGCGATAGTGGCGACGCCGTGCCGTGGCGTTGCGGCGAACGCAAATGAGGCGGAACCCTTTCGTGGCCGCCGTTTGCAGTTCCGCGATCAACGATCGACGACATCAAGGTTTCATGTCAACTGAGTTTTTATCAGCGAGTTCGTCTGGGGTAGGGCCAGTCGTTTTGCCCCCGATGGTGAAATTTGGATACTGGCGGTCCCTGTCGATGTATCGCACGGGGCGTTGGTTCACGGCTCACGTGGTTCAACCGCTGGGGGCCATGACCGAACCACGCCACAAGTTCTTGCTGAAAGTCATCAATCGCGGTTTGTCCGATCACCGTCATCAACAGGCCACTGATCGGCTTATGCGGCGAGTCCTGTTGCACGATTCGCTGCAACATCGCGGCGTTCCCCCAGTTCTTGATGCAGAACTGGATCGGTTTCCTTTTTTTGTCGTCGAGCCTTTGGTGGCAGGAAGCCTGCTTTCGAACCTAAATTACAATTCGACGATCGACAGCACGTTATCTCAACGCTTGTGGATTGCCCGCCAATTGGTGGAGATTATCAATGCGGCGCATCATCGTGGGCATGTTCATCTGGGCTTGTCGCCGCACAAAATTTTAGTGGATCACCGCGGCGAGGTTTCTGTCCTGGGCTGGAGCAATACGCATCGGCTGGGGGAGCCTTGTTGGTTACCTTGCGAGATGTTGTCCGACGTGATGTCGCGGGCACCGGAGACCTTTGCCGGCGATTATCAGGCTCAACCGGGTGCCGACGTCTACGGTTTGGGGACGATCTTGTACTGGCTGTTCACGAAAAGCTGGCCGATTGATATCGCAGGCACCATCGGAGCAGCGTCGGAACGGCGCTCGGCAGGATTCTCGAATTGTTGGGACGACTGCCTAAGTCAAGTGATCATGCAACAGAAGCGCCAGGCTCCCGATGAACATCCCCTATCCAACGCTCGCATCCCCGACCGATTGTGCCGATTGATCCTACGGATGCTTGCCAAAAACCCCTTGCAGCGGCCGACCACCGACAGCGTTCTCGATCAGCTCGTATCGCTGGAGATTGACAATCTGCCGCCACTCGACCTCGTTGCTTGATTCTTGCCGTCAACGAGAATTACCGCCGGTATGGGTTGAAAGAGAACGCTGTCCCGAAGTCAGCTCAGAAGTAGTTCGCCTTTTCCACGTGTGATTCGGCAGACAACAATGTGTGCACGCTTAGAAATCTGCAAGAAGATTGCTTGTCGGTAGTGAGGAAAAAGCGACGTTTCAACCTCGTTTGCTGTTCGGTCGGATGATTTCGCCTCCTGGCCGCACCGCCGTTAAGCAAAGATTTGATAAAATCCGATTATGACCACGAATCCTCTTCGCATCTTGATGGCCACCGACGTTCCCTTCTGGAACGCAGCGACTGGAGCCGAACAAAGAATCCATTCGTTGGCCCGATTTTTCAGCCGTCCGCCGTTTCACTTCAAGACATTTTTCGTTGGGCAAGTGGGACCGGAGGACCATCTGCGAATCACCGACGGCAATTGGGATGTGACCTTTTTCGAGCACGCCAAACCGCCTGAGGAATTTCTTGCACGGGTCAAATGGTATGTCGATGCGGCTCGGCATCAAATTCAACGCTGGCTGAATCGTGGCAAACACGAGTCGGAGTCCGAAGCCCAAGATCAGGGACAACCGCTCACGCCACTGACGCTCGCGGACTATCGTTGGCCGTGGGCGATGGATCAGTTTCGCAATCTCTGCCAACACTATCGGCCGCAAGTTTTCTTGTCTGAATATGTCACGATGGCATATTTGCTGGATGCTCTACCAAATCCAGAACAGGTCCACTGCGTGTTGGATACTCACGACATCCTGCATGAGCGTGGGTTGCAGTTCGGAGCAGCCGGATATCTCCATTGGCTGGACATCGATCAGGTGGAAGAGGCTGCGGTGTGGGAACGTTTTCATACGATCCTCGCGATTCAGCCGCATGAGGCGGAGGTCATCAAGTCGTTGACCCGGCGGCCTACGGTGTTGTGCGTCGGTCATGCACCTGCCACTCGCCTCGGCCATCTTGATCACGCATCAGCAGTCGACGCTGATGAACACGACGGCCTGTTGCGGGTAGGTTACATCGGATCAGCCAATTACTCGAATTGGCATGCCATCAATCGATTTTTGATCGAAGTGTGGCCGGAAGTCATTTCGCTCGACCACATCGACGCGGAACTGGTGATTGCCGGAAAAATCTGCGACTGGTTCGCCTTGCGGTCGCCCTCGGGATCGAGAGCGGAGGCGTTCGAGAAGGTCCTATTTTTAGGCGAAGTCCCGACGCTCGACGACTTCTATCGCCAGGTCGATATCGTGGTCAACCCGGTTCAATTCGGCACTGGCCTGAAGATCAAGAACGTAGAAGCCCTGGCTTATGGAAAGCCCTTGATCACCACCGAGGTGGGGGCCGAGGGGTTGTCCGAAGCCCAATTGTCCAGTTGCCTCGTGGTTCCTCACCTCCGCGAGATGGCGGATCAACTGGTGGATTTGTGCCAAAACCCGTCAAAACGCGCTGAATTGGGGCAAAAATCTCTGCTGGCGGCAAAACAAACACTATCAGAATCCGTCGTATATTCGGAACTTGCGGAACATTTGCAGAATTCCGCAAAAAGAGGCTTTCAAATCTCGCCTTCCCAGTAAAAATGAACGAATAGCGAGACCTTTCCGGTTCGGTAGGGAATGCTTTTGGCAAATGGTCTTGGCTCCGCTGAGGAGGCTGCGAACGCGGCCTCGGATTGCGAAATTTTTGCGGCTAATTTCTCGTCAATTGCTCGAAGTCAACATGCGTAATAGCTCTACTCGTTCAGCGTTCACCTTGATCGAGTTGCTGGTGGTCATCGCGATCATCGGGATGCTGGTCGGTTTGACCTTACCAGCCGTCCAGATGGTTCGCGAGTCGGCTCGTCGCACGTCGTGCCTGAACAACCTGAAACAACTTGGGCTGGCCGTGCAGCAGTACGAGAATGTGCGGCGTTACTACCCCCCCTCGCGCGCCGCGGATGAGTTTTTGACCTGGCCGGTCCTGGTGATGCCCTACCTCGAAGCAAAAACGGCCTACGAACGCTTTGATCTCAAGGCCCGCTATGCCGATCAGAACTCGGAGATCGTCCGCTTCGGTATGCCAGTGATGTTTTGCTCGTCCCGCCGTTCACCGGAATTTTTAAGCCAAGCGGAACGAAATGGCGAACACGTCGGCTCCGTCGGCGACTACGCAGGGAATGCCGGCTCCACGCAGCATTTGAACGGCACCCATGATTGGGCCGGATTTGCGGTGCCTGTTGATGGAGTCTTCAATTCAGGATTCGACTTTCAAAACCCGGTCAGTATGAACCGGCTCGTCGGTTCCGAACGGGGCCGTTATCGGCAGGTCGACATCTTGGACGGCGTATCCAATACGATCTTCATCGGCGAAAAAGCGATCAGCAACTTATTCATGGGCGAGCCGGGAGGGGCGGCTGACAATTGCATCTACAACGGCGACGATCCCGGGACCTTCATGCGTTTGGGCGGCGTCGGACTTCCCATTCAGCACCTGAAAAATGTCAATCCACCCGACTTCGGGGATCATCCGCAATGGGGCAGCTTTCACCCCGGAGTTTGCAATTTTGTTTTCGGCGATGGCAGTACGAAAACGATTCCCAATTCGTTGGACGAGGAAGTTCTCCGGCGACTGTGTTCCCGCCAAGATGGCCAACCCGTCACTTTTGATTTCTAGGCCAGGCCTTAAAGGTCGATGATTCGCCGAGGACGAATGCGCATGACATCACCGTCGGTTTTTGCCATTGGGACAGATGCCGAAATTTCCCATCACGTCGCGCCCTTTGCCGATGACTTAAGGGTACAGATGATCGGTCCCGAGTCCGTTGTCGAGCGGGCTCGACCGGGAGACCTCGCGATATTTTATAGCGAGCATTTCGACCGATTCCGTCACGCCTGCGTTGAGTTGAAAAAGCGCCAGGTGGCCACACTGTACATGATCGATGGAATTCTCGAGTGGCGCAACGCCTTCGAGAATCGCCCCGACGAACCGGCTTGCCCCTGGACCATGCGTTCGGTCCTTTCCCACAAAGTAGCCTGTATCGGCGCGAGCCAACAGCGGCTGCTCGATTTGTGGGGCAATCAAGGCAAGACCGAACTCGTCGGCATCCCCCGACTGGAGGACGAATGCCGCGGCTTTCTGGCTTCTCTTTCTTCCCCCCCCCTCGCCCGCCAGGGGAGCGATTGCAGCTTTCGCCTGATGATCGCCTCGGCAAAGACGCCGGGATTCACGGAACAACAAGTCCAAACCGCTTACCAATCGCTGATCCATTTGCGGGATTTCCTGGAACAACTGCGGCGGCTGCCCGATGGCCGGACTGTCGAGGTGGTTTGGCGAATTCAGGGCGATTTGGGGTCCCGACTGCAAATCGAGAACCAGTGCACGGACACGACGGGGGGTGAGTTGGCGGAACAGTTACGGGGAATTGACGCAGTGATCACAACCCCCTCGACGTTGATGCTGGAAGGGATGTTGCGGCGAAAACCGGTGGCTGTGCTGAACTTCCACTACAGCCCGCTGCTCGTGCCCAGCCCCTGGACGATCCACCATCGTGAACAATTCGCAGCCGTGATCGCGGAGTTGAGTTCGCCACCGGCCGCGAAGCTCGAGTTACAGAACTGGTGGCTGCGCGACGCGCTCTACTGCGAGACCAATGCCGTCCAACGCATGGTCGAATTGATCGACGGCATGTTGCGGTTCAGTCGCGATCAAATCTCACGCGGCTTGCCGCTCGGCTTTCCGCCAATGCTGCTACCGGCGGCGGTGGCCCCCGCCGGGAATTGCCCGCTGGAGCTGTTGTATCCGCAGTTTCCCGAATGGGGTATCGACTCCACCGAACAACTCGCGGGCGAGTTGATCCAGGCCCGCCGCGAGATAGCGCATCTGCAGCACCAGTTGGCGCAGGCCAAAAGCGAACTGGCAGCAGCCCACAAAATCTTTGAAGAGATCCGCAGGCATCCGATCGCAGGACCGATTGTGCGGATCCGCGAATCACTCCTCTCGATGTTCCGTTCCCGCCGGCAAACGGCCAAGGAGTATCCGCCTGTGGCATCCGCGAAGGAAACCCCTGGCAACTTGCAAGACGTTTTACCTTAAGGGCGTTTTTTCCCGATCATGACGCTCGTTCGCTCACGACACGAAAATTCACGCACCGCCGCATCAGCCACGGAGCCCGTCGTGCTCTGTGCCGCAGACCAGCGGTACGCAATGCCATTGGCCGTGACGCTGGTGTCGGCAGCGGAAAACCTCGCGGTGGGGAGTCGGTTGAAGGTCTTCGTTGTCGACGGCGGTCTATCGGCCGACGCCCGCGTGCGGCTTCGCGACTCTCTCACGAGCTATCCGGTTGACTTGCAGTTCGTCCCCGCCGACGCGGTCGATCTGAGCGATCTGAAAATCTCCCACCACATTTCACATACCGCTTTTTTGCGGCTATTGGCGGACCGCTGGCTCCCCGAATCGTTCGACAAATGCATCTATTTGGACTCGGATTTGGTGGTTTTGTCGAGTTTGACGGAGTTGTGGGACTACGCCGTCGACGACTATTATTGCTACGCGGTCCCCGACGTTGCATGCCCCTTCGTCGACGCTCGCCGGCTGGCTGGCGGACAATTCCGCCGGAGTTTGCCTTATTTAGCTAGTTGGCAGCCGATCCCCAACTATCATGAATTAGACATCGATCCGGAGGCAATGTACTTCAATAGTGGCGTGATGGTGCTGAATCTGAACCGCTGGCGTCAGGAGAAACTTGGTGAGCGCTTGCTCGGCACGCTCCGCGCCCACTCTGAGCACGTTTGGTGCTGGGACCAGTATGCCTTGAATGCGGTTTGCAGTGGACGTTGGGGGCAATTGCCGCTGACGTGGAATGTCGGTGCCCACGCGTTTGAATTTCCTGCAGCGGAGCAAAGCCCGTTCGCAGCCGACGATTATCGGGAAATGCTCAGGCGGCCGGCCATCTTGCATTTCACGACGGAGTTCAAGCCCTGGGATTACCACTGCAACCATCCGCGTCGCGACGTTTTCTTTGAATATCTCGACAAGACAGCTTGGCGCGGCTGGCGTCCGTCGCGGCCACCATTCCGCTGGCAGTCTTGGCTGTCGCGGGTGGGAGCTTCGTTCGTCAAACGCTGGACGATCCTGCAGCGGAAAATCTTACTCGCGGGGAATCGCCGATGAACGTCCATCGCTCTCAAAAAGCCTCGCGCTCACGCACTCGCTCGGAAAAACGGGGATCGAAAACGGTTGAGCAACAACCGCAGTTGACGCTCTTTACCTTGCCCAAACCGTTTACCGATCCCCTCGTATCTCAAATCCAGATGAACGCCATTCAGAGCTGGATGAGACTGGCGCCGGCGGCCGAGGTCATTTTGTTCGGCGACGATTTCGGGATTGATCAGGCGGCTAAAAAAGTGGGCGCGATTTACGGCGGCCCCATTCGACGCAACAAGTTTGGAACGCCCTTGCTCAGCGATGCTTTCGCGAAGGCACACGAACTCGCTCGCACCGATGTGTTGATGTATTCGAACAGCGATATCATCTTCCAACACGACGTAATGCGGGCCGTCGAACAAATCAACCAGCAACCGGAATTCGAGCGGTTCGTCGCGTTTGGACGTCGACATGACTTGAAGGTCGATCGACCGCTCAATCTGACGACCGATCAAGACCGCAAGTGGCTTTTGCAGCAAATCGAACGCCGGGCGCGGCGATCGTCGATTGTCTGCAAGGAGTATTTTATTTTTCGCCGGGGCATTTTCCTCACCATCCCCGATTTCGCTGTCGGCCGCGGCAATTGGGACAACTGGATGATCTATCATGCTCGCAGTCAAGGCATTCCCGTCATCAACGCCACGGACATGATCATGGCGCTCCACCAGTGCCATGGCTATAAACATCTCAAAACCTCTCGGCTCGGCTGTTATGTGACTTGCCCCGAAGCTCGCGAAAACCAGCGGCTGGCCGGCGGCCGCCACTTGGTGCGCGGCTCGTGTGGCACGTACCGCATGACCTCGCGAGGAATTTTGCCAATTCGCCGCGCCGCTTGGAACGTGGACTTCTGGCGGCATCTGGGATCGTTTTCGAAGATGATTCTGCAAATGCCTTTCGAACGCTAGAGCGTAGGCCTCACGCGTCGCCGTCTGCCGCCCCTCGTCGAAGCTTTTTGCAAAAATTCTGGCGGCCACACTCTTGCCGTTTTCGAAGCTCCCAACTCGCCTTAGAATTTCGCGTTGAGTCGTTGCCAACTTTGGTCTCAGGGATTGCTCGTTAACATGCTGATTTGGATCGCTTCTGCGCTGATCGCATCGATGGCGTTGGTCCATCTTGCCGGAGCGGTCGTGTTCGCGGTGTGGCTGTTCCGGCACGACCAACGGCTGCCGCGTGGCGATACAACAACGCCGGCTGCCGTCCTACTCAGTATTCGCGGCCGCGATCCGTTTCTGGGTGAGACAATGAAGGCCCTCCGCTGCCTCGATTATCCCCAAGCCTCGGTCCATATCGTCGTTGATGGTACCGGCGAAGAGGTTCAGCGATGGCGCGATGAATGGAATGCCGATCCCGCGACCAAACATCCGTTAACGATCGAATTGCTGCAGCAGCCACTATCGACCTGCAGTCGAAAATGTTCGGCCCTGCTGCAAACGCTCTGCAACGTGCCTCCTGAGGCCGAAGTCATCGCGCTGATCGATGCCGACGTCGTCCCCGACGCCGATTGGCTCCGCCGCATCACCGCGCCGCTAGTCGATCCGCAAGTCGGCGTCGTCACCGGGGGGCAATGGTTTGAGCCGCAGCTTGCTTACAAAACTGGCGCCTGGGTCCGCAGTTTGTGGAACGCTGGCTCGCTGGTTCCCACGGCAATGCAAGCTCACCCTTGGGCGGGGACACTGGCCATTCGCCGCCGGGATTTCGACGCCGCAGGGCTGGCGGAATTGTGGCGAACATCAGTCGTCGATGATGGGCCCATCGCCCGCGCGATGCACCAGATCGGCTCGCGGATCGCCTTCGAGCCTCGCTCACTGAATGTCAACCGCGAGGACTGCACACTGTCGGCCAGCCTGCAATATATCGGTCGTATGTTGACTTGGTCCCGCTGGTATGAAGGAGCTTTTGGGAACACGGTGGCCCACGCCTGCGTCCTGCTAATGTGCTGGTGCCTTTGGGGAATCTCTTTGGCTCGTAATGTTTACGATGGCTCTTGGCCGTGGATCGGTGTTCTGGTTGGGACTATGCTGATCAGCCTGGGGTTGTACGCTTTCGCCTACGAAATCGTGCGCTGGGCCGTAGCCAAGGTTTTGGCGAAGCATCGATCCAAAGAACTTTCGTCCGCCGCGCGGTCGGTGGAAATTCGGCGGCACGATAGCGGCTCGACCTGCTGGGCCGATCGTGGCGTCACACCGCTCGTCCGATTCACGCGAAACATGATCCTCATGCCTTTGACCCACGCCATTTACTTAGGCGGCATTTTTCGTGCGATCTTTTATCGTGAGATCGTTTGGCGCGGAGTCAGATATCGCGTCACCTCCCCGCGCCATGTTGAAATCTTGTCAGACTCTAGCCCGTCGGCCCTCACGACGCGTGGGCAGGACTCGGTTTAGGACCGATTCGGCTCCGCACAAGGAATGATCTGCCAAACTCCGACATCAGGGTTGTTGAAACAATGGCTCGCCTCGCTGACGCGAGAATTGGACCCGCCAAGGACAATAACGAATATTTGCCATCCTTTAACTTTACGGTGATAATGCACGAGCGGACGCCATCATAATTCGAAGCGGAACGTTAGGCACAACAATCGCCAAAGGCGCGTTCCTAGCGTGGTTGAACCGACCTTGACTTTGGCGACTCCCGTAGCGCCGGTCAGGACCGTGGCCCCGGTTCCTTCCAGCGGAACATTGACTTGGTAGGTGGCATTCAGCGGCTCTTCCTCGCCGTCGCGGTTGGTCGTTGTCTGCAAATCGCCGCCGGCGCGAGCCGCCAGTTGCCGGGGGGCGGCCCGCATTTTGGCGGGAGCGATTTGAGCCGTTTGAGCCACGAAACACTGTCCAGGAAGCTGCCGCGACCAGATCCGAACGGTCTGATTGGGCTGAATGAATTCGATATCCGCCTGGTCGATGGCCAAGATCGCCTCAACGCGACTCTCGTCGGGGATGATTTGACCAACCAGGGTTTGGGTTTCGAGAAACGCGCCCCGATTTTCTGTGGCAACAGCCGTGTTGATCCATGTTCGCAAATTACCCTCGTCATCTGGATTTTTTTTACGTGGCGGGGCAGCAATGAACGTTCCTGCGATGGGAGCACGGATCAGCAAGCGCTCCGTGTCCTGCTCCATCAACTTCAGCCGCGATTCTGCCGCGCGTTTTTGCGCCGCAGCTGGGAGCAATTCCTGAGCGAATCGATCGTCGCGAGTCGACGCCAAACTGACGTTCACAAAATTGACGCGTGCCACCGCAGCCTCCCCTTCGACGCGCACCAACTCGACGGTTTTATCTGGATTCGTCAGCTTGACAAGCGGATCTCCCGCTGCGACCAGATCGCCAGAGGCTACGTAGATTTCGGACAAGTGGCCAGGTGTTTCGACATAGACCGACGTCGTGCCTTGGGCTTGGAAATAGCAGGGGCAATTGACGTAGTGGGGGATCGGAATCCCTAAAATTCCCAAGAGGACCGCCACGGCAAAACTCGTGGCGATGGCCAATCGAACTCGTTTCACGGCACTCCACCTTCCGGGTACAGAAAAAAAAGACTTGACTTGTAGAGCCGGCATCACCACAGCTATCAAGAGAATCGAAACCGCCAGAATTTGACCGATGATCTTGAAGCCGTACGGCTCGAGCACCTTGTACAGAGACCAAAAGATCGACACGGTGAGCAGCCAGCGGTACACGACGGCCGCGATGCTGTAGGACACGAAGAACCAACGTTGCCGCGTCGGCAGAAACGGGTCGCTACGGCCTTCGATTCCCAGCAACCAACTGCTGGCCGTTTGCTGCAGCAAGGCGCTCGACTTTTGCCGCAAGTTAGGGATTTCGATTAGGTCACTCAAGATGTAATAGCCGTCGAACCGCATCAAGGGATTGGCGTTGAACAACAGGGTCGTGACCGAACAAACGAACATGACATTCAGCGCCAATTGATTGACGATCCCCGGATGACTGTACCACCAAACCCAAGTCGCCAGGCTCGCCAAAATAATCTCGAAATACATCCCGGCCGCGGATATCGCGATGCGCCGCCATTTGCTTGGCAGCATCCAGGCATCGGTGACGTTGCAATAGAGACATGGAGTGAACACCAGCAGCATAAAGCCGAGTTCATGGCACTGCGCCCCGAAACGCTTGCAAGCAAGTCCATGCCCTAATTCGTGAAGGACTTTCGTGACCCCCAGGACCATGGCGAGCAACAGCCAGTTCCGCCCCGCGAAAAAATCTTGGAACGTCGGCAGTCTGCTGCTGAAGACATCGAAGTGGGTCAGTAACACCCCCAGCGAGGACATCATCAACAACAGGCTGAGCGCGAACACCAGCGGCGAAAAAATCCACCCCACGCGGCGATCGAGCCATGCCAAAAAGCGATCGGGATCGACTCCGGGAAACCTTGCCGCGAGAAACCCCAACCAAGCTTGTTGTCGCCGTTTGCGGGTATTTTTCTCCTTGCGATCAAGCAAAACTCGGCCTTGATCGGCTGCCTCCGAAATCAGCAAACCATTGCGGTGCAATTGGCCGCAGAATTGGTGCAATTCGCCGAGGCTGAGCCGCTGCGGGGCAAAACGACGTTCGAATTCGTCGCGAATCTCCGCCGCACTGCGCTGGCCATCCAGCTCTTGCATGATGAAATATTCTTCCGGCTCGAAGCGAAAGTAGCGCAGCGTCAGCGGATCCTTGATCACAACCGACTCACGGCCTTGATAGGTATGCCAAGCCGCCTCTAAATCTGTCCGGCATTTCAGGCGCAAAGGGCGGGAGGAACTCTGCGTGGCCATAGATTGACGACAAGCGGTAACGGTCCGATCAACACGGGGAGTCTTGTAGTCAATTCCGCCGTTCCGTCACAGGCGGAAAACGGCTCGCTTCGTCGATTGCTAGCGTGGCTTAGGATCCGACTCGCGCCGTTTCACCGAAAAAATTCGCTTCTCGGTGCGGAAAATCAATCGATTCGGAGTCAACGCCGGTGAGGCCATCGCCATTTCGCCGGTGGGAACCGTCTCGATGATTTCGAATTTTTCGCCAGCGCGGATGACGTAGATATCCCCTTGCTCGCTGGCAGCGAAGATCCTGCCATCGGCTGCCCATGGGGAACAGGTAAAATCCGCACCAGAACGTTTGATGCGTTCCTTGTACGACTCCTCGCCGCTGGCGAGATCCAAACGGGTCAAAATCCCGTTGTCGCTGAGGATGTAGACGCCGCCTTGATAGACCAAGGGGGTTGGAATGTACGAGGTGGCCCGCGGGCGTGACCAGGTGATGAATTCGTTCGACGATTCATCGTTGCGCAAGCTGATATCGCCACTTGCTCCCGGGCGGATAACATACAGTGGTTGCGGAGTACCGCCGTTGACGATCAACTGGTCGCCGATCCCAAACGGGCTCGCCGCGGGCCCCATGCGAATCCCCTTGAGATACCACAATTCCTGCCCATCCAAATCGTAAGCCGTCAACCGTGTCGGCCCGATCGTGATGATTTCGCTCCGCAAGCTATTTTTCCAAAGATACGGAGTGGTCCAACTGGACGCCTGCAGCGGGCGTTCCTCGGGAGCGAACTCACCGCGTTTGACTTGCCAAATCAGCTCGCCATTGTCCGTTCGAAACGCGGCCAAGTAGGACGACTCTTCGTTGTCGTTCAAGACAATTAGACGGTCTCCTGCCAAAATCGGCGAGCTGCCAGTACCGAAGTCGAAATAGATCGGATAATTGGCCAAGTCCCTTTTCCACAAGAGCTTGCCCGTAAAATCATAAGCAAACAACGCCAAATTCGCGGCGTGAATGTAGATCCGTTGCCCGTCGGTGACCGGTGTTTCGGAACAAAAACTGTTTTTGCGATGTCGTCCACCGGGTGGCTTGCCGCGATAATACTCTTGCTGCCATTCCATTTCCCCCGTGGCGACATCCAAGCAGATCAACTGATAAGACAAATTTTGATCGCCGGGCATTTCAAAGTCCCGCTCGCGCAGTTTTTTGACAAGCTCTTCGCCACTGTATCCCTGAGCCGTCAGTTCCGCGACATACTGATTGCTGTAGTCGGTACCCGGTTGTGCCGGTTTCAGCTCCCGATCGGAGATGACCGTCGTGATCAAGACCTTGCCGTTGGCCACAATCGGCGACGACCAACCGCGACCGGGAATGTCCCGCGACCACTCCACGTCCTCGGTCATCGACCAGGTTAACGGAAGATTCAACCCGTCTCCGACCGGATTTGCGAAAGGCCCACGAAACTGCGGCCAATCGAGAGATTGCCCTGTCGCTGGCGTCGCCCCCAGCAACATGGCCCCCACGAGAAGCGACGGCAAGATACTGGTTGAGCGATTCACGTTTGCAACTCTCCATGAAATTTGGAATGGAAAAATTTCTTGATCGCGCCGTCCAAGCGTACACGATCGATTCGACAAAATCTGCCGCTGGGCCCTTGTCCACGGTGCTCGCTGAGCGAATTCGCCCCAGCACAGAGCCTACGTTCCCAACAATTGAGACTCGATGACTTTATCGATCGTTCTCAATCGATGAAACCTGCCGTCTTAGGATTTAATTTCGGATCATGACATTCTGCCAAGTAGAGCCTTAACCAAAACAAGCCGTCGCTCACGCTTCGGGTTATGGAGACCGTCGGTTTGGGCATAGGTTCTTATCGGGTTCGCCTCGTGCCGCACTCTCGATGGAGAATGCCGCGATTCACGAATCCGAGACAAACATGACGGTTCGCCGAATGCGTGCCAGGCACGATTTCCATCGGCGACTATTCCAAGCCGGCTGATTGATCGCCGATCAAGAATTGCCGCACGAACATAATGGTCGCGTAGAACTGGAAATCGGCGTTGGACTTCTTGCGAAACCCGTGCCCTTCATCTTTAGCCATCAAGTACCAAACGGGGCCGCGGTTGGTTTTGACTTTTTCCACCATCTGCTCCGCTTCCGAGAGGGGAACTCGCGGATCGTTCCCCCCTTGGATCACGAACAACGGCTTCGTGATCTTGTGAGCATTGTTTAGCGGCGAAATTTGTGCGAAAAAGGCCGCCATGTCGGGGTCCCGTTCGTCACCATACTCGACCCGCCGCAGGTCGCGGCGATAGCTCTCGGTGTTCTTCAAAAACGTACCAAAGTGCGAAATCCCGACGATATCGACGGCACAGCGCAGCCGGTCATCAAAATGAGTCGCGCAGGCCAGCGTCATGTAGCCTCCGTAGCTTCCGCCGGTCACCATCACCCGCTGCGCGTCTAAATTCGGCTGCTTGGCAATCCAATCCAGCAGAGCTCCGATATCGCGCACCGAATTCTCCCGCAGCTTGCCGTTGTCCAGCGACACGAAGGTTTTCCCGAATCCGGTCGAGCCGCGGACGTTAGGATAAATCATCGTGATCCCCAACTCGTTGAGGAAATAGTTGTTGCGAGCCTGGAAGCCCGGGCGGGACTGACCTTCGGGACCACCGTGAATGTTGATGATAACCGGACGTTTCCCCTCGAAACGGGGATGAGCTGGATACAAAAATCCGGAAAGCTCCAAACCGTCGAAACTCTGCCAGCGAATCAACTCCGGCTCAGACAACTCGTCGGCGATCAAGCCACCCAGTTCGCTCTCTGTCCAACGAGCGACCGTTTGGGTCTCGACGTCGTAGGAATAAACGTCTGCCGAGGAACGTGCCGAATTGATCGTGCAGGCGAACTCGCGGCCGCCAGGATGCCATTTCACGCTGCCGATCACGCCGGTAGGCAAGCCGGCCACGGGTTGCCGGTTACCGGTCGCGATGTCCAACACAAACAGTCGCGAAAGCCCGAATTCATTCGTTTTCAAAACGATTCGTTTGCCGTCGGGGGATAGGTCAAAACTCTCTACGTCCCAATCGAGGTCGGCTGTCAGGCACCGCTTTTGTTCGTTTGCCAAATCAAGATAGTAGAGCCGTTTGAATTCGCTCCCTTCATCGGAGGTGTAGTACAACCCGCGGCCATCCTTCGCAAAAGCCGCTCCACCGTAAGCTACGTCCGCCGTCAAGTCGGTCAGCGCTGTTTTCGTCCCCGCAGCCACGTCGATCAACCACAAATTCGATTTAGTGACGGACAAGTACTCGATGGCGACCAGCGTACGATCGTCTGGCGACCAGTCCGCGACACCCCAGCCTCCCCCTCGGAGTTCAACGATCGGGCGACTCGATTGGGGCTGTAGCGGATCCATCAACCACAAATCGCGATCGGCTCCGTTGCGGCGCGTTGTCGAGTAGACGAATTGGTTTTTGGCGTTGTTCCAGACGATCCCGCCGTTTTGCGAACGCCCTCCATCGGTCAGCAAGGTGACCTCGCCTGTTTGCATGTCGAACCGGTACAACTGACCGAATTCGTTCCCACCGACATCGCGGGCGAAGACGAAGTATTTGGCCGCTTGCGGATCCCAGGTCGCGGCACCTACCGGTTCAGAGAAGAAGGTCAATTGTTGCCGCGCCCCACCAGGCATCTTCACGCGATGAATTTGCGGCGTGTTGCCAAACCGAGTGGAAATCAGCATCTCACGCCCCACGGGATGCCAATCGACGAAGGTCGCCGCGCGAGACTCCGTATAGCGAGCGACATCGGAGGCCAGAGCGGTGGGAATCGGCGGAATGCCATCGACCACCAGGTTCTCACCGGGGGCGATGTACGATCCGCTGGATTGCTGACCAACGGATCGGTGAGCTGATGCACCGAGTATAACGAACGTGGCGATCGCGACGAGCCGAGCACGTCGATAAGCTATTTTCATGGTTTACTCCTGTTGATCATTGGCGAGTCGTGAGGTGGCCACCATGGCGATCACGAAGACACGAACCCCATCGAATGTCGAGCCTACTTGATTTACCTTTGCCGCTATTCGAAATCACTGGCGCGAGGTTTCCAGCGTCCCAAAACAACTAGCCGGAACGCAGCAGCGTAGGGCGATCGCGAGATACGCGAGCTGGCGACCTGCGGCAGACGAGTGACTGGTGTTGGCACACAGCCTAGCCTCACTCCGTACCCGCCGACCTTCTCAATTGTAAGCCGAGTTCACGCAGCTGTTTGTCGTCGACCACGTTGGGTGCGTCGGTCATCAAATCTTGAGCCTTGGTGGTTTTCGGGAACGTGATGCAGTCGCGGATATTGTCGAGTCCTGCGAAGAGCATGACCAAGCGATCGACACCCAGCGCGATCCCGCCGTGCGGGGGTGCTCCGAACCGTAGAGCCCCGAGCAAAAATCCAAATCGGTGTTCGGCCTCCTCGGGGCTCATCCCCAGCAAAGAAAACACCCGTTGTTGGGTCTGATTGTCATGAATTCGAATCGTGCCTCCACCGACTTCGAAGCCATTGAGCACCAAATCGTAGGCTTTGGCTCGGACGCTCGCCGGGTCGCTTTCGAGCTTCGACAAATCTTCATCCAGCGGTGCGGTAAACGGATGGTGCATGGCAGACCAGCGATTTTCCTCCTCGTCGCGAGCAAACATCGGGAAGCGAACCACCCAGGAAAAATTCATTTCGCGGGGATCGTACAACTTCAGTTCCGCCCCCAAACGCCGGCGTAGCCCGTGCAGCGTCCGGCACGAGGTCTCGTATGAATCGGCGACGAACAGAATCACATCTCCCCGCTCCCCAGCGACTCGTTGCTTGAGCGCTTGCAGCTGAGCCTCGGAGAAATTTTTGGCGATCGGACCGCTCCAGCCTTCGGCATCGACTTTCATCCACGCCAGGCCTTTGGCGTTGAAATCTTCCTGGACAAAGGTCGTCAGCTCGTCGATGCGTTTGCGGGAAAACTCCTCAGCTGCCCCTTTGACATTCAAGGCCCGGACGAATTGCCCGGCATCGGCCGCCCCGCGGAAAACTCGAAAATCGGTGGTTTTGGCCCAGTCCGTCAGGTCGATAATCTCCATGCCGAACCGCAAGTCGGGCGCGTCGTGCCCGAATCGCCGCAGGGCCTCGTCGTAGCTCATGCGAGGCAACGGGAGCGTCAGTTCCAAACCTAAAATCTCACGGGCCAGATGCTGCATCAGGCCGTCGATCATGCCCATGATGTCGTTTTCATCGACGAACGACATTTCCATGTCCAACTGAGTAAACTCGGGTTGGCGATCGGCCCGCAAATCCTCATCCCGGAAGCAGCGAGCGATTTGCACGTAGCGATCGTATCCGGCGATCATCATGAGTTGCTTGTAGATCTGCGGGCTCTGGGGCAACGCATAGAACTGTCCGGGGTGTACACGGCTGGGAACCAGATAGTCCCGCGCGCCTTCGGGCGTGCTACGGCCGAGGATCGGTGTTTCGATATCAATGAATCCATTGCGCTCGAAGTAATCGCGGATTTTTTTGGTGATCTGACTGCGCAGCATGATGGCCCGCTGCATCGGTTCACGACGGAGGTCGAGATAGCGATATTGCAATCGACGTTCCTCGCTGGGCGCGTCGGGCGAGGAGGGGAGAAACGGCAGTGTCTGGCAGTCGTTGAGAATTTCCAGCGACTCGAGATGCAACTCGATTTCGCCGGTGGGCATGTTCGGGTTCTCTTGTCCAGCGGGCCGCAAGGCCACCGTTCCCGTCGCCCGCACCACGTACTCCAATTTCAGCTGCTTCACCGTCTCGCGCAAACTGGCGGAGGCCTGCGGGGGCAGAACGGCTTGAGTCTTGCCATACCGATCGCGAATGACGATAAAGCTGCTCTGGCCCAGGTCGCGCACACGCTCGATCCAGCCGCACAAGGTCGCTTGTTGCGCGACATGTTTGGCCGAAAGCTCGCCACAAGTGTGGGTCCTTAACACGATTCGATTCCTCCTGTTGAGTTGAATGCAGTTGCTCGGCGAACGGTCGTTCGCGGAACAACCGTTCGGCGAACGTCAACTTGACGTCCGTCAAGTGACACGGACGGGGTTACCTACGTCGTCGTAGCTCTCGATCACCAAATGCTCGGGATAGACGTTTTCGCTGCCGCGGATCTCGATCCGGACCTCGCCACTAACTTCCAAATCGATGATCGCCTTCCGTTTTTGATTATTGAGATAGGAGGCGACCTTTTCATAGACCCGCACGACGATGGTTTTCGTTTTCGGATGTTGTGAGACCAACATCAGCAGGCGGATGACCTCCAGGGCCATGCTTTCTTCGGATTTGACGACGCCGCGGCCTGCGCAGCAGGGGCAATCGTAGTACACGCTTTTCTTCAAGCTGGGGCGGATCCGCTGCCGCGTCATTTCGATGAGCCCGAACGGGCTAGTGCGGAGGATTTTCGTGCGGGCTCGATCTCGCTTCGTGGCGTCCCGCAAGGCATGTTCGACAGCGCGGCGATGTTTCTCGCGGCGCATATCGATGAAGTCATTCACGATCACGCCGCCGAGGTCGCGCAGACGGAGTTGGCGGGCGATCTCGCGAGCCGCGTTGAGATTCAAGCGGAAGGCCGATTCCTCGGCATTGCCATCGTAACGAAAGGTCCCGCTATTGACGTCGATGGCCACCAGCGCCTCGGTCTGATCAATCACAATCGATCCCCCCCCCTCCAGCGGCACGACGCGCTGATTGATTTTGACGATCTCGTCCTCCAGTTTGTATTTGTGGAACAACGGATCCTTGCCGGTGTAATGCTGCAGGCAGCCAACCTGGCGGGGCATCACAAGTTTGAGAAACTCCTTGGCCCGCTGATAGTGTTCCTCACCATCGATCACGATGCTGTCGATGTCGGAGGTGACGATGTCGCGGATGGTGCGCGTGATGATGTCACTTTCTTCGAAAATGTCGACGGGTGCTTCAGCCTTTCTGATCCGCCGCACGATGGCCTTCCATAGACGCAGCAGATAGGCCAGGTCGCGCGAGAGCTCGCGGCGGCTGCGGCCCGCCCCCGCCGTGCGGACGATGAAGCCGAGTCCCTTGGGCGGCTTTAGCTCCAGCAAGTATTCCTTGAGGCGGCGGCGTTCAGCCTCGTCTTCGATTTTGCGGGAAACGCCGACGCGGCCTAATGCCGGCATCAACACCAGATAGCGTCCGGGAATGGAAATGTAGGTGGACAGGGTCGGGCCCTTGTTGCCGATTCCTTCCTTGATGACTTGCACCAAGACCTCATCTCCCCGTTGAAACAACTCCTGGATCGGTGGCTTGTTCTTGGGGCGAAAACCGCCGTAGTCGACGTTGTCGTTGCGGCGACGCGGCTGATTCTGGCGCTCGCGTTTTTCTTGGGCCGCGATTTCGTCGGGATCGTAGCCGCCCTGGCGGTAATAGCTCGGCTCGACGTCGCTGATGTGCAAAAAGCCATTGCGGCCGACTCCGAAATCAACGAAGGCGGCTTGGATGCCCGGCTCGAGATTGACGATCTTTCCCTTATAAATGTTGCCGACGTAATTGTCCTGGCTCGCACGTTCGGTGTAGAGTTCCTCGAGGCGGCCGTCTTCGAGAATCGCAATACGGATTTCCTCCGCTTGCGAAGCATTGATCAACATTTCTTTTTTCATGCGTGGGTTTCCCGTGTTATTGGCGGAAGCGCGACGGATTCCGGGGTGTTTTCCTGACCGATGGTAATATCGATGCTCCTGAAACCCGCCGGCGCAGCGAGGATGGAGCGAGTGATTGCTGGATGCGCGAGGGCGATCCAAAGCAACGAAGAAGTCAGGGATAGATTGCTCAAGAAATTCAATAAAACTGAGGCCCCACGAGGCCAAGCTGCCAGCGCAAAAATTGCAGCAGGGCAGGGGAGCTGGTTCTGAATTGAAGAAAAACGAATTTTCATTGCAAACCCGACTTCCATCTGGATTGCAAATCAAATTCTTCGTGAAGCTCCGGCCCTTACGGCCGAATCATGAAACGTGCGACGAGCGCACTTGAGCCTGGTTCAATCTTCAGTCTCCCTGGGGAACCCGGAGGCAATGAGCGCCGCCAGGGTGTTCACCGCGTCATGGGCGTCTGGGCCCGTGGCTTCGAGCGCCATTTGGGTACCTTGCGTGGCTCCGAGTGTCATGATCGACAGGACACTTTTGCCATCGATGCGCAGGTCGTCTTTGACCAGCTCGATATGGCTGCGGAATTTGGACGCGGCTTCAGCAAACAGATATGCCGGTCGCATGTGCAAACCCATAGGATTACAGATCACGACGGTTGCCGAATGCTTGTTCTCAGACATTGATTTCACGTTGAATTCGATTTGCGTGCAAAACAAAGAAGCTAGGCGTTGTCTGCTTCTTCGAGGACCTGCTGGATGTCCTCTGCCGTTTTCGATTGCTTCAAAAAGCGACAGAACATCTCATCCTGGAGCTGTTTGGAAATGTTTTCCAAGGCCCGCAAGTGGTCCCCCGGACGATCCGGAGGTGAAATCAAAAGAAAAAACAGATGAACCTTTTCCCCATCCAGGCTTTGAAACTCCACCCCGGTATGGCTTACCCCAACCGTTCCCACAGGTTCGGTGACACTCGGGTGTTTCGTGTGCGGGACGGCGATGCCGCGGCCGATGCCGGTGCTGCCTAACTCCTCACGTTTCATGATCGCCTGGACGATGTTCTCCTGTTGATCTTTTTTGAGCTGACCGCTGGCGACGAGATTGTCGATCAACTCGCGAATCACGGCTTCCTTTTCCGTGGACACCAGTCCAACCTTGATCGCCTCGGTCTTGACAAAGTTTCGAAATTTCATGTGTATTCCTCTAGGTGTAGGTCAGGCCATCATCCGCTAGTCCGGTCCAACTCGGGGATGGAATCGCGTGCGTTTGGCTCGCGGGGAATGATAACCCTCGTTATCTCGAATGCTCCGGCATCCGGCTCACGGTTTTCTCGACGATGCGTGTAGCGAAGTACGATCGCAGGGAACCAGGGTGCATCTGAACACTTCGACCGGGCACACGGTTCACGTCGATTTCCATTGAGAGTCGATTCGGGCGACAATCCGCTCGGTCGCGCCAGGCAACGTTCCCGTTCGGTTCGGGAACAACCCCCGCGCGGTGGATGAGCGGGAGATTCAACGCTGGTCGGTTGCTGCTGCGACTTTTGACCATGGCTCAGCGTTGGCGTGTACCTAACAACATCAATTTGTCAATCATCAAAGTGCCGCGTGGTCCTGTTGCACCACAAGTTCTGCGTCGACGCCGGATATGAGCCTGCCACCGACCTCAGCCGAGCGGAGTCGCCGCGAGTCGGTAGGGCGCCGTTGATCGGCCAAGCTCGAAAACTATTTCGGTCTACCGCCCGATCGTCCACGAGAAGATGTCATTGTAACCCTTTCCCCAAAATTCGACAAAGGGCGAACAGTCCGATGCAGTCGGTAACCGGCGTCCTCGATTTCGTGGCGGTTAATCCACCATTTGCCCCTAATCGTGGGAATTTCAAGCCCCACTGGCTGGAAACCCGGCCGCGGAATTCCTCGTTCCACCCAAATACTAGGCTCGGCGACGCCAGGTTTGCGGATTGCGCGCCGTCCGATTCCCGGATCAGCCCCAAGAAGAGTACAACCGGAATATCCAACAGTACGACCGGAATATCCAACCACTTTCCGTCGGCGAATCGAATCGCTCGGCAGAGTTACCGAATCGCTCGGCAGAGTTACCACCCAAATGCTTTCCTGAAGGTGAAAAAACGGCAAGCCTACCCGCCGGACGCCACAAATTGGCTGGCAGCAAAATCAAGGCTCCCACTTGTGGCACCCTGTCAGGGCTTGAGGGAAATGTTGGGGGCTATCATTCCCAGGGCGGCGCTGCGTTTTTTTGCCCTGGGCTGATTTGTTCTTGCCCCCACCGGATTGGACAAACCTGGGCGTAAACGGCAAACAGGGGCACCAAACGTTGGTTATCAGCATAGATGGATCGAAGTATGGGGCGCCGTTACAGGCGGTAACCCGAAGCGTAAGCGAGGGCATGTTTGCAGATCGGCTCTAATTGCGTGGACAAGGACGCCTGCGGCTGACTGTTAAACGAGAGCAAACGAACGATGGTTAGCGCGGTTTGAAAGATCGGCTCGCGGTTTGAAAGATCGGCTGGCACCAAATTGATGTTGGCTGGCACCGAATTGAAGCTCGACCTCGATCCCAAATGAACGCTTGGCTGCACCAAAATAAAAACTCCGCTTGGCTGGCGGCCCAATTTCGCGAGGGATGCCGCGGCACACCCCTCAAAAAATTGCAGGCAAAATTCTCTCCGTGCCGCGTCACACAACTATAATGGACTCGACTCGCGGGCGATCGAACGCTGCTCGTTCCTACCGTTCAGCAAAGAACTCCGATGGTGGAGCATTGGGATCGTCAGCGGCCTCCAACCGGAATCAACAATTCCCCACCGAATGAGAATCGAGGCAAGCACTTATGTCGACCGCCACGCAGCCAGCCCCACCAGCCGATCAAGTCGTCGATTTCATCCGTCGCATTCGCGAACGTGTCGGCACGGTGGTCGTGGGCCAAGATGTCGTTGTGGAGCGGACCTTGATCGCATTGTTTACCGGGGGGCATCTCTTGCTGCAAGGGGTTCCCGGACTCGCCAAAACGTTGCTGGTGTCGGTCCTGTCGAAAACGATCGATTTAGATTTCGCACGCATTCAGTTCACGATCGACTTGCTCCCCTCCGATATTCTCGGCTCGGAAATTTTGGATCAGCGGGCAAATGAATTCCGCGTGCTGAAAGGGCCGATCTTTACCAACCTTTTGCTGGCCGATGAAATCAACCGCGCCGCCCCTAAGGTTCAAGGCGCACTGCTGGAGGCGATGCAGGAGCGCAAGGTGACGATCGGCTCGGAGACGTTCCCTTTGCCCGCTCCGTTTTTGGTGATCGCCACGCAGAACCCGATCGAACAGAGCGGCACGTTCGAACTCCCCGAGGCACAGCTCGACCGCTTCATGTTGTGCCATCGATTGAATTACCCGACCCCGGCCGAGGAGCGGGAGGTGTTGCGGCGAAATGCGGCTTTGGGGATTCAACGGCAAGACAAGGGGGCGATCGCGCGGACCGAATTCGACTTACTCGACAAGCGGCCCGTAGGGAGCAACGAGGATTTGATCGCCGCCATGCAGGCCGTCCAAGAAGTTTACATCAGCGACTTCGTTTTGGACCACGTTGTCGAACTCGTCAACCGGACCCGCGTGCATTCGGCGCTAGAGGTGGGCTGCAGCCCGCGGGCGGGAATCGCCTTGCTCAAATCGTCGCGTGCCCGGGCCTTGATTCACGGCCGCCATTTCGTGATCCCCGAGGATTTGTACGCGTTGGCTCCTGACGCGATCCTCCATCGAATTCGGTTGAATTACGAGGCGCTCGCCGACGGGCTGACAGGCCAAGATATTTTGAACGAGATTCTGGACGAGATGGGCGTATCGCCCGCGACCGTTAGCCCACGGTAGGGTTTTCTCCCCCCCCCAATTCGACGAGGACCTTTGTCGATCGACGCATACGAGGACACCATGCGATACGAGTTGCCCCCCTTAGAAAAATTGGACTCGCGGCGGTTTTTGATTGCCATCCGGGCCCTGGCCGACAGTCTGAGCTACGGTACCGTCCCCTCTCCCTATCGTGGCGCCGGAAACGAATATGCGCAATCTCGACTCTATCAACCGGGTGATGCCGTGCGCGCGATCGATTGGCGAATCACGGCACGGACCGGGAATTTCTATGTCAAAGAATTCGAAACACCCAAGCGGATGGCTTGCTATCTGCTGATCGACACATCAGCCTCGATGACCGTCAGCTCCACGAGCCGCAGCAAATATGAGGTCGCGACGCTAATCGCCGGCGGACTCGCCTTTGCTTGCCTCGACCGTGTCAGTCCGGTGGCGGTGCTCGGTGTCGGTGAACGCGAAGTGCGGTACCAGCCCAGCCTGTCGCGGAACAAAATCATGGAGTGGCTGCATCAACTGCGGCGTTACGATGTCCATGAGGAGACTCGCCTTGCCGCGCGATTGAAGGAACTCGTTGCCTTGCTCCGCGAACGGAGCTTGATCGTGGTCCTGTCCGACATGCACGAACCGGCGGCGATTCGCCCGCTGAAGCGTTTGGGGAAGAAGCATGACGTGGTGGTCCTGCAACTGATCGATCCGGCTGAGCAACGTATGGGCGGCGTCGGTTTCGTGCGGGGGCGGGAGGCCGAGACGGGTCGGCAGCTGACGACGCGCGGCCGTCGAATGGGGCTCGACCAAGACGCTTTGGTCGAGGCCTTGCGGCGCGGGCGAGTCGATCTGTTGCCGATCAACACCGGTGAAAAATACGCTTGGCGGTTGCGGCATTTCTTCAAGGCGCGGGGGCTGCTGGGGAAGGGGGCTCGCTGATGATCGGTTCGTTTGTTCGCGAATACCGTCGCCAGTTTATTCGTCTGGCTTGCTTATTCGTCCACTTGGCTGCGCCGGCGGTCAGCCTAGCGGCACACGGCCAGGACCAAGTTCCCACGGTCGGGGCGTTGGCAAAAATCACGGACCTTGTGATCCCGGGTAGCGAACTGGAGGTGATTCCCGTCACCGACCGACTGCAACCGGTCTTTGTGCGGCTCGTGGCCACGTATCCGCATGGTGATGCCTTTCGATACGACATCGAATATCAAGGGATGGAGGCTGGGGAATTTGACTTGCTCCGCTTCCTCCGCCGCAAGGATGGTTCGCCGCTGGAGGGCGTGTCGCCGGTGCGGGTGACCATTCGCTCGCAGTTGCCACCCGGCCAAGTCTTGCCCCACGCTGCGGAGTTTCAGTGGTGGCCGCGGCTGGGCGGATACCGTTGGTGGGCGAACATGGCAGTGATTGCCTGGCTGGCCGTACTCGCCTATCTGATTTTTTCCCTGCGGCGGCCGCGGCAGGCCGTGAATTCGGCCGCTGCTCCGCAATCGTTTTCAGAATTGCTGCAAAGTCGACTCGAGGCCGCCGCGCGGGGCGAACTGCGAGCCGATCAATATGCAGAGCTCGAGCGGATGATTCTGGCCTACTGGAAACGACGCCTTGGTCTCGCGCGGCTTTCGGCCGCTGAAACGATTCAACAAATTCGACAACACCCCGACGCAGGTCCGCTGCTGGAGCAACTCGAACTTTCCTTGCACCAGCCTGTCGGCGATCGCCAGATCGACATTGCGAAACTGGTGGAGCCCTACCGCGAGTTGGCGTCTAAGGCCGAGGAGAAGCCGGCATGAGTTTCGGGAATTGGACCGTGCTGTTGTGGTTGTTCGTCCCCGCTTCGATCCTGGCCTGGATTTGGCTGCGGGATCGGCTGCCAGGTCTGTCGCTGGGGAGCGAGCGACGAGTGGCGTTGCCCCAAGATCACACGCGGACGCCCGCGGGTGGCTTCGCCAATTTTTCGATCAAGCTTGCCGCCAGTTTCGCCCCGTTGTTGTTGGCCATCGCGATCATCTTGCTGGCCGGACCGCGGCATCTCGGAGTGCCGCAAGCCAAACGAGAGTTGACCAACATCATTTTTTGCCTGGACCTGAGCGGCAGCATGTTAGCTCCCTTCGGCGCGGGCAACCGTTATGACGCAGCGATGGAGGCGATCACCGGTTTCGTCAACAAGCGGAAGGGGGACGCCTTCGGCTTGACCGTGTTCGGCGATCAAGCTCAGCATTGGATTCCCCTGACGACCGACACGTCGGCGTTTCGCTGCGCGATCCCCTTTTTGGACCCGAAACGACTGCCGCCAGGCTACGGCGGCGGAACCATGATCGGGCTGGCTTTGCTGAAAAGTCGAGAGGCGGCACTCGAACAAGACCAAGGGGACCGAATGATCATTCTGGTCTCTGACGGCGCGAGTTTCGATTTGGGGAACGGCGAGGACGAGCGCATCGCACGCATCCTGCGCGATGATGGCATCGTTGTCTACACGATCCACATCGGCGGCGGCAATATCCCGGCGGATGTTTCGACGATTTCGACGATTACCGGCGGGATAACCTTCCAACCCGAAGACACCGCCTCGCTGCATCACGTGTTCGAACAAATCGATCGGATGCAGGTTGCGAAATTGGATCGGACGTACGCCGAGTTGCAGGATTGGTACACGCCGTTTGTCTTGAGCGGCCTGGGTTTGGCGGGTCTGGGCCTAATCGCGTTCGCCGGTTTGCGTTACACCCCGTGGTAGGTCGTTCCATGCTTGCGGAATACATTGCACTTGCCGTCTTGGCCGTGATGGCGTTGGCCGAATGGCAGCACGCCCGGCGGATCGGCCGCGTTCGCTATCTGGCGTTTGGCCCTCGGGGGAGCAGCGCCGCGTGGACCCTTGCGGTGCCGTTTCTCAATGCCCTGGCGATGACTTTCGTCGCCTGGGGCTTGGCCTCGCTGCTGTGGCACGTCGAAGCGCGAATTCACAATCGCAGTACGATCGATTACCGTGACATCCAGCATTTGATCCTGGTCGTGGACGTCTCCCCCAGCATGGGGTTGACCGATGGGGGGAGTGACCAGAAGTTAACGCGGCGGGAGCGGGCCTCGCAAGTCGTCGACTCGATTTTCGAACGAATTCCGCTCAGCCAATTTCGCGTCACGTTTGTCGCGTTCTACACGGACGCCAAAGTTTTGCTGGAGGATTCGGCGGATCATGAGGTGGTGCGGCACATGCTCGAATCCATGCCGATGTGGCACGCCTTTCATCCGGGCAAAACCAATCTATTCGCTGGACTCGACATGGCTGCCAAAATCGCACGGCCTTGGAATCCCGGCAGCACGACGGTGCTGGTGCTGACCGACGGGGATACGGTGCCGGCCACGGGGATGCCGCAGATACCCGCCTCCGTCCGCAATGTGGTGCTGATCGGCGTCGGTGATCCGCAAAACGGCCGATTTATCGACGGGCACTTGTCGCGTCAGGACATCAGCACGCTGCGGCAAGTTGCTAATCGGCTCAAGGGTCACTACCACAACGGCAACGACAAACAGCTGCCGTCGAATATCGTGTCGCTAATCACCCAGCGTGATGAAAATCAAAACGCAGCGCGGTGGGGACGTCGCGAATATGCCCTGGCGGCCGTGCTGGTGGGTTCAACGATTCTATCCACACTTCCGCTGCTCCTTCATTACTTTGGCACGGCATTTCAAGGGGGAACCCGCATCGGTCTGCGCAGCCCATGATGTTTGACCAGTACGTCGGAATCGATTACAGCGGGGCAGGCACTCCCGAACAGCGATTGAGCAATCTGGCAGTCTACACCGCTCGACCTACGGATCGAGTGCCGCGACGGGTGCCGCCGACCGAGCCTGCGGCACGCAGCTGGTCCCGCCGCGCCATCGCCAGATGGCTGAGCGACCAAATTGCGGGCCAGCAACGATTGATCATTGGCATCGATCATGGATTTTCGTTTCCGGCCGTCTATTTCGAAAGCCGAGGACTGCAGAGCTGGGACCAATTTTTGCGACATTTCGTCAAAATCTGGCCAACGCATCGGACGGGGGCCACGATCAAAGCCCTGCGCGATGAAGAAAGCGACGTTCGCGATTATCAGTCGTTTGGCAACGCATTACGGTTGACCGAACGCTGGACGGCGACGGCCAAAAGTGTCTTTCAGTTCGACATGAAGGGGAGCGTCGCTCACTCGACTCACGCGGGGATCCCTTGGTTGTGGCAGCTGGGCACGAATCATCGGTGCCGGTTGCATTTTTGGCCCTTCGACGGCTGGAGCGTTTCGGAGGGCAAAAGTGTGATCGCTGAGGTCTACCCAGCTCTATTCAGCAAGCGGTTCGCGAGGCAATCCCGCAGTCCCGACGAACAAGACGCTTATGCAGTGTCCCACTGGCTCCTGGAGATGGACCGTCGCGGTTGCTTGGCCGCATACTTTTCACCGCCATTGACCGCGAAGGAACGGCGTCAAGCCGCGCTCGAAGGCTGGATTCTCGGCGTTTTTTAAGGCTTCACGAGGTCCGGCAGGTTTTTTCCCGGAAGCCGTTCGCCTGGTTGAACCAAGGCTGGCTGGGACGAGGAAGTTCGCAAAAAAATTTTCAAAAAAAGGTTGACCTTTTTGATTTTTTTGCGAACCATTCTCGGCTGGAGGCGACTATATTCTCGATTGTGGATTCTGTATACGCTCCCCCCCCGGGGGGGGCAATTCAGAGCCTCTTCTACGTGTTTTTTCTTTCACAGTGCGTTGGCACGGGAGCATTTCGATGCGAACCAATCCAAACCTAATTCGAAGCGTCGCTCGCAAGACGGACACGCTGGCCGTTGGTTTGGCGATTCGCAACGAGCGGGAGCTCGCCTTGCTACGCCTCTCCACAGTTTCCAGCGAGCGACAAGTTGGCTGGCAAAACGCGGACGGCCATTCCGAGCGCGGCGGAATTTTATCCGACGGCGCAGGCCGGAAACGCAACTCCGCCGACGATTCTGGAAACATGCTCGCTGTGACCGGCGATCCGTCGCGATGGGAATCAGGTGAGCGATCGTTTGGCTATCGCTCGTTCCAAAGCCGCTGATCCGCAGCAACCTACGCCGTCGAACCGGCTGAACGACGATTCCGACGTCCGCGTTGGCGACTGTTCGCAGTTACCGCCGTTGCTGCCTTGACCTGTTCAGTTGATAGGCTGCCGCTATTTGTTGATTTTTACGCCACAAAAACACGTAACCACAGACGATTTGATGCATACATCGACGACCACTTTCGAAAAGGTCCAACACCTGACCGATCTCGTTACTCGCGCGCAGTCGGGGGACTCGCACGCCTTCGGCGAACTGTTCGAGCAGTATCGCCCGATGGTGTTCTCGGTCCTCATCCGCCGGATTGGCCATCACGGCGACGCCCAGGAACTGACGCAGGAGGTTTTCGTCAAGGCCTGGACGAAGCTCGATCAACTCCGCTCGCCGGAGGCATTTGTCGGCTGGCTGAAGGCCATCGCGATCCGCATGTCGATTAATTTCCTGCAGCGGAAGCGTTCGGTTTGCGGCGTCGATGCGCTGCCCGACATGGCAGCCTCGGCCGACGATGGCCCCGAGGAACTTGCGCTGGCAAAAGAGCGCCGGGACGAAGTTCACCGCAAGCTCGATGGGCTGCGGGACCTCGACCGGGAAACGCTGGAAGCGTTCTACGTTCACGGCAAGTCGATCGTCGAGATGAGCGATGAGTTCGACGCGCCGGTGGGGACGATCAAGCGGCGTTTGCACGTCGCGCGGCATCGTCTCAAGGCCGTGCTGCGGTAAGGTCGTGAGGTGGCCAAGCTAGAGTGCCACGCCACCCCGCACCGACGGCCCTGTGATCTGCCGTTAACAAATCAGCCGAGCCTATTTTCGGAGATCGGTTCGCAACACTCGCCCCGACAGGCCCCTGCGGCTTGCCGGGTTTTTTCGTGAAACCACTCCGGTCTTAAAACGGCAGTCCCGCTCGCTCGCTGTCAGGTGCCGGCTTTTGAATTTGCGTGTGACGTCATCCAAGCTCAACACGACGTAGGACCAGATCCCCACGGGAAAGCCGAACAGGCAGCAACAGTTGCCGAAATTCACCAGCGACAACAAGCCGGCCGCCAAGCACAAGCGCCACGCCTTCAGCCGGGTCATCATGAATCCCCCACTGATGATGATCAAATTCACCACGAAAACAGGCCGATTGCACTGCAATCGCCACAGGACCGTAACCGGTGCGTTGTAACTCGCTCAAAAATTCGGAAAGTCTCGGATCGGGCTCGGGCGGCTCACGAAAGGCGATGATTAAACTCACGATGGTCATGATCATTCCCAGCGAACCGATCAACGTCATGACGATTCCGGGAATTATGACCTTGACGTTGGAATCGCCCTCCTCAGGAGGGGGAGCCCCGAAGGGACCACTAGGTTAGCTGGGGGCCGAGAACGGATTGTGGTGGGGGGAATCGGTCATCGGAGACTCTGACTCAAAACGTGAATGCAGTTTGGCAGCAACCGGCGGCAAGTAGCCCGTCTCGGTCGGCTCGCATCATGGCTCTAGCGAATCGATCGCGATCCCAAGTTGCTTCATTTTTCGATACAAATTGCTGCGGTGCAATCCCAAGTTTTTGGCCGCGACTGTCATATTCCCCCCCGCGGCAGCGATGTGGCGATTGATCAGTTCGAATTGGAAACGGTCCGTGGCATCAGCCAACGTCATGTCGAGCGAATAGGCGTTGTGGTAATCAGCCGACAAGGGAGCATCGATAAATGGCAAGTCTGCCGCATCGATCGTCGGCTCCGTGGACAGATAGGCCAAGCGTTCCATCATATTCCGCAGTTCGCGAACATTGCCCGGCCAGTGATGCGACAACAGCTTCTTTTGCGCAGCGGAAGTGAGTCGGGGGGGTAGACGGCGAACTTTCACCGCGAACAAATTCAAAAAATATTCAGCCAACTGCAAAATATCGTCGCCGCGCTCACGCAGCGGGGGAATCGCCAGCGAGACGACATTCAAACGGAAAAACAAATCCTCTCGAAACTTCTTCTCACGCACCAACTGGGCCAGATTCTGGTTTGTCGCGGCCACGACGCGTGCGTTGGTTTTGATTGGCATCGACCCACCGACGCGGACGACTACTTTTTCTTCAAGCACCCGCAAGAGTTTCGCCTGGCCGCTTAGGCTCATATCGCCGACTTCATCCAGAAATAGGGTGCCGCCGTCAGCCAGTTCGAATTTTCCGATGCGGGTCTGGTGGGCGTCGGTAAAGGCACCCTTTTCGTGCCCGAACAACTCGCTCTCCAGCAACGTTTCCGTGATGGCCGCGCAGTTGACGGCCACCAGTACATGGTCGCGGCGGCTGCTCAAGTAATGGATCATCTGCGCGGCGACTTCTTTACCCGTGCCGTTCTCGCCGGTGATCAAGATTGCCAAATCAGTATCCGCGACCCGGTCGATGGTTTGTTTCAGCTTGACCATGACGGGTGAGGAACCGATCCACGGCACCTGCTTTTGAGCCTGATCGGCGATCCGCTTGTTGGAGGTGGCCAGGCGTTCCAGCTGCTGGCGGTGCTCGATCGCCACGGCAGCATGGGCCGCCAGTTCGATCAACGCCTCTTCGTCATCGTCATCGAAATTCCCCGCCAGTTTGTTGATGATCTCAAACGCCCCCAGCTCGCGGCCCTGGCTATCGCGAATCGGCACGCAAATCAACGATCGAGTTTGAAATTGCAGCTGGCGATCCACCGCACGGTTGACAAGGGCTTGTTCATGCGCCACGTCGCAATCGACCCGCTGCGGTTTCCCGGTACGAATGGCCAGCCCGACCACTCCGGCATCGATGGGAACTTGCAGCTCCCCCCCCTTAACACCGAGCGCCGGTTTGCCGATCAAAAGATTGCGGCCTCGATCGATCAGAAAAATGGTGGCCCGCTCCGCCTTGAGCAAACGAGTCGCCGTCTGGGCGATAGCTTCCAGAAGCGATTCGGAGTCACGGGACTTGTCCCAATTGATCGTTACGTCGAGGATCGCCCGCAAACGCTCGGCGCGATGAGCCAACCGCGCAATGCGGCCACTGTAGCTCATCACCAGCCCGATGGCTGCGGCCGCGGCATCGAACGCCTGCAGCGTCGTCTTGGGCCCGGGCCCCGACTCAGTCTTGCCGATGAGCAACCAGCCTTTTTCCACGGGATTCGCGAGCGGTGCGGCCATCCAACCGTCCGCTTGAATCGCCCCCTCGCGATCGAGCGCTTCCGCGAATGTTTCGACGTTTCCCTGAAATCGCTCGCCGAGGTGTTTCAGCAGTCGCCATTGGCCTTTGGTTCCTTGCATCACGGCCACGGACGCCAGCCGCAAATGCCATTGCACAAGTTGCAGGGCATGCGGGAGCCACTCGTCGAAATCCGCTACTCGTTCGTAATGCCCCAGCAAATCGGACAGGAGTTCGCGGTTTCCCGCTTGAAGGATGGCCCGCGTGACCAGAGGGGTTGTCATTTTATGGAATTAGTCCCGATGAATTTATGTAGGGGTTGTTGTACACTGGCCGTTTATCACCCGCGGAATTGAGGAATTGTCAGTACCTCGTCGGGGATTTTAATCGCTATTTTAGGGCGCGTTTTTGAGGAGCCAATCACGATGGGCTTGTTTAGCGGGAAAAAAGGTTTGGTTTTGGGTGTGGCCAATGACTGGTCGATTGGTTGGGCGATTTCTCGCTTCATCCTTGAACAAGGCGGCGAAATCGGCTTTACCCACCTGCCCGACAAACCCGACGATGACAAACAGAAAAATCGCCGGCGGGTGGAAAAATGCATCCAAGGGTTCCCCGGCGCAAAGTTCCTCGTGCCGCTCGATGTTCAGGACGACCAGCAAATTCGAGATGTCATGAAAACGACCGCCGAGCATTTCGGCAAGATCGACTTCCTGCTCCACTCCATCGCCTACGCCGACCGCAGCGACCTGCAGAACGAAACGATCGAAACCAGCCGCGAGGGTTTCAAAATGGCGATGGATATTTCGGTTTACAGCTTGCTGGCCGTTTGCCGAGAGGCGCGGCCGGTGCTCAACGACCACGCCTCAATCTTGACGATGACTTACTTCGGTGGTGAAAAAATCGTGCCCCGTTACAACGTGATGGGGATCTGCAAAGCTGCCTTGGAGGCCGCCATGCGGTATCTGGCCTTTGAACTCGGCCCGCGGAAGATTCGGGTCAACGCCTTAAGCGCCGGCCCTATCAAAACACTGGCGGGGAGCGCCGCTGGCGTCAACGACATGATGGTGCTCTACGAAGGAATGTCTCCACTGGGCAGGAATGTGACCCACGACGAAGTCGGACGAACCGGAGCCTTTCTCCTGTCAGACATGTCCAGCGGGATCACCGCCGAGGTGTTGCATATCGATGGGGGATACAACGCCATGGGGGCTCCCGGCAGGCTGCTGGACCATTTTGTGCCAAAGGCGGCCGTCGCAAAGGCCTAGGCCTTGCCGCGAAAACCAACAAATTCGCGGCACGAGTCCGCAGTGCTTCCCGAAATCCGGACGCTAGTGTATTCCGGCTCATGGTTAGGGAACCTAATGGTTCGGGAACATAGCAGAGTAACGATCCCGCCGGGCCGTCCCCAGCGCCGTTGAAAAACCAGCAACCTTGATCCGGCGCGTACGTAGTTGCGGCCGGATCGCCGTTGACCGGCCGTTATCGGCGTCCCCCGGTTCCCCGTGGGAGAAACGTCGGCCAAACCCGCGGGCACACCTTGGCAAGCGGCCTGAGTCGTACTTAGGGCGTCGTACCTAGGGCCCCGATTTCGTTCCCGCTCGGTGTGCCTGGCCGCCGCCCTTTGGCATCCCCCTGCCGCCGCGCAGCGGACCTCGGTAACCGACTCTCGCCAAATTGATCGTGCAGATTTACAATAGTCGTGGAGAGATGAACACGGTGCTGAAACGCCGTGTCGATGCAATCCCCAATTGACTGATCAACGTTTGTTATCGAGGAGATGTTTTCATGTCCAGTAGCGGTGGTTCCGGAGGAGCAGCCTTTCGGCTCTCAATCCTGTTATTGATTCTGGTGGCGGTCGCAGGCCTATTTGCCTACGACCACTTCGTGACGATGCCCAACATCACCAAGAAAATCCAAGATTTCGAAAACTTGACGCTGGGAGCCTTGCAGCGTCCAAAGATGTCTCCCGAAGAACTCGAAAAGTTCAACAACATGACGGAGGAAGAGCAAGAAGCTTACGAGAAGCAGATCAAGTTGGAAGACGCTATCAAGGCAGCTAAAGAGCGAGAAATGAACACGCCTGGCCTAACGAAAGAAAACGTTCGCCAAAAATTAGGCCTGAAGCCCATCGAAGTCAAACAAATTGGCGAGTACGAGGTCGAACACTACCGTCTCAGTCGCACGCTGCCGTTCATGCCGGGCGGTGCCGAAATTTTCTCGGTGTATCGCAAAGACCGTTACTTGGGCTACGAGCCGAAAATGCCGACTCAAAAAGATTTGGACAAGCGTTTCAACTTGACCGACGGCACGGACAAAAAGCCCGACATGGATAACCTGCCGACCGCATCGGCAGGGGGCTAATCCGGTCGCTCGTCGATCAACGCCGAATTCTCGAAAAATCGTTACCCCAAGGCATGTGTGCACAACACATGCTTTTTTTGTAATTTTTTTTGGGGTGCCGTCGGCAGCCGCGCGACTTTTCTCACGACATCAACTGGCAATGGATGAATCGATGGAATCTGCTGCCCCTTCAATCGATTGGTCTGCGGAACTCAGCCGCCATCGAGGCTGGATGCTGCGCCTGTTGCGCTCTCGGATCAGCGATTGGCATGCAGCGGAGGACTTGATCCAAGATCTTGCGGTTTCGGTCCTGCGGCAGGCGTCTCTGCCGACTGATCCGCGGAAGGTAGCCCCTTGGCTGTACCGCCTCACGGTCCGGCAAGCCGTCAACTTTCATCGGCGAAGCGGCCTTCACAAGCGGTATTTTCAGCCCGGCGAATCGATCGAAACAGCGCTGTCGCGTGACCATTCCCCGCTCGATTGGATCATCGCGACTGAGGAGCAACAGGAAATTCACCGGGCGCTCGCGCGGCTGCGACCGCGGGATCGCGAGATCTTGCAAATGAAATACGGCGAGAACTGGACCTACGAGCAGATCGCCGACGTGACCGGGGCCAAGCTGAAAACCATCGAATACCGCCTGATGAAGGCTCGGCAAAATCTGCGACGCGAACTCGTCAATCGCCGCGATATCAGGGAACTTGCCGCCGCCAATGAAATGGATTGAAGTCCAATATTCTGTTTTTTATTGATTTGACTAATCCATGGACCAACTCTTACTACAACGATTTGTCGACCGTCGGCTAAGTGCCGAGGAACTGAGGCAGCTTGCGCGGCAAGCGCAGGAACGACCCGAATGCTGGCGAGAACTGGCCTGCGCCGTGATTGAGGATCAACTGTGGCAGCAAGCGTTCCTCACCACGGAACAAGCCATTGCCGACGGCCGCCGGATTGCCGAGGCTCCTCGCCTCGCCGCGGCGGCTCAAACCTCGCCCTCGCCTGGCCGACAGGCTATGCGTTCGCCGTTCCGAGCCAACCATCAATGGCTGCAATGGGCCGTCGTCGCTTGCTGTCTGGTCGCCATGCCGCTGTTGTACTGGGCGGGCCAATCGAGCGAACGAGGAACAGTATCGCCGCGGGACATCGCTGCTATCGAACGCGCGGACCCCGCCCGAACGGCGGATCAACAATTCGCCGCCACGGCGGTCGGTGGCGAGCCGGCCAATTCAGAGCCTGCCTCGCGCGGTCCGAGTGTTCGCAATGTTGATCACTCACTTCCCCGGATTCACACGCCGTATTCTTTGCAGCTGATCAACAACGACCAGATTCGTTCGACGCCGCTGATGCTTGAAAGCACGGCACGCGAGATCGGCTACCGCCCTGCCGCGTCATCTTTTCCGGCTGAGTTGCAAAGCCGTTTGCGGCGCAAGGGCTATCAACTCGACTCGAAAATTTATTTTTTGAGGGGAAATACACCCGACGGGCGACAAATTGTTGTGCCGATCGAATCGGTGGGACTATCACCGTTTGGTCAATAACAACAGAGCATTGAACCAGTAGTCACTATGACAAAATGAGTATTGACGATTGAAAGGAGAGGAACCATGAACAACCTAAAACCAATTCCACTTGCAATCTTGATCGGGTTATGGCTGGTCGGCAGCCACCTACAGCTCTCGGCGGTGCAAGACGTCGGGCAGAAGCAAGCGGCACAAGCTCAAGCTCAAGCCAAAACCGACGGAGCCGGCCGCTCGTTTTCGATTCAACTGAACGGCGGTAAACTCGTCGTCGTGGATCAGGATGGCACAGAGCGGGAGATTGACGTAGGCAATGCGAAAAGCATCATCGTACGGCAATCCGCCCAGTCAAAAGTCGTCGACGGACAGCAAGTCGAAACCAAGGTAGCCGGCAAAGCGATCATTGTCGGCCCCGATGGCGCCGTTCAAGAAATCGAGATCGGCGATGGCAACATGGGGCAATTCAAGGTCGAAATTCCCGATCTCGAAGTTCCCATGAACCTGCTCCCGGAACTGCCCCGACACATGCAACGACTGTTCTCCGACGCGGGGCTTCCTAAGGAAATTGCTCCGAGCAAATACTTCATCGGTGTCCACTGCGAGAAGGTCGATGACCCACTCCGCTCGCATCTGCAAATCGAGGCTGGCCGCGGCTTGATCATTAAGGAAATCGTGCCAGACTCGCCAGCCGCCAAGGCCGGGCTGCGGCCGCATGATGTGTTGCTCTACGCCGGACAAAAGCCGCTGGCGGATGTGACCGAACTGGTGCAGGTCATCAATGATGCCGGGGCTGAAGGCTTGATCGTTGAACTCGGTATTCTGCGCGGCGGCAAGGAAATGACCCTGCAAGTCACCCCCGAAGAACGCCCGGCCGTCGCACAGATTGAGCAAGCCCTCCCCGAAGGCGCGCTGCCCGAGGGCGTCCCTGGTGTTCCCGGTGTTATGCGAATTCTGCCCGGTCTGATTCGCGCGTACGAGGGCCAAGCGATCGATGAAACGATTCAAAACTTCCAGCAACAAGTCGACGAGTTGCGGCAGCGAACCAAGACGTTGACCGACGAATTCAACAACGAGCACTTCCGAGAGCAAATGAAACAACTCCGCGAGGAAATGCGCGAAGCCCACGAGGAATTCCGCAAGGCCCGCGAGGAAATGCTCAAATCGCTCCAGGAAATGAAACGCAGCGTGCCACCGACCCGCGAAGGGGGCGGATTCTAATTCGCCGGTGGCGGCAGAGTTTCTTCCCGACGCTTGCTCCTGGAAACCCGTCGGCTGCTCCGGCAGTCGGCGGTTTTTTTGCGAGCACCACCAAACGATTTACCCTTCGTGCCCCTCGCCGCTTCAGCGGACGACTCGCGGAATTTGAATGCCCCGCCGGAAGGGCCTTGTGTCGGATGCCCACCCGCGCGCCGTGGTCCCGCCACCCTCATTCAATCGCGATGCCGATGCAAAACGAACGCCCCCACTCCTGTTCCCATCAGTCCGATCAACACCAGCACCGCCACGGCGGGTAGCAGTTCGGACCAGGAGAAGTCGCGCCAGATCGCCCCTTCGATGCCGCGAATCGACCAGTAGATCGGGCTGAACCGGCTGAGGGTTTGCACAAAGCCCGGCATGAACATCACGGGGACCATCCCCCCCCCAAACATGGCCATCACGATGTTGGCCGCCCAACCCGTCCCTGCCACGCTCTCCTCAGTTTTTCCCAAAACGGCCATGGTCATCATGATGCCGACGAAACAAAAGCTCGTCGCCAATCCCGCCGCAGCCAGTTTCGCGAAACTCAGCGGATGCATCCCCAGTGCCACTCCGAGTACCGTCATCATGAACATGACCAATAGGCAAGCCAGAAAGCACGCGAGCGCCTTTCCAATCAGGATCTGCGATTTGCTCAAAGGCGCCGCCCGCAGTCGCAGCAGGGTTCCCCGCGAACGTTCCCGGGCGATCGACATCGAGAACCCGGCCACGCAACCCATGATGCCCCACATCATGGCTTGGGGGAAACTGATATCCCATGGCGAGCGGACTTTTTGCAACTGTCCGGCCAGACTCGAGGGGGCCGCGTCGTCGATAATGTCGATCTTGCGGATGTTGGCGAGATTCAATTGAAAATGTTGTCGGTGCTCCTGGCCGTCGCGCGACGTTTGCAACTCATCAGCCGCCTGAATCACCCGCTGCACCTGTTGGAGAAACGTCGCCACGAGCAAGCGCGTCGCCGGGCTGACGTCATCGGCGCTGGCCAGGGATTGCTGCGCGCGATCGAGGGATGAGAGAAACTCCTTGGGATTTTGGAATCGCTCGCCGACGAGCGTCGCCACGGCTTGCATCAGCATCCCTTCGAGCATTGCTCCCTCGGCCCCTTTGGAAGGATCGACACCGATTTGAATTTCCGGTTGAGGCTCCCAGGGCAACCCGGCGGCCGCGCCGAACCCCGCGGGAATCACAATCATCCCCGCTCGCTCTCCCCGTCGCACGCTGCGGCGAGCCTGTTCGGCGTCCGCGGTGTCGACGCGTAGGCTACCATTGTTTTGCAACTCGGCGAACAATCGCTGCGACTGAGGTGTCGCATCTTGGTCGACCACCACGATATCGATTTTCGCCGAGGAACCACCACCCGCTGCCGGACCGCGAAAGATAACTCCGAAGAACAACCCCAATAGAACCGGGAAGCCGATGACAAAGAAGGCGCCCATCCGGTCGCGGAGGAGCAATCGCAAATCTTTGACTGCCAGATACCAGAGCTTCATCGCCTCAATCCCTCAATCCGCGCCCTGTCAGCTTCAAAAACACAGTTTCCAAATCTGGTCCTGCGATTTGGACGGAGCGGAAACGGACGCCACGATGCGTGAGCTGAGTCAAGCTCTCGAAGGGCTCGGCGGCCTCGAGTCGCCAGCCTGCATCAGTCACCGCACCCGGCAGATCCATATCGGCCGGGACATGCTCGATCTGACCCACGATCACGCTCAAGCCCCCGTGCCGCGCGAGCAATTCCGGCACGGGATCGATCGCCAGCAGTTCGCCATGATCGATGATCGCCACTCGATCGCACAAGCGTTGGGCCTCCTCCATGTAGTGTGTGGTGTAGACGATCGTCATTCCCTGGGATTGGAGTTGCTCGATCCAGTCGAAGATGTGATTTCGCGATTGCGGATCGACCCCCACCGTCGGTTCGTCGAGCAGCAGCAGTTTGGGTTGATGGATCAAGGCCACGGCGATGTTCAATCGCCGTTTCATTCCGCCAGAATAGGTCTGCACGCGGTCGTCAGCCCGATCCTCCAGTCCTGCCAGTTTCAAGCACCAAGCCATGCGTTCCCGTAACGGTTCGCCGCGGAGATCATACAACTGGCCGAAAAACCGCAAATTCTCGCGAGCCGTGAGTTCCTCATACAGCGACAACGCCTGGGGCGCGACGCCGAGCAAACGCCGGGTTTCGGTGCGATCGGGTGGGGATCCATCCAAGAGTACGGTTCCCGAGTCCGGCTTGATCCAGCCCACCATCATGCCGATCGTTGTCGATTTACCGGCGCCGTTGGGGCCGAGTAGTCCCAAGCATTCGCCCCGCCGCACTTGGAGGGTAACATTGCGAACGGCCGTCACCGGCCCATAGCGTTTGGCAATTCGATCCAAGACGAGCATCGCGGAAAACTCCCCTTCGTCCCTTGCAGCGTTCCGCGGCAATCGCTCGCGACACCGCCGCTGCCAACGGTTGCATCAAGCCCCCCCCCTCGCGGCGATCCCCCGTCCGCCGCCAGTGCGCCGGGGACAAAATTGTGAGCCAGGAGACTAAAGTTCAGTAAAATCTTGGCGAACCGGCGGAGCATCGAATTCATCGTATCGATTTTCGGCGACGTTGGCAAAGCGAGTGTAGTCCTTGAGCCACACCAGATCGACGTCTCCGATAGGTCCATTTCGTTGCTTGGCCACGATTATTTGGGCCTTCCCTTCATTTTCTGCGTCGGTCTCGTCACCGCTTTTGTAGTAATCCTTGCGATGCACGAACATGACGACGTCTGCATCCTGCTCGATGGCACCCGATTCGCGGAGATGACTGAGTTTCGGACGGTGATCCCGCGTATCTTCGGCTTGGCGATTGAGCTGGGCCAGGCAAAGCACGGGGACGTTCAGTTCTTTGGCCAATCCCTTGAGCCGCCGGGCGATTTTGGCCACTTGTTCCTGGCGGGGGTCTTGAGAATTTTCCGGCTCAATCAATTGGAGATAGTCGATCACGATCAGCGCTAGATCTTTTTCCTTGCGTCGCACGCGCCGAGCGGTTGCCGCGATTTCGGCGATCGTTTGGCTGTGCGAATCTTCGATGAAAAACTTCGCCTTGCTGATTTGCCCCGCCATGTTGATCAGCCGCCGGCGGTCCTCTGTCCGCAGGCTGTTGGTACGCAAGCGGTGTCCATTGACGCGGGCCATTGAACACAACATCCGCTCGGTAAGCTCGATCGCAGCCATTTCGAGACTGATGAAGAGCACCGGGCGATCGACTTGGACCGCGACGTGTTCCGCGATATTGAGGGCGAAGGCCGTTTTGCCCATGCTGGGCCGCGCGGCGATGATCAGCAATTCCGAGTTGTGGAGCCCGCCTAGCAAATCGTCAAGATCGCGGAATCCCGTTTCCACGGTCCCATCTAGACCTTCGCCACGCGCGCCCGCCTCAAGTCGGTTGATCGCCTGTTCAAGAATTTGATCCAACTTCAGCAGATGCCCAGTCTGCCGCGACTCACGAATCTTGAGGACTCGCTCTTCGGCCTGGTCCAGCAAGGCTAGCGGTTTGTCGTTCGGCAGATACGCTGCGGACATCAACTCCGAGCAGGTGGCGATGAGTTGCCGGAGGGTCGATTTCTCTTGAACGATTTTTGCGTAGTATTTTCCATGGGCTGGTGTCGGCACCGCGTTGAAAATGTGAACCAGATTGCTGGCACCGCCGATCGCCTCGTAATCCCCGTGGGCAATCAACCGCTCCTTGAGAAGCATGAGGTCGATCCGCAACCCCGCCTGGTGCATCTCGCTGATGTGCTTGAATAACTTGCTGTGCGCCGGATCGTGGAAGTCGTACTCATTGACGATTCTGACGATTTCATCACACAGTTCAGGCATCAGCATGATGCTTCCCAACACGCCGATCTCCGCCTCCAAGTTGACGGGCGGTTCTCGCTCCATGATCTCTGCGGTCGACAATTGCCGCGGCTTTCGCGACCGCGATCGATGAGGGCCGGAACTTCGCTCGCTGGTAGACATAACGGTAAATCCAGAATCCGTTGGAATCGTTTGATCGCGACAGGATCGACCTGATACTCGGGAGCAACCGTCTTGGCTCGAGCGCCGATGGCTCGGACCAATCCCTCCCGCGTTGACGCGCGCAACGATTGGCGCTGTTTCAAAATCGCTATTGGGCCCGCCGCATGAAAACAAATACGGCAGGTGGTAAAGTCAACCGGGGCCGTCGGCTGATTTCGCCAACTCCATATTGTTTAAAGCCTACCCCAAAACCGACACCAACCGTACCCCGAAACGCAAGCGATAACTCGTTATTGCATTGGCCCTTAGCCCGAAGCGTAAGCGAGGACTCGTCTTGGGATCGGCCGCCCAAAACGTAACCGAGGGCTTGTCTCGGGTTGAGCTCTTGTTTTGAAACGACACCAACGGCCGTAGCTTGCGCGGCAGACTTGCTCGGCCTTCACGCGGCCAAGTCGATCGCAACCTATCATACGGTTCGCCACGCGGTTTTCGCAACTTAAACGAATTCCCGCCCAAAACAGCCTAAAATCAGCTGCCGTTGTGGGCAACCTGTCGATAGCGGCAACTTGGCTCCGCCGGATGCGGGCACCCGGTTGATTCCCGCTGGCAACACCTCTGTCGCGTTCTAGAAACCAAAGGACAGGGCCACGCCATAGTCGATGTCGTTGTTCACGTTGCCGGGCGGCGGCGTGCTGTCAAAGCGATTCTGCGCAAATAACCGCAGGCTAAAATCCCGCGGCGCGCTGATCAAATAGTTTAAACCCAAATTGGAAACGAAGCGAAAATCGCTCCAGTCAGAAACGTTGGGATAGTAGTCGAGAATCGCGAAGAGCTTGATCGCCTCCGTCAGTTGGTGTTCCCAGTCCGCACCGATCTGCAATTCAGGAACCCATTCGTCATTGGGCGCTCCGACCTCGCGCGAGGCCCCGGCCCCAAAACGCCCTTTCAGAAACCCTCGCTCGTTTTTGTAGATCTGCCGCGTAAAACCGGAGTGGAGAGCAATCCGATAATCGAAGTCCCGAAAGCGGTCGACCTCGAGACCCACTTGGAAATAGAAAGCCCAGAGATCGCTCATTTTCCGTTCACGCCGCACCTGGCCGAATCCCCGATCGTTGACCGTTGTCGAGTTATTGCGCCCGTAAAAGTAGTTGCCGATCAAGTTGGTCGTATTCAGCTCGGTTTCGCGATTCGCGATCAAATTCAGGTTGATGTCCAACGTGTTGGCGTTCCCCGATCGAGCGTTCAGGCCCGAGGCGAAAGTCCCCTTCCAAGGGCTCGCTTCGGAGCTGAACCAGGTTTCGCCAAACCAAGTGTCGCCAAACCAGGAATCTTGAGCCACCGTTATCGGCGTGGCCCAGCAACCGAGGATCCAAACAAATGCACAACAAACTTGAACAGTACGCTTCCAGAACAACAACATAGGAAAGAAACTATCGAGGATGGATGATTGGGGAAAAACGAGCGAGCGTGATACTAAAACAACGCTTGCCTGCCAATAGCGATTGAGAGAATATCCGTTCTCGATCATTGAGGATGATGCCGAAGAGTTGGCCCAGTTCCGCCTTCCTCAGAAAGCCCGCAAGGTTGGAGGCTTTTCAGACTTGCATAACTTTGACTTATGGCAGATTTCACCCGGTAAACACACTTCGACGCTAGCATCGCCCGGACACGTCCGCAACCAAACCATGGTTACTTGACTTGCGTAACGGTATGGCATTAGCTTGATGAAGATGGAACTCGCCCAGAGGCCTGTCATTAAGGGTCCAGGTGCGGAAATCGCCAATGAATATCAGGAAGGCGGGGCCACGTCGGCCCTGTCGATTTGTCGTGATGATCAGCCGTCCAAACCGACGAGGCTGTTTGTCAGAACCTAACGAAGGAGTTTTTTCCTATGTTGTATCGAGCCCTTTCCTTTGTCGCTGTTTTAGGCATGGCAGCCGTCGCTGCCGCTCAATGCTCGAATTGCGGCACCACCATGCCAGCGTACAGCTCGACGATCGGCGGCACGCCGATGATGAGTTACAGCGGCACCACAACCTACATGCCGACCACCAGCTACATGCCGGCCAGCACCTACGTGCAAGGTCAACCGATGATGACGCACTGCTCCATGACGTCCAGAGGCATGACGCAAGCCTATGGCACCTACACCGTCATGCCAGCGAGCTACAATTATGCAAATTCCTGCGGCAGTTGCTCTACGTCGGGCTGCTGGTCGAACTCCGGCTGTCACGCCCAAACCTACTGCGTCATGCGTCAGTCGAGCGGCTGCGGCTATGCCTCTCCCTGCAGCTACACCGTGTCCAGCGGCTGCTCGATGGGCTGCGGCCAAACGGTGATGAACTGCGGCACCGTAATGAACTGCGGCTGCAACAACGGATGCGGCACCATTTCGGGTTGCGGATCGGCGTCCGGCTGCGGCGGCACCGTCTACAGCACCAATAGTGGCTGCGGCGGTTGCTCCAATGGCGTTCAAATGGGTAGCACGACCGGCGAGGCAGCAGCACCGCCGACAGCTGGCACCAACGAGCCAACCCCACAACCCGACTCCAACAAGTAGTCCCAAGTTCGCCACCTGGCAACGATCCGATTCTGTAAGACCTCAGCGGATGGCAATCAGCCATCCGCTTTTTTTTATCCCTGGCGTGACTGCTAGCTATGCGACCGACAATTCTCGACTTTTTTTGGCAGAATCACTAAAGTTTCTCGCAGGCAAGGTGGCTATCGCGACTCCAACGGCGAGTAAACCATCCCGAGCAATCTCGTTCGAGTGGTTCTCGTCCGACCTTGCTCACCGCGGCTCGCCCGAACGCGACAAGATCTCCGCAGCAAAAATTACCGATCGGCCTGCACCAGCCGACGGTAAGATTGGTTTGGAACGCGCGTGGCGAGCCAGGTTAAGAGCCTAGCCCAAAACAAGTAGCATCCGTAGCCCGAAGTGTAAACGAGGGCTGGTATTGGGATAGGCTCAAGGCAGCCCCAAAAAAACATGTCCGTGCGACATCGCTCGGCGAATTCAACAACAACTGGACACAAGGATGTGCCAAGTGAACGACCTCGAAATCAAATCGGTATCGATCGTTGTCCCGGTTTACAACGAACAAGACAATGTTCGACCAATGGTCGATGAAATCACTCAGGTCATGAACAATACTCCCTACGATTGGGAATTGATCGTGGTCGACGATGGCTCGCAAGACGAAACGGTCGCGCGGTTGAAGGCCATCGCGAGAGACCATCGCCAACTTCGCCTGGTCCTCCTGCGGCGAAATTTCGGGCAAACCGCTGCCATGCACGCCGGAATCCAAGCGACCTCGGGGGACGTTACCGTGACGATCGACGGCGACCTGCAAAACGATCCTCGCGATATTCCGATGATGCTGGAAAAAATCCGCGAGGGTTACGATCTCGTGCACGGCTGGCGAAAGAACCGTCAGGACACCTTCATCAATCGCCGCCTTCCGTCCGTCGTTGCCAACTGGCTTATTTCTCGCACGACTGGCTTTCCGATCCACGATCTGGGGTGCACCCTCAAGGCGATTCGAACTGAGATTGCTCAACAATTAGAGCTCTACGGCGAAATGCATCGGTTCATTCCGATTCTTGCCTTTCGCTTAGGAGCGCGCTGCATCGAGGTGGAAACGCATCATCGCGCGCGCCAATTCGGCGTTACCAAGTACGGAATCGGCCGAACTGGCCGAGTCATTCTCGACCTGATGACCGTCAAATACATGCTGAAATATTTCGACAGCCCCATGAAGTTGTTCGGCTCTTTCGGCATGCTTGTCGGATTGATCGGATTCCTAGCAGCGATTCTCGCTATCAGTATGAAACTGTTTGCTGGATTCGATCTGACAGGGAATCCCGTTTCCATGCTCAGTATCTTGTCGATCATCCTCTGCGTACAATTTTTCAGCATCGGTTTGATCGGCGAGGTCAACGCCCGAATTTATTTTCGCGACCATCAGCATCGCAACTATCAAATCAGAGAGCTCGTCAATTTTTCGTCCCCGCCACAAACCATCGGCTACCGCGGGCGACAGGCCGCATAACGCTGCGCCGTCGAAGCTTGGGGAGAACGCAAGCCGCAACCCCGAGCAGGCAATTTCGCAAGTCATCCCTGGCGGCGAGGACGGTTCAATTCGGCGACATACCACACAAGCATGTCCTCCTACATAATCCACCCATTCGCAGTTCTTGGCTGTGTTTGCCAGCCGAATTCACTGGAGGTTTTGGGGACGACTGTGTCCGTTCATGATTCGAAGTTGTATCGACGGATCATCGCCATCCGAACTTTCGGCATCGAAATGCGAAACGTTCGCGGGCAGGCCCGTAATGTCAAGTACAGAATGCCGATCCCGTCCCGAAATTCTCCGTAATTTCCTCCGAAAATATTGCCAAAAATCGATTCATTTTCACCCTTTTTGACGCAGCCAAAATTGACAGCGGAATTTACATAGGGAATCATTTACTGTTGTCGAACATCTCACTCTTCAAACAACTCCAAAACGTGTTGGCGAATTTCCCTTCACTTCCTCAACGAGCCAAACCATGGACCCCGATTTGCGAATATTGTTCCAGATTTTGGAAAACGACTCTCGCTATTCGCTCGATGCTTATCTGTTCGTCCGTGAAGGGTTAGCCTACGCCGCTGATCACATCGCCCTTGACCATCTGCCAGAATCGAACTACCCGGTGGTGACGGCCCCTGCGTTAAAAACGTCCCGCAAGCACGTTACCGGCCAGGAGTTGTGTGAGGGGATCCGCCAATACGCCCTCAATCAATTCGGATTCATGGCGAAAACAGTGCTAAACAGCTGGGGACTCTACACGACGTCCGATATCGGCAACGTAGTCTACAAAATGATCAACGCCGGTTTGTTGAAAAAATCGTCACGAGATCGGCGATCGCATTTTGATGACGTTTTCGATTTTGAAGACGCCTTCGTCAACTCGTACGATTTCGCCGCTGACTGCTCCCCCAGCCGCCGACCTTGATTCCCAAATTGGGAACCGATTTCTGGGTCAGCGGAACTTTTAGGGACTCGCTGCGCAGACATCGGACGAACTTTAGCGACCGGCGATTCTGCTCCGCGTTCAACAGCGTCTTACTTCCTCGCTGTGGCTAAGCCAGAATCTCAGCTAATTCCACCGTCAGCAACGAAATTTCAAGCGCTGCGAGTTTGCCCCGCAAATTTTCGAGCGGGGTTCGAATCTACCCGAGGAAGCAGGCCCTTTGAGGGATCAACAGCCATCCCACCCCTCGGGAAACCAATATCGCAGTGGGCGCGAAGCAACCATAAAAAAAGCGTTCCCCGCCGGAAATGCACTAGCAGGAAACGCTTGTCGCGAAGTGGTCAGGGCCGGGATCGAACCGGCGACACATGGATTTTCAGTCCATTGCTCTACCAACTGAGCTACCTGACCATCCGAAATGTCAGCCCGGCATCAAAAATTGCCGGTGCCTCCATCTTTGTGGGCTGTTAAAACTCGAAAGGTAAACTGTAATCTTTGCCCCAGCCTCTGTCAACCATTTGCGGCCTCAGGAAGGTGCACAATCCCCCTGATGATAAGCAGACTTTTCATCGCTACTGCAGGCTCGCGCTGGCCAGCGACTAAGGCCGCCAAATCGGCGCTGGCAAGCGACAAAAAAAACCGCTCGATCGCTCGAGCGGTTTTGTTCGTATCCTTTTGCTGGCAACACCACGCAGTCAGTTTAGAAGCCTTGCAGGGCGAAGGCAGCTTCTTCAGCAGCTACCAAACCTTCGCACACCGATCCGAATGGACCAAAGGTGAAGCCAGGACCAATGTCGCCCGGCAAGAACCCATTGGTCGCTCCGTTCAACTCGATGCGGAAGAACGGGGGTGCCGAGTTGTTTACGAAGTTCGGCGGCACCGTGGCAAAGAAGTTGTTGGAAAAGGCCAGGCACATGGTGCCGGTAATGCTATTGATGAAGTCCCCATCACTGAAGGCATTCTCGACAAAAATCGCATTGATCGTCGCCCGATTGTTCGTCTCGACCAGAATGTCATCCGGCACGAGATTGTTGGTCAAGCGAGCATTGATCGTGGCATCGTTGAATCCCTGCATGTTGATGCCAACCCCGGCATTGGTACCGAAAGTATTGGACTGCAGGTTCGCCAACATCCGGGCATCGCCGAAGGACTCCAACAGGGCGCCGTCGGCACCATTTCCGGAAACGTTGTTGGCGGTCATGATCACGCGAGTGAAATTATCCGAGCCGGCCACAGCATCGCCGGTAGCCCGAATCGAAATCCCATTAGCTCCATTGTTGGTGAAGGACGAGTTGGTCAACTGAATATCCGTGCTCGTTCCATCAGCTGTGTTGACAATCAGACCATTGGCCGCACTGCCGCCGACCGTGCTGTTGTCCACAACGATTCGGTTGATGAATCCTTGCTCGTTGTTGTTCAGCAAGAATCGCATGCCGTTTACCCCAGAGCTATTGACCGTCGAGTTCGTCATGCGGAAGTCAAGCAAACCATCGACGAATACCTGGCCGAATACGCCGTCGCCACCGTTAGCGTTGACAGCCATGTCATCCAACCGAGCGGTCAATGATGACGGATTGCCCGAATTGTCGCCTACGTTGAATCGCAGACCGCTATTGCCGTTACTGTTAGCTTCATTGTTGCTGAGATTGACAAAGTGAGCTGCTCCATTGGTTGAAGAAAACTGAGCACCGTCTCCCACATTACTTGACATCGTGCTGTCGGTGATGGTCGTATCCACAACGCTAGCCACATTATTGGCTGAAATACGCAAACCGGTAACGTTGCTATTGGCCGTCACGTTGTCGATAACCACAGTTTGCGTACCGACGTTCTGATCGATATTGATACCCACGCCGTTGCCGGTAAAGCTGGTGGTGCCGTTGTCCTCGCCAATGAACGTCCGCGTTCCCGCGAGACCATTTGTCCAGTCAACGATCCTGAGCCCAGAGGCTCCGTTGCTGGTGAACTGGCTGTCGAGCACTGTCAGGTTACCCGCTCCGCCGAGCACGGCGAAACCGTTGCCCGAGTTGCCGGTCGACTCATGATCGAGAACATTGATGGTTGTGCCAAGGCCCAACGTATTCGCGTGGTTCTCGAGTCGGACGCCATCCCGGCTGTTGCTGTTGGCGATATTGTTCTCAAAAGTGATGCTGGTCGCGTCATAGTTCGCAATGTGAATCCCATCGCGGCCGTTCTGCAAGGCGATGTTGTCTTCGAAGCGGAAGACGGACGCCGGATCCACTGCGTTTTGGAGGAAGATACCATCGAATCCGTTGTTGCGAACCAGGTTGCGATTGAACTCCCAGTTGCCTGCCAATTCGTTAACGTAGACACCGTGCAGAATCGCTTGCCGAATCTCGTTGTCTTCGATGAGGCCATCACGCAATGGCGAACCTGCCGCAAAACCATCGCCATAGATCCCGTAGGCCATTTGACCATTCGAGCCATCCATGATGATGCCTCGGACGGTGTTGCGGTTGGCCAGAGTCACGGCCGCACCGTTGGCTGTCGCCGTGATGACCGGACGCGGAATCGATAGATCGTTGCAGAGCAAGAAGAATCGGCCGCCTTGAATCGGAATCAAATGCTCGACACCATCCCCCAGCAGCATCTGGCCATCTTTCAGCACGATCCCGGTGTCGTAATTGAACGTCGTACCCGTACCATGATGAACAAAGATGATGTCGTCGGCCACTGAGGCGTTCTGGGCATCGATCAGCCGTGCAAATGGCGTCTGTGCTCGACCATCGGCAAACGCCGGATCGGCGGTATTGTCAACATGCAGGACGTTGTAGGGCCGCCCCGTATCCGGATCGATGGCCAGCACGAAGTCTTGTTGGTAACGAACGATATGATCGTTCCGCAAAGTCGGCTCGAAATCACGAGCCAGATAGGAATATTCATTCCCGCTCGCCGTGCCGCCATACATGAAGCCCAGTTGCAGTACGCCCGTCGTTTTGAAGCGGTCGTCGTAATTGACCTCGGCATTGACGATCATCCCTTGCAGGAATTGGAAGCCCAACCGCGCTCGACCTCCGCCGAATGGCTCGATCAACTCCGATTGATATCCGTAACCGCCGATATCGAAATGCCCATTGGCCATGGCGAGAGCCTGCGGGCGAGTCCGCAACGTGACATCGAATCCCTTCAGGGCCGTATCGATCCCCGGCAGAATCACGATCACGTTGTCCACCAAGCAGTTATCCAAGCCGTAGGAATGATTGCGATCGCCAACCGGGAAGTAACCGTTCCCGATGATGTCCCAACGCCGGGTCTTGATCGATCCGTTCAATCCCAGTTGGGTGAACGTGTGAGCGAAGTTCCCTTGCTTGTCGTCGTCGATATCCAGCCAGGCACCCAAGGTGAAATCAGCCCCCGCAGCATGCACACTGAAGACTCGGCTGATGCCGATGTTCCCAAAGAATTTGTTGCTTTCAAGCGAGAAATGGACATTCGACTCGCCTAACCAACGCCCGTCTAAGAAATCGTCAAACAACCGCGTTTTGCCACCGAGAGTCAAGTACGAGCCGCGGTAGCCGAGCCCGCGGTCCGCCAAATTGGTGCGGAACCAAACTCGACCAGGCCAAGCCATTTGGTACTCCGCACCCGCTGGCCTGAAATTACCCGCCGCGCCATAGGCCCCGGCAGGCATGCCCATGTCGTATTGAGCGAATGATACCGGTCCCCAAGCGATCATGGCCAAGGCAAACCAGAACAGACCCAGTCTCGTCTTCATCGATTTCTCCCGCGGCAAACGGTGTTTTTTCATTTCTGCCCGCAATCTTGTGGTTCCATGCCCAAACGACAGCGCAGCCGCGCCGTCATAAGTCGTACATGTGATAAAGGGAATCGACACGACAAGATCATGCTCATTAGAATTTTCGATACAATTGGATCGATTCGTACGCTTTGACATCCCGCTAGCAGCCCAGTGATATTGGCTTCGGCGGTCAGCAAGCGGTCCGCCAAACCTCCACGTGTCGGGCAACTTGCCAGCCTTTCGCAGTTTCACTGCAATGCGATACGACTTGCCCTGCAAGCCCGCACTAGAGCCAAGATAAAAACGCGGCCGTTCCTGCACTGACTTCCGCGCTCACGCCGGTCCAAGGTGGCTGAAACTGAAACTTTCCAACGACGCGACTCGTCAACAAGTACCGCAATCGACTCAATCGCTCCATGGAGCGAACACATCGGAAAAGTGGCCGCTCCACGCTCGAGAGATCCCTGCATGTGATGGGGCGGAAAGGGTAGACAATACAGCTGAACTGGCGTTTGCAGATACCGGCCGGTTCTGCTATCGTTCACCATTCGGCAACGACTTCGTTGCCTTGCCGCGTGGCAATACTTCTCCAGATAGCGGCATCAACCGAGTTCGATAGGAACGTCGATGACCCGTCGACCCGCAACAGATTAATCCCGCCAGGGTGCCGGCTCCGGGCCGTTTTCCAACCGAACGGCGTGTAAATGCGGGGCAGCCCCCCGCCGAGAAACACCCCCAAGCAATCGTGGGTCGAAGAGTTCGGGGGATAGTAATGATTGTAAAGTCCATTTCGATACTCGCCGTTCGCCCAGGAAAAACCCCGCGGGTCGGTATAGTTCCAAGTCGTGGCAGCTGCGGCCGCGGCATCGCTCAGGGGAGCGAAGAAGACAAATTTGTAACCGGTTTTCGGATTCTGCGCATCCGGCCCGGCGTCGCCCAGTAGACTTTCCGAGATCGCTGCCGTATGCGATGTTCCATCGACCACGTCGCGGATGCGAATCCTGCTGTTGACGAAGAATGTCCCATCAGTGTCGATGGGAGTGCCCCCCCCGACTCCGGTCCCTGCACAAAACGAATAGTTGGTCGGACCGAAATTCGGATGCAATCGGCGGGCAGAATCACTCGGGCACAGAAACGTGGGAACCATGACTTGCACGCCGGGAATGTTTTCCGGGGTGACGGCAAGGCTTGTGTTGTAGAGGGGTTTGGTCAAATCCAGCAGGTTATAGGCTGCCGTGTTTTCCAAATAAGGCGACAGGGTGGCCAACGCTGACCAACGATAAAAAGTCCAAGGGGTCGTTGGATCATGCGGATTGGCCTTGGCGACGCTGCCCGGCGGGAACACCTTCAAAGCGGACTCATAGTTGAGCATCGCGATGCCGATCTGCCGCATGTTGTTGGTGCAAGCAGTCCGGCGTGCTGCCTCGCGAACCGCTTGAACAGCTGGCATCAACAATCCGAACAGGATGCCGATGATGGCGATAGCCACCAGCAGCTCGATCAGGGTGAAGCCCCGCGGTGGTTGCAACGGGATTTGAGTTGGGCTGGCGGGTCCATGCTTGAAGATCATTCTCCGCTCCTTGGGTTCATCGCTGAATAAACTTGCGAATGACACCGGAAGTTGTTGGCCGAACCTCGATTCTGAGCAACACAATAACCGACGCAACGAATGCATTTTGCATAACCAACGTGCCAGCCACGCCCGGCGCCGGTAGGCGTACTGGACTCGGATAGATTTTTCTTTGCGGCCGCAATCCGGCTCAGTCTATCCGTCCCGTCGGCGATAAAACGCAGCCCCTAATCCGCCGAGAAGCCACACCAACGTCGCCCCGGCTTCGGGGATCATGTTGACGAGAGCCACACCGCTGTAAGCCGGCGTGTCGATGTCGATCGTCGCCAGTAAATTGCCATTGACGTCGAATTTGAACAAGGCGCCGAATTCACCGCCAGGATCACCCGGATTAGACCGTCCCAGAACGCCCACGATAACATTCCCATCGTCGTCAATCGCCACTCCGGACGGGCTGTAGCCAGAGGAACTTCCGGTAGGCGCTCCCGGCATCATCGAGTCGGTGACTGTCAAAGTCCCTAAGGATGCTCCCGTCGCGTCGAAACGATAGACGCTACTGGATTGTCCCAAACCATGACCAATAAAAACTCCGTCGATGGAACTAGCGACTTGAGCCGACGCAAGCGGTTGAGCGTTGAACGGCAGGACATTGCTGCCATCGAACAAGAAGACGCCCGTACCAGGAGTCGAAATGATCAAGTCTCCATTGGTCGCAAATCCCACGCCGCTCGTAGCACCGGGAACCGGAACGGTGATCGTGTTCAACAGGGTCGACAGGGTCGCATCGTAAACGCGGACATTGTTCGATGTGAAATCCGCCACATACACGTTGCCTGTCGTATCCACCGTTAATCCGCCCGGACCAATTCCCAGTGCTGCGAAACCAACGGTGGCCCCAGTCCGATCCAGCACATAGATGCCGCCGTGGTTCAAGGCACTGACATAAAATCGTTGATTGACGTTGCTGTACGCGATTCCGGACAAGCCAGGATTGCCGGTGATTGTCGCAAACGTACTTTTGGCGAAGGTCGTTTCGTCATAACGCTCCACCGTCCCGGAAAAAAAGCCCGTGGCGAAAATATCGGCTGTCGCCACCGAGGACCGACTGGAGCTAACGAGAACAAGGAGTAAACTCAGAAAAGCAATTGAACGCATACGGGGTCTCGTAAATTTTCAGAAGACGAATAAGCTAACTCAGCATCGCAACCATCGACGGCGACGCGAGATTTCTATATTAAAGACGGCAAAGTAATCGTTCAATGAAACGAGGGCAAAATCGCGGCGAATTAGCAAAAAGCGTCGCCTAAATGCCGCCCCAGTCAGGCAATTAGGCCAGAATCCCATGGATTACCCTCCCCTTGACATCCGTCAATCGCATGTCGCGCCCCGACCAGTGGAAGGTAAGTTGCTCGTGATTTATGCCCAGCAGATGCAGCATGGTTGCGTGCAAATCATGAATTTCGACTTTATTTTCGATCGCCTTGTAGCCGTACTCATCTGTGGCACCGTAGACTGTTCCTCCGCGGATGCCCCCTCCGGCCATCCACAAACTGAAGCCAAAGGGATTATGGTCACGCCCATCGGTCCCTTGGGCGAACGGCGTCCGTCCGAATTCGCCGGACCAGACGACCAATGTGTCATCCAGCAAGCCGCGCTGGGACAAATCAGTCAGCAGCGCCCCGATCGGTTGGTCGATAGCGCGCGCGTTGTCGGCATGCCCTTGCTTCAGGTTGCCATGTTGGTCCCAACGATCGTGCCCGACGCCCGGACAAGTGATTTCGATGAACCGGACGCCGCGTTCCAGCAACCGCCGAGCGATCAAACACTGTCGCCCGTAGACCCGAGTCGGTTTGTACTCGGCCTCCAGCCCATACATCGCTTTTGTCTGGGCGGACTCGTCCGAGATGTCTGCCACCTCGGGAACAGCCATTTGCATGCGGTAGGCTAGTTCATAGTTGGCAATCGCTGCCTCGATTTGGCCATTGCTGCCCAGCCGCTCCCGATTCGCTGCATCGAGTTGAGCCAACAAATCGAGCTTTTTACGCTGCAAACCGGGCGAGGACTCTTGCGGACGGATATTTGCCAATGGCGTATCGCCTGCATTGAAAATCGAACCCTGGTAGCTGGCCGGCAAAAACCCGCTGTTGAAGCAGTCCAGCCCGCCCGGGGGGATCAACCCACCATTGAGCACGACGAAGCCCGGCAAGTTTTGGTTCTCGCTCCCCAAGCCATAACAAACCCACGCCCCCATACTCGGCCGTCCCTGGAAACCGTTTCCCGTATGCAGGAAGTAGTTGGCGTTGGTGTGCTCGGAAAAATTACTGAACATCGAGCGGATCACACACATCTTGTCGACATGCTGAGCCACATGCGGGAACAAGTCGCTGACGGGCGTCCCGCATTCGCCGTAGGGCTTGAACTTCCAGGGACTCGCCAACGTGTTGCCGTTGTTATTGAATTGCGTTGGCTCCATTTTCATTTTGAACGGTTGACCATTTTCCTTGGTCAACAAGGGTTTCGGGTCGAACGTATCGACCTGCGATGGCCCGCCGTCCATGTAGAGGTAAACGACCCGCTTGACCTTCGGCTCAAAATGCGGGCGACGCGGTGCGAGCGGATTGATTTTTTCATCCGCGGCAAAGCCCCCCCCCGCAAACGCTCGGTCGCGCGACAGGGCGGCAAGAGCCACCGCACCGAACCCGCAGGCCGATCGCACTAACCACTGGCGACGGGAAACCGTTGTCGACACCTTTCCACACGGGAATGACTTGTTCATCAGATTACCTGCGGGTCAGTAGAGATATGTGAAGGACTTCATGTTGAAGATGACATGGCCCAAATCGCGCCACAGCGATTCATCTTGGTCGGCTTGGGCCGCGGTCAAGTTCCGCGCTTGACTTTCGTCCCGGATGAAACTCTCGCACAACCGAATTTCCTCCGTACCGGCGGGACGGCCTAAGGCCGCGTACACCATCGCCTTGATCCGGTTCCGCCGATTTGGCTCGGCAGCCATGACCCGCTTGGCCCATTTCGCCGCCTGATCGATGACGAACGGATCATTCATCAAGATCAGGGCTTGCGCGGGAACATTCGACACATTTCGGCGGCCGATCGCATTGAAGGGAATCGGCGTGTCAAAGGCCAACATCATCGGATTCAGGAAGTTGCGGCGCACCTCCAAATAAACGCTGCGGCGGCCCGCGCCGTCCAGCGGACCGCTCTGGGCCGGTCGCCCCCGCCCTTGCATAAACTCGGTCAGATAAATCGGTACCGAAGGACCATACATTTTCGTGTTCAACTCGTCGCTGACGCTCAAGATCGCGTCCCGAATTTCCTCGCCCGTCAAACGGCGGACGCGGGCCGCATGCCACAACTGGTTACTGGGATCCGCAGCCTTGGCTTCCTCAGTCGCTCGGGCTGACATTTGATAGGTCCGCGTCAACGCCAGGCGTCGCAGCATCCGTTTGATGGACCAACCATCCGCGACGAACTCCAGCGCCAAGTAGTCCAACAACTCGGGATGGGTGGGAGGAGAGCCAAGTACCCCGAAGTTATCAACGGTTCGCACGATCCCCTCGCCGAACATGTGATACCACAGACGATTGACGATCACGCGGGATGTCAATGGATGATCGGGCTGAACCAGATCGGTAGCGAATTCCCAACGGCCACTCGCATTCAAATTTCGATAGCGCTCGGGATCCTTGAGCAGTGCCGTGAGATTTTGCCGCGGCACCGTCGGCCCCCGCAGCCGATGATTGCCGCGGATGAACACGTATTCGTCCTCCGGAGTTCCATCGGTCATCCCGATCGCTTTGGGGGGATCAGGCAAACTCGCCGTCAGCCGCCGCAGTTCATTCAACGGCTTGTGCCAATCTCGACCACCTGCATCAGAACTGACGGCATTGGTGACAAATAGATTCTGCAATTCATGGCGAGAAATCCAATCGATGAGAGCCACCAATTCCGAAGCTTCCTGAGTCCCTGAACGGCGTTCTGAAATCCACTGCGCGACCGCTTGAGCGATTTGGTCGGGATCGCTCGTTGGCAGCACACGGGCTAGGGCTTGGTTCAACGAATGGGGCGGTTGGCTCGGTGGTGCGCTATTGCTGAAAACGATCTTGTCCAACACACACCAGCCCTGCCCGAGGTCATTGATCTCGATGTACGCCCGATGCCCTTTGTAATTCTTCAAGTCGCCGCTTTGAGTAACCCATGTGAATTCCGGGGTTTTGGCCAGTTGGAAAGTCATGCCGTTGAAGAGCAACGGGTTGAAGTGATCGAGAGCAAAGCCATCGATAATCACGCGAATTTGCACGTTCTCGCCGCGAATCCGATAGTGGATCTTGTCGTGCGTGATTTCAAACGTCGGCGACCGATACGAACCCTGCACTGCCGAGCCCCAGCGCTCCGACGTCGCCACTCCAGCAGCTATCGCTCCGTCATGCAGCAGGCTCACGCCAGCGGAGGGATTACCGTCGAACGCCCAACCCGTGGCAAACCATGGGGCGTCGTGAGCTTCGAAATCGGTAAAGACTTGCTCCTCACTCTGCGGCGTTATGGCCGAACTCGCATCGAGAACGCGGGCCTGTTCCGCCAGCGTTGCGGCATCAACGTCCCGCTGGACCAATCGAGCCAGAATAAACAGCGGATGTTCCGGCGATTCGATCGGGTGTTCCAGCAAAGCCGACGCCAAACCTTTCCAGACCGCAGGCGATTGTCCCCCGCCGTCGGCAGATTGTGAAATCGCGGCCGCCCACTGCTCAACATCCCCCTCGCCGACGATCGGATCCAGCCGCAGATAGTCCAGGCCAAACATGTGCATGGCGATGGCTGCCGGATGTTTGCCCGTGATCGCCACGTGCATCACATGTTTTCCGGGTGAAAGTTCACCGCGATACAACTCGATACCCCCCGACGTTGTGAGACGGGGAGCGTAACCGTCGAACGTTTTTGCCTGCGACTCGGCATCGTCCAACCAAATCTTGACGATGCCGTAATCCGGGGCCATCGTCAGATTCATGGCGACGCGATACATTCCGGCCTCTGGGACTTGGAATTCCAAGGCGATGCGATCTCCCGGCTTGCCGTCGCGCCACCAAATCTGCTGATTGCCTTGCCAGGCAAATTGGTCCTGTGGCTCCAGACTTTGTATCGCCACTTTTTGCGCCGTGGAATGAACTTGCAAATCTTCTCCTTGCAACGTATGGGGCTGTCCCGTCGGCCGCGGATAATCGCGCAGGGCACGGATGATCGTCCCCCACCGCCGGGCCAGCGTCGCCTCGTCCGTCGCGTAGAACTCTCTCAACCATCGAGCGAACTGTTCATCGGCCGCTGCTCTTAAACCGTTGGCTTCATCGAGCGTTTTTTCAATCGTTCGATCGAGATCGATCAGTACCGTCTGTTTGCGACTGCTTTGCAAAAATCCCGACAAGGCATAATAATCCGCCGTCGAAATCGCATCGAATTTGTGATCGTGGCAGCGGGCGCAGGCGACAGTCAACCCCAAAATCGCCTTTCCAACGATGTCGATACGGTTTTCGATATGCCCGGCTTCGTCCTCGCGAACATCGACCGGGCCATGCGTGGCCTCGCCGAGAAACCAGAAGCCGGTCCCGAGCACCGACTCGTTGAAATGCCGCTCGGGATGCCGCCGCGGCTCGGGCATCAGATCCCCGGCAATGTGCTCAAGGACGAACTGAGAATAGGGAACGTCGGCGTTGAAGGCACGAATCAGGTAATCGCGATATTGATAGGCATACTCGATCGGATAGTCGTATTCATGGCCATGGGTCTCGGCGTAGCGGACCAAATCCATCCACTTCCGGGCCCAATGCTCGCCGAAACTAGGCGAAGCCAACAAGCGATCGACAACTATCTCCACCGCTTGCGGGGAAGCGTCTCCCACGAAGGCCTCGACATCCTCCGGCCGAGGCGGCAGTCCGATCAGATCGAAGTAAAGGCGCCGGATCAGCGTGGCCTTGTCGGCATCAGCCGCCGGAGTCAATCGAGCTTGCTCCAGCCGCTGCAGAATGAACTTGTCGATCGGATCCCGGCTCCAATCCGCTTGGCCTGTCTCGGGAATGTCCGGCCGAGTCGGGGTATGCCAACTCCAATGAGCGGCAACCCGTGCGGCGATATCGAACTGTTCTTTGCCAGCGGTGTTAGTCGCCTTGTCCTCGGTAGGCCAAGGAGCCCCGCGTTTGATCCATTCCTCGATCAGCTTGATTTTTGCGGCCGGTAGTTTCGAATCCGGCGGCATTTGGATGTCCCCGTCATACTCGACCACCTGCAGCAACAAACTTTCAGCAGGCTGGTACGGCTTAATGGCGGGGCCGCTGTCCCCCCCAGTCAGCAGTGCCTCGCGATGATCAAGTCGCAGCGAGGCCTCTTGTTCATCCGGGCCATGGCATTCGAAGCAATGCGCGGCGAGAAGCGGCCGAATCTCTCGCTCAAAAAATTCCAAATCCTGATCGGTGAATTTTTCTTGGGGCGTCGTCTCATCCTGCCCCCAACCCATAAAACTTGGCGAGCAATGCCACAGCACTACCACCAGCACCGCGGCGCACCGTACCAAGCACCGACCAAAACATTTGTTCATGCAACTGGCCCTCTTTGCCTATGAAACACTCCCATCGTCGACCGCAAAATTTCGGCTCTTTTCGCACCCGCCTCCCACACTTCATTGTATACCGACCGGAAGGTCGATGGGAGTTGCAATACGGTTGTTCAGAGTCGGCCACGCCTGATTCTGCCGATGAATCCCTCATAATTTTTTCGTTTTCAGCAAATGCTGTGGCGTTGGCCGTTTCCGCGGTTGATCGAGCGCGATTCGGAGCGATCAACAGCCGGGAAGTGCATCTCCTCGTGAAGAAGAGCGAACGCTCTATCCTTTCTCGCTTAATCAGCAGGGACAGGGCACTTCGCCGCGAGTCCCGTTTCACCCCAAAGGTCCAGTATCCCAAATTGATCGTTGGGAATTCGTCACAGTCCATCCCTCAGCGATTCGTCAAGCGAGCCATTCGGCTCACCCAACTACCTTGATTCGACGGCTCCTTGATTGGATACACGACGACCGACTGACACGGGTCGATGGGGCGATGTCAAGCATCGTATGGCTTCGAGTTTTCGCGGACGATGAGCAGGTCGACGGTTAAGCGGTAGGCTTCGCCGGCTCGGTGGTCTGCTCGGCTACCGCCGGATCGCGGGTCGCCATCAGCTTGGCTGCCACAGCATTGAAGTCGTCGGCGATTTCTTGCCAGAAATCATGCTCGCGAAAGCGGATTTCTTCGCAATGCCCATGCTCATTCAATTCCCGCAAGGCCCGGCGGAGTCGATAGATTGGGCCCACGAAACGATTGCTGAAACGGATCGAGTCCAAGATGAAGGCAGGCAAAATCGCCAGCATCAACACGGCCAACAGCATGAACTCGCGCGACGTCTTCTGAATTCGCACCCATAAGGACCCGTCGGCAATCGACAGCAACGCTTGCAAGAAAATGAAGCAACCACCGGTCAAGATGAGAAAGCCGATCCAATGCAAGCAAATTCGCAGAACAAGGGAGCCTTGCACATTCGCATCGATGAAGTTCGTTTTTCTTTCGAATTCAGCCATGGGAAATCTTTGACGCGGGGGTTGATGGTTGGGTGGGATGAAGTGAAGTTCCGTGACTGCACAACGATAGCTTTCGATTTCTTGCCGGCCAGGAACTCGTCCGAAATACGCGGCGAAAAGCCGATAGCCGGGAGCGACTGCCCACTGCAATCATCGCGCACCGATTATTCGCTTTCTCGCATCTGTCCGGCAAATTCGGCACCATCGTCAGCGCCATACCGCTCGATACGTGATCCCCAACAAGCAACGTTAATCTGCGCGGTGGCGCTGTTCCGATAACCTAACTAGGAACGAAACAGAGTGGGGACGCCATGGATTTGAATTTCGGCTTGTTCTTGGTGGAACGGGGAGTACTGACAAGCCACCAATTCTGCGGATTAATAAAAATTCAACAGTCGCAACTCCCTCCCGCGGCGTTCGTCGCGCTAAAATACAACTTTCTGACAACCGGCCAAATCGCCCGCATCTATGCCGCGATGCAACACCAAGACCCTGGGGATTTTCTAAGCACCGCCAAATCGCTCGGCTACATCAATGCGGACCAGATCGAGGCCGTGGAGCGTTTGCGTGGGTTATGGGCCGATTCTTTGCGAGACGTGATGGTCGACTGCGGCGTGCTCAACGATTCGCAAGTCCGCGAATGGCTGGCGAAGTTTGAAGAATCAATGGCCTGCATGCGGGCGACCAATATCGCCGAAACCGATCGAAGCAGCCAAACGGATGGTGGCCACGCCGATCGTAGCGACACTCCCATTCCGAGTCCGAAATTTCGCGTCCGCCCCAGCATCCAAGTTCACGCGACTCCATAAAAAACGCCGAGAGTTTAGGCTCGGCGTCTTCTCGATATTCAGCATGCGATGGGTCAATGCGACCCCGCAACCGTATTCAGCAGCTTAGCAGCCGCGACGGAGGCGGAGACCACCGGTGCGAACAGGCATGGCACGGACACGAGCCGGACGAGCTTCGCAGCAAGCGCTAGCGGTGGCCGGGGTTGCACAACCGGTGCTGACAACGCTGCCACAAGTGTTGCAGTCGGTGCTGAGCGGAGCAACGACAACTGGTTGGCAGCAAGAAGTCGTCGCAACGTTGCAAGAATTATTGCAGCAGTTGTTGCGGCGGGCCAAGACGCGACGGCCGTTGTTGCAGCAGTCGTTGTAGCAGCAGTCGTTGCAAACTTGAGGTGCACAGGTCGTCACCGGTACCGAGCAACCACAGGAGTTGTTGCAGCAGTTGTTGCGGCGGGCCAAGATGCGGCGGCCGTTGTCGCAACAAGTGTTGCATGTCTGGGGAGCACAAGTGCTCACGGTGTTTGCACATCCGCAGTTGCTGCTGACGACTGCATTGCCGCAGCCGCAGTCGGCGGTGGCTGCCATGGGGGCAGCCATCACAGGCGCGGGCATGCCTACCGCGGTGGGCTCAACAACCGTTTGAGCAGTGGTGGTGGTGACATCACTCGGCGATGGTTGTGGCTGCTGCTGAGCAAAAGCTTGCCCGCATACCAACAGTGCAACAATCGCAAAACCGAAAAATTTACGCATAGCTGGGTCTCCTACAAAACAAACCTTTTTCGGGAGCGACGATGCCCCCCGCGAAACCAAGCCTAAAATATAAACGATTCCGCCAAGGTTCACGAAAGGGGGGCAACCAAAGAAAAACGGCCCTGACGGCAAGTCCCAGGGGCGGATCAGGGGCTTCGACTGCGTAATTCGCCACTTTTTTGGCTCTACGGAGTGCCCTTTTGTCGCACTTATTTTGCGGCAATTCCCCCCGTTCGCAGCGTTAAACCACGGATTTTCCCCTCCGTTGGATTGAATCGCGGCCGAGTCGACCCGGCTACCTTAAAAGCCTATTCCAAAACCCGCAGCACCCGTAACCCGAAGCGTAAGCGAGCGCCGGTTTTGGGATAGGCTCTGAGTCCGCCAAGGTTATGGCCATGCTGATGCCAACGGCACAACCCAGACCTCCGGGACTCTCTGTTGGCGACCGGTGTGCGGAAAAAGTCTATTTAGGATTCTTCGGCGGCTCGATTGCCGGGGGAATATCGGCCTCCACAGGTTTGGGGCGTTCACTAATCGGCCGCAATTCTTTGGTTTCCAACGTCAGCACGCTGTTCGGCCGTTCCGTCGTCGTGCTGGTTGCCGCCTCGTTCTTCTCTTCAGTGGGATCCAAGAGGCGAGTGCCCTTGAGCACTTTCATTTCCCCAGCCGGTTTGAATTCGCCGAGGCTTGCGGAATTCTCTGTCGTCCCGTCGATGACCGAACGGTTGGCAGAATGCGGAATCGATGATTCTGTGGAAGACTCGCTTGCGCTCTTGATGGGGATACGTTCGGTGACCACCTTTCGTACGCTTTCCGTCGTGGTCACGGGGACTTCGCGGATTACCGTCTTCGGCACCTGAACGACGCGCTTCTGCTTCACGTATTTTTGTACTTGGACCTGGTACGGCTCATCAACCTCGACGCATTCGTAGGTCGTCTCCTGGATCGGCGTCCGCCTTACGACCTCTTGGGTTTCATACCGCGTCTTGGTTTCCGGCACTTGCTCTTGGCGCCGCTGGACAACCGGTCGCCGCACCACGACGGGGACCTCGACGTTTTCCATCACCGTCTTGGTGGTGGTCACTTCATAAGGAACGCGGCGAGTTTCGATCGTTTCTTGCATGGTCTCCACGACAACCGGTTTGTAGGTCGTTTGGGTTTCGGGAACCAACACGGTTTTGGCCGTCGTTTGCGGGATCAAAACTTGCTGGGTGGTGACCGCCGGCGGTTGGGTTACCCAATGGAAGCCCGGCCGCCGATAAATGTAGGCGTTCCGCGAGGGATCAAAATAATAGCCCCGGCGCATCCACTCGAGGTGTGTCGTTGCGGGTGACATCGCGGCAAGTTGTGCCGCGGTGTAAGTAACCTCTTGCTGGATTTCGGGCCGATAGGTCGTCATTTGTTGAGGCTCATATCGCACCGAACTGACCGGCTTTTTCACAACGACCTGTTCGTCGCGATATCTCGTTTCCTGGACGGGCTTTTGGACCAACGTCGGCTTGGATTGCATTTCGGTGACCTCTTGATACACCGTTTCCTCGATCTCGACGGTTTTCATCGACGTTTCTGTCACCGGCTTACAGACTTCAAAGCGTTCTTCGAGGATTTTCTCTTTGACCACCGGGCGCTGCGTCAGCACCTTGCGATACCTTGTTTCCGTCTCAATCACCGGCACCTCTTCTTCGATGGTGATCGTCTCGTATATGGTTTCCTCTTGCAGCCGCGTTCGTTTGACGGGTTGCTCAACGGTTACCACGCGATCGCGCAAGATGTACGATTCCTGAGCGATGCCAGCATAGGCCAAGCTCAGAACGAAGCCGAAAACGGCAAGACCAGTCATTTTCGAATTCCAATGCATTGGTTCACCTTTAACCAACATTCGCTACTCAACCCTCTTCATCACCAAAATCGAACGACCGAAAAGGTAGAAACTGATTTGCCATACTGGCCGCGCCAACATGTTCCTCTACGACCTAAGTGGCGATTACAAAACCGCTGCCGCTGCCGAAAATCAAGTTGCCGAGCTTCGCAGCACGTTTTTTCTCGCCACATCTTTTATGATAGTCTGGGATCCCTTCTCCGGCCAACGTTACGTAGCATTTTTTCCCCGAGTTTGACGAATGAGCGGCGAAAATTCAATGGTTGCGCGACGGCTTTTTTTGCCGGCCCTGTTCGGCGGTCAGCAAAGTCAACCTATTCCCCCTAAAGCCACCTTCCTGAACATCCCAGTTTGTACATTTTGGACGTTCGCCGCCAAACATCAGCTTTCAAAAATGTCAATATTGGGACGGCAGCCTCAGGATTGCCTAACTCGGATGTTTTTAATAGCTGCGATTTGCTCAATTACCATCACGCGAACCGAATCATGCAATTGATCGATCTGACGCTGGCAACACCAAGCGAGAACTTGGCCCTCGACGAAGCCTTGCTGGAGCGACTGGACCGGGAATCCGGTTGGGAATGCCTGCGGATCTGGGAACCAAGTCGTCCGTTCGTCGTCCTGGGAAGAAGTTCGCCGCTGGCACGCGAAGTGAACCAAGAAGTCTGCAGGCAACTCGACATTCCCATTTTGAGGCGAGCCAGCGGTGGACAGACCGTTGTGGCAGGCCCAGGCTGTTTGATGTACGCCGTCTTCCTTGACTTGAGGCTTCGCCCCGAATTGAGAGCGCTCGATCGTACTCATGACTTTGTGCTCGCCCGGATGAACGCGGCTCTGTCACGATTTGGCGATTGCCAAATCTCGGGCACGAGTGATTTGACGATCGACTCGAAAAAGTTCAGCGGCAACAGCCTGCGCAGCGGCAAACAGGCGATTCTTTATCACGGCACAATCTTGTATCGATTTCCCATCGACTTGATCGAAATGTGCCTGCTCAGGCCGATCCGACAACCTGCCTATCGTGGCGAGCGCAGTCACGAGTCATTCCTGATCAACTTCCCCGCCGACGCAAACTCCCTGCGGCAATCGCTGGTCGCCACCTGGGAGGCCCAAGCCTTAGACGCAACACTGCCCCTCAACCGAGCCCGTGAACTGGCAAGCACCAAATACGAATCCCCGGAATGGACCAGAAAAATCGTTTGATGATCAAGGAACTCGCAACCTATCGAATTTCGATGGAAAGCGGCCCACATCAGCGATGTCACGCGGGTGCCGTTCGTGATGTCGGATTGTTTGAGTTACTGTCATCGCAGTTTCAACACAGAACTTCGCAGGCTGAGCACCAGCGGACAGCAATTGCTTGACAACCGTTCAACGTCATTTAAATTGGGCCTGAGCATTCGCTTCTGCCGCACGCCGAATTCGCTCCAGTGTGGAAATCAAGCTCGCACATTTCTCAAGCTCACGATACAACGATGACGAAGGAGAAAGCAAAACGAACGAAATCTGCTCTTAGTGCCAGGCGGCCGAATAATCCCAAGCGCCTGCGTTGGAACGAGGCGCAAGTGGCCCTTTTGGGCACACGCTCGGATGCGGAAGTTGCCCGCATCCTTGGCTTGACCCCGGGCGCAATCACGCAGATGCGGCATCGTCTAGGTATTCCGTCATTTCGCGTCGATCTGAAACAAAGTCAACGAACCTGGACTCGAAAAGAAATCTCATGGCTGGGTAAATTACCGGACTCTGAAATCGCCCGCCGCATCGGAATCAGCCAAACCACGGTGGCTTGGAAACGCCGAAAGTTAAGGATAGCGGCAATACAACCGAAACGCCCTCGACGTGCATGGTCGGCGGAAGAAATCCGCTTGTTAGGTACTCGTCCCGACACTGAAATCGCAAGGCTACTCGGTATTAGCCGTCGCTTGGTCTACGCAAAACGATTGGAGCTTGGCATCACGAACTTCAATGCCGAGCATTTTGGCTCCATCTGGACCCCGGAGATCAAGGCCCGATTAGGCAAGGTTCCCGATAAGATCATCGCTAAAGAATTGGGAATCAAGAAAGGTCGAGTCGCAGCCTATCGTGCGCGGCATCGCATCCCTTATTCAGAGTCTCTGCAACACGCTCGAAAAAAATGGTCTAAAAAATGGCTCGACAAGTTGGGCAAGGTGCCAGACGGTGTTCTCGCTGAGCAAATAGGGCTCACCCGCAGCGCAGTTCGTTATCAGCGTGTTCGCTGTGGAATTCCTCCCGCGGCCCGAAAAAATCGATAACGCTCCAAGCCCACGAGGCGCGGGCGTGTCGGCAAGGCACATCCTAGGGCCATAGCGTAATCGACAACGTCCACGTTTGGTGTCTACTCTGGCATCTTGCGGATCTAGTTCGAGATCGCTGCAGTCGAAAAATTTCCATGCCAATCGAAGCCACCATTGCCAAATAGTATAGTTTGAACCCTCTTTTTGTTCATCAGTACGATCGTAATCGTGCTCAGTGCAACGGCACTCGTAGTCGTAATCGAAGGGATCGCGACGTCAAAATCGACCTGCACCGTGTAGATTTATTTGCTGGTTTCCGCGGCTCTTTGTTACGATGAGAATAACGACATTCGTTCTGGAGGAGCATGGTGCAATGTATAGCCCTTCGTTCACTCTATTTACATTTACTGCGCTTCGCTGTGAACATTTTTGCTCTCCGCTTCGATCTGACCGTTTTCGCCCACCACTGTGCTTGTGACCTTGTTGGCCCCAACGTCGCGTGGCCCTCATCGCCGGGGGTCGAATTTTTGCGCGAAAACGCTATAACCTGAGGATAGTGTCGGATTCGGAATTGTCGCTGTGTGGCGGCAAGTCGTGAGTTTTGGCTATTTAAGCTATTTAAATCGTGGAGAAGAAATCGGGCATGCGATCGATTGATTTAACTGGCAAAACCGCCCTAATCACGGGTGGCGGGCAAGGAATTGGACTGGCCTGCGCCGTGGCCTTGCATTCGGCGGGGGCGAATGTGGTCTTGAATTACTACCCCGATCCGGCCGGCACCAATCGCCAGATCGCCGAGCAGGCTGCCGAGCGATTTCAGGCCCGCGCGATCGCCCTGCCCGCCGACGTTCGTCGCCCCGACGAATTGCAACAACTGGTTGCCGATGCCGTGGCGGCCTTCGGCGGTATCGATATTCTGGTCAACAATGCGGGAATTCTTCGCGATCGCAGCTTCCGCAAAATGAGTCAGCAGGAATGGCAGGATGTGATCGATACGAATCTGACGGGCGTGTTCAATACATCGCAAGCGGCGGCCGATGCACTTCGCGATCATGGTTCGATCATCAACATCGCTTCGCTATCGGCGGTGACCGGGTTTTTCGGCCAGGCGAATTATGCATCGGCCAAGGCCGGTGTCGTCGCCTTCACGAAAGTTCTCAGCAAGGAGTTGGCACGCCGCAATATCCGCGTGAATGCGGTCGCTCCGGGCGTGGTTGATACGGAAATGGGCCAATCGATTCCTGAGGAAAATCGCAAGGCGATGCTGACCAACATCCCGCTCGGCCGCTTCGCCACGCCGGAGGAGATTGGCAACGTGGTCCTTTTCTTGGCCAGCCCGTTGGCCAGCTACATCACGGGGCAAACCTTGCACGTCAACGGTGGATGGTGGGCCTAAGTCGCGTCCGGGACGCGGCGGAACCTGATTCCGTGCTTGCGCAAGGTTGCCGCAAGCGATCGCGATCTTGCTGTGCACTTAGCGAGGTGCGCGGGTTGGCTGTCGCACGCTAAGGCTGCCACGCGGGCTTCCGCTTTTCGAGGAACGCCTGCAAACCTTCGCGGGCGTCGGCGGTTTGCCTGGCCTCGGCCGAGACGGTCATCGACTCCCGCAAAAGTTGGAGCATCCGGCCACCGACCATCTGATCGAGATGACGCTTGGTGATGGCCAGAGCTTCGCGGGAGCCGGACAACATCGCCTGAGTCAGCGCGTCGAGACGTTCCTGGAAGCGCTCCGGGGCGACCACGTCATGGCAGAGCCCGATTTGCAGGCCCCGTTCGGCCGACCACTTCTCGCCCGAAAGCAACAGACTCGCTGCCGGTCCTGGCCCAACGCGGTGCAGCAGCAACGGAGTGACCATGGCCGCGGTAATCCCGCGCATCGGTTCAGGCAACATGAAGTAAGCGCGGTTGCTGGCGATCACAAGGTCGCAAGCCAAAACGAGCCCAACCCCGCCGGCCAGTGCGGGGCCGCTGACGGCAGCCACCGTAGGGATCGACAGGGAGTACAACTGCGCCAGCACATCGCAGTAGACCTCGGAGTCTTTTTGCCATTCGGCGAAGCTGTCCGGCGAATTGGCCCGTTGTTGCATTTCCCCCAAGTCCATGCCGGCACAGAACACGTCCCCCTCGGCCGCCAGAACCAACACGCGCGGCTCGATGGCAGCGGCCAGAGACCGGAGGTGTTCGTGCAGTTGCTCGAGGGTTTCCCGTTTCAGCGCGTTCCGTTTGTTGGGCCGCGTCAAGGTCAAGCGTGCGATGGGGCCATGTTGTTCGAAACGTGTCAGTGATTCCATCGGAAGCAACCTATCGATCCAAGTCTAACGTTGTGGGTTACGAAGTAATGCATTGTAGGTACTTCATTGCCGCTCAGCCGTGCGGTTTCAGGTCGAAGCCGTCGGGGAGCAGTTCGCTGCTGGACCATTCTTGGAACTTTTGTGGATCGTCAGCAGCGTAGGAGCGGACGCGGATTTTCGTACCGAATTGAAAGAGGACTTGGCGGCAGACGCCGCAGGGCGAGGCCAGCTTGTCGGCGACAATACAGATCGCGGCCAATTCGCGGTCACCCGCCGCGACGGCTGCCGCGATCGCCCCTCGTTCGGCGCAGAGGGACGGGCTGTAGGCAGCGTTCTCGATGTTGCAACCGAGGAATACCCCCCCCCGCTTGGTGAGCAACGCCGCCCCCACGCGGAACTGCGAGTAGGGGGCGTAAGCCTTCTCGCGGACCGAGCACGCTTGTTCGTACAACGATTGCCACTGCGCTTCGTTCATCGGCGGAGCTTTCCTTGTTGCTCGAGATAGTCCACGACCTGGCGGGCGAGTTCGTCGATCGGTCGATCGCCGCCGAGCAGCCGCAGTTCGGGGTGCACGGGTGGTTCGTACGGATCGTCGATTCCGGTGAAATTGCGGATCTCGCCGGCCCGAGCCTTTTTGTAGAGCCCTTTCGGGTCGCGCTGCTCGCAAATGTCGAGCGGCGTATCGACGAAGACCTCGATAAAATCGCCGACCTTACCGGATGCAGCAACGACCTGCCGCGCCAGGTCGCGATCGCGTCGATAGGGACTGACGAAGGCCGTCAAGGCGATCAAGCCTGCGGCCGCGAACAACTCCCCGACACAAGCGATGCGGCGGATGTTTTCCTCCCGGTCGAGGGCTTGGAAGGTCAAACCGAATCGCTCGGCGAATTCCGCAGAGTGATGTTTGCGGAGGATTTCGGGACTGGCGTTCAACCCGTGGCGGATGTTGTCGCCGTCGAGCACGAAGGAAGGAACCCGTTTATCGTGCAGCATCTCATCGACTCGGTTGGCGATCGTGCTTTTGCCGCTGCCACTCAGGCCGGTGAACCAGACGACGCAGCCCCTCGGCCGAGCGATTTTCGAAGGGTGCCAACTCACAATGGTTGGATTCTCGGGCATGTTGATTCCTTAACCTGTGGGAACAAGTGCGGGCGGTTTCCTGCCACCTTGACTGTCCCCCGCGACCGTCGAGCTGTCCCGCATTTTAACGCAGTTTCCCGCCGACCAGACCGACTGCATGGGAAAAGGGCACGCTGGGATTTTAATGGATCGCGAAACCTTGTATCTTTAAGCGTTTTCCCCACGCGTTGCAAGGCTTAGGCGGATTCGCGGCGGGCCAGCATCCCCGCTCGCCGCAGGGTTAGGCTTTTCCGCCCAGCGGTACGCGGAAATGATTTCAAAGCCAAGGCAGGCTCGGTTTGCGTTTGAAAACGACGATCGTCAGCTGCCCGCGGCCCCCGGCGGAATAGCATCGCTGCGGATCCGCTGAGAGCGACGGTGAAGGGATGGCCGAGAATTAGAGAGAGTTTATGGACGTGATTTTGAATCAGCAGAATGATCGCTTCAGCAACGACAAAGTAACGATCGATGAACTGTACGAGAAGTGTCTGGCTCTGGCCAGCAACTTGTGGTGGACCTGGACGCCAGAGGTGCAGCATCTGTTCCGCGATTTGGACGCGGTTCGGTTTCGCCAACTCGACCACAACCCGATCGCGCTGTTGAAAGAATTCACTCCCGAACGGCTATTCGAGCGGGCCAATGAAATGGTCCTCTTCAGCCGCATCAACCAGGCTTATCGGCGGCTCAAAGAATACATGGCCGATCGCCAGACTTGGGCCTCGACCAACGCCGGGGTGTTGGGGGCCAAGCCCGTCGCTTATTTTTCGGCAGAGTTCGGCATCCACGAATCGTTGCCCATCTACTCCGGCGGTTTGGGAGTGCTCTCGGGGGACCACATCAAAAGCGCCAGCTCACTGGGACTGCCGCTGGTGGCGATTGGCCTGTTTTATTCGCACGGTTATTTCCGCCAACAACTCAATGAGGCGGGCTATCAAGAAGAAAAGTATTGCGAGACCGACGTTAACCTGCTGCCGATCAAACCCGCCCTCTGTCCCAAGGGGGAACCGATCACTGTGTCGATCCAAACGCGGACGGGCGTGTTGCTGGCCAAGTTGTGGAAGATCCAGGTCGGCCGCGTCCGTTTGTTTTTGCTGGATTCCAACGTCGAGGGGAATCGGCCCGAGGATCGCCATTTGACGAGTCGTTTGTATGGTGGCGATGAGCGAACCCGGATTCGCCAGGAATTGATTTTGGGAGTCGGCGGGGTCAAGGCGCTGCAGGCGCTGGGGATCACGCCGGGCGTGTATCACCTCAACGAGGGTCATTCGGCGTTCGGCCCTCTGGAGGTGATTCGCCAGACGATGCAGGAGGATGGTCTGTCATTCGACGACGCCTTGCGCGAGGTGGCGATGAAGAGCGTCTTCACGACGCATACGCCGGTTCCCGCCGGGCACGATCGGTTTTCCGAGGAAATGGTCGAGGAACATCTCGGCCCACTGCGCGACCAATTGGGACTGACCGTCGAACAATTCATGAGCCTCGGCCGCATCGATCCCGACAATTCTCACGAATCATTTTGCATGACGGTGATCGGCCTGAAGCTGTCGCGCACCGCCAACGCCGTTAGTCAGTTGCACGGTCATGTCTCGCGTCGGATGTGGTCCCATTTGTGGCCGTGGCGCGTCGAAAGCGAAATTCCGATCGGCCATATCACCAACGGCGTTCATTCGCAAAGCTGGCTGGCCGAGCAAATGCGGACGCTCTATGACAGACTGTTTCCACCGAACTGGATGGCGCGGGTCGGCGAGCCGGAAACCTGGAGGGGAATTTACAACGTCGATCCCGGCGAATTATGGGAAACGCATAACAGCCTGAAGACGATCATGTTCTCGTTCATTCGCCGCCGGTTTCTCGCGCAATGTCGCCGCCGCCACGAAACCGATGCCGCACTGGAGCAGGCTCGGAATATTCTCGACCCAGGGATTTTGACGATCGGCTTCGCCCGGCGGTTTGCTACCTACAAGCGGGCTAATTTGGTTTTCACCGATCTCGATCGGATTGCTGCAATCTTGAACGACCCGCATCGGCCCATCCAAATCGTGTTCTCGGGAAAGGCTCATCCGAAAGACGAGGGTGGCAAGTCATACATCCAAAAAATCGCTCAACTGAGAAACGATCCTCGCTTCGCGGAACGAGTCGTTTTCATCGAAGACTACGACATCAACGTTTGCCGCCATTTGGTGCATGGCGTTGACGTTTGGCTGAACAATCCGCGCCGCCCCTTAGAGGCTTCGGGAACCAGCGGCCAAAAGGTTGTTCTTAACGGTGGCCTCAATTTGTCGATTCTTGATGGTTGGTGGGCCGAGGCCTACGATGGCTGCAATGGTTTTGCCATCGGCAAGGGCTCAAGCCATGTGTCATCGGAGGTTACCGACCAACGGGACGCGGAGCAACTGTACCGGGTCCTGGAAAACGAAGTCGCCCCGATGTTTTACAACCGCGACCAAGACGGCCTGCCGCGCGAGTGGATCAAGCGCATGATCAATTCGATCGGCACGCTTGCCTGGCGGTTCAGCAGCGATCGCATGGTCATGGACTATGCTCGGACATGTTATGTGCCGGCCGCGGGTGGGCTGAGTTGTGGGATGGAACACCCCTGATCGATTGGCTGACTTCCCCGGAGTTCCTTCAGCCAACCAGGGAGCCGCTCGACGGGCAAGCCGACAACGTTCGAGGCCAGCCCCGATTCCAAGTACAGCCAGGGGGGACCGTCTTGGAAGCCGAACGCTCCGGCCTTGCCGACCCAACCGTCGCTCGCCAGATATTCCGCCAACTGGCGATCGTCGATCGGCTCCATCCGCAAAATCGAGACTTCTACATGTTGCAGCCATACCTTGCGGCGACAATCGAACAGGCAGACGCTGGTGAGGACGCGATGCCGCCTGCCGCTGAGTTGTCGCAGCATCCGCTCGGCATCCTGCTCGTCCCTCGGCTTGCCGAGAATCTGACCGTCGATTTCCGCAATGGTGTCGGCCGCCAGGATGATGTCGGCATCGGTCCGCGGCAAGACATCGAGAGCCTTGTTGAGCGCCCAGCGGGCGACCAATTCCTCGGGCGTGCAGCCACTGCACAGTCCCTGCTCGACCCGCGGGTCAGGTGAGATTATGGCAAATTCGTAGCCGGCCTCCGCGAGCAATTCACGGCGGCGCGGTGATTGACTGGCCAAGACGAGCGAAAAGTCTTGATGAGGCATATACAATTACTGGTCGGTAAATTGCCTCCGCGTTCATTGCCGATCGACACCCCTCTCACGATAATCGTAGTTCAACGTGTCAGCAAGGACGAATCCGACTCAATGGAGTTCCTGCATTCCGCTTGACGATGGCTTCACCGATGCATCGGCATGATGTCTGGAGTCGATAAGGTCGAAGTGTTTGGCTTTCGCGAATCGGCAGCCTTGCCCCTTGAAATGACTTGTTACCCTAGGGTCACTGACGCTCATGGTTGCATCCGTTCCGATCTTGTTCGAAGACAACCATTTGCTCGTTCTGAACAAATCCGCAGGGCTGGTAGTTCAAGGGGCCGTCGCGACCGAAACGAGCCTGGTCGATTTCGCCAGGCAATACCTCAAGGAAAAATACCACAAGCCCGGCAATGTGTTCGTCGGTGTCGTCAGCCGCCTGGATCGACAGGTCTCGGGGCTGATCGTGATGGCGCGGACCAGCAAGGCCGCAGCTCGCTTGACGGAGCAGTTCCGCAGCGGACGCGTGGTCAAGCGCTACTGGGCCCTGGTACCCTCTGAACCGGCGATTCCCCAGCATGGCGAGCTGACACATTACCTCTGGAAGGACGACGCTCGCCACCGGATGATCGCACAAACGTCGCCTGGCCCACGCGCCCAAGTCGCCAAACTGTCCTATTCGATCATCGCCGAAAAAAAAGACCGCCGCTTGCTCGAAATCACTTTGCAAACCGGGCGGAAACATCAGATTCGGGTCCAGTTGGCAGCCCTAGGAATCCCGATTCTGGGGGATGCAAAATATGGGAGTTCGCGCAATTTTTCGGTTGGTATCGGTTTGCACAGCCGTTTTTTGGAATTCGAGCATCCTACCCTGCGGACGAGGCTGACTTTTACTTGTCCTCCACCAGAATATTGGAGTTTCCCTGCTCACGAGATAAATTAGTGACAGCGTGGGCCGGTGCAACGTAGCAACTTTAGCGGAGTTCTCCGCACACTAGGGGCAGAAGGGACGTGCCGCGTGGATTAGGCCGATTCGTCGGTTCCTTGTCAGCGCGGTGAATGGCGATCAAGCAGCAGCTTGTCGCGCAACGATTCTTGACCGCCGTGTTTTGGCTTTGTCACAAAACGATTAATCGGACCGCGTTAGCGTCCGGTTTTCGCGAGCGGCACGGGCTAGCGATACGGCTTGGCGGGTTTTGGCACGTGGCCTGACGCGAGCGACAATCGCGGTTAATTAGAAAAAAAGCATGAGCACGGTTCAATCAAAATTTCGAGATGCGGCACTGGCAAGCGGATTGATCAGCGAAGACCAATTCGCTGCGACGTTGGCAGGCATCGCTCGTGCCCATGCGGTCAAGGGTGAGCCCAACAAGCCGATCTCCGACAAAGAAATCGCGATGCGGATGGTCGCCTTGAATTTGCTGACCCCCTATCAAGCGGACCAGCTACTCTCCGGTCGCACAAAGATGCGCTTGGGGCCCTATGTCATCACCGACTGGATCGGCCAGGGGGGGATGGGCCAGGTTTTCAAGGCCATCCATGAAATGTTGGGACGTGAATGCGCCATCAAGGTATTGCCCCTCAACAAAACGACCGACGAAGCGATCGAAAATTTCCGCCGTGAAATTCGTGCACAAGCCAAACTCGATCACCAGAATCTCGTGCGTGCCTTCGACGCTGGCGAAGATGGTAACGTGCACTATTTGGTGGTCGAATACGTCCCCGGTACCGATCTCCGGCGGCTCGTGCGGGCCAAGGGCAAATTGTCGGTCAATCAGGCAGCCAGCATCATTCGCCAAGCCGCTTGCGGGCTAGCACACGCCCACGATCGCAATTTGATCCACCGGGACATCAAACCAGGTAACATTCTCGTGACCCCGGACGGTGTGGCCAAGCTTTCCGACCTGGGACTCGCCTTCTGCCTCAACGACCAAGATGACCCGCGCATGGGCAAGATCGTTGGAACGGCCGACTATCTGTCGCCGGAACAGATCAAGGCTCCCTTGGAGGTCACCGAGGCCAGCGACATCTACTCGCTGGGCTGCACCCTGTACTACGCGGTCACCGGCAAGGTGCCGTATCCCGGCGGCACGACCAAAAGCAAAGCTCGCCGCCACCTCGATGAGACTCCGTGGCATCCGCGCCGCTTCAATGAAGAAGTCAGCGATGAGTTCGTCGACCTGATCGGCGACATGATGGAAAAGAACCCAGCCGAGCGAATCCAGACGGCTCGCGAGGTCATCGAACGACTCACGCCCTGGGCCAAGGAGGAAGATGTCAACATCAGCGAAAGTGACAGTCGCCGCCGCTGGATGGCTGCACCGGTCCCCAGCGACCAAGAAACCGATCCCAACGACATCGCTGAATTAGCCCTCAGCGAAATCAGCGGCGCCCACGAGACGCATCAAAGTCACTCGAGCACCAATCCGCTAGAGTCTTCTCGATCGAAGCCGCCACCCCCGGGGGGTATCATCGAGACCTACGCCAGGGTCGCCCACCTACCGAACGAGCCGCTCACCTTCAGCCTTGCGGCCATGATCATCGCTGCCGTTTCTTGCGGGGCCTTCGGCGGATTGATCGGCTTCATCGTCGGATTTATCCTGGGGCGTTAATATCGCGATCGGCCGCGCAGGCTGTGTGCGGAAAATCGCACCGTTGGCTATAGTGCCCCCCCCAGCCAGGATACTCCGTGTCACCACCCCTTAGCCGCTCCGAGCAAATCGTCACGCTCGCCTTGCTGCTGGCAGGCTTGGGCGGGATCGCGGCGTTCGCCTGGCACTTGGGAGTGTCCAAATCACAACTTATCGATGTCGACGAAGCGACGAAGTTCGGCAACTCCTTTGCCGTTGATCTCAACTCCGCGACCGTCGATGAGTTGGCCGTATTGCCGGGTCTCGGCCCGAAGCTGGCTCGCGAGATAGTGGACTACCGCCTGGCGCATGGTCCTTTCCACCGGCCAGAGGATTTGCTGCAAGTCCCCGGGGTCGGGCCGCAGAAGCTGGAGGCCATTCGCGGCTATTTTGCTCCGACCTCAGAGCGTTTTTTCGATCCGCTGCATCGAGAACGCTGACGGCAAGCTGATCGAACCGAGTATGCCCAAACGAGCAAACTGCCCCGGCTCGAGACCAAGGTTTTCAGGTGATGCACCGGCAGCAAACGCGGTTTTCCCAGCCAGGCTTGGGAGGGCGAGCATCTATCCCAGCGCTGCCATTATGTGGACCACTCGACCCATCCCCGTAAGGTAGTTTTGGGGGAGGTGCAACACGACTATTTTTCGCGAAGCGGATGGTTCTTGCGAGCACCGGCTCGACGATTAGCCTTGTCGGCATCAACGGATACGATTAGGTTGAGACAGTTTCGGGCGATTCTTGGATCCGAATCGCAAGCCGTGACATTCGGCATCAAATCGAGCGAACGGTTCGCACTCCGTCGCGCGGGCTCGACCGTCGCGCGGCAGGGCAACCAGCGGTCGGTGCTTTGCTGTAGGCTACCCCGCGTTTTTTAGTTGGATGGGAATTCAGCATGTTTCGATTGGTGGCTCCGTTCAAACCTTCCGGCGACCAGCCGCAAGCGATCGATACGCTGGTCGAGGGCTTGACCAATGGGCAGCGGGCTCAGGTCCTCATGGGTGTCACCGGTTCCGGCAAAACGTTCACGATGGCGAACGTCATCGAGCGGATGCAACGCCCCACGCTGGTTCTGTCGCACAACAAGACCCTCGCGGCACAACTGTACAGCGAGTTCAAGGAGTTTTTTCCCTACAACGCCGTTCACTACTTCGTCAGCTATTACGACTACTACCAGCCCGAGGCCTACATTCCCCAACGCGACATCTACATCGAGAAGGACGCTTCGATCAACGCCGAGATCGACCGCTTGCGGTTGGCCACGACCAGCTCGTTAGTCAGTCGTTCCGATGTCATCATCGTCGCCAGCGTCAGCAGCATCTACGGGTTGGGCTCCCCTGAGGACTATCGGCGGATGATGGTGTCGCTCCGCAAGGGGGACCAGATCGATCGCGATGAAATGTTATCGCGGTTGGTCGACGTGCAATACCAGCGAAATGATGTCGCTTTCGAGCGTTCCACGTTCCGGGTCCGCGGCGATTGCGTCGAGGTCTGGCCGGCTTACGAGGAATACGCGTACCGTATCGAACTTTGGGGTGACGAGATCGACAAGCTCGCGTTCATCGATCCGCTGACGGGTGACGTACTGTCCTACCAAGATCAATTGTTCATTTATCCCGCCAAGCATTTCGTCACCCCTGAATCGCGAATCAAAGCGGCCGTCGAGATTATCAAACAGGAACTTGCCGAGCGGCTGGAGTATTTTCGGAAAGAGGGAAAATTGCTCGAGGCCCAGCGGCTCAACGCGCGAACCCGCTTCGATATCGAAATGCTGGAACAGGTCGGGCATTGCCCGGGGATCGAAAACTACAGTCGCCCGCTGGCTGGCAAACAAGCCGGCGAGACCCCCGACACGTTGTTCAACTTCTTTCCCGACAATTATCTGCTGTTTATCGACGAATCTCACGTGACGGTCCCGCAGATCCGCGCGATGTACGCCGGGGATCGCAGTCGCAAAATGACGCTCGTCGAACACGGCTTTCGACTCCCTTGCGCACTGGACAATCGCCCGCTGACCTTCGAGGAATGGGAAAGCAAGGTCAATCAGGTTATCTACGTGTCGGCCACACCAGGAGACTACGAACTGGAGCAAACCGGTGGCGAAGTCGTCGAGCAAGTGATTCGGCCGACGGGCCTGCTCGATCCCGTCATCGAAGTGGTGCCCGCCAGTGGCCAAGTCAAACACTTGCTCGAGGAAATTCGCTACCGCAAGGAGGCGGGCGAACGTGTGTTGGTGACGGCCTTGACCAAACGACTCGCCGAGGATTTGTCGGCCTACATCGTCGAGAATGGGCTGTCATGCAAATGGTTGCACAGCGAACTGGATGCCTTCGAGCGCGTCGAGATTCTCCAAGATCTGCGATCGGGCCGCTACGACGTGGTGGTCGGCGTCAACCTGCTCCGCGAGGGCTTGGACCTCCCGGAGGTCAGTCTGGTGGCGATTCTCGATGCGGATAAGGAGGGCTTTCTGCGCAGCGAAACCTCCTTGATCCAAACCATCGGCCGGTCGGCTCGCAACGTCAACGCCAAGGTAATTCTGTATGCCGACAAAATGACCGAAGCCATGAAAAACGCGATCGCGGAAACGAATCGCCGCCGCAAAATTCAGTTACAGTACAACGAACAACACGGCATCACACCCCAAACCGTCAAGAAAAATATCGCGGCGAGCATCGAGGCGGGCATCGAGGCTCACCGCCGTGCCAACGAGGCGATCGCCCGCAAGGCTGAAACCATCTATGTCACCGAGGAGTATCTAGCCGAACTCGAACGCGAGATGCTCGCAGCGGCGGAGGCCCTCGAGTTCGAACGGGCTGCTGGGCTTCGCGACAAGATCAACAAACTGCGGGATTCGCTGGGACAACCCCTGCCAGCAAACATGACGGTGCGGGAGGAGGCTGGCTCGGGACGCCGCGGCCGAAAGGCGACCAAAGTTCCGCGACCGAAAAAACCTGGTTAAGACACGACATAAAAATCCTGCCCTCCTCTGCTGAGGCAACCGTTTGGAGTATGGGGAGCTAAAATGGCTTTGAACTCAACGGTTACTAACTGCTTCCTGGAGTCACTTGTGCCGCGTTCATCATTCACGCTCGGATGTTGGGGTTTGCTCGCTGTTTGGCTGGGGCTCGCCGAAGCCGGGCTCGCGCAATCGATGAGCCGGGACAGCGCGATGGACTTCGTGTTACCGGATGCCAGCGGCCAGCAGTACATGCTCGGCGATTACGCAGACAAAAGGGGGGTCGTCGTCGCGTTTCTCGGCACCGAATGCCCTCTCGCCGCGCAGTACGCGCTGCGATTGCAACAGTTGCAAGACCAGTACGCTGACCAGGGTATCCAAGTCCTCGGTATCGATGCCAATACTCAGGACTCCGCGGAAGAACTGGCCGCCTTTGCGCAGCGGCAACGCTTGAATTTTCCTTTGCTCAAAGACGACCAGGCGAAAGTCGCCGACCGATTTCGCGCGACGCGCACGCCCGAGGTATTTTTGCTCGATGCCGAGCGGAAGGTGGTCTACCAAGGTCGCGTCGATGACCAATATGGGATCGGATATAAGAAAAATTCCGCCACGTGCACCGAGTTGGTCGATGCGATTGAATCGCTGTTGTCGGGCAGACCGATCATCGTTGCCAAGACCGAAGCGGTGGGCTGCCTGATCGGACGCGTTCCCCCGCCGACCACCGCAGCGAAATCGATCACCTACGCCAGTCACGCTGCCGCGATACTCAACGAGCATTGCGTGCGCTGCCATCGAGGCGGCCAAATCGGACCGTTTCCCCTGGACAATTATGATGACGCAGCCGCTTGGTCGGAGACCATTGCGGAAGTGGTCCGCGAAAAACGGATGCCGCCATGGCATGCCAACCCGGAGTATGGCAACTTTGCCAACGATTGTTCCCTGTCGGCCGAATCCGAGCGAGTCCTGCTGGCGTGGATTGCCGCCGGGGCGCCATTGGGAGAAACCAATGAGATTCCGGTGCCGCCGACGTGGACGGCCGCTTGGCAGCTGCCGCGGGAACCCGATTTCGTCTGCCGCACTTCGCCCCGGCCCTTCACGGTGAAGGCTACCGGAGAGATCAAATACAAGTATTTTTTGATCGATCCGGGCTTCACCGAGGACCAATGGATCAAGGCTGCGGAACTCCGCCCGGGAAGCTTGAGTGCCGTCCATCACATTCTGTGTTTTATCATGCCTCCTGGTGCCCAAAAGCTGGAGCAGGAATTGGACGGATTCCTGACCGGCTATGTCCCGGGAATGCTCCCGCTGACGCTGCCACCGGGTTACGCCAAAAAGGTCGAGGCGGGATCCAAATTCGTCTTCCAAATTCACTACACGCCCAGCGGCCGCGAAGAGACTGATCATGGCCAACTGGGTCTGATCTTCGCTGACGACGCCGAAGTGACGCATGAGGTGATCACCACGTGCGCCGTCAATCCACGAATTCGCATTCCACCCGGCGAGGCGAACTATCGCCTCAAGGCCAACAACCGCCATCCGCTCGGTGACTGGGAACTACTGAGCCTAATGCCGCACATGCATCTGCGCGGCAAAGCGTTCCGCTACGAAGCGGTGTTTTCCGACGGCCGCCGTGAGGTGCTGCTCGATGTACCGCGATTCGATTTCAACTGGCAAACTTCCTATCAATTGGCCCAACCATTTCAATTGCAGCCCGGAACTCGTATCGACTGCGTTGCCGTTTTCGACAACTCGGCGGGAAATCCCAATAATCCCGACCCTGGACAAGAGGTTCGCTGGGGGGATCAGACCTGGGAAGAAATGATGATCGGCTACTTCGACGTCGCGATGCCCCGTGAGGTCGGGGAAAAAGTCCGCGAAAAAATGCGGTCAAGGTAATGTGCGATTCGGCACGGTGGCGACACGGCATGCCGGTGCCGGACGGTCGCGGCAATCTGGCGTTGACCTTTGCGCCGCGCGGCAAGCGGCTTAGAATCAAACAGGGCGATGGCGGCGGCCTGGAACTGTCCCCGTGAGCCCCAGTGGCCTGATGCCTTGTCATGCCTTGTCGCGATAAAACGTGTCGAGCATTACCGCAGGCTCGAGGTCAACTGGGGTGGTCGAAGACTTTGGGCTTTGATCCGCACCAGGCAGCACCGACGAGTAACGGCCTGCTGCGCGGATCGCCCTGCGGCGCCGCGAGCCGATACATCGCCTTTCCTGAATTTGACGCAGAATTGAAAAGGAACCGTTCCATGAGCAGCAGCGCTCCCGCACCCGCAACAGTAACTCGCTCCAACCGCGATCCATTGCGCTTGGTGGATGTCGACTTCGTCCGCTTCTATGTGGGAAATGCCAAACAAGCGGCTTACTTTTACGCTCAAAGCTTTGGCTTTGAAATTGAACAGATTTCGGACCTGACCACGGGATCCCGCGACGCAGCGTCTTATCTGCTGACTCAAGGGAATATTCGATTCCTGTTAACAACCGGTTTGCATCATCAACATCCGGCTTGCCAGGAAGTCGCTTTGTACGGTGATGGAATCAAAGACATCGCATTTACGGTGGATGACGCAACCAAAGCCTACGAGGAATGTCTGCGCCGCGGCGCCGAATCGGCTTACGAGCCCGTCGAGGTTTCGGATGAACACGGCACCGTCGTGATGGCGGGCATCAAGGCGATGGGGCGAGTCATCCATTCGTTCGTCTCGCGGACGGGAGAGTATTCGCTGGACAACGTCAAAAAAGGTGGGCAGTTTATGCCCAAATTCCAAAAACAAACAGATTTGGCCATCAACCAGTACAATCGCCAAAACCCTGTGGGGCTGTTCTACGTGGACCATTGTGTTGCCAACGTGGAACTTGGCAAGATGAATTACTGGGTCGATTGGTACTCGGAAATTCTCGACTTCAACCTGTTCAAACATTTCGATGACAACGACATTTCCACCGAATATTCGGCGCTGATGTCCAAGGTCATGGACTCGGGCCGCGAGTTGATCAAGATTCCGATCAATGAACCTGCCGAGGGAAAACGGAAAAGCCAGATCCAAGAATACCTTGATTGGCACAACGACACGCCGGGAATCCAGCATCTGGCGTTGCTTACCAAGGATGAACTGCACACCGTCTCGCGCCTTCGCCAGCGGGGCGTCGACTTTTTGAGGATTCCCGATACTTATTATGAAACGGTCTGGGATCGCGTGGGCGAGGTCAAAGAAGACAATGAAGTGATCCGCGACCTGAAAATCTTGGTGGATCGCGACGACAAGGGCTATCTGTTGCAGATTTTCACAAAGCCCCTGCAAGATCGCCCGACGTTGTTCTTCGAGATCATCTGCCGCCGCGGCAGCGAAAGCTTCGGCAAGGGGAATTTCAAGGCACTCTTCGAGTCGTTGGAAATCGAGCAAGCCCGCCGCGGCAACCTTTAGTTTTTTCCGTCGCGCAATTATTCTCCAAATCCCCACGGTCTAGGCTGCCCACCAAAGTCGAAAGGACGCAGTGGCCGACTCTCCCTCCGGGAGAGTCGGCCCGTCAGGGCCGGAGAGGGGGAAGCGGTGGTCGGCTTTGTTCCAAGACGATGAGCCGCAAAGCTCCAGCGTCCGGCCATCACTTTGTTCGATAACAATCAGCCGGAACGCGCGTGCGTCCGGTTATCGCGAGCCGCAGGCTGGTTACTGGCGATTGACTGGTTTCAAAGCAAAGCCAAGAGTTTGCTGCGGGGGAAAACTAACCAGTCGTTAACCGCCGAAATTCCCCACCGCCCTCGAGCTGCCCCCATCCCACGGCGTCGCGCTGCTACCTCCCTGCGGCTAGCGCCGCGATCCTCCCAACGGGAGGGTAGAGTTGGAGATTTCTGATACGGTTGGAAAGCGTCCTTGGAATTAATCCGCGCTCCCTCTGGGAGAGTGGATTGCAGCCTGCCGCGTTCGAAGGGTATCGAAGCAAGGCCTAGGAAGTTTCCTCGCCGTTGGCGGAACGCCTTACGAATCGTTTCCCGGCGTGGAGGCCTGGCTCTGCGCCTGGCCGGTCATGGGAACGAAACGGCAACCGGTGATGTACGTCCGTCGAAACTCGGACGGTCCACTGCGCTCGACCAGCCAGAGATTTTGATCTTCACCGCCGACGGGAATCACAAGCCGCCCACCAAGGGACAATTGGTACAACAGCGGGTTTGGTATTTCCCTAGGCGCAGCAGCGACCAAAATGGCGTCGAACGGAGCTTGCTCGGGCCAGCCGTGAAAACCGTCTCCGCAGCGAACCTCCACGTTACGGTAACCCAGATTATTCAGCCGCTCGCGCGCGGCATCAGCGAGCGTAGCAACGATCTCGATGCTGAGAACTCGCCGGGCGAGCTCCGATAAAATCGCCGCTTGATAGCCGCAACCGGTCCCTACCTCGAGAGCGCGATCGACGGGGCCCGCACAGGCCAACTCCGTCATCAGGGCCACCATGTAAGGTTGAGAAATCGTTTGCCCGTGACCGACGGCCAGCGGCGTGTCGTCATACGCTCGATGGGTCAATCCAGCGGGAACGAAGCGGTGCCGGGGCACCGCGTTCAGCGCGGCCAACACCCGCGGGTCTTTGATCCCACGGGCCGCGATTTGTTCTTGCACCATTTGCCGACGCAATGCGGCAAAGGAACCTTCGTTGGACATGGGGCATACCCTCAGGTCCATTATAATGCCGGGCAAGGTTGCAAGCGGAAATGTTTTCGAAGGAAGGGAGAATTTCCTGTATGGCACATCGGTTTGATCCCGTGGAATCCATGGCGGCGGCGCGGCACGAGTTCGGCGAGCATGGCGGCGTGAATCTGTCGATCGAAGCCAGTACGACCTTTACGGTCATGGCCGCCGATGAGATGCCCAAAATTTTTCGCGGCGAGCGCGGCCCGTTTTCGATGCAGGCGGGCAACGCGACGGGTGGGTGTTATTTGTACGGTCGGAACTTCAATCCGACGGTTTATACGTTTGGCCGGTTGCTGGCGGCCATGGAAGGGACAGAGGCGGGATACGCGACCAGTTCGGGCTTGGGAGCGATCGCAGCGGTTCTGCTGCAATTATGTTCCTCAGGAGAGTCGATCGTCTCCTCACAGACGATTTACGGCGGGACCTTCGCCCTGATGAAGGAATTTTTTCCCCTTAAAACGGGAATTCAGACCCGTTTTGTCGACATCACGAACTATCAAGAGGTCGCGCGGGCCTTAACCGAAACCGGCTCCAAGGTGCTGTACTGCGAAACCGTTGCCAACCCAACACTAGTGGTGGCCGACATTCCCGCCCTGTCCGCGATCGCTCGGCGGCATGGAGCGACGCTGGTGGTAGACAATACGTTTTCGCCGATGATCGTGTCCCCCGCTCAACTCGGAGCGGATGTCGTGGTCCACAGCGTGACCAAATACATCAGCGGGGCGTCGGACGTGATCGCCGGCGCGGTTTGCGCATCCGAGGCATTCATTTACTCGATGATGGATTTGCATACCGGAGCGCTGATGCTGCTTGGGCCCACCATGGATCCAAAAATCGCTCACGAGTTGACGTTGCGGATGCCGCATTTGGGCTTGCGAATCGCAGAACACAGTCGCCGGGCTCAAATCTTCGCGGAACGGTTGCGTGATGCGGGAGCAGCCGTGACGTATCCGGGCTTACCTGAGCATCCGCAGCACGAGTTACTCGAATCCATGGCGAACCCAGGCTATGGCTTGGGCGGACTTCTGACGCTCGACCTGGGATCGATCGAGCGTGCGAATCGCTTCATGGAGATCCTGCAAAACGAGCATTCGTTCGGCTTCATGGCCGTGAGTCTGGGTTATTTCGAAACGTTGATGAGTTGCTCGGGCAGCTCGACATCGAGCGAATTGACCGAGGAAGAGCAACGGGCGGCCGGCATCGCGCCGGGGCTGGTGCGGATGAGTATTGGCCTTACGGGTTCGATCGAGCAGCGGTGGGGACAACTATGGGACGCCTATCGGCGAATCCAACAATCCTAAAGCCTCACCGGGAAGTGGCAGCCAGGAGCCATGGCAAGCAACGCGGCCAAGCAATGAGCGCGGAACCTTTATCAGGAGTTGTGGCCTCAGCGACCGATGAAGACGCGCCGCTGATGTGTGGCTACCTTTGCCGGACGGTAGATGCCAAGCAAGGCTAACCGTCTGGCGACCGTAACTACGGTATGTTTTCAATAGCCGCTCGCCGAAGGACGGTGCCGCGAAGGCTTGATCATTTGGTGAACAGCACTCCGAACATGAGATAGGCCATCGCCAGGGTCAGCACCAAGTTGAAACTTTGTCCGCACACGTACAGGACGACCGCCTTGCCGCTTTTCAAGTAGGGCCACAGCCGCCGAAAGTCGGTTTCCAAGCCGATACAGACGAAGGCCAGACAGAACAGCCAGCCCTGCAATTCCTTTGTCACTCCGTCGACCGTGGCCTTGACCCACAACTTCCCGAATTCGGATTGACCGGAAAGGAGGGAACACAGCAGGGATGCGCCCAAGAATCCCAGAATGAATTTCGGGAAACGAATCCAGATTTCCGATAGGCCGATCCTTGGCTGCGGCGGACCATCCGGACTGCCAACATTTTCTCGAGGGGCGTCTTGGGGTTCGACCCACCGAGCCCAAATGAAGGCGACGGCCAGGGCAACCACACCGATCATGATGTTTTGGATCATTTTGATCGTGACAGCGGTTTTGCTCCCCTCGGGACCCAGCGCCTCGCCGGCCGCGGCTACGGCACCGGTCGAGTCGATGGTGCCGCCGATCCAGGCACCACCGACGCGAGCATCCAAGCCCATCGCCTGAATGGCTCGCGGCATGGCGATCATCATCAGGACCGTAAAGGTCAGTGACAATCCGATGGCCAGCGATAATTCCTCTTTTTTCGCCCGGCAGGCGGCTGACGTGGCGATCGCGGCCGAGACTCCGCAGACACTCATATCGGCCGAGACGACGATGTTGAGGGTCTTGCTTTCGATCTTGAGCACGTATTGGCCAAAGAGATAGGTGGCCACCAGCACGATGGGGGTGACAATCCAAGCCACGCAGATACCCGGCAATCCCAAGGCGATGATCTCGCCGAAAAGGAGGCTGGCGCCAAACAGAACCAGACCTATCTTGATGTACAACTCGCTGGCCACTGCCGGACGAAGCCACTGCGGCGTGCCCCCTACGTTGGCAATGAACAGGCCGAGCAGCAACGCCCACAGGGCGTATTCCAGCCCCAAACTTTTGATCGTCGTTTGGCTGGCAATGGCGTAGGCCAGCAGTGCCAGGACAAAGATAGCGGGAAAAGCGACAGCGAATCGCCTGAGTGGTAGACCGCGGACCACCGCCGAGGCCAAGCCGATCAGCCAACAAATCGCCAGTGCCCCCCCCAGTCCGCGCAGGTTCCAAGGAGCCGCGGCGGCGTTATCTTCGCTGGTCTGCCCCCCCCTGGATGGCTTGTCGCGGAAAGCGTCCCACGGCGAAATGGCCCAGTCGCGCGGCCTGCCGAGCCAGGGTTTGACGGGGGAGTCCCACGCTTTGTTTGCCGAGATCGCCCCGGTCGCGATCCCCGTGTGGTTGCCCTGCGCCGCGCCCCACCAGGTAATCCCGAGAGCCAACAGCGTCAACGCCAGACCGACTAGGACCGCCGTCCAGTCGTCAGACCAACCGGATGATCGCAGCCGTTCGCTGCTTGGGGGTTGCTTCACGTCCGTACTCCTTGGTCACACGCCAAAGCGGCTGTTGGTGATCTCGATGGCCTTGAGCAGCCCCCGAGCCTTGTTCATCGTTTCTTGGTATTCGGCTGTCGGATCGCTGTCGGCCACGATTCCCGCGCCGGCTTGAACGTAAATCTTCGCGTCGCAAATGACCATCGTCCGCAGGGCGATACACGTATCGACATTGTTGGAGTAATCGATGTAGCCGACGGCACCGCCATAGGGGCCGCGACGGAACGGCTCGAACTGGTCGATGATCTCCATCGCCCGCACCTTGGGAGCACCGCTGACCGTGCCTGCGGGAAGACTCGCCATCAGCGCGTCGAAGGCGTCACAATCATCGCGCAGTCGCCCGGTAACCGTCGACGAGATATGCATCACATGGCTATACCGCTCGACGACCATCAAATCGGGGAGCGCGACGGAACCGTACTGAGCGACGCGCCCCACGTCATTGCGGCCGAGATCGACCAGCATCACATGTTCAGCCCGTTCTTTCTCATCGGCGAGGAGTTGCTGCTCGAGCTCGTGGTCCTCGGCTGGGGTGGCACCGCGGCGACGTGTGCCGGCCAATGGTCGCACGGTGACCTGGCGGTTAACGACGCGGCACATGATCTCGGGAGAGCTGCCAACGAGAGTCACTTCGGGAGTTCTCAAAAAGAACATGAAGGGGCTGGGGTTGAGCACGCGAAGAGTACGGTAAATTTCTAGCGGGTCGACCTTCAGCGGAGTCGCCAATCGCTGGCTGAGCACGACCTGGAAGATGTCTCCCGCCCGGATGTAGTCGACACATTGGCGGACGGCAGACTCGAAGTCCGCCTGCGAGGTCAGTGCGTCGATGTCGAGTGGTCGCGCAGGCCCTGCCGACACATCGAGAGCTTGTAGATCCCGTTCCGGATTGGGGCGATTGATGGCCTGGATCGTGCGCTGGATTCGATAGAGGGCCTCGTCGTAGGCATTGCGGTCGCTGGTATGCCGCTTGGGCCAAGCTAGAGCGATGATCGACACCGTTTTCTTCACATTGTCGAATACAATCACACGATCGTAGAACGAGAAGCTCATATCGGGGAGCTGGCGATCATCCTCGGGCGCGTTGGGCAAGTGCTCGACGTACCGCACGGAATCGTAGCCAGCGAATCCCACCGCGCCGCCGACGAACGGGGGCAAGCCTTCCCAGTGGGCCACGCGCACTTTCGCCAACTCCCGCCGCAACTCGTTCCACGGGTTGGCCGACTCGATCGTTTGTTGTTGTCGGCCGTCGGTAAACGTGACCTGATTGCGAACAGCAGTCATCGATCGCTGCGGATCGATGGCCAGGAAGTTGAATCGGCCGATGTTTTCACCACCGACGACACTTTCGAACAGACAAGCGGTCTCGCCATGGTCCAAGCGGCGAAACGCGGAGACCGGGGTGATGCTATCTCCGAGCAGTTGTCGGCAAACCGGTACGGCATCATGTTCCCGAGCCAACTCCACGAATCGCTCAAAATCGGGCTCTGCTGTCATAGTCAAGGGCGAAAAAATTTTTTTCCTTCGAGGACCCGGTCGTAGGCTGGAGTTGCAAGTCGAGTGCCGCAGCGGATCGCTTGCCAACAATGAGTCCTCCAGTTTAGCAGAAAAATTCCCGCGTTAAAAATGCGTCGGCAGGACGACAGCGGGCTAGCCCCGTTATCCTGCAGCGACGGAAAATGTAAAATTGTAATGCCCGCGGGGCACACGATCGACGTTTGGTGACGGCAACGGCAGACTGCGGCAGCCTCGGGCCATTGGTCGACCTCGGCTACCGCTCCTGGCGCCGTCGAGATGAATCGTCCGCGGAGTGCTAAGACGGCTGCGTTTCCTTGGGATCGGAGCCACGCACGAGCGTCTTGAATCTCATCGCCAGCTTGTGAACCACTAAGACTCACATCATGAAATGCGACAAGTGTGAAAAGCCGGCTACGTTCCACATCACGGACCTGACGACTGACGGCTTGATCGAATTGCACTTTTGTGCCGAATGCGCGAAAGTCTTTTTGCATGCAGGCAGCCCGAATCCGAAGGCCGAATTGATGACGAATGTGGTCAAGGGCCAGGTCAAGCTCGAACAAACGGCTGAAGAGTTGCGGAAACTGGACGACAAAACATGTCCCGTTTGCGGCATCTCGTTCTTCGAATTCCGTCAGATCGGCCGCCTGGGATGCCCGCACGATTACACTTTTTTCCGTGAGGAGCTCGAACCGCTGCTGATGAACATTCACGGCAGCTCGCAGCATGTCGGCAAGCGACCGCGGCGGCCCACGATGCAACGGGAGAGAGCGGCGAGAATCATCCAACTCCGCCGGGAACTGCGCGAAGCCGTCGAGAACGAAGACTACGAAAAGGCCTCTCGCGTGCGGGACCAAATTCGCCAATTGGAACAGGAGGGACGGTAGCGTGGCGCTTGACTCGTTGGTGGACGCGCTGGGCGAATGGCTGCGTGGCAGCGGTCCAGAATCAGATATCGTGATGAGCACCCGGATTCGCCTGGCCCGCAATTTGGCTGATTTTCCTTTCGTTCGTCGCTGTTCGGACATCGATCGCGCGAACATTGAGGCGACGGTTCGAGAACGGATGCAACGAGAACCTCGGCTGGCGGAGTTGCAATATATCAACGTCGCTCAACTGGATGAAGTCGACCGCTTGCTGCTCGTCGAGCGACAATTGATCAGCCGCGAACTCGCCGAAGCCGAAGGGGCGCGAACGGTAGCGGTCGATGCCCAAGAGTGCCACAGCGTCATGATCAACGAGGAAGATCATCTGCGGATCCAAGTCATGAGGAGCGGCCTCGACCTGCAGCAGGCCTGGGAGCGAATCAATGCCTTGGACGATTTGATCGAGTCGCAAATCGACTATGCCTTCGATGAACAGCTGGGTTATTTGACCGCTTGCCCGACCAACGTGGGAACCGGGATGCGGGTCAGCGTGCTCGTGCATTTGCCGGCGCTGGTGATCACCCAGCAGATCGACAAGGCGTTTCGCAGCCTGCAGCGAATCAATCTGGTCGTGCGCGGCCTGCACGGCGAAGGCTCCCAGGCTCTCGGCGACTTCTATCAAGTCAGCAACCAAATCACGCTGGGTAAAACCGAAGAAGACCTCATCACGCGAGTTAGCGAGGTTGTCCCTGTGTTGCTGAACTACGAACGCAAGGCCCGCGAATTTCTGCTCACCGAAAATCATCACGATTTATTCGACCAAGTCAGTCGGGCCTACGGCACCTTGCAAAACGCTCAGCAGATCGGCAGCGAAGAGGCGATGCACCTCTTGTCACGCGTGCGGATGGGGATCAACCTCGGTTTGATCGACAATCTCGACGTTTCGACAATCAACAAGTTATTCATCCACATGCAGCCCGCCCACTTGCAGAAAGTCACGCGGGCGAAATCGAGCAAAGGGGGACAATTCAACGTCGAACGCGCAAACTACCTGCATCGGCATCTCAAGCCGCGGCCACGGACGAAAGAAATTTAACCTCCCCCAGACATGCCGCTGGCAGACTACATAGTCATACCGCTACCTCAGTTGCACTCGGGCGTTGGTCCCCCTGCCTAGCTGAATAGCGCCACATTTTTTTGCACCGCTCGCCAGTACGCCGATATTTTTCGGGCATCTGCTGTCTGGCGATGGTAACTACGTTCCGCTACTTTCAACCAGCAAAATCTGGCAGAATCGATTGAAACTGGCGTTATCCGATTAGGCACTATGCCATTAAGTAACACCGATAAAATTTCGCCGCGATTTTTCCGCTTGGCCGCCGTCTCATTTCAGAATCGGCGGCTGATCGCTCAGCGGCTCGGTCGATAAACTGACGGGTCGGAAAATACCGCCAGCGCCGTACCAGTCGTACACCGCAATGGCCACTTGGATGGCCTCTCCCGGTTGGACATAAGAGGAGATATCGACACTGCGGCGGAGATCGAAGGCCGTTTGTTTCGCCGCCAGGTCTCCGAGGGTCGCCACCAAGCGCCCGTTGATGTAAACCTCGGCGTAATCATCGACACCAGTGAAATTGAGATAGATTTTTTCCGCATCTCGAAAGGCCACCGGCAACTCGATGCGCCTGCGATACCAAGCCCAGCCATCGAGAGCGGCATGACCTTGACTCTCCCAATGCCGGTCGATGCCGATCGACTCCCAGCTGGAGTCGTCGAAAGCGGCTTTTTGCCAACCGAGTTCCTGCCCCTTCTTTTCGCCATCAGGCCGAAACCGCCAGTTGCGATCGGTTAGCGGAAGGATTTGCCGGGTCAACTCTCCCTGCAGCTGCATGAGGTTCTGCGCCGCGGCCTCTGTGTCCCGTTTTCCCGTGGTCGTCTGCCGCAACCATTGGTCGAGCAACCAAGCGCCGGCAGCGTTGGTATCGCCGCCGTGATTCATCGTCGACACGAGGAGACTCCCCTGCGCGCCGACTGGCAAACGGAAGGCAAGCCCATGGGTCCGCACCTCACGCATATCGTGATGATCCCAAACCAACACCAGCGGGTCGATTGTCTCCAAGTAATGATCGATACGCGGCACGACAGGTCCGGACAGATCAAAATGCTGCAATTCCACCAGCATATTCTGCGATTCAGCTTCCGACTCTGTGGCAAGCCGGAAGGGGACATGCCAAGCCGAATCGTCGGCGAAAATCGCCAGCGAGCCGCGCAAGAACCAATGGTCTTGAACCGGAAAACTCCCTGGTCGATTATCGGGCACAAGCAAAATGTTAGCCCCCTTTTCAAGCTGCCCCAGAAGCTCGCGATCCAGCATTCTGGTTACGACGAGTGAATTTGCCGCCGCGGAGGGGGGGGCGACATCGACCGGCAGCTTGCCGATCAAATCTTGCGCCGACGGATGGAATCGAGCAAGCACCCGGTCCGCGACTCGGGGGAACAACCAGATCGGCCACTGGTTGGCGGCCACCAGTTGTTCCCCTGCTTGCCAGCGAGCCTCGATCGTCAATCGGGTCGGCCGCTCAACGCACGGCAGCATCAGCTCGCCGCGCAACGGCGCGGCGATATCGTCGGAAATATTCTGGATTGTGAACTCCCCGACGGTCTCTCCCGCGCTGTCACGCAGAGCCACCTGCACGCGGTGCCCGCGCCGCTCCTGGCCAAAAAGATCCTTCGCCAACAATTCGATCGACGCGGTCTCGCCGCTGAAAAAACTGCGGCGATCCTGATCGGTGCGCAGCAGGACCATTCGATCGCCATGAAAGCTCCAATCCTTCGGGGTCTGTTTGGGGTTCCCCCAGTAATCGATCAGCCCCATCGCCGCCTTGGGGAAATCGCGGATGACACTGACGACATAGGCACCTCGCGGCACCTCACGGTGGTAGACCTCAATTTGATATTTCCGCATCAAATGTCCATAATGCCGCGACTGTTCGTTTAATTCGGCTGCCGCGAATCGGCGTCCATTCCGCGCGGCCAGACGTTCCATTTGCGCGAGCCAGCGCGTTTGATCGGCCAGTGCCCACGGCGCTTGGGCCGGGTAGCGACGAGCATAGTCCAGAGCTTCCTCGGTCGGTACGGTCCAACTGTCGGCGGCGATCGCTTCCCCCAAGGCTAAGGGTTTCGCTTCCCGCGCGGCAATGTAAGCCTTCAGCCTTTCCAGCGTGGCGACCCAGGTGTGGTTGTTGCCATATGGATGATCGTCGTAGAAGTCGTGAATCCGATTCCAGCTGATCCAACTGCTATCGTCCTCGACAATTGCTCCTGGAATCATCGACTTGCATTTTTCGTAGAGGGAGCGAATGACGTCGACGTCGGCACTCGGACCAGTTTCACAGGTAAGACTGCGGAGGACGATCGAAGCATGATTGCGATCATATTCGAAGAACTCCCCGTATTCGCGATCCAACTCGACGAGATGGTCTTGGTCCAATTTGGGATGCCACGTCGGGTATTCCATCCAGGCCAGCATCCCCATCTCATCGCAGAGTTCCAGATAGCGTTTGGGGGGAATCCAGAGGCAAAACTTCATCAAGTTGAACCCGCGGCTTTGCGCGAAGCGGATTTCATCGCGCATCCAATCCTCGTCCAGCGACGGCGCGACGCTCGGCGGCGCGTAACCCCAGTTCAACACTCCGCGGATCGAGATCGGTCGCCCGTTAAGTACAAACGCATCGCCGTCGGCGGTAAATTCGCGCACGCCGAATTTTTCCAGATGCTCGTCGAGCAGTTCGCCGGCATCGTCAACCACGCGGAAGCGGAGGGCATAGCGTTGGGGATCGTCCGGGCTCCATAACTTCCATGGGCCCGCCGTTGTCGCTGTCCCCCCCCAAACTTCGTCGCAGAAGTAACCGGTCGCGCCGAGGATGCGCGTTGATCCTGGATAGATCTTCCACTCGCCCGACAGGACTTCCCAAGGCCCTGGCTGGCCCGATCGAGTGAGCGGAGCGACGGCGACCTCCAGACGCGTCGTCGCGTCGAGGTCCCGGCTGATCGGCACGATGAAACTCAGTTGCGGCCGCCGCGGATCTGCAAAGACCGCCACGGCTTCGCGGATGATGTACGCTGCCGCGACCTGCCGCACGGTGACCGGTTGCCAAATGCCGCCAAAGTGATTGGTCACGATGGGCAAAAACCCTTGCGTGTTGTGGCCGACGCGTTCATCGACCTCGACAGTGATCACGAACGGCCGATCGTGGTCTCGTTCCCTAATGGGGGTGGTCAAATCGACGGTGAAAGGGGTCCACCCCCCCAAATGTTCGCCGATCAAATTATCATTCGCGAAAACTTTCGCATGGGTCGCCACCGCTTCGAATCGCAGTAAGACTCGCTGGCTGCCATCGAGAAAATGCGCAGGCAGTTCGGTGCGATAGATCGAAACGCCATCGAAATCGACATCGATTTGATCCTCGATCGTGCCGGGGACGGCAATGCTGCGAAAGGTCCGACCACCGTCCAAAGATACCGTCCAGTCGGAAAGGGATTGTTCGGTTTGAGCTGACGCGACTGCCGTTTGGGAGATCAATACCAACCATGCGGCGACGATTCCAAATCGACTCATGAGGATTAGCCTTCTCGAGTTCTTAAGCTGTTTGATGAAGATGCCAGAAAAGAGCAGTCGCTATTTTAGCCGCGCGCCCTCGTCCTGGTTGGTCGCTCCGGACAAAAATCTTTGCCGCTGGACCCGATAATGAGGATAGCTGGGATCTTGCCTCAGACACAGTTCGTTCAGCGCGATGGCCTCGACGTGACGTCCCTGCAAGTGATACAGCGTAGCTAAGGTATCCAAATATTGCCGGTTCCCTGGTCGCAAGGCCAGTGCGCGTTCGCAGCAATAGGTCGCCTCGCGCAAACGTCGACACGCGGATGCGCAGGTCCAAGCAAAATTGTTGAGAAGCGACGGATTCTCCGGGAATTTTTTCAAGCGGTCGATGAACCACGCAGCCTGCATCTCGAAAATCCGTTCGGCAGTGGCGGATTGACCGCGTTGTTCGAGCAAAGGGGCTAACAGTTCGCAAAGACTTCCGTAACTGACAATGGCCGGTCCGGCCTCGGCGATTAGCGCGGCGGCAGCCTCCGGGTTTGCTTGTTGGGACAACAGAGCAGCGCGGTGAATGAGGGATTTCCGATAAATGTCGATCAGAAAGTAAACTTCGACATGTTCGACAAAATTCTGGACGATATCGATGAGATGGCTGTCGGACCAATGGGTGGCTTGTACGTCATCGCGGCCGAACCATAAATGATTGGCTAGGTATCCATCCGGCTTGATTTCGAGCAGCATGTCGGCAAAGCCGTAGCTGACCAGTTCCTCCACTCGATCAGCCGTCAGGTAAGTGTCTTGCAGAAAAAGTGCTGCGAGTTTAGCCTTCATTTCCTTCGGGTTGCCGGTTTCCCGATACGCCCGCATCAGCATCAACAACGCCGCATTGTCAGTATCAAATTCCCGTGTCGCCAACTCTAGCAGGGGAATGGCCGCGTCCCAGTCTCGGCGATCGTGGGCGTCTCGTCCCAAATACAAGGCGGCCTTCCGATGCTGATAATCCGCGACGGCCGTTTGCAACATCGACTCGTAGTCAGCCCAGCGGCCATGAGCAAGATAGGTCAGTCCCAGCATGAAGTGAATCTGCCCGGGCGTGTCGCTGTACCGCTCCGCTGCGGTTGACCGATCGATCGACTCGATGATTGGATCGATTCGAAAATCGTCGTCGCGTTCTGCCAACGGCGAATGGAGAATCTTGGCGATGCCTCGCAATCCCTCCCGGCTGTAAGTCCTGGTGTCGCGCAAAGCATCGATCCAGAATTCGCCCAAATCGTTTTGTGGCCTAAACAAGTAATTTTGAACGTACCTCATTTGGTAGTGGTTGTTGGAGCCGACTGACTCCACGGTCTGCCAGAAATTAGCGGGCTGCTGATTTGCCAGACGCAGGATGATATCGCTGCGCTGTTCAAATGCGAATCGGTCCTCGGCGAGGACGTTCGCCAGGAGCGATTCTAAAAATACAACCGCGTCGGTATTGTGTCCGCTCTCTGCACAGTACTCGCACGCGGCCAGCAGCTGGCGATATTTTTTGACGACGGGATGTTCCTCGCTTGCATTCAAATCGGAAACGTCGGTCTCAGTTTGCAATCGGCGCAGCTCGTCCAAGTGCCGATTGAGCCAACGCCAACGCTCCGCGGGCTCCTCTGGAATCTGCAAGATTCTGGCCATAGCGAGATTATCGTGAACGGAATCGGCAATCGCCAGCGCCAGCCCCGTGTCGAGCCGCTCGGCGGCGGCCAGTGCCAAGTCGACCTCGCCATTGATTAATAGTGTATTGGCCAGGATCACAAACTTCGGCTTAGTCTCGTCGGTCAACTGCTCCCCGGCCTTTAGCAGCCGGGCGACGATCTCCCGTGCCCGGGCGAATCGACTCGGGTGTTGAGCAATTCGAGCAACGGTCAGTTCGAGAGCCAGGGAACGAATCGCCTCGTCGTCGAGCTCCGCGAGACGGACCCCGTCGCGCGCCCATTCCCGTTGTGAGACGTCGCCCAGAAAATAATCCCAATCGGCCAGCCGCAGATGCCAGTCCGTCACCTGCCGCTCTCTCAACGCCGGATCAGTGATCCTTTCGAGCCACGGCTTAGCCTCGGCAGTCCGCCCTGCGGTTCGAAGCGCGACGTAGGCGGTGACCAGATCGGCGTCGCTGGCTGGTCGATTCGCCACGCGAGCTAGCCAAGCCTCCGCTTCATTATCGATCTGCCCCAACAGACGTAAGCCGTTGAAACTCAGCTCCGGGTAATGGCGTTGCAAGAAAGGATGACGAAGCAAAGCGACGAGCTGAGGAGTGTCGGATTCGTTAGCCCAGGTCGCGAGCATTTTGTTGATCGGGAAGGCCCTCATCTGCAGTTCCAAGGCACTGGCCTGATTCGGCACGCTGTCGACCAGATCGAGCAGAAAGTCGCTCCTGTTTTCGGCCGCGAGCATCCGCAATAGTTCCACCTGCATGAAATCTGGCAAGAATTCGAACTGTTGGACGACATCGGTGAACACGTACGCGCTGTCGAGTGGGACCCGCAGGCGAATCGCCGTGACGATCGCCCGCAAACGCTCTTTCATTTCGCGGTCCCCTTCATCCCGCCAAGCGGCAAGGAGCTCGAGCGCGGCCGGGCCAAACTCGAGCAGTCGGCGCGTCGCCTCTTGACGAATCGCGAATTGATCGGAACCCAGTTGCCGGACCAAGGCGTTCACGGTGGCTGCATCCGGAGTTGCCGCTTGATCCTGGGCGATACCCCATGCCCCAAGCGAAATTAGGACAACGGCCAGCGCAAGCAGACACCATCGCGAATGGGGGCCAGCGATCACTGTAGCAACACGCGTCGACCGATGATTGTCATTTTGATCGATCGCCGGGATGGAAAGGTCCAACATGGTCAAAGGGATTGCGAAATGCCTCAGCGCGAAAAATAGTTTGTTCGCAAATACTCAACAAAAAGAAAAACGCCATCCGGCTCCGCGAACATGGCCGCAGGCTAATGCGAAGGCGGCCGATCGTTGTCGGCTGACCCGACCAACCCGCCACAGATTTATTGTAACGAACCGCCGCGCGGCTCATGGTTTCCCTCCCGCTCGCGTTCGGTCGTTGAGCGGCTTATTAGGGCCTGCTGCCTGCCCTGTCGGCCTCGAGTTGCTGGCTGGCCCAGCTGCGCAGTTTTTCGCGAAATATCTTGGCATTGTGGCGAATGTCGACAGGTAAGGCTTGCATCAAATAGTAGTGCTGAATCGACTTGGTCAACTCATGACTGGCACCGAGTTCCCGCAACTCGTCGAGCAATTTTTGGCGCGCTGCAGAGGTTTTCGGCCAGGCTTCCGGCCACGGCTCGGCGATGATCACCGGAATCTGAGATCCGGCTGGGCCGACGCCGACTAATGCCGAGCGATAAATGCTGGGATGATTGTTGACGATTGCTTCGCAAGGGATCGTGAACATCGTCCCTTGCTTGGTTTGCACACGATGCGATTTGCGACCGCAGAACCAGAAGCGGTCTCGCTCATCGAGATAACCGACGTCCCCAAGGCGATGCCAAATACGCTGGCCATCACAGACCTTGTGCAGCGCGTTGGCTTCGCGTCGAGTCACGTATTGATCGGTGACCACTGGACCACTGACCATCAATTCCCCAATCTGCCCTCTGGCAACCGGGCGCGTCTGCTCGAGCTTGGTGATCGGCCCGTCGTCGATTTCGATGACACGCCACTCGATTTGAGGCCAGCGGGTGCCGACGCAAGTCCCGTGCCCCTGGCGGGTTTTCGCGGCGGTCTCATCGATCACGCTGCGCGATTCGATACAGGCCACCGGGAGAGACTCCGTCGCGCCATAGGGGGTAAAAACCTCGCCATCGGGATCAATTACTTGGCGAACATTTTCCAAGACGTGCACCGGCACGGGAGCGCCCGCGGTCAGGACGCGCCTCAGCATTGGCAAGGTCTTGGCATGCTTGCGGCAGTAGCGAGCCACCGTATTCCACAGCGCGGGAGAACCAAAGGACTGATTGGCCTGAAATCGCTCGACGGCATCGATGAAATTTCGCGGATCGATCGCTGCTGGGCGAGTCGCGTCCATCCTTGGAAAGATAGTGGTCATGCCCATGCCCGTATTGAAAAGCGCGAACAAGGGAAATCCCGAAACATCGGCCCCCCCCGGAGCAATTTGGAAGTAGTCGCGAATCTGACGCGTTTGCTCGATGAAATGCCGATGCCGGTAGAGTACCCCCTTGGGAGGGCCGGTGCTCCCTGTGGTGAAAATGATTGCCGCTGGTTTCTCGGCATGCGTCGGGACGCATTGGGCTTGGGGGACCTCGGCCGGCGGTTCGGCGCGAAAAAATGGTTCGGTGTTGATTCCGAGAGGCAACAAGCGACGTCCCACACAGAAATTGAGATGGCAACGTGGAAGTCGCTTGCGAAACACCAGCCGAGCGACTTGGGCCAATTGGATCCCGGCCAGCCCATCGGGATTAGTCTCAGCCAAACAGCCGATCATGTTTTTTCGCCCCATGCCGGGGTCGATGAGAATCACGGTGGCCTCAACCCGCAGCAACCCAAACACCCAAGCGACAAAGTCGATGCCAGGGGGAACCATCAAGCTGATTTTGCAACCTGGCCCGACCCCGTGAACGCGCAGACCCGCCGCAATTTGCTGACAGCGCCGCTCCAATTCCGCGAAAGTTATCGTGCGATAATCCAACGGTGGGCGACGACTTCGCGGGTCGGGTTCCGCCACAGCGATTTGATCTGGGAAACGGTTCGCGGCAAGGCTCAAACTGTGCGAAATGTTGGCAAGTTGGCTGAGATCCATGAACAAGCCTGATAGGAATTCGAGGGCGAATTGCGTAAATTGGGGACTGTCGTAATATCGCAATAATCTTACACCGAGGATAAAAGACCATGGCTTTGGCCCTAGTGGCTGGTGCACAGCCCGCAGCATAGACGTGGACTTCGCGATGGCCCCCCGGCAGACGCAGCTTGTTTCGTTCCCAATGTGCAATCTACTCGAAGATCGCCGACTTCAACAGAAAGCCCCTCAATGGAATTCGACGTTTATCAACCGTGCCCCGTCCATCAGGAAAAGAAAATCAAGTTTTGCTGTGGCAAAGAAGTCGCTGCAGGACTGGCCGAGATTTTCGACAAGGTCGATGCTCGACAACCCACGGCCGCCCTGGAAAGCCTCAATCGGTTGATTGACAAATACGGCCCTAAGGACTGCTTGCTCAGCCTCAAGGTACAGCTCCTCGCCTCCCTCGAGCGCCACGAGGAAGCGGCCGCGGTCAACGAACAATTCCTGGTGGGAAACCCCAATCATCCGCTGGGCCTTGAGCAACGTTCCGTCATGCTCGCCAAACAGGGGCGATTGGTCGATGCCTTCGACGCTCTGCAATCAGCGCTGGACAATTTGCCGGATGCCAAAATCCCGGTCGGCTTTGCGACCGCCTTCGCCGCCGTCGGCGCGGAAATGCTGAACCATGGGATGCTGTGGTCGGCGCGCAGCCATGTCGCCTTCGCCGCCAAACTGCGGCCGGATGACGATCAAATCGCACAAATGGAGCAATATCTCCATAGCCTCGAGACGAATTTGTTCACGATGCGGCCGACCTTCCCGTTGGAATTGCCTGACAGCGATGCCGAATGGCGAAAAAAGTTCGAGAACTCGGCAAAAGCCTTTCGACGAGGGCAATTTCGCAAAAGCGTCGCGCTCGCGAAAAAGGCTTACGAACTCGCACCCCACGAGCCTTTGCTGTTGATTCATCTGGCCCACATGCAATCCAGCCTTCCTGACCTCGCAGCCCTCCGAGCAGCGTGGCAAGCTGTTGCCGAATGCAAGCAATTGTCGCTGGTGCAGCGGGTGGAGGCCGCAGGCATCGTTCAAGCGTTCTCACCCTCGGACGCAAGTGACAAACGCGAGGTGCACAAATATACCCTGGAGATCACAGGCGAATTCGACGATGCACTCGCAACGGCTCGAGCGTCGAGGCGATTTTTGGAAAGCGCGGTCGAGGGCGAAGAATTCGAGCATGTGGTTCCACCCCCCCGAGCATTTTTTTACTTTTTCGATCGGGACCGGATCGATTCATGCGCCGGCAAAGGCTTGCGCGAAATACCGAGCATGATCGCTCAGGCGCTTTATTTCGGCAAACAAACCGATCGGCCTGCTCGCGTTGAATTGATTGTGCAAGGTCTCGGAAACTCTGCCGATGTAGTGAACGAGTTCCTGCGGACGATGCCACAAACCGCAAGCTGCGGAGATCCCGAGATTATCGGACATGTTCCCACCATGGAGTTGAGGCTCCGCCATAGCCTGTACCTTCCGGCCAACACCGCACGTGCTGATTTCGAGCGGATTCAGCGGGAATACTATCTCGATCTCGCGCGGAACGTCTTGCCGTCGTTGCCCTTCAGCAGCATTCAAGGCAAAACGCTGCGCGAAATCGTGGCGACCGACCAAGGCAAGATTTCGGCAATGGCAATTATCGAAAAACTTTATTTTTCCCTGGATGGTACGGATGCGCAAGAAGAATTCCGATCGACGTTGTATGAACAGGTCGGCATTCCACCGTTACCGCGGTATTTGCCTGCCAAGCTTGGTCGAGAGGTCCTCAGCCCATTCCAACTTTACTACGTCGAATTCGAAAATCTCGACCCCGATGACTTTATCGGCTTTTTTCTGATGGCCGTCAGAATAGATAACATCAATTTGCAACGGCGAGTAGTGCACCATGCCTTAGAGACTCAAAAGTTCTCCGACCAGTTGCCTGAAGAATCCGTCTTGTTGGCCGCTGCCAAAGTCGAACTCGACGATGATCGTTGCTTCGAATATCTCGATCGTGCGGCCAAGGCTGCTGAAAAAACTGGAAATCTGCTGGGCACGGTATTGGAATTCGAGTTCGAGCAACGGGTCCTGCGTGGACGATTTGAGGGATTACGCGAGTTGCTGACGCGACTGGAAAAAAACCATTTGCGCGATCCTGATGTGCGTTCACGACTCGCCTATTTCTTGATGAGGACAGGGATGATCAGGCCTGACGGGAGCATCAGAATCCCCAAAGCTCCGTCGGCCTCTGCTCCAGAATCTGCTCTTTGGACGCCGGATAACGCCACGATCGCCACCTCGTCGTCCGGCAGCGAGCCTGGAGCATCAAAGCTCTGGATTCCAGGGCAATAATCCGACACGCAGCTTTTTGAAAGGTAACGTGACGCTGAAGAGAGAGTGATGAGCCGCCAAGTCGTTCGCTACGGGTCGATGAGAAACCTCGCGGTGATGAACTGCCGCCCGGGAGTTGAATGCCGCCGCGGCGATGAGGTCGTGGTCCGCACCAATCGCGGCGTCGAGGCGGGGCAAGTCGTCTGCGAAGCGACAGACAAGGTGGTCGCCTACATGAATCAATCCCCGGCCGGAACGATCCTGCGAATGCTGTCCGCTGACGATGCCGCCCAATTGGCCAAGCTGGCGTCGCTCAAGTCCTCGCGTTGGGACATTGTGGAACGGCATGTCCGCCAGCTCCAATTGCAAATGAAACTCGTCGACATCGAACAAATCCTCGGTGGCGAGCGCATCGTCATTTATTACGTTTCCGAGGACCGGGTCGACTTCCGAGAACTCGTCAAAATCCTTGCCAACCAATTGCAAACTCGCATTGAAATGCACCAAATCGGCATTCGCGATGAAGCCAAGTTATTGGCCGATTACGGCGATTGCGGGAAACCGGTTTGCTGCAACACGCATCTGTCGGCGATGCCCCCCGTGTCGATGAAGATGGCAAAATTACAGAAGGCCACTCTGGATCCCACGAAAATCTCCGGCCGCTGCGGCCGCCTAAAGTGTTGCCTTCGCTACGAATTCAACCATTACGAGGAAGTTCAGCGGCAACTCCCTCCGATCGGCTCCCAAGTCGTCACCAAAGTCGGCAAGGGACGTGTAGTTAGCCAGGAAATTTTGGCTCAGCAACTGTTGGTCGAAATGGAGGACCATCGCCGCATCATGATCGACGCCGGTGAGGTTCTTTCGGTCATCAAAAAATCGCGAAATCATCCCGACTAAATTTTGATTTAATTTTGATCGCAAACCCGTTTGAAAAGGTGAAAACATGCCGTACCAGAAATTATTCATGGCGGTCGGAATCTTCGGCAGCTTGATCATGCCAGTTGCGAGTCGTTCCGCGGCGAGCTATGGCCAGGAAACGCCAGCCCCTAAAAACGAGTGGAAATCCCTGTTCGACGGGACGAGTCTGGACGGCTGGCGCGGCAAGCCTGAATTGTGGACCGTCGAGGACGGAGCAATTACCGGTACCACCTCCAGCGAAGCTCCCCTGAAAAACAACTCGTTCCTCATCTGGGAGGGGGGGAACGTCACCGACTTCGAACTCAAGGTGAAATTTCGCATCCACTCCGGAAATTCGGGCATTCAATTCCGCAGTCGCGACGTCAGCGATTTCATGGTGGCGGGATACCAAGCCGATATCGATGCCGAAAATCGATTCACCGGCATTTTGTACCAAGAGCGCCTGCGGGGGATCATCGCAAAACGGGGGCAACAACTGGAAATCAATCAGTATCACCACGTCAAGGAGTTAGGAAAAACCTGCACTGAAGAAGAGTTCCGCGAGAAGGTCAACATCAAGGACTGGAACGAATTCAAAATCACCGCTCGCGGCAGTCATATTATCTTGAGCATCAACGGAGTCGTCACGGTTGATGTCGTGGATGAAGACCCCCTTTCATTCCGAGATGGCATCCTCGCCCTGCAACTGCACACCGGGCCGCCGATGAAAGTCCAATTCAAGGACATCTACCTGCGCGATCTCTCCCGGTAGCTGCGGGCTGAATTCATGCCTCAAGTGCCGGCCTCAACGGCTGCCGAGGAACACACGCCAGGGCTCGGCGGTGATGCGGTTGCCACAGGATAGATCGGCACGGGCATGACATAATCGTTCGCAGAACGAAGTTCCACGTTGCGGCAGCGGCTGAAATAGAATTGTCTCGGTTCCTCGCGGCACAAGCACAACGCCAGGAATCGATCGTTGCCCAAGAAGCGAATCGGGCTCGCGACTCGGCGACTGACATTTCCCTGAGCATCTTCATAATCAAACTCGATCACGCGATCGTCGGCATCCAGCATCGCAAGGCGAATGAGCTGCCGAGCGCGGATCGGTTCGCGGGTCGTCTCTTGATGAAAATGACTCATGGAACGTTTCCTGTGGTTTCATTGGTTTTTGGGCCGTATTGAAACGATGGACCAGCCAGCAAGCACCGGCCCGCTCGGATCGGCAATCCCCGAACGCGCCCGTGCAGGAGGCCCCCGAATTCCGCGCCAACACCTCCCGGTGCCTGCTGATGCGCACAAACGGTCTTGGCTGCGGAATCCCAACCTTGGACGTCGCGGAGCGAGTCAAACGCTCGAAGGAATCGTCTCCCACTCAGGCCGTCCCGAGATTATTCGAGAAGTTTCGGACAACTTAGGTCTCGTACAAGAAAAAAATCGCCGATGGGATTCGATTTCAAAAATCGGCCAGTTTTCTTAGCGAATGGTCAAGTGCCCAACCACCACCCCCGATATGCGGGGAAAAACGAAATTCGGAGAACTATTTGCGGCGCAGAACCTCGGAAACTACGAAAATCCACTCAGTAAAGCCCGAAAAATTGAAGTCCACCTGTTGTTTTGCCGAAGGCCAACATCGGGCCAATGCCGCTTTCATTTCAATCGTGCCGACGTGCGGCAAAAAACTGACAACGTTGTCTTGCTGGTTACGAACGACTAACATATCGAATTACATACATTGATCTTTACGCTCCTTCGGCAGGATTCGTCGGAAAGAACGGCGGGAGCGCTGAGCCACCGTGGAACACGTTCTCTCGATACTTTGCCGAATGAAATCCTAGAGTTCGCGAAACTCACTGTCGGGCGGTTGCCCTTACTTTGTCCTGCCTCAAACGGTGGCGAACACAATCTGGCGGAACCTAAATCACGGCCCGGCCAAGCATGAGACGGGATGGATCATTCACGTCATTTATGACTTGATGTTACCCAGCGGGAGAATTCGATGAGCGCTGATATATCTGCACGTTTCGGGAGCTATCTCCCCAATGTCTTGTTATTGATCGGTTTGGCTTGTCTCGGCTACGGTGTTTACCAATGGGCGACGATCCCGTCGTCGCAGGTAATTTCTCGCGCTCAGTTCGATCCGTTTCCAGAGTTTTTAGAAAATGCAACCTATCAAATTTCCCTAACTTTTGAGAATGTGACCAATCGGCCGATGCGAGTCTTGGGCTTCCAAGGATGCTGAGGGCGTAACGTAAGAGTCCAGTTGGACACTCTATCATTTGAAAATCGTTTAATTATTCCCCCGCATGGAACTGATCGAATGTTTTTTTCGGTAAGAACGTTTCAGCCTGGGCTGATGGCCTACGACATGAAGTTGTTCATTGAAGAACAAGGGGTTCTGAAAATGTTGGAAATCCCCTTCAAGGCAGTTTGCAAAGCCGATCCGAACAATCCATCTGAACTCGGCGAGGAAACGAGTGCCGACGAAAAAGGGACCGAGGCAACGGAGTCTCAAAGCGGTAGCCAGGATCCTAGCTCGGCTTCGCCTGTGGAGGAAACTTCGCACGGGAGCTCTTTCTGAGCCGACTTCGGATCGGCAAATACCACAAGTACATGCCGGTGAGCAGCAAAATCGCCAAGGCGATCCCGTTGGGTAAAAACAAGCCGAGTTTGGCCCCTTCACCAAAAAAGTTGCCGTCGTGCAGGCTTTCGATCAAATCCGATCGGCGATAGGCCGCTTGTAGGACCGCACCGGTTGCGAGATCCACTTGAACTTCCCAGCGATTGTGGGACAGCACTTTGGCGATGCCGCGGTCGACGCGGATATCCAGGCGATCGATGGCGGACCACTCATGGATTTGTGCCTCGGGGACGCTTTGAACCGTGGCAAGAATCTGTTCCCATGTCTGGATCGGGATCGCCGAGGGCGCTGCACCTTTTTTCGTGGGGGGCTGTACCCAGGGGACTTGCTTCTTGACCTGGAGCAGCAGTCCGCTGCCGACGACCAAAGCCAACGGGATGAAAAAGATGATCGCTCCCCAACGATGCACTCGCCGAATGTTTCGATTCCAATTCATGGGTTTATCTTTCTCGAAGAACCATCTCCGGCAAATTAGCCATCAGGCAGACAAACCACGATCTTGCCGACGATCGTGGCGGACCCTTCGATCGTCGCGGACTCTTGCAGGCGATGTGCGGCGGCGATTTGATCTAAGGGGAATTCAGCGGCGATGGGCAATCGCAGGCTTTCGCGTTCCATCCAGCGGCTGAGAGCGATCGCCCCACGATCCTTCGATTCCGGTGATGCCAGTGGAGCCATGAGGCCCAGGATCTGTTGTTCCTTGGTGTAGAACGGTCCAACCGGGAGAATCGCTTGAGCCTCTCGTCCGGCCATCAACACGACGCGACCGCAGAATCGTAGAATCTGGCACGCTCCGACAAGATCAGGGCTGCGAGTGGCGTCCCAAACCACGTCGACTCCATCCGGGAAAATTTCGCGAATTGTCTCGAACCAAGGGGCTGCGTGATAGTCGATGACGTGATCAGCCCCCGCCTGTCGGCAAGCCAGGGCTTTTTCCGGAGAGCCCGCGCTGGCTACGACTTGGGCCCCGAGAATTTTGGCGATTTGAATCGCGGCGAGCCCGACCGCTCCCGATCCTCCGCGGATGACCAAGCGCTCATTCGTTGCCAAACGAGCCTTCTCGACCAGCCCAATGAATGCTGTCATGCCAACAAGGCCCACGGCAGCAGCCGTTCGAAATTCCACGCACTCAGGAAGCCGATAGACTTCGGAACGCGGACAAGCGAAACGTTGACACATCGTCCCTTGTCGGCCGGCGAAGCCCTGCAGGGTGGTCCAGACGCGGTCGCCAACGGCCAGATCGTGTACCTTCGGCCCGACCGCGACAACCACGCCGGCCAAGTCGCTTCCCGGCACATAGGGCCGGGGCAGGTTTGCCGGAACCGAACCACTACGCAGGTAGCAGTCGATCGGATTGACGGCCGCATAACGCCCGGCGATCAAGACATCATCGTCAGCGACTGTCGGATCGGGAAGGTGCCCGACCTGGAGCACGTCCGGCGGACCCGTTTTTTCGAAATAGGCTGCCAGCATCGAAGTCGTCTGCTAGAAAAGTGATGAGATGCTGTTCCATCGCCTGACGATGCAAGCGATCCACAAAAAAACCGCGTTGCCGGAACGCGGTTGTTGTTGGAGTGAACGATAGGCTTTGGAGGCGCGCCGCAGCGGGTTACTTTTTCTTCTTGGTATCTTTTGACTCTTCTTCCGTCTTTACCTTCTTTTTCTTTTTCATCGAAATCTTGGGGATACGGACCTTAGGGGATCCGAGGAGCGAGTCCCCTTCCTTCCAGCGATCTTCTTCGATCAATTTGGCAAGTCGCTCGGAACGGCTCCAGACATTGCGCACCTTGCTGGTACCGGCTTTTACTTTCAGGCTTTTGTCGATCGTCATGGCTAGAGTTGGGCTATAAGTCGTGCAAATTCTTCGAAAATCCAGGCTCCGTAATGTACACCAAACGGGGGGCAGGTGCAAGTGAAACGTGCTCCGCCCGGGCGGTCTTGCCCCGGAATTTCCCCGCGTCATTCCCTACGATTCGCCCAGCGGGGGCGATCTCGGTTTGATTATCTGAAAAATCATGGTAGTTTAGCGGCAAATTGCCCCGGGGATCAAGTTCTACGGTTTGTCCAAGAAGATTCGCCATGCGTCGAGGTATTGCCGTCGCTCCTGGAGTCGCCATTGGCACCGCCTATGTGATCCACGATATCTTCGTGAATCCCGAAACCAAACGGCTGGAAGATTCGGAGATCACTGCGGAGTTGGCCAGCTACGAAACGGCTCGCGACCGCGCGGGAGCCGAACTGCGTACCCTCGAGAAAAAAGTCGAATCGCAGGTCGGCCGCGAGGAGGCCTCGATCTTCGCGATTCACCAGCAGATTCTCCGCGATCCGGCCTTCACCAACAAGATTCGTGCGTGGATATGCGATGATCGTATGGCCGCCGACGCCGCGCTCCATCGCCTGCTCGGTGAGTACACCGAATTGTTCGCCCGGACTCAAGACGAATATCTCAAAGAACGCTTGAACGATGTTCGAGACGTGATCATTCGCCTGTGCGGGCATCTGGTCAGTGCCAATCAATCCGAATTGCCTAACCTCAAAGGTCCTCTGATCGTCGTGACCAATGACCTGCTCCCTTCACAAGCCGTCGCTCTGGGAAATATCGATGTCGCTGGGATCGTCACCCAAGTCGGCAGTCAAACCGGCCACGCCGCGATCATCGCCCGCAGTCGAGGAATCCCAGCCGTCGCGGGGATCAAAGGGATCATGCGCAGCGTCAAAACCGGCGACACGATCGTGGTCGATGGCCGGGACGGCCATGTCCAAATCAATCCGCCTCCCGAAACGCTCTCCGCCTTTCGTAAACTCGAACGCGAGTTCGTGGATTTGAAGGGTAAGTTAGCTGAAAACCGGGAACAACCCGCCGTTACCGCTTGCGGCACACCGTTGCACTTGCATGCCAACATCAATGGCGTAGCTGATGCCAAGGCGGCTGCGGCGATGGGAGCCACCGGAGTGGGCTTGTTCCGCACCGAGTATCTCTACCTGACGCACCAGGATGTCCCCGATGAAACCGAACAGTTCGAGGCGTATTGCCAGATCATCGAGCATAGCCCGCACAATCACGTCACCATCCGCACGCTCGATATCGGCGGCGACAAGGCGCTGTCCTATCTCGGCAAGGACTACCATGAGGCCAATCCCTTCATGGGGTGGCGCAGTATCCGCATCTCGTTCTCTCATCCCGAGTTTTTCAACACGCAATTACGGGCTATCCTCCGCGCCGCCGCGGAATTCCCCAAAGGTAACGTGCGAATCATGTTCCCGATGGTGACGACGTTCGAAGAGATCAAAAAGCTCCGCGCAATGGTCCGCAAGGCTCACAAGGAACTCGCTGCTCGCAAAATCAGGACTCGCGAGATACCGGTCGGCATGATGCTGGAGGTTCCAGCCGCTGCGATCATGATCGAAGCGATGCTCAGTCAGGTCGATTTCGTATCGGTCGGTTCGAACGACTTGATCCAATACCTGATGGCAGCCGACCGGGACAACCCCAAGGTCAGTTATCTGTGCCAACCGCTATCGCCAGCCGTGCTGCGGGTGATGGCCCAAGTGATTGCAGCGTGCAATGAAGCACGGAAGCCGATTACCGTCTGCGGAGAGATGGCCGGACAGCCTAAAACCTTCCTACTACTCCTGGGCTTGGGACTGCGTCGGTTCAGCATGAGCCCAGCATTCGTCCCCACCATCAAACAAATTGCTGGGCAAGTCTCGATCGGCGAAGCAGAGCAAATCGTCAAGTCAGCGATGAATTTCAAAGAAACCGCCCAAGTCACCCGGTTTATGGCGCGCCAGATCGAACAAATCGCTCCGTCTTTGACTATGCTTGACATTTGACCAGTATTTTGGGCTTCGAATCGAACAAAGGAATCGAAATTAGCTCAGATTCCCACCATTATCCCCGATAAACCTTTGACCTTGGCCGGGCGATGCAGTCCCCTCACCCAAGGTGGCACGAATGTAAGAGCTTTGGCGAATCACGGCTTTGCACCCGGCATAGCTTCGACCCTACAACTCATCCGAACTCTCTTTTACTGTTTCCCGGGAGGTGGAGCATACCAACGTACGCCGTGGCACGCAGCCAACGAATTTCTGCGCCCATCGATCGGGTTTTCGAGACCGTGGTGGATTTCAATACTTGGACGACCTGGTCTCCGTGGCTGATCGCCGAACCGACCGCCAAAGTCCGAGTGCGGCAGACCCCGGGGCTGGTAGGCTCCGTCTATTCCTGGGATGGCGATTTGGTCGGTGCCGGGGAAATCGAGCATCGTCGAATTGATCCTGGGAAGGAAATCGAAGACGAATTGCGATTTTCCAAGCCGATGAAATCGAATTGCCAGGTTGCCTTTCATTTCCAACCGCATGGTAACGAGACAGAGGTTACCTGGAGTTTGCAAGGACATTTGCCCTGGTTCATATTTTGGTTGACACCAATGCTTAAGACCTTCATCGGGATGGACTACGGCCGTGGCCTAGCCATGCTCAAGGATTGGATTGAAACAGGTACCATTCCCTCCATGGTCAAATTGATGGGAACTGAACAAATTGGATCGATCCGTGTGGCGGGAATTACCGGATCCTGTTCGGTCGATGACATTGGTTCGAGTATCGAAAAAACGTTAGAGCAAACGTGCAAGGTCTTCGAGACGCATCGGCTTCCGCGGGTGGGTCCCCCGATGACGGTGTACACCCGCTTCCGCGTAATTCAAGACGTTTTCGATTACATCGCCCGGTTACGCCTTAGACGATGAGACCCGTTCCCAGCAGCGCCGAATTGAAGGTCTGGAAAATGCCCGCGGGATTCGCCTTGCAGGTCGAGCATTTGGGCAGCTATCGGCACCTCGGAAATGCTTGAAGCGTGGCCAATCAAGCGGCACGATATAGCCGACTAAAGCAACGCCGCATCGGCACGATCGAGATTTATCGAAATTCCCCCGCGGATACCCCAGAGGATCGACTCGTTACAGACATCTATCTCCCCCTGCGATAAATCGTGGGCGGTTGACTTCAAAAACGACCTCAGCGATCGGTTAGAATCTAAACCGGTCTTTATTCACGAATTCGGGAGATTCACCACCATGCGTTCCACTATTTCGGATCGTCGTCATTTTTTGGCTACCACGGCAACGCTCGCGGCCGCGGGTGCCATCGGCAGCGCGTTGCCCCTTCCCGCTGAGGCAGTCGAGTTCCGTAGAAAAAACATCCCGCATCAGGACAGCGACGTCGGACTCCAGGGAAGAATCTGGAAAACTCTCAAAATCGGCATGGTGCAAGTCGAGGGATCGCTGACGGATAAATTCAGGGCGGTAAAGGCTGCCGGCTTTGACGGCATTGAAATGGACGCCCCGGGGATGGACGTTGAGGCGACCCGCATGGCGATTGCCGCCAGCAGTCTGCCGGTCGATGGCACCGTGAATTCGACGCATTGGCAAATCCGCCATACCGACCCGGATCCCGAGGTCCGCAAACGCGCGCAGGAATCGCTGGAGCAAGCCATTCGCGACACTCATGCGGTGGGGGGGCACAGCGTACTTCTTGTCGCCGGCCACGGCCGAGATGGCTCGCCCGAGGAATGTTGGCAACGGGCGCTCGACAATATCGCGTTGTCGGTGCCCTTGGCCGCTCGCTACGGGGTGCAAATCGTCATCGAAAACGTCTGGAACCATTTCATGTACGACCACCAAGGAGACCATCAGCAATCGGCCGACCAGTACGTGCGGTTTGTCGATGCTCTGAACTCCCCATGGGTCGGCATGCAATTCGATATCGGCAACCATTGGAAATATGGCAGCATGGGAGACTGGATTCGCCAACTCGGCCGTCGAGTGTACAAGCTGGATATCAAAGGCTTCTCGCGCGTCGAAAATCGGTTCACACGCATCTCCGAAGGGGATATCGACTACGCGGACGTGCGCAAGGCCCTGAAAGAAATCAATTTCTACGGCTGGGCAGCAGCCGAGGTAAGCGGCGGAAATCAAGCGGAATTGGCGCGGATCGCCGGCGAAATGGATGTGGCCTTCGGGCTGGTGTGATACGCCTCGAAACGGTAAGCACGCCGACTCGCGGCGTCGTTGCGCCCCAATCGCTTCGCAATACTCCATCGCCAAAAAAGTTTTGGTTCGTGAAATTTGCGATCAGGCGTAATCTGCTACTGCAAGACCAAGCGCAGCTTGTTCAAAACGGTCGACCCTCAACTCCAGATTCATCCCAGCACTAGACACGAAACAATTCTTTGGCGTTGGCGGTCGTTCGCTCGGCAAGCTCGTTCTCGGCTACCTGCCGTGTCTCAGCCAAAGAGCGCAGCGTATGAACCACTCGGCCAGGTTCATTCGGACGGCGACCACGCAGAGGTTCCGGCGAAAGGTAGGGGGAGTCGGTTTCGACCAGCAGTCTTTCGGTAGGAATTCTGCGGGCAACCCACCGCAAATCGTCAGACGTTTTGAACGTCAAAATGCCAGCGAAACTAATATGCAGACCCGCATCGAGCGCCGTGGCCGCCGTGTTCCATCCTCCCGTGAACGAATGCATGATGCCCCGTACTGGCCAGTCTTGCCGATGCGATGTCAAAAAATCGACGATGTCTTGTTCGCAATCCCGCATATGAATGATCAGGGGCAAGTCTTCAGCCTTGGCCAAGTACCAATGCCGCTCGAACCAATGCCACTGCTCATCGAACGGGCAGTCTTTCCAATAGCGGTCGAGCCCTGTTTCTCCTACACCGACGACGCACGGCTCGTCGACGAGTTCGATCAAGGCTCCCCAATCCGCCTCGCCCAGTCCGTGACAATGGTTTGGTTGAAATCCGACCACGGCGTGGACCGCTACCCCGTGGATTCCTGAGTAACTTTTCGCCAACTCGATCGAACGTCGGCTCGTCTCCAAATCGGTCCCAATGCAACAGATATCGAACACTCCGACTCGCGACGCGCGCTCCAGAACCTGATCCAATTGATTAGCCAAACTAGGGTCATACAAATGCGCGTGCGTGTCGAAAAGTTTCACACTTCCTCCGGTTGGCTGATATCAACCATCGATAACTTCGGCTGATCGAATCATCATTTGCCGCCCATGCAAGCAGGGGCTGGACTTTACTTAAACGGACAGTAACAGTTTGGATCGATTCTGCCAAACCATGTTGGCTGAAAGTAGATTAGTCTAGCTACCGTTGCCGGGAGGTGGATACCTAGAATATTCCACGCTTTGGCGCTATGAAAAGAATGGACTTTTCCAACAGTGCTGGGGCTGCAGTGGTCCAATATCGATTGGGACGCTGGACGGATCAGGATCGATTCACCGAAAACCGGCCTTCGGTTCTGCCCCCTGTTCCCCGAGGTGCGGACGGTCCTGTCCGAGGCGTTCGAATTGGCTTCCGATGACGCGGTCTATGTGATCGAGCGTGATCGAGGGGCCGAGAATCCGCGGACGCAATTTGAGCGGATTCTGTCGCGGGCTGGCGTCGAGCGTTGTACCCAGCCATTCAACAACCTGCGAGCGTCGCGGCGAACGGAGTTGCAGGAACAATTCCCGTCCCATGTCATTAATGCTTAGCTGGGCCGTTCAACTCTAGTGCGGAGCGTCACTACCTGCAAGTCACCGCTACTCACTGGCAGGAGGCAATCAGCGCCCCCCCCAATTTCGTCTCCTTACTGGTCCCATTATCAGTAACAAAACTGGTTTTAGCAGCACCCACACGGTTTGAGAGAAACCCCAACATGTCGGGAATAGATGGTTGAGGGGGTTTACTACCCCCTCCCGCGATGACCCCTACGGGATTCGAACCCGTGTTACCGCCGTGAAAGGGCGATGTCCTAGGCCTCTAGACGAAGGGGCCGTCTAATTTGATTGATAGACGATAACTTGTTGGAGCTAGTTTCGTCAATCGGTCAAAGTAAGGTCAGAAGCTAACCTAAAGGTGACAATTTGCCGCCAAGCGGGGTTCAGAGATATTCATTTGCAGCTCATTGACGCTGGGCGGAGGAATGAAGGCAAATGCTGGTCAGCCATGGCAGCGTGGCTCAAAACCCCTCGATCCATGACGATTTTTGCTGAAATGCCTCAAGATTTTACGCAAGACCGAATGTAACGCCAAAGCATCTATTGAGCGATTTTTCGACAAATGAAGGTTTCAAAGCAGCTAACGACCGAATGTCGCCGAAAGGGGTGCAGCCAACGACTATTCGTCCCCCGCCGATTCCCGCGTCAAGTGATCGAGATTCCCCGACTTTTTGATAGCATCATAGACTTCTTTTCGATGCACAGGGACCTCTTTTGGCGCCTCGACTCCTAGTCTAACTTTGTCGCCACGGATTTCGACCACCACGATGGTGATGTCGTCATTGATGACGATGCTTTCGTTTTTCTTACGAGAAAGAACCAACATAAACAGGCATTCCTTTGTGCTTGCGAGCTTGAAACCCAAGCTCTCGACCGCTGTTCCTGGCGAGCAAAAAAAATTTGTTACGGGGGCTTGACGCCGCGATTTCCCCACGAAATCACTTTACATGGCAATCGGGGTTAGTCAACGAAAGACGCGGCGAGAATCCGAATTTTTACTGGCTGTTTTTCGGTTGTCGACTTGCCGAACCCGAATAATCCCCACAAATTATGGTTCAAGGGGGAAAAAATTGCGTTTCTTCTCGTTTTTTCTGAAGTTTGCTGGCATGTCGGTAGACAGGTGTTCGAACTGGACACTTTTGTCGAACGTTAAGGCGGTCCCCGTCTTTTTAGGCAATTCGGCCCATTAGTTCGGGAATCTTCCGCGTTGTGGCGTCAAGAGAGTTGCCGCAGATTCGGTTGCCGCATAGCTCTTGAGAACGGAACCGCGTGCGTTACAGAGGCGGATGCTTCAACCGATCAATCCAAGATGTCGACCGCAGGAAAATTTTTACCTTCGAGCATCTCCAAACTGGCCCCCCCACCGGTGCTGACGTGGGTCACTTTGTCCTCGAATCCGAGTTGCGCTATCGCCGCGGCGCTGTCCCCCCCTCCGATGATGCTGATTGCCTGGCTATCGGCAATCGCCTGAGCGACCGCGCGCGTCCCAGCGTCGAACGGTGGCATTTCGAAAACTCCCATCGGACCGTTCCAGACGACCGTTTTAGCCGCATGGATCATTTGAGCATAGTGCTGCGCAGTGGCTGGGCCGATGTCTAGTCCCATGAAACCGTCGGGGATTTGCCCGGCAGGCACTACCCGTTTTTCGCAATCGGCTGCGAAGCGATCACCGCAGTGGTCGTCTAGCGGCAGAATCAATTTTCCCTCCCCCTTATCAAGGAGAGAGCGTGCCAGATCGACTTTGTCGGGCTCGACCTTGCTATTGCCGACCCGGCCCCCTCGCGCCAGCGAAAAAGTGTACGCCATCGCACCACCTATCAAAACCTGATCGCAATTTTTCAGCAGGTTGTCGATAACGTTGATTTTGTCGGAAACCTTGGCTCCGCCCACAATCGCGAGGAACGGACGTTGCGGTTGAGAAACGACATCGCTGAGATATTTGATCTCCTTTTCCACCAACAATCCCACCACACGGGGCTTGCCGGCCATCGCCAGCGGGACCGCATACATCGAGCCGTCCTTCCGATGGCACGTTCCGAAGGCGTCATTGCAGTAGACATCTCCGAAGCTCGCCAGGGTCTTCGCGTAGTTCTCCTCACCTTTTTTTTCGCCCGGGTTAAAGCGGACGTTTTCCAGCAAGAGCACATCACCAGGCTTAAGCCGCGCGACCTCGGCCTGAGCCGATGGCCCCACCGTATCGGTGGCGAACGCTACGGGCCTGGACAGCAGTTCACTCAAACGTTGGGCGACGGGAGCCAACGAATACAAAGGATCCGGTGCTCCATCCGGTCGCCCCAAATGGCTCATGAGTATCGCGCTGCCGCCGCGATCGAGTACCGAGCGAATCGTTGCCAACGACATACCGATTCGGCGATCGTCGGTGATTCGCCCTTCGTCATCTTGAGGAACATTGAAGTCGACTCGAATCAAGACCTTGCGGCCTCGCACGTCTACATCGGCAATCGTCTTTTTGGGCATAACTGGTCAACAGCAATGGCTCGATAATTTGGGGAATTGTTTAATAGGCCTTGCCCCACAAGGGTCGACCGGACCACATTAGCGTCCAGCTGCCACCAGAACCGCCGGCAATAGCCCTGAGGCTGGACAGTTTGGGGACGAATTCTAGGCATCGCCTTCCCCCCATCTCTCGCCGACGCTTCAGGTTTTGCAAGGTTGCTACGGAGAGAGGTCAACTCGGTGAGTTAAGCTTACCACGTCCGCGCCGCAATTTCCACTGGTCCGCAGATCGCCGACGCCGACGCGCCAGTCGAGGATGGCAGCCCTCCGCGATCAGGAGGTTGCGGGGCCGCGATTAACCACCCGCTTTTGGATATCGGTTTCAATTTGTCCAAAGACTTCTTCGTGGCGGTGCACGGCCAGGTGCAGAGCGTGGAGCAAACGCTTGGCTGTGTAGAAGTTCAGCACGATCCGTTGCTGGATCTCGATCGGCTTGTCGTTGGTTCCCATCGGCTGAGCGTTCAACCCGAAGTCAACGATCAACTCTTCCGGCGATCCGGTAACGCGGCAGAAATTGGCATAGCAGCAGACGGCCTTCGATTCGTCGACGGCGACTTGACGTTGATGGGGTTGATTCGATGATTCCGACATAGTGTTCCTCCTGCAGTGCGGCGACGTGGTGGCAAGCCACCGGTAGTCATGTGAATTGTAATGCGAGATTCCTGCTGTTTGGTTGGGTCTTTGGAAATTGAGCTTTGTAGTGACACGCTGCTGATTCGAGGGAAAACTCTAACTAGGTTTCCGTTAGAAATCTCCCTGGCTGACGATTCGGGTTACGATTTTCCGATTGACAACCGCTCGAGCGCGACACCTAAAATGGAACCAAGGGCTCGCAGCGATTCGAGTTGGCCAGACGTTGCGGCCGGTTGTTCACCGAACCTTCCGCTCTAAGTCAATGTCGCCATCGCCCCCCCCTCCGAAGTCGGGCAACCAAGCAGCAGTGTCCGTGAATTGAATCGTCCTCGGGTCGCTTAGCGAAGCCAATTCCTTCGTTTGGACCTGCTTCGGCCAAGGTTCCACATTTTTTCGATTTAGTCAATACAATCTAATTTCTATGATATCAACAGTCGCGGCTACAAACTCTGCAAGGCAAAGGGTGAAAACTCGATGAAGCATGTGTGCCTGATCAACACGGGAGGAACGATCGGGATGAAGCCGACACCGGAGGGCCTGAAGCCGGTCCCCGGCTTTTTAGCCGAGCAAATGAAGCGGATGCAAGAATTGTCCGACGAACAGATGCCGCAAATCGAAATCGTCGAATTCGATCCCATTCTCGATTCGGCGAACATGACTCCCGCGACATGGAATCGAATTGCCGACGAGATCGCTGCTCGTTACGCCCAATTCGACGGCTTCGTGGTGCTGCACGGCACTGATACCATGGCCTACACGGCCTCCGCCTTGCCCTTCATGATGCCGCAGTTGAACAAGCCCGTGATTTTGACTGGATCGCAATTGCCCCTGGGGCAAGTTCGCAGCGATGGCCGCGAGAACCTCAAGACGGCGATCCTCTTGGCGGCGAATTATTGGATCCCGGAAGTCGGATTGTTTTTCGGTGAGGCGATGTATCGGGGTTGCCGTGCGACTAAGGTGAGCGCGTCGCGTTTGGACGCGTTCGACTCGCCGAATGCTCTGCCGCTCGCCACGGCCGAAACATCCATCGAGATCTTTCCTGATCGATTTCGCAAGGTGGTCGAGTCGGCGACTGACCGGTTACCCGTGGCGCCGATCGCTCCCCAAGAATTGGCCACATTTCGTTTGTTTCCCGGAATGAGTGTCGAGGTCCTGCGCAACGTGTTGCGGCGGCCGCTGAAGGGGCTGATTCTGGAGTCCTATGGTGTGGGGAACGGCCCGTCGCACGATCGGGATTTTCTCGAGCAGATCCGCGCGGCGACAAGCGATGGGATCGTGGTCGTCAATTGCACGCAGTGCCGGCATGGCTGCGTGCTGCAATCGGCCTATGAGGTCGGTCAGCTGTTGAGTGATGCCGGCGCGGTAAGCGGCCGAGACATGACCATCGAGGCGGCGATTGCGAAATTGATGTACTTGTTTACCCACGAGTCGGACCCAAATCGGTTGCGGCAACGGGTCAGTGAGAATCTCGTCGGGGAACTGACGCCGCCATAAAATTATTCGGGGCGGTTCCGTTCGACATCGACAACCAAAGAGCGGAAATCGGACGTGGCCATGAAGATTTCCGCTCGTTGCGACAGCTCGCGAGCCTACTTATAATCGAGCCGAAAGGACGTCAGGCAAGGCCGCAGCTCATCGAGTCGAATCTTCGGTCGGCGACGCCGCCCCGCTAAAATACGGGGCCTCGGCCGAAGACGCTGCGAGCAGGTTCGACGGTCCGCTACCGATCGCTCTCGCGACTTGCCGGTAAATCTTCCAACACTGCGAGCACCGATCTTGTCCACCAAGTCGAAACGAAAAGGCTCGAGCGAAACAGGCCGCTCCAAACGAGAAGGGCCGAAACAAACGACCATTCCACAGGCTCCCGGCGAGCGCCATCCCGAGGTCAGTGTCTTGGCTGTCTTTGTCTTGATGTCGGGCTGCGCGGCGTTGGTGATGCAAGTGGCCTGGATGCGTGAACTGCGGTTGGTGTTCGGCGCGACGACGTCCGCCGTGGCCGCCGTCTTGGCGATCTTCATGGGGGGACTTGGCATCGGCAGTGCCTGGCTCGGGCAGCGTGCCGAGCGATCGAGGAATCCGCTGGCACTCTACGGCTGCTTGGAGATGGGGATTGCTGCAAGTGCGGCCGTTTCGCCACTGTTGATTTGGCTGGTCGCGCAGCTGTACTGGAACCTCGGTGGGCAAACGACCTTGGGCTCGACTGGGGCTACGTTGGCGAGGTTGACCTTGGCCGCGCTGGTGCTGGCCGTCCCCACTTTTTTAATGGGCGGAACACTGCCAGCGATCGTGCGGGCGGTTACTCGGGCGTCCGATGAACGACGGGTCGGGTTAGGCCTACTGTATGGGGCGAATACTCTGGGAGCGGTCGTGGGTAGTGCGCTGGCGACGTTTTTCGCTCTTGAAACATTGGGGACGCGGATGACCCTCTGGTTCGGCGCGGGGATCGGTATGGTGGCCGGGTCGTTAGCCGTGATCAAGTCACGCGAGTTTGGCCGTTCAGATCCAGGTATTGTTGCAATCGAATCGCGAGAGCCCGCGGCAGCGGTGACTCATTCGGCCGATCGCGAATCCGCCCCCCCGTGGCTGGTGTACGTCGCGGCGGGGGTCGTCGGTTTTGCCTTTTTCGCACTGGAGTTGGTGTGGTACCGATTGCTCGCGCCGATTTTAGGGGGCACGACCTACACGTTCGGCTTGATCCTGTGTTTGGCCCTGGTCGGGATCGGCGTGGGGGGCTTACTTTATCCGTTGCTCGCGCGGCGGCTGCGGCCGTCCCTGGGGGCCTTGGCCCTAACGTGCGGTCTGGAAGGGTTGCTCGCGATGGTTCCGTTTGCGATGGGGGATCGTCTGGCGATTTGGGCGGCGTGGGAATCGCAGAACGCCGCTTCATTCGCTGGATTGGTGTGGGGGTGGACGCAAATCGCTGCGGTCGTGGTGTTCCCTGTGGCGCTCATCAGCGGTGTGCAGTTTCCGCTGCTGATCGCCTTGCTGGGAAGTGGTCGCCAAGGGGTCGGTGAACACGTGGGCTATGCCTACGCTTGGAACACTGGTGGGGCTATCGCTGGGTCGCTGGTGGGGGGCTTCGGAGCGTTGCCACTGCTGGGAGCCATCGGATTATGGCACGCCGTCAGCTGGCTGCTGGTGGGGTTATCGGCGGTGATTTTGGTGATCGGGCGCGTCGGGCGGCCCGCACCTTGGATCGCTGGTCTGGGGATTATCGTGGCCATGATCGCCTGCCAGTTCGCGCGGGGACCAACGGCCGTATGGCGGCATAGTGCGATCGGCGCAAGAAGGGCAGTCATTCCCCAAGACGACGTCAATGCCATCGAACAATGGGCCAACTATCAACGGCGTTCGCTCCTGTGGGAAACGGATGGCCGAGAGTGCGGTTTGGGGCTGGTCGCTCAAGACGGTCTTTCTTTCGTGGTCAACGGCAAATCCGATGGGAATGCTCTGGCCGATGCATCGACGCAGATGGGGATAGCGATCTTGGGGGCGGTCCTGCATCCCGATCCCCGCATCGGCTTGGTGGTGGGCCTGGGAACAGGCGAGACGACGGGTTGGCTCGTTGATATGCGGCAGATGGAACGGGTCGACGCCGTCGAAATCGAGCCGGCGATCGACGAAATGGCTCGCTTGTGCAGCAATATCAATCGCAATGTTTTGGCAAATCCACGCGTTCGCCGGTTGTACAACGATGCTCGGGAATATCTCATGACGACTTCCGAGCGGTACGACGTGATCGCTTCGGCACCCTCCAACCCATATCGCGCCGGAATCGCCAATCTGTACACCGAGGAGTTTTATCGGGCGGCGGCAAGTCGCTTGCACGACGATGGCGTTTTCGTCCAATTTTTGCAGGCTTACGAAGTCGACCCCGAGACGATCGAGACGGTGTTGACCACCATCACCGCAGTATTTCCGCAAGTAGAAATTTGGCAAACGAATCCCGCCGACATGCAACTGGTATGCTACAAACAACCGGTTGTTCATTCGCTGGAGGAATTGCGCTCACGGCTGGAATGTCCGGTAATCCGCGAGGCGATGGCCAAGGGCTGGCACACGAACGACTTGGAAGGTTTGCTGGCCCATTTTTCGATTGGACCAACGTTTACCGAAACTTTCAGCAAACGTCCCCGCGAGCTGAGAAACACGGACAACTGTAATGTCTTGGAATATCGCTTCGCAAAAACGGTGGGAGTTCCCGATTTGTTCTCACTCGAGTCACTGCGGGCGGCGATTGCCGACAAGAACCAACATCGACCGCGACTGCGCGGGAAAACGGAACCCGACTGGTCGGCGATCGAGGTTCGGCGACAAATCTTGAGCATCTTGCAGCGTGGCCCCTTGTCGTTGGCGCTCTTGCCGCGCGCGGAGGATCGAAAACTGGTCAGTGCTCTGCATGAATACCGCACGGGAGAATTCGCTCGGGCTCTCGGGGCTTGGCCGGACAATCACGAACTTGCGGCCGATGAGTTGCTCATGCTGATGCGAGTGCATTGCCTGGCCGAATTGGCGGACGACCGCTTTTTGCAAGAAATCGCCCAACAGGCGTTGGCCGAGCGTCCGATCGAAGCCGCAGCGCTGCAAGCGATCTATCATCATCGCCGGGAATGTCCCGCAAAGGCTGCCGAATATCTGACGCGAGTGATCGCGGGTTTGCAGACTGATCCGTGGGCCTTGAATTGGTTCGTCGAAACAGCTTTGGAATTGGCTCCAGGGTTGGCAGCATCCGCGCCGCAACAAGCTGAGGACTGGTTGGCGATCCTGGCAACGCCACTTGCCGAATGGCGGAACGAGAGTCGTCGCTTGATCCTTCGCGTCGAGGTCGCCCAGGCTATCGACAGTTCCGACCTGGTGCCGAGCCTCCTGGTTTGCGAGCCGTATCCTGAATGGTCGGAGTCATTCTTGGCAATCCGCGCTGCCGCCTACGGTCGAGCGGGGCATTCGTTGGCGGAATCAGCCGAGCGAGATTTGGAACGTTACCGCCGCGGCATGCCGCGATGATCTCCGGCAGCCTTGGTGCGAGTCACGGTGCCCGAGCTATTGAAGCTCGCCCCTGCGGCGATGCTGCACGAAAAAGGGGATCGTCTTCACACTCTGCCCGTGATCCAATTCAATGCCGCCGGTCCCCAAGGCGGTGAGCCAAACATGGGTTGCGTCACTGACTCGAAATCTTGGGCAAGCGGCAGATACGTAACTATCTTCGCCGGATGATCGATACACAGCAAGACTACCGTCTGGCGACGGTAGCTATGGTATGTTTTCAATTGCCGCTCGCCTTAGCAACAAAGACTAAAGAGTTTCCTTGCGACTTGCGTCGCGTTGCCCCTTACGCTTGAGCGTCCGTTCTTTGCCGAGCAAGTGCTCCAAGCGGCGGTGCAAAGCTTCTATCGCCTGCTTGAAAGCTAACGGTGGGTTCGCACTGCGGACTTCCACGCTCACCGGTTGTCGGCCGTTGAGTCGCGCCTCGATCAGGCAGCGAATATCGTCGGCACCTTCCTTAACCGCGCTGTTCTCGTCCGTGACGTGGACCTCGACGCGGCTGATCTGGTCGGCAAAGCGGTTCAGACTGCCTTTCAATTCCTCTGACCATGCGTCAATTTTGTCCGCGTGGAGCTGAATGTGCTTTGCGCTATTGATTTGAATCACCATTATCAACATTCTCCCAAGGATTGGTAGAAAAAGTGACTTTAACTCGGTGCGGAGGTGGTTTAAACGCCCCAATCCCGCGCATTCCATTTTACCGGAAACTCGCCACAGGCAATATGAAGAGTTGCACACAGAACATTAACCGAAAGCTAACAAAACAATCAACTCTCCTTCACTTTCAGCCCCTAGATTACCCGCGATGGAAAGCCGTAGGGAGTGGCTTGTTCTCTATGGCCAATACGGATTTCCTATCGGTTTGTTTTCGGGTAAAGGGGTTTTTTATGTCGAAAAATCGAGGTTTTACGTTGATCGAATTGCTGGTGGTCATCGCCATCATCGGCATTTTGGTCGGGCTGCTGCTGCCGGCAGTTCAAGCGGTTCGCGAAGCGGCCCGCCGCACGCAATGTGCCAACAATTTGAAGCAATTGGGCATCGCCCTGCACAACTACGAAGGAGCGGTAAAAACCTTTCCGGCCAGCCGCACTCAACATCCTGGTCCTCCGCCAGTAAACACCGCGCCACCACCTTCCGGCCGCACGAACGCTCCGTCAAGCCAAAAGGGTGCTTTCCAATCATGGTCCACCTTGATTCTGCCGTACATCGAGCAGACCAACGTGGCGGATCTGTTTGACTATAAACAAGCTTGGTTCTCCGTTGCCAACGCGCCAGCCGTCAGCACCCAACAGGTCTTGTTTCTTTGCCCCTCTGCTCCTGGCGACCAACGGACGGATCCCTACTGGATCATCGGCGCAGCGGCGGGTGATTACGGTTCATTGAACGAAGTTCGTTCCAATATCTACCTAAACGAAATGAGCCCGCCGATCAACCCGGCACCTCCGCAGCCGGCACGCAATGGTCTGCTGGAGCGTTACAAGAACACCAAAGTCCGCGACGTCACCGACGGTTTGTCCAACACGATCATGTTGGCCGAGGCTGCCGGTCAACCAGAAGCTTGGACCGCTCGCGGTCGGATGAACGCCACGATGTTCGGTTCCTACACCGGGGACAAGGTCGTATTGTTCAATGGACAATATGTCGTAACCGACGGTACCGGTTGGGCTGACCCGGATTGCGGTTTCAGCGTCGATGGTGCGTCGCAAAACGGCTTGATTCACCAAGGCCCGCGGCTCATCAATGCAATCAATGCCAGCGAAATCTACGCCTTCCATCCCGCCGGTGCGAATTTCTTGTTCGGTGACGGAGCCGTTCGCTTCATTCCGGAAACGGTGGACAATCGTCCTTTCGTGTTCCAGATCACCAAACAAGGAAATGAAGTCGTCACGGTGGATTACTAAACGAAATTTTCTGCTCAGCAGGAAATGTTTCGAAGGTCACCAAGAGAAAAATTCCTTGTGGCCTGAATTCTTAAGCCGATGAAATCTTTGGTTGGGCCTGCCCTGCGGGCCCAGCCAATAGATCAATCGCCAGCAAAGTCTTGGAAGCCATCTATTACGTTTAATTCGCTTGTCAATCGTCTCGGGTGATTTGGGTGACCCGATTGTTTAGCAACTCCAGTTCCTCGTTTCCGCAAGTGGCCGATCCAGCGTGGATTAGTTTTTCCTGAGACATTCGGTCGATATCGGCGACTCCCTCGACCGCGGAGCAACCGCGGCCAAGGCCAGGATTTTTCAGTCGCGACGATTGCAAATATTAAAACGACAAGAGGTGATGGAGGGCCATTTCGATCACCTCTTTTTTTTACTTGAAGGATAATCAACAATGTCAGTACAGCGTTGCAGCATTGCCGCTATTCTGCTTTCGATGTTGGTCGGGTTGCCTCTTGGGGCAATTTCTGCCAGGCAAGATGCGGCCGGGGAGGCACCGTCAGAATCATCCCGCGGTGTCGACAAACCGAAATTTCTGGGCGTAGCAGAGGTTCCGGGCGATGTGCTCGACAAGTCGGGATTCACCGAAGTGATGCAAGATGGGACCTCGCAGAGCCAGCTCGGTGGATTTTCTGCTATTGAGTGGCTTCGCGGCAATCGCTATCTCATTTTGCCCGATCGCGGGCCACTCGATGGGGCCGTCGACTACATATGCCGGTTTCACGAGGTCGAAATCGATTTCCAACCGAGTGGATCGGGATTGGATTTCGAATTCAAGTTGATGCGAACCGTTATTTTACGCGATGAACAGGGACGCCCCTTCATCGGTACCAGTCGGGCGCTCGAAGCGACGGACCAGCACGCCCACCGGCTCGATCCCGAGGGAATCCGCTGCGATCGAGACGGCCATGTCTACATCTCTGACGAGTACGGTCCGTACCTGTTCAAATTCTCGACGGACGGCCAGTTGCTGGAGCGATTGCCCGTGCCGACCGAACTTGCGGTAGCTAACCAATCTGCCGACAGTGAAGAAGAGGATCGCTCCAACAAAACTGGTCGCCGTGCAAACCGGGGCATGGAAGGGCTGGCTTTGAGCCTACCCGGAAACTTGCTCGTGGGCTTGATGCAAAGCCCACTGCTGCAGGACTCCTATCAAAATGAAAAAGGGAAGGCAGTCGGTCTCAACACCCGTCTGTTGACAATCGATCTCAACTCGGGGGCACAGCGTCAATACGTTTATCGCCAAGACAAGGACAAGTACAAGATGCATGAAATTCTGGCGATTAACGACCACCAGTTTTTGGTAATCGAACAAGACGGCGAGGAGGGCAAAGAGGCGAAGTTCAAAAAGGTCACGATGATCGATTTGAATCAAGCGACACCCATCGACGGCGACCAGCCTCTGCCGGGCAAAGATTTGCCGGACTCGATTCGACCTGCCAAAAAGTCGACGTATCTCGACTTGCTCGATCCCGAATATGGCCTCGCTGGCGACTCAATGCCCGGCAAAATCGAGGGCCTGACCTGGGGGCCGAAACTGGAAGATGGCCGGCGGATCTTGATCATTTGCTCGGACAACGATTTCAAACGCCAAGAGCCAAACCGCCTGTTTATCTTCAGCGTTGCCTCTCCGGAAGTTACACTTACAGGACAGTAACCCACATTCGGCGATTGTTCACTATCAACCCTTCGATCGCGAGGGGTTTTTTTATTGCGCCGATTGAAGTTTCGCGAGCCTTGGCGCCGGCAGTAGTGGACGGAATTCCCAGTAGTTGCGACGGGACCTTCCCAACGCTCGGTGAATTTGAACTCGATGATTCCATTCTGAACGTTGGTTCAGCCCTGACCCGGTGTGTTTTCCCCATTTCTGACATCCCCGTGGTTGCCTGCCAGGCTAGCAAGGGGAGTGTCCTGAACGTACCCTGTTCACTCGTCGGCTTTCCCTGACGTCACCGCGATAGCCGTTGGTTGTTTCCCCGTGACCTTGACTTTATCTTATGCGTGCCGTGGACATCGCACGGGGCGATGTGGTAGGCCATCCAGGTGCGATCGCGGCATGGCTCGTCGGTGACAAACAAGTCTCGCCGCATGCGAGCAGCTGTTCCCTACTGATTTGGAGACCAGAGTTGGCGGATTCGATCGAAGTCGTTGATCGCCCCGACCGCACTTGGGCCAAAGCGATTGGCCTCTGGCTAGGGCCCCTCTCGTTTGCTGCTATTTTGTTCGGAGAACCTGTCGCGCTAGCTGCCGGGGGGAATCAAGTCTTGGCCTCCGCATGTTGGATGCTTTGCTGGTGGATCACCGAGGCGGTCCCACTGGCAGTGACCGCCTTGTTGCCAATCGTCCTCTTCAGCCTGACCGGCGCCATGCGGCTGGAGGATGCCCTGCAACCCTATAGCAATCGCATCATCTACCTCTTTTTCGGTGGTTTCGTTCTAGCGATCGGCTTGGAGGAACACCGACTGCATCAACGGATCGCCTTGTGGATCATCCGTTTGGTCGGCGTGCGACCGCACCAATTGATCCTGGGTTTTTTGCTGGCCACTGCGGCTCTCAGCATGTGGATCAGCAATACGGCGACGGCGGTCATGATGTTGCCGATGGCGTTGTCGCTGTTGCTGTTGATCTACCCGGAGGGGACCGACTACAGCCGGTTGCCCGGCGTGCAACGCCGATTCACGACTTCGTTGATTCTGGCGGTCGCTTATGGTGCGAACATTGGCGGCATGGCGACAGTGATCGGCACGCCACCGAATCTCGTGATGCGAGGCTACTTTGCCGATGCGCTACAGGTGGAAGTCTCGTTCTTCCAATGGTTGGCCTGCGCCCTGCCGATCGTGCTGGTGTTGCTGGCGACCGTTTATTGGCTGCTGGTCTACTGCCTATTTCCTTGTCGTCACCTGAGTATCGATGCGGCAGCCGAACTCTTCGAACGAGAGCAACAGCGACTGGGGGCCTGGACGAGTGGCCAGCGGCGGATGCTGGCTGTGTTCGTCGGGACCGCCTTGATGTGGGTGTTCCGGGACGTCCTGCAGTCGTTGCACCCCGCCGTGCCCCTCAGCGATGAAGTGATCGGTGTGAGCGCGGCAATCGCTCTGTTCGTCATTCCCGACGGGCAAGGCCGTCCCTTGCTGACCTGGGAAGCGACCCGGCGGTTGCCGTGGGGCATCCTGTTACTATTCGGTGGCGGGTTGTGTCTTGCCAAGGGACTGGAGGGAACGGGAATCATCGCGGCTCTGAGCGATGCGGTACATCGATTCGGCGGAGGCCAAGTCTGGTTGACCCTGATTTTGCTCACCGCCATGGCGTTATTTTTGACAGAGCTGATGAGCAATGTCGCATTGATCGCAGTTCTCGTCCCGGTAATTTGTGGGATTGCTCAAGGTTTGGGCGTACCGCCAATTTATTTCGCTTTTCCCGTGACGCTAGCCAGCAGCTGCGCTTTCATGTTGCCAATGGCAACGCCGCCCAATGCCATCGTATTCGCAACGGGCCGACTAACCGTTTGGGACATGGCCACTGCGGGCTTTTGGCTGAATTTGGTGTCCTTGGTGATCATCCTGTTGCTGAGCCAACCGTTGATTTGGTGTTTTGAGCCGTAGAACCCGACTCTCCGCGCAACTCGCCGACAAAAAACAACGAAAAAGCCTACCTAGAGATTTCCGCCGCGGGGTTTTCCAAGCATAATCGAAGGAATGTTTTTTTTGTTTCCTCGCTGATGTTTCGAATGTTGCGCGTTCTCGCATTTGTCCTCGTTTTCTTCACTCTAGCGCCGACCTATGCTTGGCAGGTGGCGGACGTCCAGCAGATCGAGGGTGCCGTTGTCAATCAAAAGAAGTACAGCATCGTCGTGGCAACCGCCCAAGGCGATTTCGAGGTTGCGATTCCCGACTCGGTCGCCGTCGAGCGAATCTTGGTGCGACCGCGCTTCGACTGGGAAGGAAGCCTGATTCGCTGCGAGTCGAATCCTACACGAAAAGATACGCAGGACGATGAGGAACAGGCTAAGCCCGCGGAGATTTCGATCGACAAGCCGATGTTTATCGAGGGATGGTTCGCTCATCGCAACGAATTCGAACGTCTGTGGGGGGGCAACAAAAAAAGTCTCGTTCGTTATCGCCTAACGAACAATCCCCGCCCCCCGCAACAGCCCTCGGACGATGACCTGCGATTGTTCGGGCAAATCATGGATATCGACGAGCGTAACGAGGCGTCGCTCCAAATCGGGGATGACCTCTACCGTGTCCGGCTCGGCGATCGCGAAGCATTCTGTTCGGGTTTCAGTATTCTTGATTTGCGACCGGAAGACACTGAAGTGTCGATCAATGTTGAACAAATCGATGGTCGTTGGGTTGCACAGCGTGTCCGCTTTCGAGTGAAACCGAACGATTAACGACGACTTAACCGCCCGATTTCGCAGCCGAATAAGATGCCATTGCCGCACGAACCTATCTCAAGACCTTGCTCGCCGCGCACGTCCGGCAGAGAAGAGCTGAGAAGGAGACGCGATAAACCTAAAAATTACTGATCCTAGTTCTAGCTTGGAGATTCGATGCATCGTTATCACTTGTTGATTGCTGCGATTTTGGTGGTGAATTCGCTGGTGCTGCCCGCCATCGGGCAGGACTCGGATACCCCGCGAGACTTGTCGCCAGGGATCGATTCCGGCTTGGTGGCTCCCCTGAAGTTCCGCGGCATCGGACCGGCGTTGATGTCCGGACGGGTCGGCGATATCGCGATCGATCCGGTGGTAAGGTCGACTTGGTATATCGCCGTTTCATCCGGTGGGGTCTGGAAAACAACCAACGCGGGCGTGACCTTCAGCCCGATTTTCGATCAGTATGGATCCTATTCGATCGGCTGCTTGGCCATCGACCTCAATGATCGCCACACGATCTGGGTCGGGACTGGTGAGAACAACTCGCAGCGCAGCGTGGGCTATGGAGATGGACTGTACAAATCGACCGACGGGGGACAATCGTTTACCAAGGTCGGTCTCCCAGACAGCGAACATATCGGCAAAATAGTAATCCATCCCCAAGATGGCAATACGGTCTATGTTGCCGCCCAGGGGCCACTCTGGCGCGATGGCGGAGACCGCGGTTTGTACAAAACAACGGATGGCGGGAAGACTTGGGCCAAAATTTTGGACATCAGCCCGATGACCGGGGTCAACGAAGTCCATCTGGACCCGATCAATCCAGATATCGTCTACGCGACCTCCTACCAGCGCCGTCGACACACCTGGGTCCTGATCGATGGTGGGCCCGAATCGACCATCTATAAATCGACCGATGCGGGAGCGACCTGGAAAAAAATCAACCGCGGGCTTCCGGGGGGAGATTTGGGAAAAATCGGCTTGGCGATCTCACCGGTCAATCCGGAAGTCGTTTACGCGATCGTCGAAGCGGCCGAAGGGCAGAGCGGTTTTTTCCGCAGTAACAACCGGGGTGAAACGTGGCAAAAAATGAGCGGCTACGTTTCCAGCAGCCCACAGTATTACAATGAGATCGTCTGCTGCCCGCATTCGGTCGATCGAGTCTACTCGCTCGACACCTACACGATGGTCAGCGAGGATGGCGGCCGGACCTTCGTGCAACTTGGCGAGAACGACAAACACGTCGACAATCACGCGTTGGTCATCGATCCCCAAGATGAAAATCACTTGCTGTTCGGTTGCGATGGCGGGCTGTACGAAACTTGGGATCGCGGGAAGACGTATCGTTATTTTCCCAATCTGCCTGTCACCCAGTTTTACAAGATCGGTTTGTCCAACGACACGCCGTTCTACTACGTCTATGGTGGCACCCAAGACAACGCGACTCAGGGCGGCCCATCGCGCACCAACACAAGCCACGGCATTCGCAGCAGCGATTGGTTCGTCACGGTCTTCGGCGACGGCTTCAAGCCTGTGGTGGATCCTGAGGATCCAGACACGATTTATTCCCAATGGCAATACGGCGGCTTGGTTCGTTTCAATCGCAAAACGGGCGAGATCGTGGACATCAAACCGCGGGAATCACGCGAAGGCCCCCCGCTGCGCTGGAATTGGGATGCGGCTCTCATGATTTCACCGCATAGCCCGCGGCGAATCTATTTCGGCTCGCAAATTTTGTTCCGCAGCGACGATCGCGGCGATAATTGGACGGCAATCAGTCCCGATTTGACTCGCCAGATCGATCGCAATCAGTTGAAGGTCATGGGGAAGATTTGGGGAGTCGATGCGGTCGCGAAAAATGCCTCGACTTCGTTGTATGGCAACATCGTTGCCGTGTCCGAGTCCCGCCTGGCTGAGGGCCTTCTCTACGTGGGCACCGACGACGGGTTGGTCCAAGTCAGCGAGGATGGCGGCGGTACGTGGCGGCGCATCGAGCGGTTCGGAACCCTCGATGTGCCGGAATTCGGCTACATCAATGATATCGAAGCCGATTGGCACGATGCGAACACGGTTTACGTCGCGGTCAACAATCACAAACGCGGCGATTTCAGGCCCTACATCGTCAAGTCCACCGATCGCGGGCAGACTTGGCAAGACCTTAGCGGCAACCTTCCCGAGCGCGGCAGCGTTTATTGTCTGGCCCAGGACCATGTCAACCCCAACCTTTTGTTTTGCGGCACCGAATTCGGCTGTTTTTTCACCATTGACGGTGGGCAGAAATGGGTTGCCCTGAAATCGGGACTACCTACGATCGCCGTGCGGGACATCGAGATCCAACGCCGCGAGGATGATCTCGTCCTGGGGACCTTCGGCCGCGGCATTTACATCCTCGACGATTACTCGCCGCTGCGGCAAGTCTCCAACGAATTGCTGGCGACCAACCATATCTTCCCCATTCGTAAGGGTTTGATGTATCAGGTGGTCACCACGCTCGGCGTGCCCGGCAAGGCGTTTCTGGGTTCCGATTTTTATACTGCACCAAACCCCGATTTCGGCGCGACGTTCACGCTGTACCTGAAGGACGAACTGAAGACCAAACAAGCCGTCAGGAAAGAACGCGATCGACAATTGCATGCCGCGGGCAAGGACGTCCCCTATCCGAGCTGGGAAGACCTCAAGGCCCAGGACCGCGAGGCCCCTCCCAGCCGCTGGTTGACCATCCGTGACTCTTCGGGCAACATCGTACGTAAGCTGCCGATTTCGACCGGCAAGGGCATGGTGCGGACGACGTGGGACTTCCGCCATGCCGGACCATCGGGTGGGGGGCGACGTCGCGGGGATGGCTCTGCGGGACCATTGGCGCTTCCCGGCAAGTATACCGTCGAGGTTTCCCAAATGGTGGATGGGGTAGTCACGGAAATCACCGGTAAGACAGAGTTCGAGATCGAGCCCCTTACCTTTGGCGACACATCAGAAGTCAATCGGTTGGCGATTCTCGAGTTCGGCCGCCGCGTTCTGAAGCTAGGCAATGCAGTGGCCGCCGCCACCCAATTGGCCAGCGACGCTGCGGACCAACTAGAGGCCGTCGAGGGATTGACCCGCACCGCCGTCGAAGTCGATCCAAACTTGTGGCGAGAAATTCGGGACTTGCAAATCCGTTTGCTGGACATTCGCGAACGGTTTACAGGGGACCCGACCCGCGAACGCCGCAATGAAGATTCGATGCCTGGCCTCCAAGCGCGATTGTCAACAGCCATGATGGGCGCCCTCGGCAGCACGACGGGACCGACCGGTACTCATCAGCGTCAGTACGAAATCGCACTGGCGGAATTCGAGGAAGCGGTGCAGCAATTGAACCAACTATTGAAGGTCGATATTCCCGAGCTATTCAATCGTCTCGATTTGGCCGGTGCACCGTGGACGCCGGGTCGGCCGATACCGGCTTGGAAGTCGCCGTAATTCCCACGAAAGGCAGGGCTCCAGGGCCGAATTCGCCGAGCGACGAAGATTTTTAACATCTGACAGGGGGACGTCGGGTAGCTCTCGCCCGAATTCCCGCGCCCCGATCAGCTATTGCAACCCTACCAACGAAGTCGACGATCACTTGGCGATGGCTTCCTTGGCCAATCGCTGTGCCTCGTCGAGAAAATTTCGCGCATGGTTCACGGCCGCGACAACTTCATCGATATAACCGTCGGCAGCGGCCGACCATGCGCGATTGAGATAACGCTCCCCACTGGCGAACTCCGTCATGATCCGAGAATAAGCCGCCGTGCCAAGTCGGTCGGCCAAAACCTGCCGCTCGTCAGCGAAGGCTGTCAGTTGCGGGGCGAGTCGAAGATCGATCTCATCGAGCACTTCTTCGCAAGTCAAGTTGTCGATTCGCTCGGCCAGGGATGAAACCCCGGCAGCAACGCGACCCAATTGCTCGACCAATTGATTCAAGTTACCCGTCTCGTCGCCCCTCCGCGAGACTCGCTCGGCGGCTTTCGCTCGCCGCAAGACCACCACCCCCAGCCAGCCGATCCCCGCTGCGACCGCATACCAAGGCCAATCAATCTTGCTCCATGGTCGATCTGAAACCTTGGTACGCAACCAGCGAGCTTCATTTCGCTGAATCGTGCGACTGACGGATCGAGTTTCGTTCGTCTGCGGGTCTCTCTCAGTGATGTCAAGCGTAGCGCTGAGATCGTCGCAATGGGTAAGGACCCCCTGTACAGGAACATCCCGGTTTGTTGCGGCGTCGCGGATCACGCCCCAAACCGGCGTGCCGAGTCTGGGCTCCATCGGCGTTCCTGTCCACAGAAAATCTCCTTCCGGCTGGATCACAGTCACCAAGGCGGCCCCAAGAAAACCCAACCATAACAACGCCAAGCCGACGGTTTTCGTCATCTCAAGTTCCCCCAAACGCGATTGCCCTGAAAGCTCCACCGACTCCCACCAGGGCCTCGCCGACAATCAAGCCTGCCGCGATCGGCACGCCGATTTCATAGCCAAAGGCTTTGCCAAAATATCGATCACTGGCCATTCGCAATAAATTTCCGATCGTGTAGGTCAGCACGATATCGAACGGCATGTAAAAGCCCAATCCAACCAACACGCCGATCCCTCCCAAGCCGCTCATCGCCAACATCAGGCCCAGAATCGCGCCCGCCGTATAACGAAATGCTGGCACGTTCCCGCTGACAATCGCATCGATCGTCGAGGCCAGCGCCTGCGCCTGCGGCGCGGGCAATCGATCCCCCCCCATCCCTCCTGGCCGAGATTGATGCAACACGAACATCAACCACACCACAAGAATCGGTCCGAGCCATGTCCCGATCATCTGAGCGATCTGTTGTCGCCGCGGAATCGCGCCGATCAAATACCCGCTTTTCAGGTCAAGCATCATATCGCTCGCTTGAGAGATGCCGAGACAGACAGTCGCGCCGACGATCATCGCCACGCGGATCGTGGTCAAGGTATCCGTACCACCCTTCAAGGCGAAAATCAAAATCGTCACCGCGATCAAGCTCATCCCGGACAGCGGGGACCAGTTCGTCCGGCCGATGCATTCGGCGACGATGACGCCCGCGATCCAAATCCAAGCGATCCCAAGTCCGGCGGACAAGACGGCCCGCCCCCAACCGATTTTTCCTTCGCCCACACCCCAGGCGATCGCCACGATCAACACGCTGCCGAGCGCCACCATTGCGGCGAGCAGACTCAGTGGCAATTCGTCCTTGGCGGCGACGTCGCCAGCCGTCCGCTGCGAGGCCCCCCGCAATGCCCCGAAGGCTCCGAGAATCATCGGCAGAGCCGCGAGAATCCCGCCGATTGCCGCACCTATTAGCATCCCGATGCCTGTTGGTCGAAAGACTTCGACACGCAATTGGTCGGGATTGCTCGTCATCTCAACCATCGCCGGATCCCCCAGCAGCGACAGCAGTGGCGCCAGCACCAAATAGCAAATGAATCCCCCGGCCCCGAACCACAATCCACCGCGACCCGAAAGGTAACCCACGCCGATCGTCATGATCGACAGAAACAAATTCAGGTTGAGAAACGCAGGTAAACCAAGGTGTTTACCGAGCAGCCATTTCGCGTGATCGCCGTACAAAACCAGGCACAGTGATTGAATGATCACGGCGGCTAAGATCCCCCCCAACAGCAACAGGGCCTTTTTCACCCCAGCACCGGGACTCTTCAAAATTGCGGCCACCGCGATCCCACCAGGATAGGGGAGGCGTTCGAAATCGATCAACTGTTTCCGCAAGGGAATAACAAAACAGAGCCCCACGATGCAGCCCGTCACCGCAGCCAAGATCAGGAGCGGTAGGTTGATTTCCGCCAGGTCTACAAATTGCTCTTGCTTCGACAGGATCAACAAGGCGGGCACACTGAACATGATGCCACTCGACGCGCCATTCACCGCCGAAGCGATGGTTTGATTGATGTTGTTCTCGACGATGCTCGTCCGCCGCATCACCCCGCGCAGCACGCCCCAACCTAGGATCGCCGCCAACTCCGAGCCTTCGATCGAAAATCCCAACATCAGCGCCGCGTACGCGACCGAAACCGTGATCAACGCTCCGATCGCCCACCCCACCAATACGGCGATCCAGGTGAATTCCGGATAGGGGCCTTGAATCGTCGTGATACGTGGTCCACTCTTCATGGCGAGTTTTTCCAGCGGGGCTAGGAGACGGATCTCTGATGCGGTCGGCCTGCTCTCGAGGCGACCACTATTCTGCGCGATTCGACAGTGCGGGGGAATCCACGATCCAAGGCTCGTGGACGGCCAGCGGCAAGGCTGAGGCCCCAGAGGCATCCCGGCGGGTCAGTTGCAGGAGGGGTCCTGGTCGGTCGGCTGGGGTAGGTTCGGCAAAAGTATTGACAGCCCCACACGCTCGCACAACGTCTTCCATAGCCGCTCGTGGTCCGTCTCGAAGACATCATCCAAGTCGGCGGGCGTCGTCAGCCACCCACCTGCCTCGATTTCGCTTTCGAGTTGCCCCGGTCCCCAGCCCGAGTAGCTCCCAAAGAAACGGTAGCGGTGCGTGTTCTGTCGGTACAATTCGAGCAGAGCATCACGGCTGGATGATAAATACAATCCAGGCACAATCGACAGCTCCGCTACCGCCAGACTTGTGTGTACAGCCAATATGGGCCCTTCAACTGGACCACCATAATAAACGAACTTCTCGGCAACTTCATTCCCCTCAGCGAATTCGTCGCCCAGTTCACAGATTTTTAGATCGGTTCGTCGATTAACCACTACACCAGCCGCACCTGATTCCGAATGCTGGAAGAGGAGTACTGCCGTCCGAAAAAAATTAGGATCGGCCAGTGCCGGAACGGCAATCAAAAAATGTCCAGTCAGCCAGGAATCCATGCGTCAACTCTGCGGTCATCAGCGAATTTCCGAACCTCAGAACCTATCCGCAAAATCGAAAAAAAACCGACGCGTAAGCAAGGCGAATCTTCTGGATCGGTTCTGTTAATTGTAGCGAATTTCCCTGAAATCGAGGCCGCGCTCGCGCTCCGACCTGGCCGTAGTTATATCCTGAACCTGTGGTGATCCACGATGAGTAACTCGCTGAAAAACAACCTGAAAACGAATGAGTTCGATCTGCTGAAACAGCGGATCCACCAGAAACTGATTGGAAAGCTGGACTTGGCTCGCGTTGGGGAACTTCAAGGCGACGTTCTCCGCAAAGAAATTCGTGTCGTCGTCGAACACCTCTGCGACAGTGAAAGCAGCCTGCTCAACCGACTCGAACGGGACCGCTTGATCGACGAGGTGCTCGATGAAACCTTCGGCTTGGGTCCGCTCGAGTTGCTGCTGAAGGATCCGACCATCAGCGATATTTTGATCAACGGCCCGAAGAACATCTACTGCGAGCGCGGCGGCAAGATGCAACGGAGCAACGTCGAGTTCCGCAACAATGCTCACCTGCTTCAAATCATCGACCGCATCGTGTCGAAGGTCGGTCGACGCGTCGACGAAACGTGCCCGATGGTTGACGCGCGCCTCGAAGACGGTTCCCGCGTCAACGCCATCATTCCGCCGCTGGCGCTCGACGGTGCCGCGATGTCCATTCGCCGCTTCGGCTCCAACCCTCTCAAGCTCGAAGACTTGTTGAACTACAAAGCGTTTACTCCGGAAATGGTCATGCTTCTCGAGGGTGCCATGAAGGCGCGGCTGAATATCATCATTTCCGGCGGTACGGGCTCCGGTAAAACCACTTTGCTCAATACTTTGTCCAGTTTCATTCCGAACACTGACCGGATCATCACGATCGAAGACGCCGCCGAATTGCAACTGCAGCAAGAGCACGTGGTACGTCTGGAAACTCGACCACCCAACATCGAAGGCAAGGGGGAAGTCACGGCGACCGACCTCGTGCGAAACTGCTTGCGTATGCGTCCGGAGCGGATCATCATCGGCGAATGCCGCGGTCCCGAGGCTTTGGACATGCTGCAAGCCATGAACACGGGCCACGAAGGTTCGATGACGACGACGCATGCGAACACGCCCCGCGATTGCCTCTCCCGCCTCGAAACCCTGATCATGATGGCCGGTTTTGAGTTGCCCATCAAAGCGATGCGAACTCAGATCGCTAGTGCCGTCAACCTGATCGTGCAAGCCAACCGGTTGCAAGGCGGTGCCCGCAAGGTCACGCACATCACCGAAATCTGCGGTATGGAAAACGAAACGATCGTGACCCAAGACATTTTTAAATTCGTCCAAGAGGGCGTCGATGAAAATGGCAAAGCGGTCGGCAAATTCATCTGTACCGGCGTTCGCCCAAAATGCATGGCGCGCCTGGAGGCCGCCGGGGTCAAACTGCCAGCCAGTATTTTCCGCGAACGGGTTATGCTCCAATGCTGACCTCATAGCTGATCCAGGAAACCACCATGACTTACCTACTGATCTTCGTCAGCGTCGCCGTCAGCGTCTCGGGCGTGGTTTATGCCATCGCTAACATGTTCACCAGTGATACGAGCGCTGTCGAAGCCCGCTTGGAGAATTTGACCAAGAAACGGAACGCGACTTCCGTGGTCTTGGAATCGAGCTCGATCCTCACCAGCCCCCTCGATGATGCACCCAATCTGATCGAGTCGTTCATCGGCCGATTTTTCAACCTGCGGCGGGCCCTGGAAAATGCAGGGTTGAAAGACGTGGAAACGGCCAAATTTTTGTTGATCGCCGGTGGGATCGGCGTCGGCTTGACACTCGTATTCTTGATCGTGTCTCCGATCAAATCCTTTTTTCCGCTGGTGTTCCTGTTCGGTGTCGCCTGCCCGTTCATTTACCTGTGGTTCATGGTGCGGCGCCGCTTGGCGAAATTTGCCGCGCAACTCCCCGACAGCCTCGACTTGATCAGCCAGGCTTTGCGGGCTGGACAAAGCCTTCCGGCTGGAATTCAGCTCGTTGCGCAGCAGGCCGAAGATCCGCTTGGTCCGGAGTTCGGTCGCTGCTACGAAGAACAAAACCTGGGGGTCCCGCTAGAAGAAGCCTTGCAGAAGCTCGCCGACCGGATCGATAACCTCGACCTGCGATTTTTCGTGACGAGCGTCCTCCTGCAACGGCAGACCGGTGGCGACTTGGCCGAAATCCTGGACAAGATCTCTCACCTGATCCGCGAACGGTTCACAATCCAGGGACAAATCCAAGCACTGACCGGCGAAGGCCGTCTTTCGGGTGTGGTCTTGCTGGCGTTGCCGCCCGTACTGTTTTTAACCATGCTCCGCTTGAATTACGACTACGTGATGATGTTGTTTCGCGACCCACTCGGCAACCAGATGCTGGCCGCCGGGATCATTCTGCAATTCTTCGGTGCGGCCATGATCAAAAAAATCATCACGATCAAGGTGTAAACTTCAACGGGAGCGATCGATCACTCTGTTACAAAGCGGCCTGCGAGATACGATATGCAATTAGATTTTGTCACGATTCTGCCTTTCACGATCTGCATGGCCTGTGCGTTGGCCTTTTGGGCCATTGGGGATTTCTTGCTCAACCGCCGCAGCCGCACCGAATCGCGGCTGGAAGCCATTACCAAAAAGTTTGGAAACCGTACCGAAATCAATGTCGACGAAAAGAATGGATTGACCAAGTTACTGGAGGCGGCCAGCCCAAGTTTATCGGAATCGCTGACTCCGAAATCGGAGAAAGAAATCAACCAGTTGCGCCAACGACTCAATCACGCCGGATTCCGCGGTGAAAACGCTGTCGCGATGTTTGTGACAATCAAGGGTATTACGGCCATCGCCATCTTCATCCTTGCCGGGGGCATCTCATTGATCGCCAACGGCATTAATCTTTGGTCGCTGATCTACACCTTGACGGCTGCCGGGGTCGGACTTTTTATACCTGAATTCGTTCTCTCATTTTTGATTAGCCGCCGCAAACAAAACATTTTCCTGGGTCTGCCCGATGCGCTGGACCTGATGGTGGTGTGCGTCGAGGCCGGGTTGGGCCTTGACCAGGCGATGCGGCGAGTCGCCGAAGAAATGTCGAAAACCCATCGTGAGATCTGCCACGAATTCAAAATCTGCAACCAGGCCTTGCAGATGGGACGGGCGCGAACCGAGGTGCTGCAAGACCTCGGGGACCGCAACGGCGTCGACGACCTAAAAACGCTGGCCCAAATCATGATTCAAGTCGACCGCTTCGGAACCAGTATCGGCGTGGCTCTGCGAACCCAAAGCGATACGATGCGGACGCGACGCCGACAATTGGCCGAGGAAAAAGCTGCCAAAACCGCCGTTAAACTCATTTTCCCCCTCGTTCTATTCATTTTTCCCGGTATATTCGTCGTACTCGTTGGACCCGCTGCAATCACGATGATCAATGAAATGCTCCCAGCCATGGGCAAATAGCCTAATCGGACCCCGATTTTCGAAAAATTACGTTCGATTGATCGATCGGGAATAGGCGAATCATCCGATAAATCTCGCAGGCCGACCTGGGAAGGCCCTTGAAACCTACTTCGGAGAGTTGTCGATGTCCAACGTTTCCCGCGCCTATCGTCTTGTCCTGTTCGCGCTCTGCTCTGCCGCTTCCACCTGCGTTCTCGCCCAGTACGCGCCCTGGCCTGGTAGCTGTAACGATTGCCAACCCGCGAGCGTCGGCCATGGTCTCGGTCACGGCCATTGGGCTGCACGCCACGAAGAAGCCCGTCAGCAGTTGCAAAAAATCGATGCGCGCAATCGGGCTTGGCCGAAACCATTCGACTGCTGGGATGCCCAAGCCTACAACCTGGCGTGGACACAAAATCTAATTGCAGGATTCGATTACAGCTGCACGCTGCGAGATTGTCACTTCGATGCAGAAACCGGGCAACTGAACCCCTTGGGGATGGCCAAGCTCGACGAAATCGTCTCCACGCCGCAAGCTCAAACGGTGCTCGTAGCCTCGCACTTCAACCCGAAAACCGCCGAGGGACGCCTACAAGTCGTCCGTGACGCACTCCGAGATCATCTCGGCAGCGGGCATGCCTGGACGGTTGCCGTCAGCACGCAGGAACCGATCCGCTTCAGCGGCGCCCGCACCGCGGGAGTCAACGCCGCTTACCAGCAACAACTGCAACCGCCAATCATTCCGGTTAGTGTGGGCCAATCGGTCAGCAGCGCGACAAGCGGGAACTGACGGCGGATTCGAAAGTCAATCCGTCCTTCGCCTAGCAAAAAAAAGCTGGCCGTTGGGCCAGCTTTTTTGATGTTAGATGTTAAATGGATGGATACCGCAATAACTCGCTCAGCAAATAAACGAGCAACGGCCAGCTGCGAAAATTAGCGGGGCCGTGCGCTAGGCGGTTGCCGCGGTGATTCGGCGCTCGGCGATCTCGAGTTGCAAATCTGCGATACGGCCCGACTGGCGAATCTGGTTGGCCAACAGGTCACGCCCCTTGGTGGTGTAGACCTTCAGCGTCTTCAGCGAAGTGTTCGTGGTGGGGCAAACGATCGTAACACGGTCGGGAACAATCTCCTTGATCGTCACCTTTCCAGCGCCGCACACTTCGTAGGCGACCGAAAAATTGATGGTGCGACTGTTGTTTTCGTCATGCCAGTTGGCAACCAGGGTACCCATTGGAAATTCTCCTCTGTTCAGCGATCAAAAAATCAGTAAAAGTCGAATTAAACGATGAAAATCGGCAATTTTTTTCCCGAAGATCGACTATTTTTTTCCAAATTCTCAACGTGACAAGACCAAAAAAATCGCGTTGTTTTGTCCCGATTCCCTCATGGCGATCCACGGTGAAATTCAGCCCCCTAAGTGGGTGCATTGCGAAACTCGCCGTCACATTGTTCATTCCGAAATCTTCACAAAAATTTTCTATAAAATGCCAGCAACCTTCGGGAGAACCGGCAAAATCTGCGGCGCCGAAACGCGATCGATGATCCGAGCGAGGCTGCGGCGGAGTCACAAAGGCATGCTCTTCTCCGACTAGTCAGTTTCGGGCCAACGAGCAGACTGTGAAACACAAGGTGAGCCCACCCGCGACGTTGAGGGCGCGGCGATGAATCGCGAGACTGAGATATAATTTGTCTGAACCCACGCGCAAGGGGCCTGTGTCATAACAGAGCAGCTATGGAGTTGCTGGCGAACATTCTGCCGTCGATTTCCCCAACCAGCGCTGGCCAAGCCCCCCACGGCGTGTTCCAACGATCATGAATTAGGACGGTCCGTCGAGGCCGGTTTCATTTGTCGAAAAAACGCAAAAGTCAGAAAAAGATCCGGGCGGACTTCAAGAAGAACTACGACGTCCGCCGTCGCCACAACGATTTAACACGCGACTTCGATGCCGACGAAGCGAGCTTGGAAGATCTCAGCACCGCCGAGCGAGTTTCCGGCAAAGGCCGATGGACACGAAAACGGACCGTTATCGGCGAAACTGCAGAGACGGTCGACGCTGGATTTCAAGTCGCCCTGGATGTCGACGAAAACCAAACCATGGCCGGCCGGGTGTTGCGAGTTCACGGACTAGCCAGTTTCGTGCAGACCGAACACGGAGTGCTGGAGTGCGCCACGAGAGGGCTGCTTAAAAGCTTGGCGACTGACCTGCAAAATGTCGTGGTTGCCGGAGATTACGTGCGCGTGCAGCAAGTCGCCTCCCAGCAAGGCGTCGTTATTCGCGTGGAGAATCGCCGCAATTTTATCGACCGCACCAGCCGAGGTCGGCGGCAAATCATTGCTGCGAATGTCGATTTGGCGTTGATTGTTTCGAGCGCCGTCGAGCCGATCCTCAAGCCGAATTTGATCGATCGTGTCTTGATCGCTGTCGAAAAGGCGAAACTGCAACCGATCATCGTGATCAACAAAATCGATCTCGTGAATGTCGCCGACCTCCAACCCACCATCGGCGTCTGGGCTCAGCTCGGTTATCCGGTGGTGCTCGCCTCAACCGTGACCGGCGCGGGGATCGCTCGCCTACGGAGCCTATTGTCGGGCAAGGACAGCGTGGTGACCGGACAGAGCGGCGTCGGAAAATCCTCATTACTCAACGCTCTTGAACCCGGGCTGTCGCGTCGCGTGGCCTCGGTCAGCGAGGAAAACAGCAAGGGCCGACACACCACGACCGCCGCCGAGCTCGTACCGCTATCGTTTGGTGGGCATCTGATCGACACGCCCGGAATTCGGCAATTTCAGCTGTGGGATATCGTGCCGGAAGAAGTCGAAGGCTACTTTCGCGAACTGCGTCCGTTCGTACATCAATGCCGGTTTCCCAATTGCACGCACTCGCACGAAGAAGACTGCGCGGTCAAGGACGCCGTTGCTGACGGCTGGATCGATGTTCGCCGTTACGATAGCTTTTGCCAAATCCGCGCAGGAGACTAGGCTTTGTCCCTAAACGATAAGCCCGAACGCGTTAGCGTCCAGTTATCGAAAACCTCGGGGTCGCGCTCGGCAATAGAAAGAGCTTTGGAAAAAGACGAGCCTATCGTCAGTCCCACCAGCAACCCGAGCCAGCCGTCGTAAACAGAACCTCCGCCAGATCCCGAACTCGCTTACGGCCGCTTTGACACAAGCTGAATCGTCGCTCGCAACCGGTCGCGATCCGCCCTCGTCAACTCATACAACAAAATAGCGGCAGCGTTGGCCACGTTCAATGAATCGACTGCGCTCGAGATCGGGATCTCCACAGCCGCGTCGCAGATGCAGAGCACATCTGCGGGTACGCCGTGAGCTTCATTCCCCAGGACGATCGCCGTGCGATCGCGGCGGCAGAAGTTCTCAATCGAAAGCGATGCGGAGCCTTGATGCGCGGCAATGATCTCAAAGCCGGCTTGTTTGCGGAGCCAGACCAGATCGTCGATTAAATCCCGTGGCTCGTACACCACAAGCTGAAACAAATTGCCCATCGACACACGCACAGTTCTGCGCGAAAAGGGATCACATGTCTCCGGACCGCAGACCAGGCCCGTCACGCCAAACGCAGCGGCAAAACGGGCGATGGCTCCCAAGTTGTCCGGCAGATTGGTATTCGGGCAGATAACCCACGTTTGCGGCTGGGAGGCTTCGATCGGAAAATCCCGGCAACTTCGTTTGGCAGGCCGCTGAGCACAAGCCAGGATGCCGGCGTGAAAATCGAAGCCGACCAGTTCCTTGCACAGTTCGTGGGGCACCACCAACGCTGTCAGATGATCGGGGATCTTTGGCGCGAATTCCTCCCATCGCTTTTCGCTGACGAGCACCGAGTAAATAGGTATCTCACTGTAGAACAATCGTTCTACCACCTTGCGCCCCTCGGCGATGAACCAACGCGACCAGCGGGTCAAATTCGTCCGCTTGAGCTCGCGATAGGGGTCGAGCAATGGGCTATCGATTTCCGTGAGATGTCGGACAAGCATGATGGATCAAGCCTCGCGTTTCGTCTCGCGGTGACCACTCCCTCAGACGCTAGCTACTGACCGCACGTCGCTCGGTGCAGCAGCAACTCGTTCCGAAAGGCGGTTCGCTGTCGCTTCCATCTCGAGCAACCGCCGCTTCATCGCCACCCCTTGCGGTGCCGAAAAATTTCCCAGCCCTTGCCGTCCCACGACACGATGGCAGGGAACCAGCAAGGGGGTCGGATTCTTTCGCATCACATTCCCCACCGCTCGAGCCGCGCCGAGATGCCCGACCATCTGGGCCAACTCTCCGTAGGTTCGTACTTCTCCTCGTGGGATCTTTTGGCAGGCGTGACGAACGGCAATTTCGAACGTTGTAAAGCCCACATTACGGATCGGAATCATGCTCAAATTTGCCGCTTTTCCAGCGGAATATGCTTGCAAAACCCGAACCCAAACCCAAATCTCAGTGTCTCTGTAATTAGTGATCCGCAGCGATCGGTCCACGGCGCGAAGGGTTGCGGCAACCTCCGTTTGATTTGCATGCCCAAAGGTCAATCGCTCTACCTGAGCGACTGCGTTATCAGTCGCAACGATCAGTCCCATCCAACCCAAATCACTGGGAAATATGCAGAGACAACGTTCGATGTTCATGGTGATCCTTGCTCCAATGTCCTGGTGTTCGCCACTTTTCCCGACGAAACTTGAGAATTCCGGCACCTTGTCAAACGCCGGTCCTGAATGCCATATTACGAATCTTTAGGAGTCGATTTCGTTACGGCCTCACAATTTTGAAAAGTCGATTTTGCCGCTGTCATCTGGTAAAGCATAATTGGTACAGCGTAACCCGCTGCGTCAACAACGGGAAACGTTCGATTGAATATGACCGTGCCATTTCACTGCTGCTTGAATGGCAGCACCCCAGTGCAGCTGCCCCCTGATGCTAATCAATCACTACGCGTAATTTTTCATTTGTCTGTCGTTAGGCTTGCCTCAAAAACATGCGAAACATTGCCGACGAGTTCTACATCAACGCCAATCTGAGCACCGAAATTCCATTGCCCATGGAGCGCGGAACCCTGATTCATTATTTCGACCAGGTTCGAAAACGCTATCCCACGATGCGGAATTTTTACTCACGGGACCGTGATTTCATCCTGGAAGAAGACAAGGACTTGGGCAACTATCGCTGGACGATGGTCGAATACGAGCAGGTAGGTAGCGGTTGGTCGAACCCCCCGTCCCCCGCAGAGGCGATGGAATTCCATCGCTTCCTTTTCGAATTATTCCCGTACACATTGAACATCAGTTCGTTCGAGTGCGAATTCATCAACTTGATGTTCGGGTTCGATTTCACCTATTTCGGCAATCATCATGAACTGCTGGCCGAGGCCCTCGGTTTTTGTCCGGGCTTCGAGGGTTTACGGTCTGCAGGTGCCAAGCTAATCTCTCACGAATATATTTTGACCCTTGCACTCGACAATGATTGTCGTACGCAGGCCCGCGTTCATGTCGAGCCGAGAACGACGGCCTACCAAGTTCGCCATGATTCATACAGCGATGAACCGTTGAGTATTTATTTGAATATTCGTCGTTACGGCGGCATCGATCCGCAAGAATCCTTCTCTGCCGTGTTGGATCGCCTCTACGAGCGCGGTCGAGAAATTGTCGAAACCTATTTGGTCGATAACCTGCTGTTACCTATCCAGCAGGCAATCGCCATCAAATAGTCTCAAAAGTTTTCCGTCGCGACACGCGTTGGATTGTTGGACTTCGCCGGAGCACCACTGTACCCGGCGATGCTTGCTACCTTTCGTTTAATGCCCAAATCGAAGCTTCAGCACAGACCCCACTTCCTTCGCGTTCAGTCGACATCGCAACCCTCAGCGTCAGCAAGGGAGGTGCTTCAAAACAAGTCATTCAACGCTGCTCATCGCTGATTCCCAAGATCGTGGAAGTCTCGGTAGGATTTCACACACCATTAGCGCACCACGTCGATTGAGCCCTTTCTCGCCGAGCCAACAGAATTTCTCCGTCCGCACCTTAACAGCCCTCTGCCATGCGGGGATTGACGCGAGAAACCCGCAAGAATCGCGATAAAAATTCGGAGTTGCCACCAAGCCCCGATCGATTTAAACTCCCGGCTCGTTCAGTTCGTTGAATAGGCCAAGGATGGCTTCGATCGCAGCAAGCCCGCTGCACAGGGTCGCGCACTCCTCCTTGGCCGCAACCCCCGCAGCCATGTATTCGAGCCGAATTTTTCAGCGTCATTTGCCTGTTACTCAACACCACTCGCGACAGGTCGATCGAAAGAGTCTCTGCCAAATTAGTCGATGGATCGTCGCCGGATGGATGTTGCTTTTCGCCGCCAATCTGTGGGGGCGACAGCAGCCACCAACGCGCAATGCCGCCACCGCTCCGGGCAACCTGGTCAGTCTCCGTTCGCAAGGTTTCACCCAGGGCTCTGAAGAAATCACCTCGAAATCGCTGCCGGGCCATATCGCCTTGGCGACTTGGCTTATTCCGGTTTCTCCAGTTCTCGATTGGCAACAGGATCCGGTCGCTGGAGATGGGGCCGTCGCCGGAAATGCGACGCCGCCAGCGCCCCCATTGGGTGCCGACTCGGTCGAGGATCCTCCAGCGTTGACGCTCGAAACTGTCGCCGCCCGCCGGGCCGGTCTTGAGTCGCGTACCGATCTGGACGAGGAGACCAAGCAGCAAGTCATCAAACACTTCGACCGGGCCGTCGAATTCTTGAACCAAGCAGCCGACGCCGAGAAACGCCGCTCGCAACTACGTACCGAACGGGACAATGCGCCGACGACCATCGCGGAACTGAAAGCCCAATTGGAGCAACCCGGTCTGCGCATCGAGCCCGAGGTTCCCGCCGAGGCCAGCCTAGCTGAACTGGAACAACTCCGTCTGGCCGATGACGAAAGTCTGACCGAGGCCCGCAAAAATCTTGAACAATGGGAGGCGCGAGCCAAAGTTCGCGTGGAACGCCGCCCGCAAATGGCCACCATCATCGAGGCGGCCCGAAATCAAGTCGCCGAGGCAAAACAGGCTCTCAGCGTTCCGCCCAGCGACACCGAGCAGACCTTGTTGAGCCTCGCGCGGCGCACCGAGCAGGAGGCCTTGCTGGTCTTCCTGCAAGAGCAATTCGAACTGTTGCGCATCGAGCAGTCCCGCTATGAAGCACTCAACGACGCTTTCCCACTGCAGCGAGATTTGTTGACGCGCAACAAGAACGCCCTCGAAAAACGCCAGGAACGCTGGCGAGAAATTCTCGCCCAGGCTCGCCTGGCCGAGGCCGAACGCCAACAACGCGAGGCCCTCCGCAAACTGCGCGATACCGATCCAGCCCTCAAATCGTTGGCCGCTCGCAACTCGGATCTGACGCTGCGGCGTCAAGAACACCAAAAGAACATCAATGCCTGGAAATCGCAACTTTCATCCATCAATGACACCTATTCGGCCATCGAACAGAAATTCAATTCGGTTTTGGCAAAGGAAAAACGTTTGGGACGCTCGACGGCGATCGGCCTCACACTCCGCAGCCAACGCAGCTATCTCCCCGACGAACGACTCTACCGCCGCGTTCAGCGAAATGTCGAGCAAGAAATCATTTCGCTGCAAACCGAACAACTGCAACTCGAGGACGAACGCAAGGAACTCACCGATATCGAGAGTCAACTGGACAGCATCCTCTCGGAAATCAAGGCCGATGATGTCGATCGAGACGAGTTGCGCAAAATGGCTCGCGAACTCCTCGGCGCCAAACGCGATTACCTCGACGGGCTCCTGTCCGATTTCGACGCGGCCCTCGCGATGCTCAACGAAACCGATTTTTCCTCGCGGAGATTGAGCGACAAAATACGGGAATTTCAAACGTATATCGATGAACGCGTTTTGTGGATCCGCAGCGGTCCCGCTGTCGATGCCAAATATCCCCGGCGAACCTGGGAATGTATCCAGTCGTTTGTCACCCACCACCAATGGTCCAAGCTCGGTGAGTTTCTGGCCAGCGATTTTCGTCAAGCCGGGCCCCTGTATTGGTTGCTCGTCGCACTGGTAGGCATCGGCAGTTATCTGAAATGGCGTTTGCCACAAGTCGTGTCAGGTTTTCATCGCAGTGTCCGCAGTCCACTTCAGTCCGGAGTGCCCCAGGCGCTCGCGGCCGGCGGCTTGGCCCTCATCGCCGCGACACCCGCCCCGGGTGCTCTGATGTTTCTCAGTTGGCGACTCGGTTACAGCGATCTCGAATTATCGGTCGCGCTCCGCTCGGCCCTTATGTTCACGGCCGTTGTCTTGTACTTCGTGGGCATGCTGCGGATCATCTTCGCGCGGCGTGGCATTGCCGAATTGTTGATCGAGTGGCCAGTCGCCGTCGTCCATTCGTTACGACGGAATTTTCTGTTGTACCTGCTCGGCGGTGTGCCGCTCGGATTCGTCATCGTGATGGCCAATCGATTTAACGAAGGGGTGAGCACAGAAACTGTCGGCCGACTCAGCTTGCTCGCACTTTGCGTGCTCCTGCTGCTGGTCCTGCGAAATATCTTTCGCGGTAGGGGAGCCCTCTCGCAACATTTGCGTCAGTTGGACCCAACGCCGCTCGTGGCCAGGTACCGTTGGCTGTGGTATCCACCGATGCTCATGTGCCCGGTCTTGTTGGGTGTGCTATCGTCGCTGGGGTATCAGTACACCGCCGAGCAATTATTTCTGCGCTTCGAGTTGACGCTAGGTTTGCTGGCTCTGCTGTGCCTGGCCTATTCGCTTGTCAGCCGCTGGGCCATGACAGCGCGGCGTCAACTGGCCTTGAAACAAGCACGAGCCCGCCGCGAAGCAGCACTAGCCGCCGACAAGCCTCTCGAAGAAGCTCGCGAACTGGCGAACCTCACCGAGGTCGAGCAACTCAACCTGACGTTGATCAAGCACCAAGTCCTGCGATTCACCAAAGGCATCGCAGTCGCCCTGTTCCTGGTGGGCTGTTGGTTCATCTGGAGCCAAGTGCTCCCAGCACTGCAAGTCTTCAGCAAGATCGAATTATGGTCGATCGTGGGGAATGTGACAGAAACCCTAGAAACCGCCGAAGGTGTCATCTCGCGCGAGGTCAACAAGGTCACGCCGATCACACTTGGGCATGTCCTGCGAGCGATGCTTGTCCTCGCACTCGCACTGACCGCCAGCCGCAACCTGCCAGGCTTGCTCGAGCTCTCGGTGCTGCAAAAGCTGCCCCTGAATCACGGCAATCGTACCACTATTAAGATTCTGGCTGGTTATGCCTTCGCCATGGTCGGCCTGATCGTCGCCAGCAACATGATCGGGCTGCGTTGGAACAGCATTCAGTGGTTGGCAGCTGGCCTTACCGTCGGCTTGGGCTTCGGCTTGCAAGAAATTTTCGCGAATTTTGTGTCTGGTCTGATCATTCTTTTCGAGCGACCAATTCGCCTCGGTGATGTAGTCACCATCGATGGTGTCACCGGAGCGGTGACCCGAATCCAAATCCGCGCCACCACGATCACCGACTGGGATCGGCGGGAATTCATCGTGCCCAACAAAGAATTCGTCACCGGCCGCCTGCTCAACTGGACGCTGTCCGACACTACCAATCGCGTCGTCGTCAACGTGGCTGTGCAGCATGATTCCGATGTGCAACTCGCGCTCAGCTTGCTGCTGCAGATCGCCGAAGCTCATCCAGGTGTGCTCCGCGATCCGCTCCCCCAAGCGATCTTCGAAAGCTTTGGGGAAAGTTCCTTGAACCTGGGCTTGCGGGTTTACTTGCCGAATCTAGAGAACCGCTTGCAAGTGATGACCGAACTGAACCTCGAAATCGAGCGGCGGTTCCGCGCGGCAGGAATCAAGCTCGCTTATCCCCAACGCGACTTGCACATCCGCAGCATCGACCAGGCGGTATTGGTGAACACGCGCCACTTGCCTGCCGACGGCGAGCGAGACAGCTCCCCGTCTCCCGCCATCGACTCTTCGCCGATTTCCCCAGCCAGCGAAAACCGAGAATGCCGCGCCGCTTGATTTCGGCGAAACAAAGGAACGCTGGCCCGCGAATCGCTCGTCCACCCCTTAGAACAGTTGAAAAATAACGACAAAAAACGACAAAAGGTGCCACCCAGCCAAATGAACGACAAAAGGTGCCACCCAGCCAAATAAAAGGCTGGGCGGGGGGAGTTTGTTGGGCTGGGGGGATTGGGGTTTGGCGGCAGGGGAAAATGGGCGGGGTTTTGGGAGGATTGCCCGGAGGATAGATGCTGGAGGGGCTGGAGTGCGCAAAGAGAGCCGAGGCGGGATGGGGACGCCGTGTGGAGGGGGCGAGATTTGGA
>CALDHM010000001.1 GCA_937941455.1 uncultured Pirellulaceae bacterium | reverse complement strand
CCCGATGTGGATGAACTCAAAAGTTTGTTAGCACAAACCCGCCGTCGTGTTGGCGTCAAAGTGTTGGTTGCAGATGCGAGCTATGATTCAGAATCCAACCACGAATTTGCGAGACAAGTCATCGGTGCCAGAACGGTCATTTCCGCGACGCATGGCAGACCCACCGATCAACCGGCGCGAGGCAAATACAGGAGACTCATGCGGACTCGATTCGACCAACATAGCTACAGGCTCTGAGCCCAGATTGAAACTACGGTCTCGATGATCAAACGCCGTCAGGGCAATCATATCCGAGAAAGAACTTACTGGTCACAAACCAGAGAACTGCGACTCATGGTTCTCACGCACAACATCATGATCCTTTGGTGCGGCATACTTTTCTACAGAGCCATTTCCCACTCCAAAATGACGTGGCGATCGCTGTCGCAACTGCCCTCTAGTGGGCCAATCCTGCGCTACGCCGAGGTAAATTTGGTAGGCGGGGGACGCGGTCTTGGGGGAAGAGAAGCAGTACGAGTGAAATAATTTATTTTTTTCCGCCGAGATCGCCTCAGATTGGTGGCAACCGAAGGCGCACTACTTTGGCGGCAGAGGAAGCAATTCGATTTTGCGGAATTGCGTAGGATGGCTTTCGGATTGAATGGCAATCGTTCCTTCTGTGATCAGCAAGTTACCATCGCGAATCAACTTCTTCGCATTTCCGTCCCGTTCGTCATACTGCGGCTCACTGTATTCCAGGACGACCTGCCCGTCGATGATATGCTGTATGCGCTCGCCGCCGAGCACTTCGACTTCGGCGGTGACCCATTGATCACCATGATAGGTGGCTGACGAGCTGTTGGTGCAATGGGGAAGAAACAATTTGCCATTCAGCACGACGTTAGTTCCAGGAGTACAGAGATTCAACGTCGGGCGAGGATTTTTTCCATCGCCTCCCAGGAGTTGCACTTCGATGGAAACCGGGAAATCTTGATCTCGCTCCATGGTGGCAGGATCTTGGCCGTGCAACATCAGGCCATTGTTGCGAAAGGCCCATCCGGGCCCGTTGGGGCATTGCTCGCCGACGAAGCGATACTCCGCGCGCAAACGGTATCGGGAATAGGTCCCCTTGTAGAACAGGTGGCCGAACTTCTTGAAGCCGCCGGCAAAATCGCTGTCGACATAGTCGGCATAGGACACCGTCAACAAACCGTCCTCGACGCGAAAGGTATTGGCGTAGTTATCCCCCAACTCATGGCCGACGATTTTGGGGGTCCAGCCCGTCAAATCTTGGCCATTGAAGAGTTGGATCCATGCGCTTGATTCCGCCGGTTTGTCTGCCGCCTCGGCGATCTGTTTCGCGATGATGGATTCAAGGAGGGGTCCGATGTTCGCAATCGAGTCTTCTTCGCCATTTTGAATATGATCGCGGATCGTGTTGAACGGGAAAGCCGTGATATCGCCGGGAAATTTAATGGCGATCCCTTGATCAGGTTCCTGGACCCATTCACCTTTCAAATCGCGGCGGAGCGCCTCGCCGAAAAATGACCCGAACGTGGACACGGCTCGATCGAGGTCCACCTGCAAGTTCTCCCGCTGCCGATCGATGAAGCCTGCCAGTTTCTCGATTCCTGTCTGGTCGAAGGTCAATTCAGTGTCGAGATTTTCCCGGAAGACCTTTTGGACCATTTCGGCGTTACGCTGAATCTTGTCGATGACCGTGAGCGGTTCTTGCCGCGGTGGAGCGGATTGGTCGTCTTGCACTAGAGCCAAAACACTCGCTGCGGGCACCAACGACACCGCGACGATCACCGCTGCGATCCGCCGTACGATCACTGAGAAAGCCACTGACCGCGTCATATCTAAATGTCCTTGATCAAATCTAAAGTATTGTCCCCGCATTGTAACATCCAACCGAGCGAAGTGCTGGGAGTTCATGGAGTCTCGCTCAGCGGAATAGTTGCGAAGATCACCATACTGGCGGTGCGATTCGTATCGACCGCCGTTACTCTCCGAAGGTCAACAAACGATTTTGGCTAACTGTCGTCGCTCCGTCGCCAGGACGACGCCGAGCCTTCAAACGGACGTAGGGGGCTACGTACATGCTGCGGTGCTCGAAACTGCCAAGAGGTTTCGCGGGATCGGCATGTCGAGGTTCATGCAAATCCTCGAGAAAGAAACCTGCTCGGCAAATGCCGCCGATGAGAGTTTCCCAAGTATGGATGAATTCGTAGGTGCCCGGCTCTCGCACCAAGTTCGTTTGTAACGCTGGTGGCAACGGTTCTTCGGCATAATACGGTCGGTCGACAACGTAATGATTACGGTCGGTCTGGAGACTCGTCTGCAGACTTTGCGGCGTTTTATGTTGGCTGATATACAGTCCCGCCGGTTTGGTGACGCGCGCGACTTCGCGAAATACGGGGAGCGGATCGGGGAGATAACAGGTACTTACCGGATGGATCACCAAGTCGAACTCTCCGTCGACAAATGGCGACAAATCATCCATTGACCCCTCGACGATGCGAAATGGAATTCCCAGTTCTGTGCGAGCGCGGCGATCCAGGTCCAACATCGCCGAACTGACGTCAAAGACCGTTACCTCGGCACCTGCGGCCGCATAGAGCGGCCCATGCTTTCCCCCTCCAGCCGCTAAGCATAGGACGCGCCAACCGCGAATGCTTGGCCCAAGCCATCCGAGTGGGTCGATCCGCGGCAGTGGGTCGGACAACTCGTCCCGCGCAACGGGTCGCGTCAAGCGATGCCCGTGTTTGGCCAACTGCTGCCAAGCCTGGCGGTTTTGCCGAATCCAGCGGTGGTTGTTCATGTCCTTGAAACAGCTCAAAACGAGTTGACGTACATGAGCGCCGGCGCAAGATGCATCGCTGCTCTGGGTGGACCTGCTGGCATCGGCGCCTCGGCAGCCGAGATTGCACCGAGTATAACGTTGGCAATGGTCGATGTCTGTTGATGTGTCGTAAATTTGATTGTAGTTAAGTTAGGTCTTTAGCTTGGCGGGGTCACCTCGGTATTCTCGCAACGTTTCGGTCCGGCCAGCGGATTTGGATCAGCTGGGGCGGTTGCGGCTGGAGGCCGTCATCCGCTGGTGCGAGGAAACGGAGTACGCGTTTTTGCGGAGTCGGGGCTTGAGCGTATCAATGCGCGACCGGCGTGGTCAATATGGCTTTCCGCGACTGAAAACATCCGTGGAAATTTGCGGCAGCGTGGTGGCCTTTCAGCCCATTACCGTTGCGATGGAGCTCCGCGAATGGTCCCCGAAAACGCTGCTCTATACATTTCAGGTGCAAACCGGGGCCGCCATCGGCGTGGAAGCCGATGTTCCTTTGGCGAGGGTCACCTACGAAGCGGCATGCTGCCGATTTCCGCCGCATCGACTCCCCTACCCTATCTTGATTCCCGACGAGGTCCTCGCGAAGCTGACTGAAACATGATGGACTGCCGCGGCCGAAGCGGTTCGCAGGCTGTTAGTGGCGTTCTTCACGGAAACTCGCTGCGAGCGGCCGTTACCAGCGGGGCCAAATCATGACCGCTAGACATCGACCTCTTCGGCCTCTTCAGCTCGCTCCATGATGAAGCGAAACCGGGCAGACGCATCCTTACCCATCAAATCGCTCATGATGCGATCAGTTTCCAAATGATCATCGATCTCGACACGCAACAGCCGTCGGGTGGCAGGATTGAGCGTGGTATCCCACAGCACCTTGGGCATCATTTCCCCCAGCCCCTTGAAGCGAGTGATTTCCGGCTTGGACCGGCCCTCGTGCTCCGTAACGATCCGTTCGCGATCGTCTTCGTCTTGGGCCCAGTAGGTTTCCTTGCCGATATCGATACGGTAGAGGGGGGGGACGGCGATAAAGACTCGGCCATCGGCGATCAGTCCCGGCATATGGCGGTAGAAGAATGTCAGTAGCAGGGTCGTGATGTGGTGGCCGTCCGAATCGGCATCGGCCAGGAGGATGATCCGCTGGTACCGCAGCCGAGCGAGGTCGAGATCCTTGCCGATACCGCAACCCAGCGACGTGACGATATCCTGGATCTCCTTGTTCTCGAGAATTTTTTTCAGGCCCACCGCCTCGGTGTTGAGTACCTTGCCGCGAAGGGGCAGGATCGCCTGATAATTCCGATCGCGGGCTTGTTTGGCGGTGCCACCTGCCGAATCCCCTTCCACGATAAACAGTTCGGAATTTTCCTTGCCTACGTTCAAGCAATCGGAAAGTTTGCCCGGCAACATCGACCCCCGCCCCCCCCCGGTTTTGCGGGAAACAGCCTCGCTGGCAGCACGCGAGGCAGCCCGTGCTCGAGCGGCGGCGATGATTCGCGCCACGATCGCATCGGCCGTTGTGCGATTGCTGTTAAGCCATTGTTCGAGCGCCGGGCGGATGGCATTGTCCACCGAATTTTGCAAGTCGGGATTGTTGAGGCGGTCCTTGGTCTGTCCCTGGAATTGAGGATCGCTGATGAAAACCGACACGATCGCCACCAGGCCCTCGCGGATATCCTCGTGCGTGACCTTGACTCCGCGGGGAATCAGATCGTGGGTCTCGAAGTAATTGCGAACCGCCTTGGTCAGACCGCTGCGAAATCCGTTTTCATGCGTGCCGCCCGAGGCGGTCGGAATACCGTTGACGTAGGAACGAACATGCTCGTCGGTCGACTCGGTCCATTGCATGACGATTTCGAGTCGTTCGTCGCCGTCCTTCTGCAGTACGTAGGGCTGTTCGTGGATGGGTCGTGCCGATCGTTCCTGCAAGACTTTTTTCAAGTAATCGACGACACCTTGCTCGTGGAAAAACGTTTCCTTGGTTTGCTTCGCCTCGTCGTGGTAGATCACCTTGATTCCGCGATGCAAGAAACTGGTGACTTCGAGCCGAGCGCGGATCAAGGCCGAATCGAACTCGACCTTGGGGAAGATCGTCGGGTCGGGCGTGAACGTGATCGACGTGCCGGTGCCGCGGACCGTCGCCTTGGCCTTTTGTAAATTCGTTTTGGGAATCCCCTTGGCGAACTCCATGCGGAATTGACCGCCATCTCGTTTGACGATCGCCACCAAGTGTTTTGATAGGGCATTGACGACCGACGCGCCGACCCCATGTAGGCCGCCGGAGGTTTTGTAATTTTTCCCCTCGAATTTTCCGCCCGCGTGCAACATGGTCAGCACCATTTCGAGCGCGGACTTTTTTGTTTTGGGATGTTTATCGACGGGGATTCCGCGACCATTATCGGCCACTGTGACCGTCGATTGATCCTTGTGCAGGGTCACTACGATTTCGGATGCGTGCCCATTCATCGCCTCGTCAACCGAGTTGTCGAGAATTTCCCAAATCAAGTGATGCAAACCGGCAACACCGACGCCGCCAATGTACATGCCGGGACGTTTCCGGACGGGGTCGAGCCCCTCCAGGGCCACAATATCCACAGCGGTGTAGGTCTTGTTCATGGACTATTCCTCCTCATCCTCTTCCAATTGCGGCGGTGCGTCGGGCGGGGGGATGACGACATGTGCGATCAGACCATTCTTTTGAATCTCTACCCCCTTGCCACCGCGCGAGGTCACTCGATATTTAGCGGTTGAAATCGTTTTCTTGGCTCCGCGGTTGGTCATGACCACGAGGAGATCACGATCCCCCGTGCTGGGCTTGAAGCCAATCAATCGATCGGACTTGGCGAGTTTGATCAGCGTCACCCCCTTGCCGGGCCCCGACAGGTAATTGACCTCCTCTGCCGGGCAAACCATCGCGCGGCACTGCGCCGTGACGGCCAGGATCGTTTCCAGACCGGTGATGGCAAAGACATTGACGATCTCGGCTCCCGGAGCGACGCGAGCATAACGGCGCCCGCCGCGCGATGACGGCTCGGCGAACGGTGCCAGGCCGAATCGCATTGCAAAACCGTTGCTGGCGGCCGCCAACCCGTGCACCTCGGGGCAGAGGTCCGGCTTCTTGGGATTCTCCTCGATGTTGCCGATCACGCGCGGGTCGAGCGAAAGGCAGGCGACAATCCGCTCCCCGTCCTTCATTTTGAAGAGCTTTTGGATCGGCTCTCCGTAGCCTGTTGAGGCAGGAATATCGACCATCCTGGCCGAGTAGCAGACGCCCAGCGAGGAGAAGAACGCCACCGTCGCACGGGTCGATCCGGCCACACAGGTCAGGATACGATCTCCCTCGCGGAGGCGACTTTTCGACAAGTCCGTGACTTGTTTCTGCCGCTTGACCCAACCATCGACGGTGATCAGAACCGCGCAGTCCTCAGCGACGATGAAGTCTTCGGCGGTATACTCCGGCTCGTCGACAACCGTCAGCATCTCGGTGCGACGTTTCCCCTCGGGAGTCTTGCCATATTTCTCCAGCAAGCCCTCAATTTCCTCGCGGACGATTTGCCAGCGTCCGGAGTCGGTGACATCGCTGGCATCTTCCTTCAGCAAGCGGCGAATCTGCCGCGCCCGTTTTTCTTTTTCTTTGACCTCTTCTTGGATCAGATTGATTTCCAAGCGAGCCAGGCGATACAGCTTCAATTCGAGAATCGCGTCGGTCTGTTCGGCATCGAGGCCCCCCTGGTCGGCGGGGAATCTGGCCATGATTTTGGCGGCCGCATCGGCCTTCCCCTCCGAGCGACGAATGATCCGGATGATTTCATCGAGCGCGTCGAAGACGATCAAAAAGCCGTGCAAGATATGCAACCGCTTTTCCAGTGCCGCCAGCTCGTTCTCCAGCCGCCTGGTGATCACCTCCAGGCGGAAGTGGAGGAAGTGCCAAAGAATTTCCTTGAGCCCCAAGCGTTCCGGCGCACCGACCGACGGATTTTCGGTGGGAACCAAGCAAGTCAAATTCACGTTGAAGTTGGTTTGCAGCGGCGTGTTTTTGTACAAATACGCGAGTGCCTTGTTTTCATCGGCATCCTTTTTCAGCAGGACTTCGATGCGAATGTCCTCGGTCGACAGATCGCGGACATCTTGGATCAAGGGCATCTTGCCCGAAAACGCGATCTCCGCGATCCGCTCGACAAGCACACTTTTGTTGACCCCATACGGGATCGAATTGATGACGAGGACTTTGTAGCCTTTCGACTCTCCTGCCAGCTTGGAGGTGCCTCGTACGCGGAGGCTGCCGTAGCCGGAACTGTAGATTTCCCGCAGTTCTTCTTTGGTGTTGATGACCTGGCCGCCGGTCGGAAAATCAGGTCCTTGGATGGCATCGTTGGCCACCAACTGGTAGTCCTTGATCTCGGGATCATTCAGCAGCTTCAGCAGGGCTCGGCAAATCTCGCCCAGATTGTGGGGGGGGATGTTGGTCGCCATCCCGACGGCGATCCCCGTGGCGCCATTGAGCAACAGGTTGGGCAAACGGCTGGGGAGGACGACTGGCTCGGTCCGCGTGCCGTCATAGTTGGGCTTGAAGTGCACCGTCTCGGTACCCAGATCGTCGAGCACCTCGTCGGCAACCGCGGCCAATTTGCACTCGGTGTACCGCATGGCAGCCGCGTTGTCGCCATCGATCGAGCCGAAGTTCCCGCTGCCATCGATCAAGGGCATCCGCAATGAAAACGGCTGCGCCATCCGGACGAGTGCTTCGTAGATCGCGCTGTCGCCGTGCGGATGCAGGTTACCCATGACGTCCCCCACGACTTTCGCGCACTTGCGATGTTTGGCACGGAAATCCAGCCCTTGCTGGTACATCGTGTAGAGGATGCGCCGCTGAACGGGCTTCAGGCCGTCACGGACATCGGGCAACGCCCGGCTAGTGATCACCGACAGCGAGTAGTTGAGATAGCGCGACTGCGCCGCCATCCGCAGGGGAATCCCCTCGACGCTCTCCTGCAAGGCCTCATCGATGATCGCCGAGCCCGTGTCGCGCGCGGTCCGAGATCGCGACGATTTCGTCCCGGTACCGTGAGAGGAATTCGGCGAATTTCCTCGGGTTCGATTCTGTTTGGCCAATCCGGATGTCCTCCCGCATGCTGATGGTCGTGGCACGCCGCGCCGGGTGGGTTCGCTCGGCGGCCGGGAACTGTGGCCCCGGCGGGCGGCGGACGTAGACTAATGTCTGCCGATTTTCGGCAAGTGTCGGTTCGTTCCTTGAGTCGTCAAAGTCTACCAAAATGCCAAATTGTAACGCGATTCACCGTTCCGTTATAGCCGGTTGTTCGGTTTGTGACGCCGCTCAAACGCGATTGCTGGAACTCTCGTTGAGATTCTTTGATACGGCATTTTGGGATTTGCCGAAACAGACGGAAGACACGTTTCCTTCAGCGCCGCTGGGGCCTGCCCTCGCGTCTTTCAATGTCCAGGAGCCAGTTCCATGAAAATCCGATTTTTGCTCGCCGCCGCGATGCTGGTCGCCATTGTCGGCCAACAGGCGATGGCCCAGTACTCCAACGGGAATTTGACCAACAACTTATTTCAACAGTACTACACCCCGAACGGTGCCAGCCAAATGTCGGGGGGGATGTATCCAGCACCTCACTGGGTGCCGGGCTATGTCGGTGCTACATACTACACCTATCAACCGCTACAGCCGCACGAAATGATGTACCAGCACTCACGGAACTACTACAACTTCCAAGCGGGCCCCGAAGCGTTTTATCAAAACCCCTGCGGCGACTGCGGCCCGAAAAACTTGGGGGCGCTCAACGTCACCAAAGTGCGGTGGCAATCGGGCGTTAATCATATGGGTCCGCTTCCTATGTCGTTTAATCCGATCGCTGATCTGCATTATCGCCTGGCATCGCAGTACTATTGCGCTGGCGGCAAATGCGGCAGTGGGGGGGGCTTGCTGAGCCACCATGGTCACGGAGGCTTGTTGCACGGTCACGGAGGCTTGCTGCACGGTCACGGGGGACGGCTGCACGGTCACGGCCATTGCCCGACCGGCGATTGCCAAGCCACGACAGGACGGTAATGGTAGCCAACGCGCTGCGGGCACTTGTCCATTGAAATATCGCACGAGGTTTGCCGCCCTCGATCACCAAGTTTTTGACAACGTAATTCAAAATCGATAAAGGAAGACTTATGAAACTTTGGTCCTTCACCTTGGCGGCAGCCGCAATTCTGTTGGCAGCCTCCCAGGCTTGGTCTCAATGCCAAAACTGCAGGACAACCAACGGTCAAGCCATCGCGGGCAACTGTGGCGGCGGCAACTGTGGCGGCGGCAACTGTGGCTTAGGGCAAATCGGCAACCGCGTCCTGGGCAGCGGAGGCATCCCCGGAGGGGGGGGGACAGGAGCGGGCGTGAACACGGACTTCTCCTATCCTCGATGCGCCGACACGCGGACCGGTTATCCCTGGCCCGTTTATCGTTGGGCCTATGCGGCTCACGATCATTACAGCCCGCATCCGTTCTACGCCTACAGTCGCTCGGGAATCCGTGCCTCGCACGAGGATCAATGGAACACCCAAATGGGTCAGCAGTATCCTTGGCACGGCCAATACAACTACTGGCGTTGGGGCGTTCCTACGGCGTTGGTAGTGCCGCCGACGGCAGCATTCCAATCGGAATACAATTGGGGCGTGGCCCAAACCCGCAGCATGCCGATCTACCATCAGTTCGGCAGCACCAATCCGTCGCCGATCGGCAACGGTTACGGGATGTTCCCCAATGCTCCTTACTGGCCGGGCAGCACCAGCCAATACGGTGTGTATCCCGTCCGCGGTCCCTGGCACTAATCGCGACGCGACCCAGGCGCTAATCAAGGCCTTTGACAAGACGCTGTGCGGCGGCACGGCGTCTTTTCTATTTTGTGGTGTTCCGGTACGAAACGAAGGCTTTCTGCGAGCTCGAGCCGCCGCTGACCGTTTGCAAGGCTGCGAACGGTGGCGATGGAATACCCGTTGCAGTATTAGGCTTTGTTTCGAGATCGATAAAACGCCAACTACCAGCCCACCGTTCGCGCGAGAACCGAACGCGAGCGCGTTTCGGCTCACGGTTTTGGGACATAGCCTTGCACCAACCACATGTTTAGCGCTGGCACTCGAGGCTTGGCCGTAGCCATGAACAAGCGGAAGCCGCCAATGAAGTGAGCCTAGTCCCGGGCGAGCCTCCGCGATTTGCCGAGAGTCACTGGTTGTCCCGGCTTACAACCCCGCCAGTCGTCGCGTTCCGTCCCAATCGAGCAGCCCTGCCGACGCCCCCATGCCCGTGACGCAGGCGGCGCCTGCCGCTGCGGCGATGCGACCCGCTTCGGCCGGAGGCATTCCCTTGAGCAAACTGGCAAGCAACCCGGCATAAAACGCATCGCCAGCACCAGTCGTGTCGATCACCGCCCCGGGCGGTCGAACTGCGTCGACCCGCACGATGTCATCTCCCCGTGGGCACAACAAGGCTCCACGCGATCCTAACTTGACCCCGAGCAAACCGGGCGCGCCCCATTCCCGGAATCGCTGCATGATCTTGACCGGATCGTCTAATCCCGTTTGATTCGCCGCCTCGCCGAGACTGGGAACGTAGAGATCTAAATGTGGCAAGATCGACCGCAGGCGTTCTCCATCTCCCCCGTGTCCCGCCGAATCGAGGGCTGTCAGGCAACCAACGTCTCGCAGCATCGCCAGGACCGCAGGCAATTCAGGCTCGAGCTGGGGGAGCAGCGAGTAATAACCCAGCAGCATCGCCCGGCTGCGGCGGAACAAGTCCATTCGCTCGACGAAAAATTGTCGGTCCAGCTCTCGAGGTGCCCCCGGGCAGTGCGCAAAGCTCCGCTGCCCCATCGCATCGATCATCACCGCGGTGGTACTGGTCGGCAGATCGGATCGAATTTGCAAGCCATCCAAATTTAGCCCCGCAGCCTGCAGACGCCTGCGGATGATCTCGGACCAATCGTCGGCCCCCACGACCGTCGCGGCAGCGACACGCATGCCGAGTCGCTGCAAGGCGATTCCGGAATTCGATACAATACCGCCGGTCGTCGTTTCAATCGGAGCGACCTCGATCAATTGATCGGCGCGCAGGGGCTGGTGCAACTCAACGGGCTTCACCAGGATGTCCACTGTGCAACATCCGCAAACCACTACATCGAAATCCCGTTCCATGGTCAACTCCCAGACGTTGTTGAGCGAAACTCCTCGATTTTTCGACGCGAAACTCGCGCGGATTGCCGCCGACTCGTCAGTGACAGACTTCATTCTAGCCGATGCCAAGGACGCCGACATGGCCTTCGGCGTCGCCGCCCCCGGGCCGAGCGATCCAGCGGGGCAGAACCGAAGGCCATTTCGCTCGCTCCCGGAATTTCGGGAGATGATCCGCCGCATCGTCAGGCAAGGGCTCGTTGACATCATGCTGATGAGCCCGAGTACGAATGAAATGTTATCGCTTGATGAAGGTCTTTTTTCGGGCAGTTCCGTGACGCCCGCCGTCCGCGCCAACGATTCGACCGACATTTGGTGCGGCCTCAGCGGCGACTACGCGAACCAGCCCTCACTCCCCTTCCGGTCGGCAAGTGTCACCGATTTGACTGGCCACAGTGCCGTGCGTACCACGCCGCTGCGCGGCCGCACGAATCTGGGTCTTTACTCCGTGACCTTCAATAATGATGCGGCCCTCGATCGGCAGACACTTGAGGCCTACCGCTCCTTTCGCAGCGAAGCGGCTGCTGCCGGGTTTCGTCACTTTTTGGAGGTCTTCGCGCCCAACGCTTTGCAGAGGCCAGTCGCCGACGTCGGACGCTACGTCAACGACTGCATCGCCCGCACGTTGGCCGGCATCCCTAAATCCCAACGGCCGCTCTTTCTGAAAATTCCGTATTTCGGCCCGGCCGCTTTAGAAGAGTTGCTCCATTATGATCCGTCGCTGATCGTCGGAATCTTGGGCGGGTCCAGCGGCACCACCTTCAGCACCTTTCAGCTGCTCTACGAAGCGAAACGCCATGGAGCCCGGGCCGCGCTGTTCGGCCGCAGGATCAATCAAGCGGAGGATCAGCTCACCTTCATTCGCTACTTGCGATTGGTGGCCGATGGCCTGGCGACGCCCGACGAAGCGGTCCGGGCCTACCACAGCGATCTGGCCAAGGCGAAGATCAAGCCCCAGCGAAGCCTGGAGGACGATTTATGTTAGGCTTTGTCCCAAGCGGATACGCAAGCGGCCGATCAGTAGCTACCTTCGTCGGATGGTGGCTAACATCCAAGACTACCGTCTGACAACAGTAGCTTACAGTATGTTTTCAATTGCCGGGCGCCTCAGCCAGAACGCGGCAACGTACGGCCGTCATGAGAACCGCGGGCTGAAGCCTCGCGGCTGAGGGGTTTCAGCGCCATGCCTACATACCGCTGTCTGCGCGAAAAAAAATGGTGGCGAGCCGCCGAGCATCAAGCCCTTCCCAAATCCGACAGCACCCGCTACCCGAAGCTTAAGCGAGGACTGGTTTTGTGATCGATTCATGCAACGGCTTAAGTCCGTAGTGCGACCGCAACCCGAAGCATGAGCAAGAACTGGTTTGTCGATAGGCTCTTAACTGCGGCGATCCTTGGCCATTTTCCAATCGCGCAACGCGTCGGCAATGACGGCGTCCAGCGGGAATCCGCCGTGCTTGAGCATCATCTCTTTGACGTCCTCGTGGCCCAGTGACCGGGGCAGCCAAAACCCATGCGGACGCACCGCCTCGATTTCGGCTTCAGTCACGTCTTCCGCCTGGCCACCAAACGCGGATGCGAGCCCAGCGACTTCGGTCGCGATTTCCGCAGGAAGTTCCTCCGGGAGGTCGGATAGGCGTGCCACGGCAGCTTCGTCTTCGTTGGTGCCCACCTCACCCGACCATTCAGGATCCTCCGACAGAGCCTCCCACTTTTCGCCGTCGATCGGCAATTCAGCGACGCGATCCCCCTCGTGGTCGAGTTCCTCGAACAAAATCGCCGAATCGAATTGCGACTCCGTTTCATCGAGGATCAAGGTCAAGTGGTAGACCTGCGCATCAATCGGAAAGGCTGTGATCGTCGGCGGAAGGTGCGGCTCTAGTTCTTGCTGGTGGACGTCAACGGTGCAGAAAAAATCGGCGCTGTTCGCATAGTAATCATCATAGTCCGGCACATAAATTCCCAAATAAGCCACGGTGGTCGCATCGTACTCGTGATCGACGACACCATCCCCATCGGAGTCGATCGTCACCGGCGCTTTTTGCAAAGTCCCACCAGCGTCATAGTGATAAATAACGCTGGTTTGGAACAGCAACTTCGTGTCACCGTCGCTGAAACGATAGTAATGGCTCTCGGCCAGCGAACCGTTCGCGTTGTAGACGAATTTCCGGTAGGCGATCCACGAACCTGGGCTGACGTATGTGATCTTTAGGGGCGTTCCATCGTCATTGTGCTGCGTCTCGGCGACGAACCATGTTGGCGGGCCTGAACAAATACCCCATTGCCCCCCCTGCCCGCACATCCCCGGCTTGTGCGTCCCGTCGTGGCTCAAGGGGATCATCTGGTTCAAGGTAACCATCGAGCCGTCCAAAACCGGTGGATTTTCAACGGTTGACACAAATGATGGTACGAACTCCTCGGCGAAACATGCCGACATGCCGCCGTCCATCAAGCCTGCTAGCAAGTGACGGGTTTCCAAGCCGATGTAGTCGCAGGTCGCTTTGTGGTGCGACACCCGCAATCGTTTTGAGAACCCTTGTGGTGAGCTTCCAGCAGCCATCGTGAGACACTCCTTTTACCGCGAGAAAATTTCGTTTTTTACGGCCAAACTCGTCCCCAACAGCCCCGGAGTTACCGACTTCATCTGTCGACGTTTGGCCTCAACATCCGGTGAGAAAATACACATAGCGAACCGGCAAGGCAAGACAAATCGCCTGACCTTGCCAAAAATTATCCGTTTACCCTTTATCGCCATCTCCTTTTTTCGGCGTCGGCGCGGCGGTAGCTATCGTGGCGAGCACCTAGTCGAGTTAGGCTTTGTGCCAAAACCCGTCAGCCACAAGGCGCTAGCACGCAGTTCTCGCGAAAACCGGACGCTGACGCGCTCTGCCTCACAGTTCGGGAACTATACCAAACCTAAACTGTGGCTTCTGGAGCTGAACGGAACAGACCAGAGCGGGGAGTTGGAGCATGCCACCATCGTTTTCAAAATTCCGCCGTTACGCCAAAAAATTGGCTTGCTTGACCAGGTCGGCCACACGAGAACGGCCGGAATGAACCTCCTGAAACTTTTGCTCGGTCATCGGGAACACCACCAAGACCTCGACCCGATCACCATCGATGTCTGGCAACATCCACGCCGGGTTGGCGCCACACGAGGCCAGCGAGCATAGGCCGGCATAGGGGACTTTTTCATTGGCGAGCCATCCGCAAGTGTGATTGTCCCCCAACCAAGTCCATTCACGCCACGGCAATCCCGCCAGCGATGACATCCTTCTCGCCACCATTTCGATCTGCCTCCCCTCGACTCCCGATTCTAATCGGGTCAGCAATTCGACTCGGCGGAATGCCCCAGGTGTTTCGACACACATCTCCGCCATCGGCTGCAAGCAGAGCGACATACCGACCGTTGCCAACGTCAATCCGCGATCGCTCGAAAAAACTCCCAGGCCGCGCGGCGGAAAATGTTCACCGTTAATATTGAAATAAGTTTTGAGAGGACCGAAGGCTCGTTCATAGTGAGCCAGTAATTGCGGCTGCCAACGGCGGAACGGAGAATCCTGGTTCCATTCCTGCCAGTACCGTCGGCTGAATTCGATGCGCTCGCGCAGGTGAGGCTCACCGGGCAAGGGCCAACAGACTTCGTTGACCGCGGCACAATCCCTAGCGTAGCCATGGAACCCCGACAGACCACTCCAGGGCGGGATGACAGCCAACAATTCCTCCCCCTCGAACAACGCCACCCCGTTCCCCTCAGCAAACCAGACGATTGACAATTGCTCCGCAGCCGGCGTCGGCTGTGGCGCCGGATTGCTCAAATGGACGCGAGGCAAGACGGGCGCCAAGCCTTGTCGCATATCGTCTTCGTTGAAAACTAGCGGCGCTGGAACCAAATTCCGCACCCACACGGCTCGCGTGCCGAATTCCGGTCCCCCCGAGAGGTAAAGATAGACCGTGCGACCATCGGCCTCGACGACCGCTTCGAGATTCTCGAACGGCGAAACGGCATGCAACAAGATTTCCGCGGTTTGATTCACGTAGCACTCGTTCTCAAAACTTGACGAATCCAACAACCACAGCTCACCGAATGGTGTCGAGACGATGGCGATGGATCGAGACATTCACTTGGTCCGTCCACGCCGACATTGTGGCTTGCAGTCGCTGGCTTGGCGACCCTGTCAACTGGCGAGAACAGCATTTTTCTGGTGAAATGATTCAAGTACGAATCCGATCCAACGAACTTTTCACAACACGAAACCTTTTGGCTGAACTCCTCCTCTGACTTGAGGAAACCAACACGTTCCATGAATTCCAACTCGTATGCCGTAGAAGTCACTCACCTGAGCAAAATTTATCGTGATAGCTTATTCGGGGGACACCGGTTTCAAGCCTTGAATGATGTGTCGCTGGCCGTGCCCCAGGGCGAAATCTTCGGCCTACTCGGCCCCAACGGAGCTGGGAAAACGACACTCTTGAAGATTCTGCTGGGCATCATCCAAAAAACGACGGGCGCAGCCTGCATGCTAGGATTGCCCGCTGGCAGCCGTGCGGCGCGAACCCTGGTCGGCTACTTGCCCGAGCATTTGCGGATTGCCGGCCATCATACGGTGCTGACCGCCCTGGATCTGTACGGCCAGTTGAGCAACCTCCCCCCCCGCATCATCCGGCAACGCCGCGATGCGATCATCGACTTGGTAGGACTGACCGGCCGCATCAACGACCCCGTCAAGAAGTTTTCGAAGGGGATGCTGCAGCGATTAGGGCTGGCGCAGGCCTTGCTGGTTCAGCCGAAACTCTTGATTCTCGATGAACCCACCGACGGCCTCGATCCACGTGGTCGCGCCGAGATCCGGGCCCTGGTCAGGACGCTCAAGGAATCCGGCGTCACCGTCTTTCTCAACAGCCATATCCTGCAGGAGGTTGAGCTGGTCTGCGATCGCGTGGCGATTCTTGACCGCGGTCAACTCAAATACTGCGGCTCGGTCAAAGACGCCTCCGCAACGGTCCGGCAATCGACCGCTCAAGCCTTGGAAGTGATCGCGACCGGTGACCCCCGCGAAATTCAGCGGATCGGCGCGGAGTTCGGCGCCCAGCAAATAGCCCCCCTACCCCACGGCGAACACGAATTGGTCGTGCCGATCCAAGACCAGACCGAGGTCGACCGACTCGTCGATCAACTCCGTTCTCGCGGCATCAGCATCGTGTCGCTGTCGCGAAAGAAAGCCTCCCTGGAAGAAGCCTTCTTGGCGATCCTGGAAAGCTCAGACCAATAAACCCCACAGGCATGCGATTCATGATTCGACCGTATTTGGCCATTGTCAAAGATGCCTTCCGAGCCACCATCGCCTCGCGCGTTTTGTACGTGATGATCGGCCTGATCCTGCTCGTGCTTGCCGCTCTGGCACCATTGCATCTACGGGAGACCCTCGACTGGGAACTAAGCCCTTGGGGTCTGGAGCCCGTCGCGAATGCCATCGCTTCCGAACTCGTCGAGAAGAAAGACCAGCTCCGGCAACCCATTGCGGCCCGCATCTGGGAGCGGCTCCCGGCAGCCAGCCGCGCAAAATATCTCGAAGCTGCCGAAAAAGCTCAAGCGGCCCCATCCCCAATTGCTACCGAAGAGACCGACGGCCCCAATCTGAATCAAGAACCGAGCCATCGCCCTCCTCCCAACGAGCGGCGCGGTCGCCCCCGTCAAACGATCGACGGCAGCGATTTATCGCGCACACTCGCCAACGACCTCAATGACCTCATGCGCGATCGGCAATTCTACGATCCCGAAGTTTGGAAGACCCAAGTCCTCCGCTCCGAGGCTCAAGAATTGGTCAACGAAGGAATCGACAAATTGACCGACGTCCGCGTCGCTCGCCTCAATCGCCTGCTCATCAACAACGCTCTCAAAAGCCTGCCCATACCCGGCAAATCGTCCGCCAAACTCTACTATGCCATGTGGCACCTCTCGTTCATTCCCTCGGAGGTCACCCGCAGCCAAATGATCCAACCGATCTCCGGTATCCTGCGATTCATCTTAGATAAATTCGTGCTGTCCCTCGGCATTTTGATCGCCATCATCATCACGGCCAACATGATCCCGGAGACCTTCGAACCAGGCTCACTGAACCTGCTGTTGAGCAAACCGATTCATCGACCCGGCTTGTTGATCAGCAAATTCGTGGGGGGTACCACCTTCGTGGCCCTCTGCGGGCTGATCCTGTTTACGGGCATTTATCTCTGGATGGGACTGGGACTCGGCTTGTGGGATCGCGCGACCTTGTTCAGCATCCCACTCTATATTCTGGTGTTCGCGATTTATTTTTCCGTCTCGATGTTCGTTGGCTTGCTCTACCGCAGCGCGATCGTCTCGGTGGTGTTGACGATCGTGTTTTGGGCGATTTGCTTTGCGATCGGCACCACCAACAAATTTCTGGCCAACGGAGCCGAAAACCAGCAACTCAGTTGGGGCCGCGAGATCGGCAATCAAGCCTTCGCGATGAATAAATTCGCCGAGATATTCGAACTCAAGGATCAAAGCTGGACCCCGGTCTCCCGCAACGGCATGTCGGTCTCCGCCGAAGACCAAATGGGGCTGGCCATCGCCAAAAACATGGCGAATTTCCGACCGTCGTCACTCGCCGAGCCCATCGTTGACCCGGCGTCCGGTCGCATCTTGATCGCCTTCAGCAATCCCCTGGGACTCCCCGGCATCCCCAGTTCGCAAATCGCCATCAGCAATGCCTCACGGAATCTGTTCGTCGATTATCTCTTGCCCGATTCGTTGGCTGTTTTTGCCTGTGACCGCGGTCCGTTGCTAGTTTCCAGCGGCGGACGCATCACGCGCCTCGACCTGGCCCGAATCGGCAGTAACCCCGCTGCAGCGTCGGCAGGCCGGCCCAGAATTCCGGACGAAGCCCTCAGCCCCTTGGGTCCCACTCGCCGCCTCGACCTACGCGATGCCAATCGCGTCAGCTACCAAGCCGCCCGCGACGAATTCGCCATGATTTCCAGCAACACGCTCTACGTGATCGGCTCACAGGATGGCACCTATCGCGTCCTCCGCGAGGTCGAGGTCGAATCGGGCGCCGAACGTCGCGACATGAGCGCTTTGGTAGCCTACGGCCAAAACCACATCATGGTCGCCTTTGGCAACGCTCGCGTCTTGGTATTCGAGGCCGATTCACTCCGCCAAGTCGCCTTGTTTCAACCCGATTCGCGTTCCCCCCCCATCATGATCCGAGCCAATCCAATCTCCGGAGAAATTGGGGTCTTGTATCGCAATGGCCGCTTGTGGTTGTGGCAACCGTCCGATCCACAAGCCCTGCATCTTGCCAAGGTGCCCCGTCAGGGTACCATCAGCGGTTTCTCGTACCAGATCGGCCAAATGACGCTTTGCCACAGCATCGACCGCCTTTCGACGCTCTCCAACAGCGGCTCGATCGAAACCACCTACGCTCCGCAAGGCGATCTGCTCCTGAACGCCTATCGCTACGTTCTCAAACCGCTTTACAACATATTCCCCAAGCCTGGCGAGTTTTACCGCTTGGTCGAATACCTTTCGTCTTCCCGCGATACTCGCTACGACGCTAACGTCGATCTGCGGGAACTGGACGAACACAACGATCCCTGGTCTCCCCTCCGAAGCGGCCTGTATTTCATGGTCCTGATGTTGGCGCTGTCTTGCTTCTATTTCAGCCGTCTGGATTGTTGATGAAACCTCGGCTGCCAGCGCCCCCCACGCCAGCCAGCGGACCAATGTTCTCGCGAGGCCCTCGAAATTTCGCTCGATATTCGCCGCCCTCGACGCCGAAGGGGCGGTTCTGGCTGCCCTGCACCGCACGCGCTATCGGCTGCTGATACCCCACCTGGTCCCGCAGGGAAACGCCGTACCGCTCGCGCATTCGAATCCGGCGATTTCAACAACAACCGTTTGACTCTGCCACGCTGTGGCTTGGACCAGTATCATAGGAAGGTTGTCAGCATCGAGTAGCAGGATCCCCGGCGTGAACGACGACCTCACACAATTACATGGCCCCTGGAAAATTCACGCAACCGTCGAGAAATACGCAGACCCGTTTGTTCGCCTGTGGGTCGACCGCGTCACCCGGCCCGACGGTGCTCCTGGGCAACATGTCGTGGTCGAGATGAAACCAGGGGTCTGTGTTCTGGCGGTCGATGATGAGCGTCACGTCTATTTGACCTCCGAATTCCATTACGCGATCGGGCGAGTTGCCCTTGAGGGGGTCAGCGGCGGCATCGAGCCGCGGGAAGATCCGCTACAAACGGCCAAGCGGGAATTGGCTGAGGAACTTGGTTTGCAAGCCGACTCTTGGGAATATTTGACAACCGTCGACCCGTTTACCACGATCATTCGTTCGCCTACTCGCTTGTATCTGGCCCGCGGCTTGACCAACTGTCCGCGGCGGCCCGAGGGAACGGAGCGTATCGATGCCGTCCGCCTGCCGCTGGCTGCTGCCGTCGAAAAAATCCGCACGGGCGAAATAACCCACGCGCCGACATGTGTCGCCCTCTTGCTCATCGACCAACGATGTTGATTGGCGGACGGCCTCCGGTTGTTTATCATGAACAAACGGAATAACCCGACAGTAGGTTACCCTCGCATCCGAGGTTCACCGATATTCGCAGTAGGCACCGCGGATACGGTGCCACTTTTTACCAACTGCAGGAACCAAGCCGCCCATGACTGAGCGCACTAAATATCAACAACAAGTCATTCGCAGATATTACCAGAATCGCGACTCGATCAGCTTGCAGCGGGTTCAAGAACTGGTAACAGATTTGTATCTGAGCGAGGGGAAGAAGCGACTGAAGTGCTGGGAGAGCCTGGTAGGCCATCTGCAAAAACTCGGGGTCAAAGAAGCAACCATCCAGCATCTGCGAGAAAAGGATGATCCCCAGCATGTGGCCCAGTTCGTCAACCAATTGATGCAGAAACTGGCTAGTTAATCGTCATCAACCCCCTGGTACGCCTCGGCGGATTTCGCCATGAAGTCGAACGACAACACGCCCAGTCACTTGTCGCTACTGCTGATTGCCGGCGCGTTGAGCTTCGGCTTGTTCGTATTCGCCCTCATCGTCCTGTTCCTGATTACGAAGGGGGATTGGAAGTTCGAACTGACTCCATTGACCGTTATCGCATCGATCGGAGCCATCTCTATTTTGCCGGCAAGCTTCATCGTACCGATTTTCGTGTCGCGCAATACCGCCAAGATGTTGGGGCAGGCTCTGACCCCCGAGCAAAAAAAGGACACCTCGGTCGTCGCCCGCTCGGCGATGCGTGTCTTGCAATCGTCGACCGTCATCCGCTTCGCACTGATCGAGGGTGCAGCGATATTCTTGCTCGTGGTCAGCTTGATTGAACAGAACTTTCTTCCTTGGTGCGTCGCAGTGGCGTTGATCGCGTTGATGATTTCTCAACTTCCGTTCAAAGGCCGGTTCGAGGAAGCCATCGCCGCGATTTCCGAGCGAATCCGGGACGCAAAGTGACTCGCGTTGATGGCGATCACGGGCTGACGAATGGCTCGCGCGGGCGTCGAATCTCGAAACTACGCGGCGGCTAGAAAACTCGATCAACCCGCATCTTGCCTTAGCGATGCTCGCGCCGCGCGAGCACGGCGAGCCGCCGTTTCCGCATCCGTGGCGCATACAGTAACATGACCCATCTTGCGCCCCGGACGAGCCTCGTGCTTGTCGTACAAGTGCAGATAGGTTTCGTTGTACCGCAGCAATTCCTCCCACCTTGGTGCCAGAGGAAACCAGAGATCGCCCAGCAAATTCGCCATCGCGGCTGGAGTCCGCTGCGCCGTGCTCCCCAGCGGCAACCCGCAGACGCACCGGAGTTGCTGCTCGAATTGACTGGTGGCAAAACTTTCGATCGTCAAATGTCCCGAGTTATGAGGACGCGGGGCGATTTCATTGACGAGAACTTCACCACTGCGAGCCACGAAAAATTCGATGCAGATCAATCCGACCAAGTCGAAGATCGAGGCAATTTTTCGAGCAATCTCGCAGGCAGCCGCGCCAATTGCCGGCCCGACCCGGGCCGGGCAAATCGACAGATCGAGGATGTGATTGGCGTGGTGATTCTCGATGGGGCCGTAAACCGCCGTCGCTCCATAGACATCACGAGCGACGATCACGGAAACCTCACAGGCCAAATCGACAAAGGCCTCCAGCGTCGACGGCCTTCCCTGAACCGCATGCCATGCCGCGTCGATGTCGCTGGCGTCGCGAATCACCGCTTGCCCTTTGCCGTCATAGCCCCCGGCAGCGGTTTTCAAGACGGCGGGCGTTCCGATCAGCACCACGGCCGCCGCCAATTGTTCCCGCGAATCCACAAGCGCAAACGGCGGCGTCGGCAAACCGTGTTGTTGCAAGAAGGTCTTTTCGCGTCTGCGATCCTGGGCGGTCCAAAAGACCTGGGGGCCAGGGCGAATCGGCACCTGTTCCGGAACCCATTTCAATGAGGCGGCCGACACATTCTCGAACTCAAACGTCAGCACGTCGATCGTACTGGCGAACGCGCGAAAGGCTGATTCGTCCGAATCGTCAGCCACGGTCACGTGATTGGCAAAATGAGCAGCGGGGGAATCCCGCTCGGAGGTGAAGACGTGAACGCGATAGCCCATCCGGCGAGCGACCTGGGCCAGCATCCGCCCCAACTGACCCCCGCCATAGATGCCCACCGTTTGACCCGGCAGAATCGGTGCCGGCAACGCGTGACCTCGACTCATAGATGGGAATCCCGCAGTACGGCATCGCGTTGGTTGTTCTGGAACTCCTGCAGCTTTTCAGCCAAGGTCGCGTCGTGTACGCCCAAAATCCGCACCGCCAACAATCCCGCGTTTTTTGCACCGGCAGCGCCGATCGCCAGGGTGGCGACCGGTACGCCTCCCGGCATTTGCACGATCGAAAGGAGCGAATCGAGGCCCTGCAAGGCTCGACTCTGCACGGGCACTCCCAGCACAGGCAGAATCGTGTGGGACGCGAGCATACCAGGCAAATGGGCTGCCCCCCCCGCGCCGGCAATGATCACCTTCAACCCCCGCGCCACGGCCGTCCTTGCGTACTCGGCCATCCAGTCTGGCGTGCGATGCGCCGATACCACTCGGCACTCGTGCGGTACGCTGAATTGGGCCAGCACCTGAGCCGCTTCCTCCATCGTTTCCCAATCCGATTTGCTGCCCATGACGACACCAACCACGGGAGGTGCCTCTCGATCGTTCATCTCGATATTATCCTTCATTCTTGGCCTTCGATCAGCTTGAAAAATTCTTCACGATCGTAGGGCTCGAGCAGCCATTTGAACTCCATATCATCGCTGATTCGCGCCCCCCCCAGTACACCGATTTCAGCTCGAAACCGGTGCGCGACCACCAATTCTAAATCAGTTTCGTCCGCCTTCCAGGTGACGTCGTATTCGACGGCATCGGGGTACGAGCGCCACAGGAACTGGCGAACTCGAAACGGTTGGCCCGTCGGGCCTTCGGCACGCACCTCGGGAATCCTCCGATCGCGGGAAATGCCATCGGAGCGGTTGATACGAAAGGGTTCATCGAGTTGGAGCAGCTTGATCCCCCCCTGCTCCACCCACATCCGCAGCATGTACTCGCCAAGTTCGGGATGGCACGGCAGCAGACAGCCATGCTCCACCACGACAAAATTCTCGAAATCGTACGTGAGTGGCGGTTTCGGAGGTTGTTCCGGTCGATACCAACGGGCTACAGTCCACGCCGACGCCCCCAAGACCACGATCCAAAGCAAGGCCAGCATCAGCAGTCGCGTCCGGGACGGGCGACTTTTCTCAAGGTTATTAGTCGTCTCGTTCATGGAGGTCCTCGTCCTTTATTCTAGCAGGGCTCCTCCCATGTGAGCGGATCGATCAAACTGGCAGAGAAACGAGACCGGCCCGCCGTCGTCCCATGAACGAAAAACGAATCGGCGCAGCGTAGGAAAAGCTACCGAGACAACGCAGCACCGCGTGGCGGCTCAGGCGCGACCCCGGCCACCACCAACCGTCGCCATGTCGTTCCGGCCGGCATCTTCCGACATCGCACAAGCATGAGAAAATCCCGGTCGGCGCGGCTTTGAGCGCTGACTCCAGCACTCATCCTGGGTGACGCCTCGAGTTGTCGCCGCAGATGTCGTTACCATCAGCTTTTAACCCGCCTCGAGCAACTGAGCGATAGCCGTGTAGGCCTGGCACAACTCAACGAACGACTCCCAGACTCGAGCATCGTCGGCACACGAATGAACCAAGCCATGCCCGTGGTCGATGATTCGCCGACGAAGATTATTGACGACGGAAATAGCTTCGCGATCACGTTGTGCCATTCGAGAATTGACTGCAATCCGGCGTTGGAGCAAGGCCGCGATGTGAGCGATCTGTACGGGCGAGACCAGGGCGGCGTGTTGGGCTTGTGGCTTGCCCGGGGCCTTGGGATCGGTGACCGGATTGCGGCCGCCACGATCTTGCGCCGAATCGCCGCCGGCCGCAGGGCGATCCGCAGTCGTCGTAGGGGGGGGCGTCAACTCCAGCGCGACGGACGTCGGATGCGCTTCATCGCGTCGCAGCACGGTGCCGGTCGCCGTAAAATATTGATGAGGTTTGGCATCTACCCGTTCTCGTGCCGGAATATGCGGAAACCGAATCGGAGCCACTCGCGCGCGGGGCGCCGTTGTTGCCGTAGCCTCCACGTTAACGAACGGCACTGGGTCATCGGCGTAGGGTGGCAAGGCGAATTCAAACGGAACACTCATCGCATGATCCACGACTATACGGTGTGATGCAGGTTGGTCGAATAACGCTGCGGCGGGTTGGGATCGCTTGCTCGTTTGCGTTGCTCGTCGGTAAACCCGGAATAGCGCTCGAAAACCCCAACCCCGAAACAGGCATGGTCTGGGCGTCAAGTCCCCGGTGATCCACGTGATCTGGACTAGCTGGTCGAGTTGGAACCTCAGCGGCGCCTCGAAAATGACTCTGATGACGCGTTTCTAAGTATCGACGCATTTTGGATTCGTCTTCGAAAACTTTGGTCACTGAGGACTTTGCTGGTTAATCTGCGTGGAGGATGCGGGGGAACCTTGATGGTCGGGGGTTGAACCGCCAGGAACCAGCAGTCAAAATTAAAGGCTCGTGGCAACTGTCGCCCTCTGTTGAGCAAAAAGTTAACAATGAAGCTAAGAATCGAACCGCTTGGCGAACACGTCGTCATCAAGCGATTAGCGGCCGACTCGAAAACGACCGGAGGGATCGTCCTCCCAGAATCCAGCCAAACTCGTCCCCAAATAGGAAAAGTCTTGTCGGTAGGGAGCGGCAAGCTGAATCGCCAGGGAAATCGCATCCCTCCGCAAATCAATGAAGGGGATCGTGTACTGTTCTCGAACTACGCCGGCACCGAAATCGAACTCAATGGCGAAAAAGTCCTCATCATGGCCGAATCCGATATTTACGCTATTATTGACTAGGTTTTGTCGCTGAAAAATTAGCCGAAGCGCTCGCGTCCGGTTTTCGCGAGAAGCGCGGGCTAGCGCCCTGCGGCTGAAGGGGTTTGGGAACAAGCCAGAATCGGCTGAGCGTTCCCAAACCAGGCCAACGTGTTTGATCCTCGGCCCGGTGTTTCTTCAATCGCGTCCTTGCCGCGGTTAGAAATCAACCGTTTTTCCAGTTTGAACGGCAGGTTGTCGACGGTGCCTGCCACGACATTTTCCAGAAGAGAGGCACGGGACCATGTTCCAACGATTTTTGTTCGTGATCGTCAGTATGGCGATCGTACATGCCGCGGTGGCCCAGCAAGCCACCACGACCGACGAAGTCAAGCTTCGAGAGTCTGTTTCGCGGGCGATTGCGTTTCTGAGGGAAAAGGGACAGGACCGCCAAGATGGTTCCTTCAGCAAACCGATCAGCCCTGGCGTGACCGCCCTCTGCGCCTTCGCCCTCATGCAGCATGGCGTCCCGCCCACCGATCCAGCGGTCAGCAAGGCGCTGACCTATCTGGAGCAATTCATCAAGGAGGACGGCGGCATCTACACCAATGCTGGTCTCACCAATTACGAAACGTCGATTGCCCTGCTGGCCTTCGCCGCTGCGAACAAGGACGGCAAGTTCGATCAAGTCATCAACCGAGCCGCCTCTTTCCTGAAACGGATCCAATGGGACGAGGAAGAGGGGCATGGTTTTGCCAGTTCCTTCTACGGCGGCCAAGGCTACGGCTCATCCAAACGGCCCGACATGAGTAACACTTCCTTTTTCGTCGACGCCCTAGTAGCGGCCGGCGAGGACCCCAACAGCACGGCGATGCAAAAGGTACGTACGTTTCTGTCTCGCAGCCAAAACCTGCCATCCGAACACAATCAAGAGGCCTACGTGGGCCAAGTCCACCCGGACGACCGCGGCGGCTTCATCTATTCCCCTGCCAACAGCGGCGAGAGTAAGGCCCCCGCGCGCCCCGAGGGGGGGCTACGCAGCTACGGTTCGATGACCTACGCCGGTCTCAAAAGTTTTCTCTATGCCGGGGTCGATCGGAACGATATTCGCGTCCAAGCGGCCCTCGATTGGATTCGCCGCCATTACGATTTGAAGACTAATCCGGGGATGGGTGAACAAGGATTGTACTATTACTATCACGTCTTCGCCAAAGCGTTGCATACGATCGGCGAAGAGGATTTGACCGACGCCCAAGGGATTACGCACCGCTGGAAATCGGAACTGCTGGCCGAACTCGTCGCTCGGCAACAACCCGACGGCTCCTGGGTCAACGGCGCCGAGGGACGCTGGTACGAAGGGGACGCCAATTTGGCCACCGCCTACGCCTTGATGGCTCTGGCCTACGTCAAACCAGACCAAAAGTAAGGCAACTTTGGTTGCGACGACTGCGGCCTCGACCGGATGCACCGGAACTTCGATCTACGCGAGCGCCGTATTGGTCGCCGCGAGATGAACCGAACAGATTGTCGCCGCCGCAGCCGTTAGCGGGAACGTTCGGCCGGGCGATTGTCGGCACCTCGTGCGCCAGGACCGGCTGGATAATCGGGCAGATCGACAGTCCGCACGGTCAATTCATCGAGCATCGCCGTCCCCTTGCCATTCATCTCGATGGCGACCCGCAGTTGAGTCGTCTCGCTGACTGCGCGGTAAAGCTTAAACTCTTGCCACCCCGTCGTCGCAGGAAACCGCAATGCTAAAGGTCGTCCCGCCAGGGTGTCGTAGATAATCACCCCGTCCTCAGTGGCCTGCAACGGCGAGTCGATGCGAATCCAGCCGTGAATCAACACCATCTGGCCACTGCGAACGGGTACGGGTGCGGAACGGATCGTCAACGGCGGTTGATCGAACAGCTGGTTGTCGTCGATTTCACCGGTCACGCTCATCAATAGACCGCTTTCTCCGGCTCCGGCGGCCAGCGGTGACAACTCCAATCGAACCGTGGTCCGCTGGTCATGATTCGTCGAGCGCTCCCAGCCGTTGACGAGCATATGATTAAGGTCTTCGAAGTCGCCTCCAGGCAAGCCGTTGGGAGCTTCGTCGATGGCCGGCATGCGGCTTACCAACTCCCAATGCCGCGGCAGAAGGCTCATGTGGGACAGCAGTGGTGCCGACGTTTCACTGGCGAACTGCTCGCGAGCCAAGTTGATCAATTCGCGGCGCACGACGGCCAACCGCTGGTCCGCTTGATCGTAGAACGGCAGTGCCGTTTGCAGGCTGCTGGTCAGCAGCAGCGATTCGGCTTGCTGCGCCGCGTTGAGGGCATCGTTGAGAGCGCTGCGGACGATGGGGTTGCTGCGTCCCATTTGATTGAGTTCGTTTTCGGCGACTTGGGTGAAGGCCGACCATTGCCGCGTCAGATCGGCTCGTCGATTGATCAGGGCGTTTGGACCAAAGCTTTCCATCATTTGTGTCATGCGATTGATGACACTCGGGTTTTGTGTCAGCAGAATCGCGGCGTTCGCGGGACAAGCATCGATTTGAATCGCCCCCCCTCCCGTGAACCGTTCAGTGGTCAGGGGCCGCAAGCCGGTTGCTTCCAGCACATACGCTTGATCACCCGTCGCCGAATAGGTATCGGGAATCCGTAAAGAGCGAATCGGGGCGTCCCCCGCGGCGTAATGCTCCCAGCCCGTAACCTGTTGGACGAGCAACAACTGTCCGCGATTGGTTTTGAGAGTCGTCACCGCGACTCCGTCTTCGGTCCGATCCTCCCCCATCACCACTCCGCCCACAGCCCAAGGCTCGATCAGGCTGATTTCCTGATTGATCCATTGCAAGGTCAAGACCCGCAAGCGTGTTTGCGGATCGTTCGAATCGAGGCGGGAGCGGGAGAGAAACCGCAGCGCGCGGGCTCCACCGGCCAAACCTTCGTAGACCAGCCCCTTGATTTGCTCCCGATCGAGTGGGGTCGGCGAGATCCCGCCGGTCACCGCACCGGCTTGCTGGATCACTTGCGGTAACGTCTCGGTTTGCACATCGACGCAGAGCGGCAGACGGCCACCGAGAGTCTTGTCGATCCGCTGAATCCAATTGCTGTAGCGAACCAACGAGAAATTCGTTCCTATCGGCGATTTCCCAACCGCCAACAAATCGACCACCTCGGCGATTCGCGAGTATCCTGTAGCTGCGTGGCCGAACAAGGGCCGATTCCGTTTCGAGTCCGCGTCTCGTATCTCGCGCGCAAGATTTTGTGTCGCCACCAACTGGGAAGCAGTCAAATCATCCCCCACCGACCAAGCCAATACCGGATCGTAGAAATTGCCGATCGGCTTCAATCCGGTTGAGGGGGGGGGCGGACAGATCAACCAGAGCTGCAACTGCCGAGCCTGGTTGAGTTGGTCGGCTGTCGCCGTTGCGGCCAGTTGGATTGTATTGAAGCCGATCTGCTGCAGGAATTCGAAGGGTTCTCCGTTGTGCTGCACAATTCTTGGGAAAAACGGACTGCGATCGACCTCGATCACCGTCCCCTGCCGCTGGCTACGCGCCGCTGGACGCTCGTCGTCACCCACGTAGTCTGCCAAGGTCACCTGCAGGTCCCGCATCACGGGACCCGAGGGATGCTCCACCGCAGACACGACGCCGGTGAGCACCGGTTGCTTGACCCACAGTCGGTGGGGACCGGGTCGGGAATAGGCATTGACGATGACCCGCGAGATGTAGGCTCCCGAATCGTTGATTTCGGTTGGATATTTGCGGCGAAGGATCCAGACACGTTCTTTTAGTTTTTCCGAAAGCGGATCGCCTAAGCCACCCATCCGCAGGGTCTGCCATTGCTGAGCCCCTTGCAAGGTCGGCCCCGGCAGTAACGTCGTGAGCGGCCCCTTGCCCGCAGGGTGGGGGGTCTTGGGGAGGGTCACCTCGACCATCAGCTGCAGTGGTGGATGTTCCCCGCAAATATCGAGCGCAATTTCGAGCTCAGGAATGATGTAGGCCGATTCGGTCTCACAACCGATCAGGACTTGAGTCCCCAGGTGGCACGTAAAATCGATCCGGTGACACTGTTCCGACGGACTTCCACCTGGTACAAGCTGGGTAGTTCGCTCCGACTCGATTCGCCAGGAACCGGGGAGCAAATGGCAATCGGCAGAAACGAAACGCCATGGACGGATCGTCTCGTCGGCGGATACCGCCAGCGGTAAACAGGCCAACCCAAGGGCAACAACAAAGTTCAGCGGCGCCGACAGAATACCGGGACCAGCCATCCTCTGGCGTTTGTTGATTTTTGGCAACATTCGAGAATTTCTCGCAACTTCCTCGGTGCACCGGTCGTTTTGGTGGTTTTGCCGCCGAAAAATGGCTTTTATCACGATCGGCAACGCAAGCCTAGAGCAATCAACGGATCGCGAAAAATCAACAAGGTTAACCTCCGCCAAGCCACAACAACGCCTATTCTCCCGAATTTTTCCAGACCCCCCATCTTTTCCAAGGACCTGGCATGCCAGCTGCTCTACAAAAATCCCAATCCATAAAATCAAGCCAATCAACTGAGACGCGACACCATGAGCAATCGCATGCCCGAGGCCAAAGAGCAACTCCCGAACGACCTGATGGATCTGATTCACGCCATCGATAAACTGCCGATGGAGATGCAAGCTCAGCTCCGCGTTCCCCTGGAACGGGTGGTCGATTACACACGCCGCCGCCGGAAAATTCTCGATTTGATCCAGGAAGCCCTTGGCCAACTCCGTCTGGACATGAAGTATTTGATGTTCGACCTCGAAGCGACCAAACGCGAACGAGACGCCTACAAGCAAAGTCTCGACGGCGAGTAGCGGCGAAGACCAACGACTCCCTTGAATGTCGCGGCCAGTCGGTGGCGATTCGCCCAATTGAGAAGTCCGCACGAGGTGATCGGCCGACCTTCGCGCAGGCGATTCCTACGGGGTTCCGGCATGCCCGGAACCGAGCCAAACACGAACCGGGATCGCTGACAAGCCGTCCTTACGTGTTAAAATCGGTATAGATGTCGCGACAAGTCGGTTTGAAAGGGACTGCGGCCCCGTTTCAATTTGCGGTTTTTCCAGTCGTGACCTACCATGGATGGTCCGTCGAGCCTACTTTCTAATCCGCCAAGTGTTGCCCCTCGTACGCTGAATTCGTCGAACCGTCCCCATGAGCGATCTAGTCACCGCTGATCAACTCGCCACGAGGATCTTAGAAAGCCGCTTGATGGAGTCGAAGCAAATCGAGGAGGCCATGATGGCCGCCGGAGGTCGACAGGTCCCTGCGGAAGACTTCATCCGCTATCTCACCAAGCACGAACTGTTGACGAACTGGCAAACGCAGCGATTGCTCGAGGGACATCGCCGCGGCTACTTTTACGGCAACTATCGCATCCTGTACATGGTCGGGCACGGCACCTTTGCCCGCGTCTATCGGGCGGTCCACGTCAAAACGGGGGATGTGAAGGCGGTCAAGGTGCTCCGCAATCGTTACTCCGACAGCGACGCCGTGCGAGAACGTTTCCTGCAAGAGGCGCGGACAGTCATGACCCTGCGACACCCCAACATCGTGCCGATCCACGAGGTGGCCACGGAAAAGGGGCGGATCTACATGGTGATGGATTTCGTCGAGGGGCAAAACCTGCGGGATTACGTGCGGGCCCACGGCAAACTGAAACTGCTCACGGCCCTGAGCATCACCCGCGATCTGGCTAGTGGTCTCGATTACGCCTTCCAAAAGGGGATTACCCATCGCGACATGAAACTCTCGAACGTTCTCCTGTCGAGCAAAGGTCAGGCGAAACTGGTCGACTTCGGTCTGGCCACCGTCAACACCGACGTCGACGATGAAGACAAACAAGGCCCACGCAGTATCGACTACGCGGGCTTGGAGAAAACCACCAATGCCAAACGGAACGATCCGCGCAGCGACATTTTCTTCCTCGGTTGCATGCTGTACCACATGATCTGCGGCGAACCACCGCTCAAGGAAACCCGCGAACGGATGAAGCGGATCGCTCCGTCTCGGTTCCGCGAAATTCCGCCGATCGCTGCCCAAGTCCCGAATTTGCCTTCGCGAGTTGTCATCCTCGTCAATCGATTGATGGACCTGAATCCCGAGACGCGGATCCAAACGGCCCAGCAGGCTCATCGCGAACTCCAGGCGGCCGTCGACGTGATCACGCATGGGGAGACCGAAATTTACGATCCCGAGTTGTCGCGGGCTCAGGCGGAAGAATACGCCGAGTTGATTCACCGCCAAGACGAGGGTCGCAGCCGCATCGTGATGTTCGTCGAATCCGACTCGAAACTACAGGATCATTTTCGCGAGAAGCTCAAGGAAGTCGGCTACCGCGTCCTGATTATTTCTAACCCCCAATCGGCCATCGATCGATTTGCCCGGCTGGATCCCGCCGAACCGCGCCCAGCCGATTGCGTCATTTTCGGAACGACAGGGAACGGCGCACTGGGCCTTGAGGCGTTCAATCGCTTCAAGGGGGAGATCATGACCACTATCCCGGCCATTCTGCTGATCGACCCCAAGCGAAACAATCTGGAATCGCAAGCCGATCTATCGATCCCCAACCGCCGCATTGCGCATCTGCCGATCAAAATGAAGGAGATTCGCGGACTGCTGTCAGAATTGCTGGCATAGCAAAATGCCTGCGGTCGCCGGCCCTCGTCTCAACGCCGACGTTGCGATGGAGTCGCAAAGCTTAGCCCGTCAGGCCCGCGTTGATGGCTTCTCACTCGGGCGACGACGACCACCAGAGCGTTTTGCACCGGCCTTCTGATTCGGCAAGAAAAATGAGCCCAAGGCAGCCAATAGCCCGAGTCCGGCCCCCGACAGCAATCCCAGGCTGATCTTGCGGAACAAGTTACCGGTTTGAAGCGTGATCTTGATCGTCGATGGCTGCCACGGGGGGAGCTCCCCCTGCTCCTCGAAAAACTGGTACCAGCTTCGCCACAGGTCCTCCTTCGTTTTAAGCGTGTCGAAATACTCGGGGGGGACCGATTCGAGGTACATCTCCCCCATCGCAATCATCGATGCGGAATACTGATACAACAACCAACCTGTCATTCCAAACACCGCCGCCACGATCAAACCGCCGACGAAAAACCACGGTTTCAACGGATGCGGTACAGTTGTCGCTGCCGGTGTTGTCTCCTCGTCAACCGCTGGCAAGGCCCGCAGCCGACCGATCGTCGGGACTTCGAATTCCCCTTGACATTCACGACAACGCATGGTTTGCCCAGCTTGCCGCATTTCCACGCGGAGTTCGGCGTTACAGAAGGGGCAAGGGAGAAGATGAGCCTTGGGCATCGGTCGAGCTCGTCTGAAAAAAGTTTCGAATTATGTGCAGCGAACGGCGTCGATTGAATGCAGGCATTTTAGTTGTTCCCTAGCTTTCATCAATTCCCGCAAGGTGTTCGTTGACCGAGCGATGATCGAATTTCAGGGATGACACTAGGCGTTGTTTCAAAACGATTCGCCGGAATGCGATAGCGTCAGGTTGTTGTGAGAACCCCGGGGCTACCGCCCTGCGCCTGGCGGGTTTTGGCAGCATGCGTAACACCGCAACTCAAACGTGATGCTGTTTTGGCTATCTGAGTCGTCAAACCGATGGATTGAACGAGCCAGGCCACGTGCTTGCCTTGCTACCTGCCCGCCAAGTGTCCAAACACCGCTGCGTCACCTTGGCCCACCTCACCTCAATCCGCGGCGAAAGCGACGATTGTCGCACCCCGGCGCATGGCCCCGCCCTGAGATCCGGCAAAGCACAAAAACCGGGAAAAACAAGGCGATTATTCGTTTCAAGTTCGGGGAAACCCTCTCGATTCGACTTGTTTCGGCAAGGCCATCTTGATTACCTGGCGGTCGCGTTGGTGCGGATGACTTACGCGCCTTCTCGGGAATGCGACTCGCAGATTTGTGGACTTTTTGTCCCGAAAACGAAAAGTCACTGGACCGCGGGCGGAAGCGGAGTAAAATTATGAGTCGATTCGCTGTTTAACGCTCTTGCTGTCATTCAGCCCACATTAACCAACTCATTCCTGCAGCGATTTAAACCAGCGAAATGACAACGTCACGGCGGGCTTTCCGAGGTCGCCTTGGCATCGACTAGCGACCGCGTTCCTACACTTGAGGCAGAGTGGGCACGCTTGGATCGGTCGCTGATCCTCAGAACAGGGATAGGGCTGCCGCTTAGAAAGACCTCGAACATCTGGTTCGCGACTGAAACCAAAATGATTCGCCAAGGTTTAACTAAACGGAATTCTTTGACAAATTTCGATCCGCTCGGTTTTCGTGCGGTTTCGATGGTAGACTAAACAATCGTCGGCATGAGATGACAAATCACGTCCCCTTTTCATGCACTGCCGAGGTGTCCACGCATCTTTGGGCGGTCGTCTTTTTTTGCCCGACCATATAGCTCACACTCATTATCAGGAGTTCACCCTTGTACGATGTAATGCTTGATGATTTTGAGGAAGAATCAACAATTCGCCCGACTCTCAATCGCCCGTTCGATGAACCCGTCGTCGAAGAGGTCGATGATGATGATCGCGCGGATCCAATCGTCGAGGTCGAAGACGATAGTGCGGTCGAGATCAGCACAGGTGACCTGTTGGCTGGCATCGGCGACGCTGACACCTGGTCGGACGACCCGGTACGGATGTACCTCACGCAGATGGGTGAAATCCCGCTTCTCACTCGTCCCCAAGAAATCACACTTGCCAAACGAATCGAAAAAACTCGTCGCGAGTTCCGCACCAAATTGCTGGAATGCGATTATGTGATCCAGGCCGCTTTCAAAACCCTCCGACGCGTTCACGCTGGCGAACTCCCCTTCGATCGCACGGTGCAGGTCTCGGTGACCGACCGCCTGGAAAAAGAGCAAATTTTGGGGCGGATCCCCCACAACTTGAACACCCTCACCGTGCTGCTCAAGCGAAACCGTCGCGACTTTCTGATCGCATACTCCAAAAGTCGCCCCAAGGCCGAACGCCGTGCCGCGTGGCTTTCGCTCGCACGTCGCCGTCGCCGCGCTGTCCGCCTGATCGAAGAACTCGGGCTGCGCACGCAGCGGATCGAGGGCCTGATCTGCACCATCGAGAAGTTCAGCAAGATCGTCGACGATCTGCAACGAAAAATCATGGAGCACAAGGCCGCCCGCGGACCTGCCATCGAACGTAAGCCGTGGATCAAAGAAATGCGGACCGTACTCATCGCTTGCCAGGAAACCCCCACCAGCCTCCGCAACCGGGTCCAACAAGTCCGCAAGGTCTATACGGAATACCAGCAAGCCAAACGAGAACTCTCCGAAGGCAACTTGCGGCTGGTCGTGTCGATCGCCAAAAAATATCGCAATCGCGGCCTGAGCTTCCTCGATCTCATCCAAGAGGGGAACGCCGGCCTAATGCGGGCCGTCGACAAATTCGAGTATCGCCGCGGCTTCAAATTCTGTACCTACGCGACTTGGTGGATCCGCCAAGCCATCACGCGGGCGGTCGCCGACCAAAGTCGCACCATTCGTATCCCCGTCCACATGGTCGAAACCATGTCCCGCGTCCGCGCGGTCTCTCGTCAATTGCTCCAACAACTCGGCCGCGAACCCACGCTGGAAGAAATCGCTCGCAAATCGGATACGTCGATCGAAGAGGCGCGGCGGGTCCTGGCCATGAGCCGCTACCCGATCAGCCTCGACCGCCCGGTCGGCAATAGCGAAGATAGCCAGTTCGGCGATCTGCTCCCCGACGGCGAAGCCGAAAACCCCTCACTCGGCGCCGCCCAAGAGATGCTGCGCCGTCGCATCGACAAGGTATTGAAGACGCTCAGCTATCGCGAGCGAGAAATCATTAAGCTCCGCTACGGCCTCGGGGACGGCTACAGCTACACGCTGGAAGAAGTCGGCCACATCTTCAAAGTGACTCGCGAACGCATTCGCCAAATCGAAGCCAAAGCGGTGCGCAAACTCCAGCAGCCGAGTCGAAGCCAAGAACTCGTCGGCTTCCTCGACTAAGGCGCCTGCCCGACAACCACCTAAGCCTCGCGCAGGTCTTCGCCCACCGCCACGACCTGCCGCGAGGGTTTTTTTCGCGCCGACATTTGCAGCCGCTCTGCCTTGTCGAATGGCACCCCCTTCACGATCGTGGCCTTTCGTCGATTCACCGCAATCCAGCGCGAATTGGACTTGCTGAACATTACGTTGCAAGTGTGGCTCATTCTCAGAACTCGCGGCAGAGAGCGTGGCTCGGTGTGAACGATTAAGTACACCGCAACCACGCAGTCCCCCGCGGAAGACCAACGAAGCGAGCATCCACCCGGCCCAGCCCTCCTTATCCTTCGCTGCCACAGGCTACGCTTGTCGATCGAATAGCACCAGCCACACGCTCACGAGCATCGTACCGAGGTTCGACCGCCCAACTCGCTGAGGAAGATCGCAAAAAACTCGCCCAAAATGTGGTGACGCAACGCGAGCGGGTCGCCGCGGCAGACGGAGAATTGCTCGGCGCCGTGTTTCAATTTTTGTGGACTCTAATGCAGGACGGAACCACCCGCAGAGACGGTCGATACAATCTGCAACCGCTTGGGAGACTGTGTCGACACGCCCGCTGACGGCCGCGCGCGTATATCCGTCACGCTCCCCGATGCTGCCACCGTCGATCAGTTGGCAACAACTCTTGCGCGACTTCTCACCGTCGGCCAATCTGAAACCCAGTCCCGCAGCAGCATGTTTGGCTAGCGGAGAATCGCAGGCTAGGGCGCTGGCAGGTGAATCACGAGTCGTTGATGGATTTCCAGGGGGCTTCGTAGGCGAGGCCCAGGCGAATGATCTTGTCGAGGAGGGCCTCGTAGGACAGGCCGCCGACTTCGGCAGATTCCGCGAAATCTTCGCCATAGGCCAAATTCGGATTCGGGTTGGCCTCCAGCAAATAAACCCGGCCGTCGTGGGTCATGCGGAGGTCCATGCGGGCGTAGCCGCTGAGATCGAGAGCTTGGAAGGCGCGTTTGCAAAGCCGCTGGATTTCGCGCACTTGCTTGGGGCTGAGCCCCTCCGCCGTATTGGTCTCAACGCCCAGCCGCTGCTGGTACTTGCGATCCCATTTGACCTTCCGCGTCGCGATCAGCGGAGCGTCACTCTTGGTGAATTTAAGCTCCCAAATCGGGAGCGTTTGCAAGCGTTTGTTGCCGATCACCCCTACGTAGAGTTCTCGCCCTTCGATGTATTCCTCGGCCAGCGCATCCGAGTTAGTGTTTTCGTGGACGAAGGCGACGCGTGCCTCCAGTTCTTGGTCGTTGCGGACCACGGAGGCCTGCGAGATGGCCATCGAGGCGTCCTCGATGACGGATTTGACGAAGATCGGAAAGCGGAGCCGGGCGGGTCGCATCACCTTGCGGCCGCGCGGAAAAACGGCGAACCTCGGCGAGGGGATGCGATGGAACGACAGGATTTTTTTCGAGAGGGCTTTGTCCTTCGAAAGCATCAGGCCGCGCGGATTGCAGCCGGTGTAATGCTGCCGCATCAATTCCAGATAGCTGACGATCGCGCTGTCGTAGGTGACGATGCCGCTAAACTCTTCGAGCAGGTTGAAAGCGATGCGGGGTCGCTCCTCGATGATCGCCTTGCGCAGCGGCGACAAGTCATTGCTCAACCCCAACACCTCGACCTGATGCCCCATTTCGCGCAAGGTTTGCACCACGTCAAACTCGGTTTTCCACTCATCGATTTCGCGTTCGGGCTTCCCCTCCATCGAGTCGGGGGGGATCAAGGCTTTGTTCACGAGGGCGAGGACGCGCTGCCGTTTCATAGGGCGACCCGATGGTATCCTTCGTGCAAAAAGTTCATCGTCTGAACCGTCAGCAAGACCATCATATCCTGCTTCGTCTCATCCTCGCTCCGTGCCAAGCGCAACTTCAAATCGCGGGAGCGATCGATCATCTCTGAGAGAACCTGATCGATGGTGTATTGGTTTTCGGCCGTCCATTTTGAGACGCATCGCCGCAATTCCCGCCGTATTTTGCGGAGAAACATGGCCGCCGTCGGGTTGCCCTGGGCCTCCGGGCGATCGCTAAAGATGCGTTTCAGATCCCGATCGTAAAAACTCGGATAATCGACGCTGTAGTGTTGCCGCCGCTGTCGGTAATGCTCGCCGAGGGTCTTGGTGAGTGAACTGAGCGGATCGATGCAGACCCGCGTCCGCACGAGCGGTTTTTGGCTGGTCAATCCGGCCATCGTTTCGTTGACATACTCCAGCTTGGCCAGCGCCGGCCAATCCTTGTACTGGGCCCGCCAGCGCGACCGCGGCCGCAACCAAACGGCGAAGGTCTCGGCGAAATCCTCGGTGGGATGACTCTGCGAATACCACATGTCGAGATGCAAGACGAAATCCCGGCTATAGGGCTTCGGTCGATAGTATGACGGGTAAGGAGTCGAAACCCTGCCGAAAACCTCGCGATACGATTTGCGGCGCCGCAGCCGGTAAGCCGTATCGATCGCGTGACCAGCCTCATGCCGCAGAATTTTCATGCACCATTCACTGGTTCCCCCTTCGACATCGAGCATTTGATTCCGTTCCAGCCGCATCAGGCGGGGATGCCCTAGATAAAACGGGATGGCGATGCCGGGGACGCCATCGGGCGAAAACCACTCGTCGGAAAACCAGACATGAGGACGAAACGCAAGTCCGCGTTCGGCAAGTTCGTCCGACAACTGCCGTAGCCGCGGCGCGAGAAATGAGTTCTTGAGTGATAGATTCAAATCGCACATGCGCACCTCGAGCAATTCCGCATCGGACATACGTTCGAGTTGTCGCGGACCAGTCAGTTTCCTTGTTTTAGCAGCCACGTCTGGGGGTCGATATTGAAAGAAGTCACATTGATGGGAAGCCGCTCAGGCAGACTTGCCGGCAGTCCAATTTCCGCTGCGGGAGAAGCGCCAAGGGATTCTGCCAACTACTGATTCGCTGGTCGTTTGCCTCGTCGGATGGGGAAAACTAGCGGAGCTCACCACCGACTGTTAATTTCGCCAAGCCGAAAGTTAAGGTTTACGACAGCACTCGTTGCAGTTCTCCTCGACGGCACTCCATAACCCTACTAGCTGATCGTCGGATCGGCAACCCCTTTTTCGAGAATGCGGCAAGGTTGAGAACGGCGGTTAAATCAGCTCGTCGCCTCCGGCATTTTGGCGAGCCTCTTCGAGCCACACGTCGGTGCTCGCCGGATCGGCTTGGCGGCAAGTCTGCTCGAGCGCGTAGGCGAGGTCGCCCAGTTCATCTTGCCACTCCCCCTGGTCCTGATCGGCGGGGCACAACATGGCGAATTCATCGATCAGCAGCACGCAGCGGAGCAAGTGGCGATAGATCATCCCCTCCTGCTTCTGCAGCCCCTTGCTGGTGATGTAGTGATTAAAATCGCCACCGAATTCTAGGACCTCCCCAGCCACCCAACAGGGCCGCACCTTCAAATCGTCCACGCCGGGAAAATCCGCTTGGAACAAACGCTGGAGTTTGTGGGCGAGGGTCAGGATTCGCGGGGGACCGTCCTCGAAGCGATCCCGCCAATCTCGGGGATCTTCATCGGCAGCTGGACCGTTCAGCTCATCGATAGTGGCCAAGCCCAGGCGCAGCAGCAGCGGATCAAGCCGCGTCGCGGCCAGCGGACCCGGCGGTAATTCGTCTGGTCCAGGGACATCGACCACTCGACCGAGCGAGGCGGGCAATTCAAGCAGGCTTTCGAACGCTTGTAGCTTTTCCTTGCGATCGGCGATCCCGAGGTGGTTCATCAAATAGACGGCGTAGAGGGGATGAACCCCCTTGAGTCGAACCAGCGAGGGCAACCGTTCGGTAGGTCGCGCTAGGCGCGGGCGGTAGGATTCTGCCGCGGAGATGGCACCCCCCGACCCGGCGGATTTGGCCTGTCGATTGCCGGCCACCGCCGGGGCGGTGTTGGCGTTGGTGGTGGACGACCCACGTTGCCGTTGGCCCAAATCGAGAGCGAGTCGGGGAGGAGCCGATGGAGTGATTTCGGGGGACGAAGTTTGCTGCGAGTCGTTACCGATCGTTACGTCGGGCAAAGCGGTCTGTTCAGTTTGGCCGAACTCGGCAACGGGCGGTTTCGGCTCGAGTTCGACATAGCCCGCGGTATGCAGGATTTTGAGCATCCGATAGAGTTGTCGTTCGGCCTGGTCGACCGAACCGTGCTTCAGAAGGCGTTTGGCCAAGAGCTGTCGCAACAAGTCGACGTCAGGGGACGCGTCGAGAATGTAGGCCAGCAATCGCCACGTTAACGGGCCGCGACTTTCCAGATCTGCCGGTTTGCCAGTGACGAGTTGTTGAAATTGAGCCTCGTTCCAGTAGACGATCCCATCGCGACGCCTGGGGGCCTTCTTTTTCAATTCCTTCCGTTTGCGGATCAGCAATGGGTCCTTGGTATCCTCGGGAATTTGGTCGAGACGTTCCTGAAATTTGAGAATTCGAACATCGTCCTCGGGAGCAAGGGCGAAGACGAAGCCCTGCGTGTCGAATTGCGGCCGCCCGGCCCGCCCGAACATTTGCTGTGCAGAGGCGGCGTCGATCAGCTTTTCCTTCCGAGGCGGACCTTTGACCAGCGTGGGCAGAACCACGCTGCGGGCGGGAAGGTTGATTCCGGCCGCCAGGGTTTCGGTGCAGACGCAGACACTCAGTAGTTTCTTCTGGAAAAGATCTTCCACGATGCGGCGATATTTGGGCATGACCCCAGCATGATGGACGCCAATGCCACGGATTAAAATTTGCTTGAGCTTGGGCCCTGCCCCTTTGCTCCAGTCATACTGTTCCAATTCGGCCGCCAGGGCCTTTTGCTGCGGTGCGTCGACAACACGTTTGCCCTTGAGCAATTCGGCCACGGTCCAACATTGCTCGCGGTTGAAGCAGAACACCAGCGCCGGCGTCAGTCTCCCCTCCCCCTCGGCTGCATACATCTGTTCGATCAACTCGTCGAGGAGCAGGTCGGGCACCCACTGATAGGTGAGCGGGACCTTGCGATCGAAACTTTCGACCAATTTCAGACGGCGGTCATGCCGGGTCTCCAGCCAGCGACTGAAGGCATACGCGTTTCCAACGGTGGCCGATAGCAGCAGCGTGCGCACGGTTTTGGGCAACAAGCCCAATCCGAACTCCCACACGATCCCTCGTTCGATATCGTTGAAGCTGTGAAATTCGTCCATGACGACGGCCCACACGTCGCTGAAGTCGAACGCCTCGCGGTGCAGCAAGCGATTAAGCAAAATCTCGGCGACGACAACCTGGATTTTCGCTTGTGGATTCACCTTGCGATTGCCAGTCGCCATCCCGACATCATCCGGATGAAAGCCCCAGCGGGCGGCCACGGCCTGCAACTCGCGAAATTTCTGGTCGGTGAGCGCGATCAGCGGCGTCGTGTAATAGGCGGTTCGCCCCAGATGCAACGCCTCGAAAATCGCCGCCTCGGCGATCAAGGTCTTGCCGGTCCCGGTCGGAGCGCAAACCATCACCCCTTGATCTTCGGTGAACCACGCCAGCAGAGCGTCCTCTTGGACCGGGTACGGTGGAAATGGCAGCTGATCGAAATACCGCTGAGCGATAGCATCTCGTTGAGCTTGTTCCGGTAGCGAATTCAATTTATCTTGCGCGGTCATTCAGGCGAGTCAGATTCGTGATATCGTCGGAAATTCACGGCTTGGTCCCAAAACCCGTCAGCCGCAAGGCACTAGCCCGCGTTCTCGCGAAAACTGGACGCTAACGCGCCGCGGCGCTCATGGTTTAGGGACAAAGCCTAGCAGATTTCGCGAAAACGGGTCGACAACCTGAATAAAAACCGCGGGTCAATTGGTCCGGTATCACAAAAGCACTGTGCTTTGGCACAATCGAGTTTTCGGGTAGCGAATGCTCTTGATTTTCGTACGCGAGGCAAATCCTCGCCCCGAAAAAAACGAGCCACGATGACGGCAAGCCTAATTCTTAATCGTGAAAAAGCACAAGGCCAATCCACCATGCTTTCAGCTCCCCTGCAAGCAGAGGGGCTTGGCATGTCGGGACTCCGGGACAATCACGCAGCGGCGGCAGGTCCTCCGTACCCGGCCGGCGCGCCCAGATGGCTTGGCCGACGCGCCGGCAGCGGCGGCAAAAATCCAGCACCGAAATACCGGCAAGACGATCGGCGCGGACCGACGCTGCGAGTGACGCTTTTGGGTTTTGAAATTGGTTCGTCGAAATCGGATCGGAGATCGGGCCGGTCGGAATTTTCAGAAATTCAAATATTGGCACACTGACGATGCTTCGTAAAAGGAAACGATCGACCCGCAGGAAGTTGCCGCGGTTGAACCTGAAGCGAGTCCGTCTCTCGAGCATGGAACTCGTCGGGATCGTGTCGCTGGCCCTCGCGCTGCTATGCATCTTCTTTCCTGGTTTCGTCGATCGTATTTTTGAACAACGTTTTCGTGGCGGACACGCGACGAAAGAAACCGAATCACAGACGATCCGCCAGGCCGACTTGCAGTCGAGTGCTGCGGACCTCGGTCGAGACTCCCCCCAGTTTTGGATTCCTCGGAATGCTACGGGAATCCCGGTTCAGGATAACGATCCAGTGACCTCCTCCGACGCGGGGATGTACGGCCGCTGGCGGCAACGATAACACTCGTACGCTCCCGGGCGGAGCCCAACAACTTTCGGACCGCGGAACATGATCATTAATTCGAATTCCGAGAAGTCCTCAGTTCCCTCGTTGGATGCTTTGACCGGGCTGCGATTCTTTGCGGCGTTTGGGGTGTTTTTGTATCACGCCTTGATGCATCTCTATGGCCGTTCGGATTTTTGGATCATTTCCGGCGGGGCCGTAAGTTTCTTCTTTGTCCTGTCCGGGTTTATCCTGACATACGTGTACGAACGGCGATTGACAAGTGGCGGGGTGGCGATGTTTTATGTGACGCGCTTTGCCAGGATTTGGCCGCTGCATGTGTTCGTCTTGGCGATCGCCTTCGTTTTTCTGTATCAATCCAAATACCAGTACTATCCGGATTTGACACCGAAGCTGCTTGGCCACCTGTTGCTGGTCCAAAGCTGGGTGCCGCTCGAATCCTGGCCGATGGACTTCAACGGCGTCGCCTGGAGCATCTCCACGGAATTTGGCTTTTATCTAGCGTTCCCCTGGTTGCTGCTGCTCGGTCGCAAGCGCTTTGCCGTCGCTTATCTCGCTATTGCGGCGTTGACCGCTGTCGGACTGGTTCTCATCAACCCCAGTTCGCCCGAGCAACATCGCCTGGTATTCACCGTCGTTTACTGTCACCCTCTGTTTCGATTGCTGGAGTTTGCGTCGGGAATGATGACCGCACACGCCTATTCGTTGGGGTGGCATCGTCCGCTCGATCGTCTGCCCCCCTGGAGTCACGGGACCTTCGAACTGGCGGCCCTGGGTTTGATGGCGTGGCTGGTAACCTTGAACGCGAACGCAGGATTTTTCACGCCGCGGTCGGGATTTTTCCCGCATTACACGACGGCCTTTCAATGGACTTCGACCGGAGTTTGGTTGGCCAAGGGGGCGGGGCTGGCGCCCGGCGCGGTCGTGATCATCTGGGTCTTCGCTTGGTCGCGGGGTCCGATCAGCTACTTGATCTCGCGGCCATTTATCGTCTATCTGGGTGAAATCAGCTACTCGTTCTACATGGTCCACTACATTGTGCTAAACCAATTGTTTCGGCTCGACTGGTATTCGCCCGTGCTATACGTCGTTGCCGCACTGCTGGTGTCGTTGGGGATTTCTTCACTGCTGTACACGCTCATCGAAGTCCCCTATCGCACCGGCATTGTCGCGGCGTTTCGCGGTGATTGGTCGAAGGTCTGGCAAACCCTCCGGAAAGTTCCGGGAGATTTTTGGCGGCAGGGAATCGGCATCGCCGCGGTGCTGGCCGTTGTCTTGGGGATCTGGATGCTGCGGATCGACCTGGGGCGATCGATGATCGAAAACTCCGAGGCACCGCGAAAACAAATCGGCTATGCCGTTGCCAATCGAGGCATCGTTTTTCGCAACGAAGCCAGACTTCTACAGTGCGATGTCGAATACCGCCGCAACGGCACGCTGTACCTGCGCATGCTCTGGGAGACCCTGCCTGGCGCTAGCCGGCATCGTTTTGTCCATATCGTGGACGAACACGACCAAGTGATCCGCCAAGCCAAAGGAGAACTCGAAAAATTTCGCTCTGTCCGACCATTCACGATCGTCCTCGACGAAGTGACACTGCGGCCAGAACAACTCAAGGGGGGACGCAAGGTCGGCATTGGCTTCTTCTCGGATAAAGCTCGGGCAAGCTTCGTGGAATCCGGGCCGCGCAGCATGAAAAACTATCGGCTCGACGTTTTTGACATCGTGACGGGAAAGGCAATCGATTTGTCGGACGCCTTTCAATGACCCCCCTTCCCTCGAGCGATTTGGAGCCCACGGACACACCCTGGGACGAAACAGCCAAGTATTCGTCCAATCAATGGCCGCTTCTACGACACGACGTAATCGGCGGTGATGGCCGGTTGGTTCCGACGTAGTTCATCGGCCTACCAACTGGGTGGCAATCGTGCCGCTGCTGCGGACGGGCAAACTTGTTCAGACTTCGCAATCGTAGAACGCGAACGTCGCCTGACGTGGCTCTGCGGGGATTAGCATCGGGGGGACTTTTTGTTCGGTCGACGTGCGCCGTGGTCGTTGCGGCGAACCGGGACGTTGTTGAGAAGCAGTCCGCTGCGACGCCCGCTCCACCCAGTCGTTCTGCAATTCATAGAGACGAATCAAACGGTGAGCCAAATCGCCGATCGCGCAGAGACCGGACCGGGGTTTCGCAGCGGAAAATTGAGGTGCATGCAAAGTCGTTGTCATGGGGGGCTTCCTTCTGAACATTCGTGAAATGGATTCCACGCTGTCATGATCTGCCCCCCTGCCGACACCTTTGGTCCAGCCGCCAAAAAACTTGAAAAATTTTCTGCCGCCGCTGCAGGCAGATGCTGGCGGGCGATCCATGGGCCGGAGGCGTGCAATCGCGATGTGTGGGCCGTCGCAAGGCAAAGTCGGTGAAGGTGCCTAGTTTTCAAACGCCCAACCGCAACTCCCTACCTTGCCACGGGCCTCCTGACATTTGATTTTTGGCCGCTGGTGGCCGCGGCGGGGAGATTTGGCGTAAGATTCATAAACGGCAAAGCCGCCGAGTGCGTTCGGGCTATCGCCTGACACAGCAGCTCGCATTTCGCGGCGGAGTTTCATCACACATCGGCTTGCGCAGCCACGGCGCGTAGGGTAGGTTCATGACGACAGACGATACCGTCTTCGATTTTCAGCGAATCCTACCGCTCCAGCGGCGGTCGCCGGTGCCGGCGTGGCTGTTTTCGACCTTGCTCCATGCGTTGCTGTTGGCCATCGCTCTGATTCAGTTGCCGTGGTTCGATCGCGGGGCGGACGTTACCCCCCAACGCGTCGGGGGTATCGTCTTGGTGAAATTAGTAGCCGAGACGACTGAATATTTGACCGAGGGTGATGTCGAACGAGTCGAGCAGGCCACATCCAGAAGCACTGCTCTCCCCGAATTGCCGCGCGCTGCCGATGTGCCGCAACTTGAAGGGGTCGGTCCGCCCCCCCCGCGCGATCTTGGAATCGGGGACGAGACGATCGATGCGACGCCGGGCGCCGACGCACTGGTGCGACCCGTACAGGACCGCTCCGGCAAGGTCGGTGGGGAAGTGACGATCGAGTTTTTTGGAATCGCCGGGACGGGAAACCAGTTCGTCTACATGTTCGATCGTTCGGGGAGCATGGAGGGAAACGAAGGTCGTCCCCTGCGGGCAGCCAAACGTGAACTTCTCAAAAGTCTGGCGTCGTTGGGGCCAACCCAGCGGTTTCAATTAGTCCTCTACAATCACGAGCCCCGCTGCTTCTCCCCCAAAGGAAACTCACTGCAACTCCATTTCGCCGACGAACCCTCGAAGGCCCAAGCGACGCGATTTATCGAGTCGATTCGAGGCGAGGGTGGGACGAATCATCTGAAGGCGATAAAATTGGCCTTGCAGTTCGGCCCCGATGTGCTGTTTATTCTGTCGGATGCCGAGGGTGGTTTCACCGCGGCGGAATTATCGCGGATCGCCTCGTGGAACCGAAGCAATGCGGTGATTCATGTGGTGGAATTCGGCGACGGAGCCCAGTCGGCCCACAGTGACCGCAGCTTCGAACGTCTGGCCCGCGAGCACCGTGGCCAATATTTGTACAAAAACGTGGCAACTTTTCAGGATTGAACTTTGGCTGTTTCAGATCGACGGCACACCGACCTCGCTGCCCACGCCCGCCGATGGTTCCCAATCGCGGCTCGTTTTGCGGCGACGATCCTGTTCGCAGCAGCGGTTGCTGGCGGCACTTGGCAGACCTATGCGATTTCCCAAGACCGCGTTGTCGTTCTCCTGTCCGACAATTCCCGCACGGTGGTCCGCGAAGGGACCATCATCGACTGGAAGGGGGGGGAAATGCGCATGGAATACAACGGCCAAATCAATACGATCAAAAACGATCGCATTGTGCAGATTCAGACGGTTTGGCCGCCGGACTACTCCCTGGCCGAAGAACTGCTGAAACAACGAAAATTCGCCGAAGCCCGCGTGGCATTGCAGAATGCCATCGCCAGCGAATCACGGGGTTGGGCGTTGCGGATGCTGTACGCGCAGCAAACTCGGCTGTGCGACGTGCTAGGCGATCGCCGTCAAAGTGCTGAAATGTTCATGTCGCTGATTCAGGACGATCCCGACACCCGAGATTTCGCGACGATACCGCTGCCGTGGGATCTCGCGCCCTTGGAAACGGAGTTGATCGATTTCGGAAAAAAACTCCAAAACTCTTCGGTGGTGCCGCTGCAACTGTTGGGGGCGAGCTGGCTAGTGACCAGCCCCGAACGTGCGGCGGCGATCAAGACGCTCGAGCTGCTCAGTCGCGATTTGGACAGCCGCATCGCTCATCTTGCCTCGGCTCAACTCTGGCGGACCAAGGCTCAGGAGGTCGATGCCATTCAGCTTGGACGATGGGAACGTCAAATCGATCGCATGCCGCGCGAGCTGCGTGCCGGTCCCCTGCTCGTCCTCGGCCAGGCCCAATTGCGCCTGGGTAAAGCCGAAGACGCGGTCCTCTCGTGGCTGCAAGCTCCGATCCTGCATGAAGAGAATCTGGTCGCTGCAGCCAGCGGGTTGCAGTTAGCCGCTGCAACACTGCAAAATAACGGGCAATCTGCTCAAGCTCGTCGCCTTTGGCAGGAACTCAACGATCGATTTCCAGGCACCCGGTGGGGTGACCTGGCCCGAAGCGAGTTGGAACGTTGGCGAGCGACACCCTCGAAACCCCAAGGACCCTGATTTTGGTGCGCACGATGACGTTTTCGACTGTTTTGTTGTCGGCGGCAAGTTGTTGTTTGGCCCACACGAATCCGGCGGAAATCCCTGGGCTGTTGGCCCTGATCCAGACGGACGAACAGGCCGGAACCACGACGAGTTTTCTGTCGATCATTTTCTCGGGCGGCATCTTCGGCATCACGATTGTCGTCCTGTTGTTGGCGCTGTCGTTGACCGCGGCCTATCTGATTTTCGATCATTTGATTTCGATTCGCCGCGGGGATCTAATCCCGGAAGGGCTTGCCGAATTGACTCAACAGGCGTTGGCCAGCGGCGACGTCAAGGCAGCCCAAAGGGCCTGCATGGATCGCCCGAGCATGCTTTCGTTCGTGCTGCTCCAAGGAATGTCTGAAATGGAATTCGGTTGGGGAGCGGTCGAAAAAGCCCTCGAAGAAGCCCTCGCGGAACAATCGGCGCGGCTGTTCCGAAAACTCGAATACCTGTCGGTGATCGCGAATGTGGCTCCGATGCTCGGCCTGCTGGGCACCGTCGGCGGCATGATCATGGCGTTTCGCAAGGTGGCCGACACTCAAGGTATGGCCAGCGCTCCCCAATTGGCCGAGGGAATTTATTCGGCGCTGGTCACGACCGTACTTGGGCTGATCATCGCGATTCCGGCCATCGCTGCCTTTGCCGTCTTTCGCAATCGGATCGATCAACTGGTGGCCGAGATGGCCTACATCGCGCAAAACGTATTTGTTCCGATGCGGAGACGGGCGAAGCAGCGGCGGGAGGCTCCATGAAAATCCCCCACTACGCCAACCAGCGCAAGCTGGGAATCAACATGACCCCGATGATCGACGTGGTGTTCTTGTTGATCATCTTTTTTCTGGTGTCCAGTCATCTGGTTCGGCAAGAAACTCAGATCGAACTCCCGCTGCCCGTTGCCCAATCCGGAGTCGACGACGTACCCAAGGACGTGCCGCGGATAACCCTCAATGTCAAATCCGACGGGCAAATCCTGTTGGCTGGTCGCGAGATCGCCGTCGAGCGACTTGCCGATCGCTTGCGGGACCTCCGCTCCAAAGAAGGGGACCAAATCGAGGTGAGAGTTCGCACCAGTCGCGACGCGGCCTACACCTATGTTGAACCAATTCTGACCGCCTGCACCCAAGCGGGCATCTGGAACGTTTCATTCGCGGTCTACAGTCAGGAGCGGACGAAGTGAAACGCCCAAGCGTCTATTTGCGCCGCGACAGCGACCGTGCCGCCGATCAGGCGATGACGCCCATGATCGATGTGATTTTCTTGCTGCTCGTGTTCTTTGTTTGCACCGCCAGCCTGCAGATGATCGAGCAGATTTTGGCCAGCCAGATGTCGTCGACACTCGGCAAGGATCCCAGCGAAATCGAAATGCCCCCCCCTGAGGAACTCGACTTCGATCAAGTCGTGATTCGCATTGCTTGGGATGGGAGCCAACCCAGTTACACGATCAATCGTGTGCCGCTGGAATCGCTGGCCCAAGTCCGCGCGCGACTGCGTGCGCTGGCCAGCGTGCGGCTGGATACGCCGCTGATTCTGCATCCTGATCCGCCGGTGCCGATGGGGCATGTGATTGCTGCGTATGACGAAGCCAAATTGGCAGGCTTCCCCAAGGTCTCTTTTGCGATCAATCCCCCAGGTGCCCGATGAATCGTGTCGTCAACCTCGTCCGCATCGCTCTGATCTGCCTTGCGTCGACAGGCGGGGACTCAGAGCCAATCCCAGCCCTCCCTCAACCCCAGCCCTCCTGCCCCGCAGTGGAGAACGAAGCGAGGTTTTGGGATAGGCTCATCGCGTATCGTTCGCTTTCGGTCCAAGGGCTCGACGGTCCCGGCGACGATCTGACAAAAATGGTCCAAGGGCTGCGCGAGCGTTCGCTCTACGATCTCGCTGATGCCTACGTGCAACGGTGGCTTGCTCGCAAGGATCTAGAACCGGCCGCGCAGGGCAGTTTGATCATCGAGCAAATCCGCACGCAGATGGCTCGGGCCGTACAAACGCCGCTGGCCGAGCGGCAGGGGGCCTGGGACCAAGCGGTGAAGATCGGCGATGATTTTCTCCGCGATCATCCGCAACATCCACGACGCCCGCTCATCGAAATTCAGCAAGCGCTGGCGCTGCAAGCCGAAGGTCGTTTGATTTCCGCCGAATCGAAAATCGGCATCGCTGATGATGCCCTACGAGAACGCGGGCTCAAGCAACTTCGCGAGGCTCGACGTCGCTTGGATCAGGTAGAGCGGGACGTGAAAAAGCTGCTGCCCCCAGCTCCCGACAAGCCGGCGAGCGACGGCCGCCTGACCAACGAACAACTGCATGCCGTCGCGGCCAATGCGCGATTCCAAGGTGCACTGACTAGCCTCGAGATGGCTGGCTTTTACCCCGCCGATGATCGGCTGAATCGTATCGATGTTCTGGTCTCCGTCGTTTCGCGACTCGAGGATACCATTCGACAGGTTGACACTAAAAATCCGTTGGCAATCGCCGCTCGCTTGCGGCTAGTCGAGGCCCACCGCTTGGCCGGCGACTATGCTCTTGGGGAGCAAATCCTCAGCGAACTGCCGCCGACAAAATTGCCGGATGACTTGGAACAACTCCGCGCCGAACAAACCTTGTTGCTGGCAGTCGAGCGGGGCAACCCGCGGTCGGCGATCGGGTTGCTCAAATCCCTGGAGATGACACCAACGACAAGACCAGTCGTCCAGCTCGCGATGCTCCGAGCGATGTTGGCCTTGTCAGAAGATTCAAACGATGCCGAGCGGGAGGATTGGCTGAGGCGGTCCGCCAATCTGATCGGTCAGATCGAGGCGCGTCACGGCGGCTACTGGGCACAGCTTGCCGAAAAAACCCTCGTCCAACGCTTGGGCGATGCAGCCTCAGCAGCACAGCCCAACATGGCCTCGCGCGGATCGGCCGCCAGCGAAATGATCGTCAGGATCGGCGATGCGGCGTTTCGCGAAGAACGCTGGGGAGATGCTCGCCAAGCCTACGAGACGGCGGTGACCGAGGCCCTCGCGAACCAAAAATATGCCGCAGCGCTAAGCATCGCACTGAAGTCCGCGCAGGCATCCGAAAAACTTCGGGAGCACCAAGCCGCCGCCGATCGCTTGCTGTCCGTGGTCGCGGTCGCAGCCGGTGAACGGCTGGCGCCAGCCGCGCATCTGCGGGCGGCATGGAACGTCAGCCAACTCGCTCAAGACCCAGCGCAGAAGAATCGATTCCAGGAATTGTTGCGGGAGCATCTCGAGCGCTTCCCGCGGAGCGAAACGTGTGATCAAGCCCGATTGTGGCTGGCTCGTCTATTGCTTGCTGAACAACGAACCACGGAGGCGATCTCGCTGTATTTGCAAATCCCTCACACATCTTCGACGGCCCCGCAGGCTGCCCGCGACCTGCGAGTGGCACTCCCCAAACATCTTGCGGTGCTGCGCGGCCAAGAACCGACGCGCGCCAGCGAGGCGGCACGGGCAATCCTTGCCGACGCCTGGAAGCGACTGGAGCAATCCGCTTCGGAAGACTCCCGGTTGACCGAGGCCGATGCTCAATTGGCCATCGCCCTTGCGCCACTCGTCGTCGAATTCCGCCCCGAGCAAGCGGGGCAACTTGCCAGGTTGCTCGAATTGGCCAGACTCGCCCAGGGATCCGCCCAATCCGAATGGTATCCGCTGAATACGGCGTCGCTTGTCGGCTTGTACGCCATCGCGGGGGATCAGCCCCAACGGGAGCGAGAATTATTCGACGAACTGCGGACCAACCGAAGTGCCCTGCTCCACCTCTACGACCTCCTGAGCAAGTCACCGCTGATGGCTGGAAACTCGTCGCAGACTTTCGATCAACGACTCGGTGACCTGCTGACGATCCTCGAGGCTAACGCCACCGATGCGAACGACAAAATCCGTTGGCAATGGGAGCGGGCGAAGCATCTACTGGCCCAGGGGCAAACCGCCGAAGCCCGCGCGATCCTCCAATCGTTGGCTGCCGCGGCACCCAATCGAATCGACGTTCAACTGACCCTTGCTCGCGCTCTTTCGGCCGATCCGGCGACCTTTCCGGCCGCCCTTGATCAGTGGCGGCGTGTTTCGGCGAAGCTCCAGGAGCAGTCGGAGGATTGGTTTGAGGCGCGTTATGAAATTGCCCGACTTCTCTGCGAAACCGGCCAGAAGAATCGCGCCGCCGAGGTGCTGCGCTTCATGCAGGCTGTTCCACCAGGATGGACTCAATCGAAAAAGCGCGCCGAATTCGACGCGCTCTTCGAAAAAATTTCCAAGTAAGTGTTTGCCGATGGAGCGACAATTTACAGCCGGCATCCGGCGGATCAGAGAAAAGATCGGCGGTTTGGTAGCGGCCAGCCCGTCCGATTATTCCTCTTCCCCTTCGTCTTCCTCGGGACCGCGACTGCTGAGTTGCTGGTTGAGGAGCAACATGGCCGAGGGGTCTTCGCCGGCGATTCGCAGATGGGCCAAAATCGTTTCGATGCTGTTTTCTTCTTCGACTTGTTCGTCGAGAAACCACTTCAGGTGGCTCACCGTCGCGTAGTCTTTCAATTCGTTAGCAATTGAATACAGCTCATGGATCGCCGCCGTATTGGCTTTCTCCGTCTCCAAGGCCTGCTCGAAGACAACGATCGGTTTGCCCTGGCGAACTTGCGGGGCAGCCAACGCAAGCAACTTGACCCGCGCCCCCCGCTCGTGCACGTAACGAAACAGCTTCATCGCATGCGCCATCTCCTCCGTGTGCTGAACCTCCATCCAATGAGCGAACCCATCGAATCCTTCGTTTTCGAAATGGGCTGCCATCGCCAGATACGTGTACGCCGATTGTAGTTCGTGATGTATTTGCTTGTTGATCGCTTCAGCCAATCGATCAGGTAACATTCGTCAATTCCTCGAATTTAAAACTTGCGGATTGCAAAAGGGGAATCGTAACAAGGCCATCAATGATGGCGCGGAAACGCGCCCTTGTCGTTCACCCTATCTATACCGTATTGGCAGCCGCCAAGAAACAGCAAACAACGAGTTTGCTCGCCGCAGGTCAACCATCAAGGCTGCGGAAAACGCCGAATTTGGCGGCTTGGCCTAGAACGTGGTCCCAAACTGTCGCAACCAACCGGGCAGGTCGCAACGGGAGCGCAGCGGAAACGTCATCCAATCGACTAATCAACGGCTGAAAATTTTCCAATTCGAAAGAACATGACCGCTCGATTCGCCTCAGCGCAGCGTCTGGCACGCCGCCCGCAACAGTGCCGCCGCGCGCGCCGGTGTCGGCCGGGGCCCCGGGCCGCTAACCGCATAGCAATCATCGAACACCCCCGATAACTCGTGTACTGCTGACGAATCGATTTGACCGGACACGAGAGATACTCGCCGGTTGGCGGCTCGCGCTTTGGTGGCGACAATCGCCGGCCCCTTGCCGGCAAGCGTCTGATGATCACTCCGCCCCTCGCCGGTAATCACCCAATCGACCGTCGGCAGGATGCGATCGAGCCCCGACAATTCCGCCACCAGTTCCGCCCCCGAGCGGATTTCTCCGCCGAGCAACTGCAAGGCGTACCCCAATCCGCCCGCCGCTCCCGAACTCGGCCGCGAGCTTATCGCGGCACCAACGTGGCGATCCAAGACTTCAGCAAGTCGAGCCAAAGTCGTATCGAGTGGCGCAACGCACTCGGCGGGTACTCCCTTTTGCGGGCCGAACACCGCTGTCGCCCCGGCGGGACCGCATAGAGGGTTTTGCACATCCGACAATACGATCAGCCGGAACCGCTTTTCCGCTCTCCAACGCTGCCAGGCGACGTCATCGACACGGGCAATTTCCGCAAGCGTGCCGACGGGTTCCCCCTGCCCTATCAAATTGCCCAAAAAAATCGGGCCAAGGACGTTCATCCTAGCCAAGGTATCGTCATCGAGGAGTTCGCACGCATCGATGTGGGCAACGATCGGCCAAAGTTCGTGCCCCTCGCGATCGAAAAACCTCCATCCCAGCGCCGCGAGCAACCCTGCCCCACCATCATTGGTACTCGAGCCTCCCAAGCCGATCATCATCTCGTCCACCGGCAGACTGGCCACATGCCGCAAGAGTTGACCGACGCCAAACGTCGTACGCCAGCCAACGGGCCAAGGTGGATTCGCCATGCGCGCGAGCCCGATCACTTCGGCGACCTCGATGATCGCTCGCTGTTCGCCATGCGGTCCCATTAACCGACCGTAATGCGCTCGGATACTCCGCCCCTCGGCGTCGACCACGGGAGCATCTTCGATGGTTCCCCGGCACGCATGCACCAGGACATTGAGCGTCCCTTCGCCTCCGTCGGCCATTGGCCATTCGAGAATCTCCGCGTCGGGATAGGCCAGAGACAGTCCTTCCGCGATCGCCCGAGCTGCCTCTCCGGCGGTGAGCGTTCCTTTGAACGAATTCGGGGCTACCAGAATGCGCATGATCAAGTCACCAAATTTTGCGGAGTGCCGCGCTGCCAAGCCTCGACGTTATCGATCAGTTGATCGGCCAAGCGCTGCATGGCTTGTCGGCTGGCCCAGGCCACGTGCGGCGTCACCAACCAGTTTGGTGCCTCGTAGTCGAGCAAGGGATGGCCGCCAACCGGCGGTTCAGTGGTCAAAACGTCACTCGCAGCGCCGGCGATCCATCCTTCGCGGAGCGCCGTCAATAGATCGGTTTCGTTCACTAGCCCCCCCCGCGCGGTGTTGATCAACAAAGCGGTCGGTTTCATCTGCCTCAATTCGGCCGCCGTGATCAACCCCTCGGTCTCCGCAGTCAGAGGGCAATGCAGTGTGATCATGTCGGCCCGAACGAGCACCTCGGAAAAGGATGTGTAGCCGGGACGGCATGCCCGGCGCCCCTTATGCTCGGCAATCAGGCATTTCATGCCGAAGGCTCGCGCCAATTTTTCCACAGCCTGACCGATCGAACCGTAACCGACGATGCCCAGCGTTGAACCGCATAGATCGTGGATCGGTGCGCCCAAATAGCAAAATGTCGGAGCGGTCTGCCAAGCGCCGCAGCGTAAATCATCGCGATAGGCCATCATATTGCGACGGAGCGACAACATCATGGCGAAGACATGCTCGGGGACCGAATGAACGGCATAACCTCGAATGTTGCTAACGGGAATCCCGCGCTCGCGGCAGTAGGCCAAATCGACGTTGTTGGTCCCTGTGGCGGCTACAGCGATGAACCGCAAATCCGCCAGTTGCTGCAAACTCTCGCGGCTCAGCGGGACCTTGTTGCTGACGGCCACCTGCGCGCCCCGCAAACGGTCCACCACCTCGTGTTCAAGAGTGCTCGAGAAATTCTGCCAAGCATGCGGAAAATTCGGCCGCCGCAGTTCGGCGATGAGACTGTCGCGATCAAGGAATACGATCTTCGTCATCCGCGTCCTTCGGGGCGTTGGGTTTTAAATTGATGGCGAGCCACTCGTCCGGAGACTCGGCAGGCAAATCTGGAATCGATTGCGCTGCCAATTTCCTCTGCCACAGACTCAATCGACGAGAAACTAAGTGGCTCGAAATCATCTCGCCGGGCTTGAGCCCCATCTGCTGCATGAGCTGAATCAAGGTGTCATTCACAGCTTGCCGCAAACAAGCGTCTTGTAACGACAGAAAATACCCCATGCGGACCGAAAAGGGGAGTTGGCGAAAAAAATCACTCAAGAGTTCATCGCGGACCGGCAACGGATAACGCTCGGCGACCAGCGCATTGATTTCGATCGGCCGCGGTGGCAGGGTCAATTTGCGGTCCTCGACCCGCTCGATCGCCTCAGCCAATACCAGCAACACCGCTTTGCGGCGCAGTTCGTGATGATCTAGCAACTGCTCCGGGGTCACTTTCGAGCCCGCGATTTCGTAGGGAACCGCTTGCTCGTGCAGCAAATCCTGAATTCGCCAAAATGTTGCGGGGAAGTGGGCGATGAGCAAGACCGCTTCACCGCGAACGAGGCAGTGCCGAGCAGCCGATAGCAAGGACCGCTCTTTCGTGGCAACGTCCAATGAAAATGCATCTTGATAGAGTTCAAAACGGCGCCGCCTTCGCCACCAATGCCAAATTCGTTCGAGCATGGGGCCAACGATCCCAACCGCTTACCGCCGCATAATTTGCCCTTGCTGCACCCGATCCGCAGCCGCCGCGCGTGGGGCGAACTCGACGCGTTCCGATCCGACGACGGATACGGCATTCGCTTGCTCGGCCCGGGTGGATGCCGCGTCACGGGAATTCCCGTTTACGGAGTCCGCGATGCGAACCGGCGAATTGGCTACGGTCATCTGTCGATGATACCACGAATTACCCACGGTTTGTGAAGGCGTCCCTGACGCAGCCTCCTGCCGGGCGATGCGCGGCTCACGTGGCGGTTCTGGTCTCGCGGAGGCGATCGCCGTCGCCGTAGCTACCTCGCTCGGACTGCCGGCCCTGACCCAGGCCACCCAAGCGACTTGTAATTCCGACAAATCTTGGAAGCCGTAGTACTCTCGCACTGCCGTATCCCAGGCTGCCGTCTGCATCTCGTGCGGGCACATCGAGAGACCGCGTTCGACGAACTTGATGAAATGTTGTCGGCCTTTCTGATTCACCAAAAATTGCGCCAGCGAATAACTCTGCGCGTACAGCGGCAACATATCATCGGGATATTGCATCATGACGAACAAGCGGTTGAAGGGAATGCCGCGCGATGGTCGAGCACTCAAATAGTCCATCAGTAATTCCTGAATTTTTTTTCGCTCCGAAGCGTGCTCCACGGTCGTGCAGGCCCCTTCGTCGGCCCACCGAGGGAGCGGGCGCCCGAAATGAGTGGCAAAGATCGTGTGCGTTACCTCGTGGGGGAGTACCGCATCAAGCAAGCGATTGGCGGGACCAAAAATTCTCATCGACCACTCCATCGGTTGCGCTTGACCTGGGGGGCCCACAAAAGCAAAGGTCGTTTCGCCACCCGAATGGGGACCGATCTCGACGTGAATCGGACACTTCTGCTGCCAATCGGGCAATTCATAGCCGAGCCACTCCACGGCCAACTCGCGGCGATATCGCTCCGCTTGATGCGCCACCTGCTTTGCCAAAACTTCATCGGGGGCTAGGACGATGAAATTCCTGGATTGGGCTCGATAAACGGTTGCCGCCAGCGCGGCGGGGCCAACTGCAAAGAAAACTGCCAATACGAGCAGCGCGGCAGCCTGTCGTCGACGAGCATCCATGCTCATTTCTCCTCGACGGCCCTTTTGATGGGCCAGTCATACGTTGGTGGTGTTTGCCTGTGATCCCTCCTGGACCACAATCGATTCAAATGGCTACGCAAGTCCAACCAAAATGGTTTTCTTCGAGCCACACTTCGAACGCGAGTGCATCGCTCGATCTGACCGTCGTCGTGCGACGAAGCAACCTTAAGGCGGCTAGACCTGGTTTCTTCCAGTAACTGCTGCGACGAGTGCCAAGCGATAGTTCATCACATCAGCGTTCGCCATCGCCCTGGTAAGTTACCCGATCGCAACGGGTCGGCCCAAGGGGAAAAAAATTCAAGCTATCAATCCTGGACTGCTAGCTTCGAGTCTTTGACGTTGGGGGCAACGGTTGATGGCATTACACTGTCCGCGATAGGAGCCGTTTCAAAACCATTGACTGGAATGCGGCGGTGTCCAATTTTCATTTCCACCGCCGGTTATCGCCCGGCATTGGATAGGTTTTGGCGTAAGTCATCGTTCGATTCGAACCAACGAAAGGCGAAAAGATGGAGCGAATCTTGTTGAATTTATTGCGTTTGGGTGTGCTGACGACGGTCGGCCTGGCGCTTGGTTTTTCTGCCAAATCGAATACGCCGTGCCAGGAACAGGTGACGTCCCCGCGCACGAAACATGGAGTAGCCAAGACCGCGAGTGCCCCACATTCGTTGCACGTACAGAAAATTTCGTCAGGATCCAACGTTCAGGAACCAACTCAGCTGACAGGTTCGAACACAGCCATCAGCGACGCAACAAACGCTCAACATCCCATCGAAAACGAAATTCTGACGATCCGTCGGCAAATCGGTTCTGCTGTGGGGGATCTGTTTCGCGATTCCGAATTGGGACAGGTCTCCGAGCAAGAGTTTCAATCAGTACTGCTGCAAATCGCCCACACGCAACTCCCTTCGCCCATACGGGGCGAAGCTTTCCCGATTTCCTGGCCACAAGAACCGAACGATCACCATGGGGCACCGCGCCCCCCAGCGACTCCAAGCCCGCCCGATCCGCCCCAGCCAAACATGATCCCCACCCCGCCGACCAGCCCCCCCCCAAATTTTCCACATCCAGGATGGCATCCGCGATTCGAACAAACACCCGGCACAGCGCCCCCTCCTGGTATTATGCCCGCTGGCCCCGGTTTTGGGGTTTCGCCGATGCATTTCACAGGCGACCACCCTCCTTTCGTGGGCCATCAGTACCGCAAGGCTAAACTGCGGAACTATGCGCGGAGGCTCGATGAGATCGCGAATGAAATGGAGGGAGATGAGTACTATGAATTGGCTGACCAACTGCGAGCCCTAGCACAACAATGCCGCGAGTTAGCCCGGTCGAAAGATTCACAGCCTGGCCCCGCTCCAGCTCCCGAAACGAAGGAATGATCTGACAGGTCGATGTCGGAATTCAAGGTCTACATCTTGTGGCGCTACGCTCAGCAAAGCCGCCTGTACCAAAGCTGGTTGCCGCAGTTGACCCGCCCCTACGAAATCGTCGAGGAATTCCCGGGATCGTGGGAGCCGCCAGACGATTGCGGCATCGTGATCACCCATGAACATTATCGCTGGGAGCATATCAGCGGCCTGCGGAAAATCCTGAGTATAGGCCAGATCCCGATTTTGATCTTGGCTGATGGAATTTTCGAATACCGCAACATTTTTGAGCATCCCGATTTGCCCGCTGGGTCTATATTTCAACCGTTGCTCGGCCATAAGTTGGCTTGCCTCGGACGGGGCCAAGCTCGCGTGGTGGAATCGTGGGGAAATTTGGGGAAATGCGAAGTGGTCGGCTTCCCGCGTCTCGATCCGTTGCTCCAGCGGACGCTGGTTCCACCGGCTGCCAGCGGCCCCTTTCGTTTGCTGGTCTGCAGCGCGAACAAGCCGGCGTTCACCGAACAGCAACGAACCACCGTCATCCAGTCGCTGATTTGCCTCCGCGACTTCGTGGCCAACACTCCCGAGATTCAAGGCCGACCTCTGCGGGTGAATTGGCGATTGACCGACGGATTGGATGAAGCGTTGGAGCTTCCACCGCCTCTGCCGCGAGACGAGCGGCCGGCCTTATGGCAAGTTCTCGACGAGAGCGATGCTGTCATCACCACCCCGTCAACCATATTCCTAGAGAGCGCTCTGCTGCAGCGTCCGACGGCGATCCTGGATTTCCATAACGTTCCCCAATTTGTCCCTGCCGCATGGACGATCAGCGCGGCCAGCCACATCCTCCAAGTCGTCAGCGAATTGGCTTCGCCGCCGGCGGCGAAGATGCTCTTTCAAAATCATGTGTTGCACGATCAACTCGAATGCCAGGACCCTGCGACCCCCCGGCTGCTTTTTTTGATCGAGCAGATGATCGCGGCGCGACAGACTGCGTTGGCCTCCGGCCAGCCCCTCCATCTACCTGAGCGAATCGTCACCGATCCCCGACGGGGATTCGCCGCTGTCGAAACAGGTTTCCGCTTACAGGACCTGTACCCGGACAACCCTGTTCTCCGCGATACTGAACTCGAACGCGTGCAGTTGGAATTGAACGCGCTCAAGGCTCGCCTGGCAGACATTCCCGACCAGCTGTTCCGGGCGCTGCAAAATCTCGAAGATCGCAATCAGCGCATCGATGAACTGCAGGCAAAATACGAGGATACGAAAAACCGCCTGAATGCCGCCAAGGAACGCTTGAAGAAATGGCGTACTGGCGTATTCCGGTTGGATCGACCGCCGCCGGAATCGGACGCAACCAAGGACGCTGGCGATGACGTCTGATGGGCCATCGTCCCCCTCCCGAAATGGCGATCGCCATTTCGGGAGGCCCCGCGACGAGATGGTTGACGCGCCGCGGCAAAGCAGCGTGCTCCACGCGCGGCGAGAGGCATCCCTGTTACTACTCAGCCGATTCGGCAAACGATACACTGAAGTGGGAGCGTCGTTGAACCCGCTGCAGAGAACTGGTGCCCCTGGATGAAAGCCTACAATCCTGACGAACCGATTATTTACACGCATATTCCCAAATGTGCGGGGACCAGCGTGGTTCGCTTGCTCACCGAATGGTTCGGTCCGTCCTATCACAAGCTGAACCAAGACGAACGGCAAGACATTCTACTGCCCAAGGTCGAGACCCGAGACGCTGATGGCAGGTGGCTGCCGAACGTGAAGTGCATCCACGGTCACTTCAACCACGGGCGGGGCTACGGGTTACCCTACTATTATCCCGAAATCACGCAGTACTTCACGATTCTTCGCGATCCGTTCGATTTGATCGTCTCGATGTACTTCTTTGCCAAGGGGCGGAGCAAGGAAGGGAGGTTTTGGTTCCGCGGCGAACAGGTGGACTTCTCGAAGCTGTATCCATCGGTCACCGAGTACGTAAAAGATTACCCTTACTGGCTGTTTCATCATCTGCCGCAGGACGTCACGTTGGTGAATTACCGAGATGTCTTGCCAAACCGCTTCGTTTACATGGGGATTTTTGAAGAGATGGATGCCACACTGCGAAATCTCGCGAAAATTTTGGGCAAACCCGCACGGGCCTTACCGCAAATGAACGTCTCGAATTACGATGAAAAAGTTCCAGAATCGCTGCGAGAACAGTTTTATCGTGACTACCCCTTGCTAAAGCAGGTCTACGACTTCGCCTTGGCAAGCCATCGCGAAATTTCGCGGCAATATTCCTGATTTCTTCGTCTTATCCGATTGAGTGGTCTGTGAAATTCGGTTTTTATTCGTGCATGTCCGGCGTTCCTTGGGGCGGCAGTGAAGAACTGTGGTTTCGCACGGCGCGATGGTTGCAACAACAAAATCATCAGGTCGGCGTCAATTTCAAATGGTGGCCCAGAGCCGCCGATCAACTCAACGAGATCGCGAACTGCGGCGGAAGTGTCTGGTTTCGCGATCGACCGTTGACGTTCTGGGAAACCCAGAAGCAACGTTTCGCCGCATTGCGGGGGGGCCAACGCGATTCGTCCTGGATCGAAGAGTTTGCACCCGATGCCGTCCTCGTGACCCTCGGCTACCATCCCGACCGCATCCCTGTCGCCGACGAGTGCCTGGCAGCGAAGGTCCCCTACGCGATCAATGTCCAAAGCGCGAGCAACTTCTTTTTTATCCACAGCGATACGATCGACACCTACCGCCGCTGGTACTCGAACGCGAAGAAGGTCTTTTTCGTTTCCCAAGAAAACCAGCACAAGGTCGAAACCAATCTCGCCATGAAGTTGACGAATGCCGAAATCGTCGACAATCCATTTAACGTGAGTCGTGACGCCCAAATCGAATGGCCTGCCGACGATGGGATCTTTCGCTTGGCATGCGTCGGCCGGATCCACTTTCAATCCAAGGGGCAAGATCTTGTCGTCGACGTGCTGAGCCGCGCCAAATGGCGAGATCGGCCGATTCAAGTGACGTTTTATGGCAAGGATCAAGGAAATGAACGGCAGTTGGTCGACTTGATCAAACTGCACGGGCTTGGCGACAAGCTCAAACTTGGCGGCTTCATGACTGACGTCGCAGAAATCTGGCGGCGAAATCACGCCTTGCTGCTGCCGTCGCGTTACGAAGGCGCCGCCTTGGTCGTGGTCGAATCGATGCTGTGCGGGCGTATCGCCATCACGACCGATACCGGACGAAATTCCGAGTTGTTATGCCCCGATCGAACCGGTTTCATCGCGCCGTACGCCACCATCGATTTGCTGGATAACGCACTTGAGCGGGCCTGGGCCAAACGCCATGAATGGAAACAGCTCGGCGAGGAAGCCGGCCGGACAATTCGAGCGAAATACTCCGCCGATCCCATCGAGGACTTCGGCAAACGCCTACTGGCCCTCAACCAATAACGAAACAACTGGGAGCAGACCGTGGGCAAGGTCATCGAGGTGGCCATCTGCACTTGGAACCGAGCCGATTTGCTGGCTCGCACCCTCGCCTCGATCCTCCAAACTCGTGTTCCTGCCGACTGGTCTCGCCGAATTCTGGTCGTCGATAACGGCTCGACCGATCACACCGCCGACATCCTCCGGAACATCGTCCTACAACATCCGGATACCATCACACTGCACGAATCGCGACCTGGACACACACTCGCCAGAAATCGAGCCGTCGAGGAGTTGAGCGGCGAATTGGTCGTGTGGACTGATGATGACGTGCTGGTTCCCGCTCACTGGCTGGAGCGTTACATCGAACGCGCCGAGTCCCATCGCGACGAAACTTTCTGGGGAGCGGCCATCGAGCCAGAGTTTATCGACGGGCGACCTACATGGATCGAAGAGAACTGGCAGGCCGTCGCCGGATGTTTCGCGGCGCGCGATCTCGGCGATCAAATCTTGCCCTTGACCAGCGACCGCTTGCCCTACGGTGCCAACTTCGCCGTGCGAACCGACGTCCAACGGCAGTATCGTTTCAACAGCCAACTCGGCCGGCGGCGCGAATTCGTCTTGGGTGGCGACGAGCTCGAGTTGATGCAACGCCTGTTGACCGACGGTCTGCGGGGTAGCTGGGTCCCCGGCAACGCGATCAAGCACTTGATTCCGGCGACGAGGGCGACCACCGATTACGTCTGGCGTTACTTCGTCGGTCAAGGATTTCGTTTAGGCTCCGCCGCAGGGGGCAGCCGCTGGCGATTGCGTTGCCGCAGCCATTGGCATGCCTGGCGATTCCGCCGCACACGAGCGCACGCTCCCTCGCCGACATGGTTTGCACATCTGGCCGAGTGGGGCCTGAATCATGGACGGCTCGAGGCATTGCGACTCCGCCAGCGAGCGGTGAATCAACGGTCGCAAGGTGGGTAATCGACCCGCACCAGGCACAGCCCATGTGCCGGCGCCGTGGCGCCGGAGAGAGTACGATCTCGCGATGCCAAAACCTCCCGACACCACTCAGGCGGACGCTTCTCCTTCCCTACTTCTGCCAGCGTTCCGGCGATGCATCGCACCATGTTGTACAAAAAGCCATCGGCCGAAATAAAAATTCGAATCCACTGATACGGTGGCTCCTCCCGCCCCTCGACTACCAAATCGGTCACCGTGCGCACGGTCGATAATCGATCGGATCCTGTTGTCTGAAATGCCGCGAAATCATGTCGACCTACCAAGAATCGCGCCGCCGTCTGCATGGCAGCTACGTTCAGCCGCGGCGGAACGAACCACCAGAATTCCCGTTGCAGCACGTGGCGAACGGGACCCGACTGAATTTGATATCGATAGGTCTTGCCCACAGCGTCGCGAATGGCGTGAAAATCGCCGGGCATTTCCTGCGCGGTGAGAACTGCGATATCGTCCGGCAAGTAGGCATTCAACCCTTTGACGAACACCTCGGTCGGCAGCTTGGTTTCCGTCCGCACACTGCACACCTGAGCTTCGGCGTGCACTCCTGCATCGGTGCGGCCGCTGGCAGTAATGCGACGCGACTCACCTGTCAACTGTCGCCAAGCCGACTCCAGGGTGATTTGGATCGATGGGCCATTGTTTTGGGCCTGCCATCCTACGTAATGCTTGCCGTCGTAGGCCACCGTTAACTTGATGTAGCGCATGACGCATATTGGCCGGCCATAATCAGTTCCGCGATTTGCACGGCGTTCGTGGCAGCCCCTTTCCGCAAATTATCGCTGACGCACCAAAACGCCAACCCGTGGGGGTGACTCAGATCCTTGCGAATCCGCCCGATAAACACCTCATCGCGGCCATGGCAATCCAGCGGCATTGGATAACGGCGTCCCGGCAAATCATCCACCACAACCAATCCTGGAAAGGACCCAAACAACTCGTGGGCTTCGGCGACAGATAGCGGCCGCTCGGTCTCTACCACCACCGACTCGCTATGGCAATTCGCCACGGGGACGCGGACGCACGTCGGACAGACTTCGATCGAATCGTCTTCCAGAATTTTTCGTGTCTCCCTGACCATCTTCATCTCTTCCGACGTGTATCCCTCATACTTCGGAGAGCCAATCTGCGGAATCAGATTGAAAGCGATGGGATGTTGAAATTGTTGCGGAGGCGCGGACTCCCCTGCCAGTGCCGCCTGCGTCGCACTGAACAGCTCGGACTGCGCGTGAAGTCCCGCTCCACTGGTGGCCTGGTAGGTCGACACGACGACTCGTTTGACCCGCGCGGCGTCATGCAGCGGCTTGAGCGCCATCACCAGTTGGGTCGTCGAGCAATTCGGGCTGGCGATCACTCCTCGATGCCGCGCGATCGCATGCGGGTTGATCTCGGGAACGACCAGAGGAACATCGTCGCGCATTCGATGGTACCCACTTTCATCCACCACGACGGCCCCCCGCTCGACCGCCCAGGGAACAAACTCGGCAGCCACGTCGTCGGGAGTTGATCCAATCACCAGATCGATCCCGTCAAACGCTTCCGGGATCAACGGCTCCACGGTCAACTCTTCCCCGCGAAATTGAAGCTTTTTGCCAGCCGATTTGGCCGACGCCAGAAGTTTCAATGTTGAAAAGTCGAGTTGGCGCGCGGCCAATTGTTCGAGAACGATCGTGCCTACTATTCCCGTAGCACCCGCTACCGCAAGACGCAAGGACATCCGTTAAACCTCTTTAAAAAATTCGTTCAGTGACCGCACCGGATCCCTCGTTTCGTCGTGATGAAGGCCAAGTGGCAAGGGCACACTCAACAAAAGCCTGAATTATAAAATCCCACTCACGACTTCCTCAACGGGCAAGCGGTCCGAGCCACCGACGCACGAAGGGCGCGGTCAGGAAGGACAAATTACCCACGACCATAATCAAGCCGAAGGTCATCATGCCCATCGCCACGCCGATACCCAAATGGACCGCGACGGCAATCAGAATCCAGATCGGACGAGTAAGCCGTGGCCAAATCAAGAACGAGTAGCTGACCTCCCAAAACAAGGTGATCCAGGTCAAGAGATTGACGAACCACAATTCGCCCGCCAACCATGTAAGATCGAGCGTTTGATATTCGAAATTCGCGACAGCCCCCCAGATGGCTGTCCCTTCCCACCAGGTTTGTCCCAGCAGTTTCCCCGTGCCCGCGAAGAAATACACCAGGCACATGTGAACCTGAATCAACCGCAGCGATAAATTCGCCATGACACTCGGAACGGGAGCAGTCGCCTCGCCCCTTCCACTCAGCCAGCGATCCAGTGAAAAATATTCTCCAGATGGTCCCAAAGCGAGATAGATCGCCAAAAACGCGTTGATTTGATCCAAGCCAAACTGCGCCCCCGTCGCTCGATTTGCATAGGAAATAACCAGTAAGGCCGTCAGAATCGACGTGATGCGGGTTTTCCAACCCAAGGCGAACAGCGCCATGATCACCAAGGCCGCGACATGTGCCGGCCACAGAAGAAAGCCAGGGAGCCAGTCGAAATGGCTCCAGTAAAAATTCCAACCATCGGCCAGCAATCCGCGATGATCGGCCGGGATGATCGAACTCGGCCCGAAAAAGGTTTCGAGTTCGAAGCTCCAAGCCACATGCGTGTAGAAAATGACGCAACCGGCCAGCAAGCGCACAAGTCCCAACACAATCGATTCGGCTGGTCGAAACCAAAACCGGTCCCACAGCTGAATCCAAGAGCGGGCATACTCAGCGACCGACAGAACCTCGCGATTCATGGTTGCCTCGCTTCGGGGGGCAAGCCCTCGTCCCGCTTGTATTCCCCCACCAGAATCGGTTCGCTCAACTGTTGCGGATCGCTCAATTTGGTTCCCAAGATGACTTGGGCCGGCGAAGGCAATCGCCGCTCTTGGACGAACAACTCCACGCGATTACCGCCGAACTTTTCCAGCAATTTCTGGGCGATCGCCTGCTTGAGCTGGTCAATCCGCTTCAGTGTGGCGGGGTACAGCCGAGCAAATCGTTCCTGACGCGACTTGAGGATTCGCGCTGTTCGGGTCAAGCCTGCTTGCTCGAATCGAGCGATCTCCTCCAACAGCAGCCGCTGCGATTCATCAAAACTGGCCTGATCCGGTGTTTGATTCAGTTCTTCGTAGAGCGTCTCGCTGAGCATGAACCAGCGATGGTAAATCACGCGCGGCCAATGCCGACTACGATCGGGAAATTTTCCCTCCCGCAGCAAATCCGCACCGTCGTAAATCTTGTAGCTCACCAGATGACTCGGCCCAGGATTGGGGGCGAAGAATCGATAACCATGCCCCAAAAACAGCGCCTGATGGAGCGGACGAAGAGCGCGAGCGATCGGCAAGGTCAGTTCCTCGGTCGCAATGGGATTGGTCATCGGGCCAAAGAACAAGACGAACAAATAGCCCGCCAGTAAAAACGAAACAGCCCGGCGGGTAGTCAGCGACCATGGCGACTCGCCTTCCGCCGTATCGTCGTTCGATATCAATTTTTTTGACACGCTACTGGGAACCTTTGCGACACATCGCGCGGCACCCGGGGACGTCCTCCGGTCTCGTTACCCGCGTAATTCCGTCAACTGTATTTCGACCGCTCGACACCTCCAATATAAATGGGAATCCGTCTGCACCGAGCGTAATGGGGAACGGCCGCCCGAAAATTGTCGCAAACGTTTTGACGCAGGCGAGCTGCACTTTCGCCGGGCCGTCGCCTTGGGGCGCTGCCGAAACATCTTCGGGAAATGCGCAAAAAAAACCGCCACCGATGTTTGGCGACGGTCGGAGAACTTGAATCCTGCTGCGAACTATTTTCTCACGTCTCGCCCTCTACTCCTCCTCAAACGAAGGTGGGGATGAGGCTGAGAGGGAATCGACTTCGAAAATCTATTTCGCGGCAACGCGGACGTCGTTGGCGTCAAAGTCGAAATTGACTTTGTAAAATTCACCCGCCACAACGGTCAACGTTTTCTCTTGCACGAGAGTTTCCCCATCGCGCTCAATGGTGGCTACGATCTTGTAGCTTTCCCACGATTCACCCTCTTGCAGTTGACGTGTCGAGAAAACTCGCTTGGAACCCGTGCGATGTGATTCGTTACCTGCCAACGTCAATTTGGCGTTTTCTGGCAGATTGACTTCGATCGCGGTATACAATTCGGCCGGCTGATCAAAGTTGAACGCGACAGACGCCTCTTCCCCGCCACGTACCGAAATGATTTCTTGGCGTTCTACCTCTCGACCATCTTTTTCAATGACGGCCTTGACCGGAAAGGTGTAAACCTTGCCAGGTACCAATTTTCGAGCGACGAACTCCCGCAATTCACCCGTCGACGTCGTTCGTTTATCGTTCACATAGACGCGAGCCTCGGCCGGAACGCGAACGCGGATCAGCGTTGCCGAGTTGTTTTGCGCGGGTTCGACATTTTCCGGTCGGGGGCCTTCATAGTCGCGCTCTACAGCGGGAAAGCTTCGGTCTCCTTGTACCGGAGTCGGTGCCGAGTAGATCGTCGGATAATTCGTCGTCGGCTGTACAAAGTTGGTTTCCGTGTACGGCTGCGACAAGGTGCTCGAACCATAAATCACCGGCGTGGTTACCGTCGAAGCGGGCATGCTCGACGCGTAGGTCGAAACCGTCGACTGATAACCGCTCAGAGCCGACGAGTAACCGAAACTGCCACCTGACGAGCCACCCGAGGAGCCATGTGATGCGTAGGAAAAACCCGAATAGCTGGCATAACCGCTACTTCCGCCAGAGGAACCGCCCGAAGATCCCCAGCTACCGTGGCTAGAGCCGCGGCTATGGCCATGAATTCGATCGTGGATACGACCCAACAAGTTGCGGACGGGCGTCCACCCGCCAAAAAGACCAGTTCGGCTACCTCCGCTACTGCCGCCTCCTGAGCTGCCAAAACTAGAAAAGCTTCCGCCGAAGCTCCCACCGGAAGAACCACTGCCCCAAGAACCGAACGAATCACTCGCCGCAGCGAACGTGATGGTCAGTCCTAAGACTGCCGCAAAACTTAACGAAAAAATCAATTTTTTCATGTAGACAGGCTCCTCTGTAAAACTTGAAGCTTTGCAAGATTCGGGCAAAACAGGAAATTCAAGTCGTTTAGATAGAATAGCAGGAAAATAATCGTTTTCAAGAAACCAATCCAAATTCCGAATGGATTGTGCCAAACTTCCCCTGCCCAACTGCGATGATTTGTCCAACCGATGGCGCAGCCAAAAGCGAGAATCCCGACGTAACCGTCCGTGGGGGGCAAAAATGCTGCCGTGAAACTGGAAAAGCTCCGATAAATTTCGGCAAGCTTTCTTGATGCGACGATCCTGCCGCTATCACCGCCCCCCTTCATCTCGGTAACCTTTTTCAAACAAGCCCGATCCCCACCGTGGACAACGAGTAATTGAGATTCGGTCATCGGCAAGGGTAATGAGGGGAGGCATCTTCGAAAGACGGCTTTTTCGTGCCCGCCGCTGTGTCGCGAAGGGAACGAAGTGACGCAGCGACATCTGCCCCAAGCGCTTGATAGACCACCTGCAGCCAGGCGAGCGCTGGAAGCCGCGGGCACGACATGCCGGCCGCAGGCCGGCTTATCGGCAGCTAGACCGACAGGCACTCCATCGTTCCCCCTCCGACCGTCGGTGCATCTTGAAAGGTCCGGCCAGGGCGTACGAAAAATCCGACTGAAGAGCAGACAGCGATCGACCGCGGGACAGCGATCGACCGCAGGGCGTCACCAACGTAATGCGTGGCAAAAACACGTGCTTTCTCTTGCCGATATGGTTCGTCCGGCGGGTGCAGTTTCGATGCGAAAGTCTCGAAGACCACCGACGAGCGAGCGATCATCGATTCTGCCGTTGGAACGAAACTCGCCAGAATCCGCGCATGGCTTGCCAAGCAACCCTTAGTGATTCGACCGAATCGAGTTGCAGAATGTCCCCGGCGAAACGTAAGTTACCCGATCAATCGTTCATTCGAATATCGGAGGCGAACTCTACAGCGCACTGGACTCGATTTATTGCCGTGGCACCAATCGCCAAGCCAGTGGCAATACCATGCCGGCGAAGGCTATTTTGATCGCGTCCGGCACCAAGAAGGGAGCGACACCTCCTTGGAACGCCGCGGTGAATGATCCCAATGCCGCGGATAGCCAGAGCCAGCCACAGCCCAAGATCACGAACGACCCAAGGGCCATAGCAGCCATCCCCCACAGGAAGTTGCGGTCCCAACCGCGCTCCGCCAACCAACCGGTCAGTCCGGCTGCCAGGGGAAATGACAAAAGGTAGCCCGACGTGGCAGCCATAAATAGATGACTACCACCGCCAGCTCCACCACGGAAAAAGGGCAACCCCAAACCACCCTGGGCAAGGTAAAGCAGTACGGCCAATGTGCCCCAACGCCGCCCAAGCAAAATTCCCGTCAACAAGACGGCGAACGATTGACCGGTTACGGGAACCGGGGTGCCTACCAGAGGAATCGTGACTTGAGCCGCCAGCGCAATCAACCAACTGAAAACCAGGGCAAGTCCCATTCGGCTGGTCGTTGCCTTGGCTGAAACGAGCGAAAACAGAAGTGTGCTTGGTTGAGAGACAGTCGTATTCATTGCGAAAGTTGCAGATAAAAGAAAAACGATCGTTGAACGGGGGCCATTATTGCTGTTGCACTAGGTTGCAAGCGATTCGATGCTCATTCGGCAGTCGAACCCTTCGGCTTAGCGCGCCGGATCACGATTGTAATTGATCCGAGCGAGGACGTTAACCCGGCCGAATTCGCCGCAGACAACGAGGTTTCGAGCCGGTTAGCTTGCAAGCAGTTCGTAAGTGCCCCTGGCGACCGAAAGACGGATGAATCCGTCTTCGTGAAGCCTAGGACTTTCGCTCGCTTGAATCTTGACGACTCTTGCGTTGCTGGCAGGAGGGCCAGTCCGACCGATCCGGAAAATTTCTCAAAATGGCCCCATCGACGGCTGCCGATGCAAAGCCGCAGATATCTCGGCCTGTCTCCTCTCGATAACGACGAATCACCGTGTTAAGGAATGCGTCGGCTCGATCGGCTTGTACCAGCGTCACCGTGCAACCACCGAAGCCTCCCCCCGTCAGGCGCGAGCCGTACACGCCCCGCTCGACTCCTTCACTGCGTGCGAGGCCAACCAGCAAATCGAGTTCTGGGGTGCTGATTTGAAAATCGGTACGCATCGATTCGTGGCTTTCGTACATCAGTGCGCCGAAGCCGATCAAATCCTGATCTTCCAAACAACGAACTGCGTTAAGAGTCCGTTGGTTTTCGGTCAGGACGTGCCGGGCTCGCTGCAGGACGGCATTCGCCGACGCAGATTTCGGGTCATGATCAGGCAACGATTCAACCAAGGCATGACGCAGCGTGGGAACTTGCAACGCTTGGCAAGCCGCCGCGCATTCGAGGCGTCTCTGATGATATGCACCGTCCGTCAATTGACGCCTCACGCCGCTGTCGACGATTACGACGGCGAGTGCGCGCGGCAAGGGGACAAGCCTCGTGACCTGAGACTGGCAATCGATCAGCAGCGCATGTTCCGCGCGCCCCAGCGCGCTGGCCAAGGGATCCATCAGGCCGCAGGGGACTCCGACATGGCGGTTCTCCGCTCGTTGACAAAGCAATGCGGTAGCGAAACCATCGAGAATATTTCCGCTGACTTTCTGCAACAGGCAAGCTACGGCCATTTCGAGCGCGGCACTACTCGATAAACCAGCACCTACCGGAACATCGCTGTCGACTTCGATTTCCAATGCCGGAATTTGGCAGTCCAAATCGATGAATTCGCGGACAACTCCCGCCAAATACTTCGACCAAACGGGAGGCTCGCGATGGCTCAAACATCGGGTTCCGTCCCGAGAACAGCGAACGACCTCGGCGAACCGCGTCGAGCGAAACACGTGCTCATCTGCAATCGCACTGGGACGTGCCGCGGCGCGGACATATCGATCGATCGCCATGGGTAAGCAGAACCCGCCGTTATAGTCGGTATGCTCTCCGATGAGGTTCACGCGTCCCGGCGCTGTTGCCTGCCACTGTTGACGATCCAGCATGCTAATGATCGACCTGCAACGAGTCAAACTTTTGCGTTGGGCATAGTCCCAAAATCCGTCAGCCGGGGGCCGCTCTCACGCGGTTCGGCAAAAAAATCGGAAGCAACCGCGCTGCGGCCGCGCGTCTTAGCACAACGCCTCGTGAATTCCTTACACTAAAGTTTTCTGTCAACCAAGCGAAAACTGTCGGCACATTACGTGCGGCGGGCTGCTTCGCGGACCGCTCCGTACGCCAATGTTTTCCGTCATCTAAGCGAAAACGGCCGAGGCTTGGATAGCAACTCGGCCGTTTGATATTTTTATTTTCGGCAGGATCTACCGCTGTACTTGACAGCAACCGGCTGACCTATTTGCCGTTACCCTTTTTCTTTTCGAAGCTTTTTTCGAAAGCTTCTGCCGAGAAGACCAAGGCGGCTTTCGCATCGAGATCTTTGGCGTCTTCGACCTTCTTCTTGCAAATGCCACAGCAGAATGAGACTTTCGCACCACCGATGTCGAGCGATTGCTCGGGATCAACTTCGCTGCCGGAAATCGGGCATGCCTTTTGAGCGAATTGCTTGGTCAACACCAACTGGTGATTGGCCTTGGTCGCGAACGAATCGGGATCTTTCGTAAACTTCTTCACGCAGCCCGGGCAGCAGAAATAGACCTTCACATCTTTGTAATCGACAGCATTCGCTTCTTTGGTGTCCTTGGCGGGCATAATGAAGCATTTGACGTTGGTCAGATCGACCTTCGTACCCTCTTGAGCCAAACCGGTTGAAGCTCCTGCCGAAAAGACCAACGCGGCAACCAGCATCAACGACGACATTTTCATCAACTTCATAATTAGCTCCATGATCGAAACATGTTTTACCCAAACCGCACTTGCAGATCAGCAATATTATCCGCAGTCGGACAACTCGGCGTCAACTCCCGGGACATGTTTTCGAGGCTCAGCCAGCCAAAAACAGGTAACAAAACCAATTGCTTGCATCGCAGCGATCGCCTCGAAAGCCCATTCGAACCCAAAATTATCGATCAATGCCCCCACGGCCAGGGAGCCTATCACGGCCGGGCCCGCCATGAACAAACTCAGCAAACTCAGGTACCGCGGATGCAGATCTCGGCTCGTCAATTCGAGCGTGTAATTGTTGAATGTTCGAATGGTTATCGGCGTTAATCCCAGCAACCCGAACACCAGGATGAATCCATGGGCACCCCAGTTCACTGGCCCGGCCAAAGCCAAGGCCAATGGCGGCACCGAGGCGAGGAACCCCATCAGAACCAGCAGCACTATCCGGTTCCCATAACGATCCGCGGCCCAACCTGCCGGCAGGCTGAACAGGGCCACGCCGAGATTCTGCGCGATGATCCACGGCACCAGGCTATCGTACCCTAGCTCCAAGCGCGACCTGGCCAGCGATTGATAATGCGGGAACAAGGTCATCATCATGCCAAACAGCGTTGCCGAGATCAGCATCAAAACCAGATTGCGATCGGAACACAACAAGCGTAGCGACTCGCACAGAATTCCGACCGCCGATGCATGCCGCGGAGGGGCCTCATCGGGCAGTTCGCGAAAGAACATCGCCAGCGCTCCCGCTGCGACGAACAGTGCCGCAGAGAAAACGAAGATCCAGAAAAACTCTGGTCTTGCCGCGGTCAACCACCGCCGCAGCAACACCCACGCGCAGCCAATCGCGATCAGCGAGCCGATGACGCTCGAGAACTGCATCAGCCGTCCCCGCTGGACAACGGGAATCAGTTTGCCGATCAGCGCCGAGAGGATCAGCTGATTCACGCCCAAGCTCGAAAAGAAAATCGCGTAGAGCACTAGAATCGCCGCGATCATCGCGGCATTGGATATCATGTCGCGAAACAGCCAAAGCGCCGCGAGTGCTCCAAAGACCAGTCCCATCGTGATCGAACTGGCCACGAGCCGCCACTTTTTGTAGCGCGACCGACGGATGGCCTGGGCGGCCAACACGGGAGGGATACTTTGTCCGAGCCGATTCAGCATCGGCAGCATACCGCGCAGCCAAGCCGACCCGCCCAAGGAATCCAAGACAGCCGGCATGACCAGGCTTTCCGTTTTGAATATCCAACCGGTGCGCATCAGAATTTGATGCCAGTTCATCACGAAGAAGTTGCCCCCCAGTCGCGAACTATCTTCGACCTTATCGAGGGACGCTGATGAAGCTGGTGAGCAAGAATTGCCTTCTGGTACCCGAACCGTCGGCACTGTCGTCGGATGCGGTTCGCTGGCCGCTCGACTGCGATCAGCCTTGGTAGTGGGTCTGGTGGATGGTCCGCGGTTCATCTGGATTCTGCTTTCTGCCGCAGTGAGCGATGTTCGAGCAGCATCGTCAAATAGCTGCGCCGAATCGGATCATTCAATTCCAATTTTTCCGCCAGTTTTGCAAGGTCGGCGACGGCCGCGGCGATGTCGTTCGCGGGACTCACCAGCTCCAATTCCGTAAACATGCCGATTTCGTTAACTCGATCGATCGTCACAACAGGCCCCGTGTTCCTACCGCTCGTCGCGGGGACCCGGAAACATCGGCGGATTTTGGCAACCCTCGCGACGGACGTAAAGCCCAAAAGCGAGAGGAATTCTTGAACTTCCTGCAATGGCGTGCCCGGGGTGAACGGGAGCTCGATTTCCCGGCGGATCTTCGCCGCTCCCTCTCGCGGCGGCCCTTTGTAAGTAAATCGATGCTCTCCGTTGATCGAGCGAATTCGCAAGGCCTCCTTGGTGGCCTTGAAATCGCGGAGTGGATGCGCCCAGTATTCGTCGAGATGGACCTCGACCGGTCCGAACCGCTCGGCACCGATCCCCTCCAATCGTTTCAGAAACTCAGCGGGGTCTGTCAAGCGAAATTTCAGTTCCACCTCGGTGCTGCGCGTCGTGTCGTCGGTAGATTGACTGTGCATCATTCGGCCAGCAGTCGCTCCTTGATGTTCTGGGCCAGCTGTCGCGCATCGGGGCTATCCGTGATGGCCCCCTTGATGGTCACCCGCTTGATTCCTGTAGCCAGCACCGCGGGTAGATTTTCCTCATGGATACCGCCGATGGCGAACGCTGGCAAGCGAATTTCGCGAGCCACTTCTTCGGCCAGTTTGAGCCCGACGGTTTCTTTGAAGGATTTCGTGCGGCTGAAGAAGATTGGCCCGACCCCGATGTAATTGGCACCATTGCGGACCGCGGCCCGCGCTTGGTCGAGACTGTGGGTCGATACGCCGATCAATTTGGCAGGCCCGACGACTTGACGAGCTTCGAAGACTGTCAAATCATCTTGACCGAGATGCACTCCATCAGCGCCCGCAGCCACCGCCAGATCGGCGCGATCGTTCATGATCCAGCGCACGTTTCGCGGACGGCATAGTTCCTGCAAGATTCTTCCTCGTCGGATTAATTCCCGGGCAGACAATTCCTTGTCGCGCAATTGAATAAGGTCCGCCCCCCCGTCAATCAATTGCCGAGCGATCGCGGTGAACTCATCGCTGCTGGCTCGACCGTCGAGTAACACGTAGAGCCGGGCGTCCTTGAGGTTGGCCAGGCTGAGGATCGTGGTCAAAATGGCTTTCTCAAGCGTGTACGACTCGTAGCGCAGCGGCTCGATGACCTTTGCCGCTGCCGGATAGACCAATTTCGAATACTCCTCGATGGTCCGCAGAGCTTGTTGCACGCGGGACAGGTTGGCTTGCACGAGCCCCGCGGCGGAATCCCGTCGCTGCTCCGTGGCAACCTCGATCGCCGTGCCGACATCGTGGGACGTATCACGGCTGGCCACTCGCTCGGCGGTGTGGAATGTTTGCGCGGCGGCGAACAAGCGATGACGCAGCGATTTGAATTGCTCGGAAAGGTAAGCGTCGTTGAGAATCATCCGCGCGTGATCCTCGACGACGCGCAAGCCCTCGGCGGCCCGATTGAGTGCTGCATCGATGACCCGCAGCGGGCCTGCGGATTCTGCGTCGTTGATGGATGGTGGCATGCTATCACTGCCAAACTGGCATTCGGAGAATACGGCAAGAAAAATCGACCGGCGTCTAGCCGCCATTTTTGCACGAAGCCGCATAGAAGGCGACCCCAAAAACCCTTTTGCGATTGACCGATTTTCGAAAGGTTTTGATACTGATAATCGATCGATCAGCGTGGTAAGGGGCCGGCCGAGGCTCCCTCGCATCGAGCCGCCGCGCGTCGACCGGGGAGTTGCCCTGGAGCGGGGCCGACCACGCCGTGCAGGGAGGTTGGGACACGAGAAGGATTTCGGAGATTTGTCGATGGCATACTCGTCGTGGCTATTGTGTCTTTGGCCGGGATTGGCCCGGTTATGGACGCGGGGCGAATGGCCCTCTTTGATTTTTGCCGTTGCCTTCGGGATCCTGTTGAATTTGGCTCTAATCAGCAGTTTGAGGTGGCCGGAGTTATTAGGGGCGGGATTTCCGACTTTGATTTGGCCAATTTTGACCGGAATTTGGGTCGTCTCGGCGCTGGTCGCTCGGCATGAGCTTAAAATTCTTAACGCTCGGAGAAATTCGGCCGAGGAAGCAGCGGCGGTTCCCGACACCTTGTTTATTCAGGCACAACGGGAATACTTAAAGAGGAACTGGGACGCTGCGGAAACGATGTTGCGGCGCCGGTTGCAATTTCGTCCCCGAGACGCAGAGGCCCGACTCCTGCTCGCCACGATTTACCGTCGTCGCCAGCGATGGGCCGAGGCGACTGAGGAACTCGACACGCTCCAGCGATTCGATGAATCAGAGGGGTGGCAGTTCGAAATTGCAGCCGAACGCGCAGCGATCGTCGCTCGGCAGGCTGACGTCCCGGAATCGGTGTCGGCACAGGAATTGCATTCAGAAGCTGAAACCTTTCCGCTGCCGACGGAACCGACACCATCCGAGCAATCACAACAACAACAGCAACGAGCTGCTTGAACGCGCTGAAATCTGGATGTCGGCCGGACAAGTGGCACGACGATTTACGATTGACCTTTACCATTCGTCACCCGCCGCTGGTGACAAGGAGGACATTAACCCATGTATGAACGATTTACCGACCGAGCACGCAAGGTGATGCAGTTGGCCAACCAAGAGGCCCAACGCTTCAACCATGAGTACATCGGTACCGAGCACATGCTGCTGGGCTTGGTGAAGGAAGGCACCGGCGTCGCCGCCAACGTCTTGAAAAACCTCGACGTCGACCTCCGCAAAATTCGGCTCGAAGTCGAGAAGCTGGTCCAAAGTGGTCCGGAGATGATCACGATCGGCAAGCTCCCGCAGACACCGCGTGCGAAGAAGGTCATCGAGTACTCGATGGAAGAAGCGCGCAACCTCAACCACAATTTCGTCGGCACCGAACACTTGCTGCTCGGTTTGCTGCGCGAGCATGAGGGAGTCGCCGCGCAAGTTCTCATGAACTTGGGATTGAAACTCGAAGACGTTCGCGAAGAAGTTTTGAACCTGCTGGGCAATGGCCTGGAAGGCGGCGAAGGTGGTGAACGCGGTGGCCGCGAGGGTGTTGGTGGCGGAGGCGAAGCGCAAACCGGCAAGGGGCGCTCGTCCAAAACCCCGGCCCTCGACAGCTTCGGCCGTGACCTCACCGAATTGGCTCGCCAAGGCAAGCTCGATCCGGTGATCGGACGTCAAGTCGAAATCGAACGGGCGATCCAGGTCCTCTGCCGCCGCACCAAGAACAACCCAGTACTTCTGGGCGAGGCGGGTGTGGGCAAAACGGCGATCGTCGAAGGTTTCGCCCAACGGGTCGTCGATGGCGAAGTCCCCGAAATTCTCGCCGACAAACGGATCGTCGTCCTCGATCTGGCCATGATGGTCGCCGGCACCAAATACCGCGGCCAATTCGAAGAGCGGATCAAGGCCGTGATGAACGAAGTCAAACGGAATCGCAACACGATTCTGTTCATTGACGAACTCCACACCCTCGTCGGCGCAGGTGGCGCCGAAGGGGCGATCGATGCGGCCAACGTGCTGAAACCGGCACTGGCTCGCGGCGAGATTCAATGCATCGGCGCGACGACTCTCGACGAGTACCGCAAGTACATCGAGAAGGATAGTGCCTTGGCCCGACGCTTCCAAGAAATTCTCGTCGAGCCGACGTCCATCTCCGAAACGGTCGCGATCCTCCGCGGGCTCCGCGCTCGCTACGAGGAGCATCATCGTGTGCAAATCACCGATGATGCCATCGCCGCCGCGGTCGATCTGTCCAGCCGGTACATCACCGGCCGCTGCCTCCCCGACAAGGCGATCGATGTGATCGACGAGGCTGGGGCGCGGGTCCGCCTGCGATCGATGACCAAGCCGCCCGACCTCAAAGAAATCGACGATGAAATCGAGCGGTTGAACAAGGAAAAAGAAGACGCGGTCGCCAACCAAGACTTCGAAAAAGCCGCCGCGCTCCGCGATCAATCGGACAAACTTCGCAAGAAGAAAGATCAGATCAAGCGAGAATGGCGCGAGAAGTCGCAAGAAACTGACGGCGTCGTCGACGAAGAGGTCATTGCTGAGGTCATTTCCAAAATGACCGGCGTGCCCCTGACTCGCTTGACGGTCGAGGACTCGATGCGTCTGATTCGCATGGAGGACGAACTGCACAAGGCGGTCATCAGCCAAGATGCGGCGATCAAAGCGGTCTCCAAAGCGGTCCGCCGTAGCCGCAGCGGGCTCAAAGATCCCAAACGCCCAATCGGCTCCTTCATGTTCGCCGGACCAACCGGTGTCGGTAAGACCTTGCTCGCCAAGGCGCTCGCCGAATTCATGTTCGGTGACCCCGACGCAATGGTCGTCATCGACATGAGCGAATATATGGAGAAACACAACCTCAGCCGCCTGATCGGCGCGCCGCCGGGCTATGTCGGCTACGAAGAAGGTGGGCAGCTTACTGAAAAAATCCGCCGCCGACCCTACTCCGTCGTCCTCCTCGACGAAATTGAGAAGGCGCACCCGGATATTTTCAACATGTTGCTCCAGGTGATGGAGGAAGGCCGATTGACCGACAGTTTCGGTCGCAACGTCGACTTCCGCAACGTGATCTTGATCATGACCACCAACGTGGGGGCTCACGCGATCAAGAATGAATCAAGCTTCGGGCTCCCCGGTGCCGGCGAAGATGCCTCGTTCGAAAGCATGAAGGCTCGCGTGTACGACGAAATCCAGCGGGCCTTCCGGCCAGAGTTCCTCAACCGCCTGTCGGAGGAACCAATCATCTTCCGGCATCTGGAAAAGAAGGACCTCAAGTTGGTCATCGATCTGGAACTGAAAAAGATTCGCGATCGACTGGCCGAACGGGGTTACACTCTGGAGTTGACCAGCGATGCGAAGGAGTTCCTCATCAAAAAGGGAACAAACCTCGACTACGGTGCTCGTCCGCTCCGCCGAGCCCTCGAAAACTACGTCGAAGATCCCCTCTCGGAAGAGTTGTTGCAGAATTCCTTCGCGGGCAAAAACAGAATCCTTGTCGACGTGGTGCGCGACGAAGACGGCAAATTCAAGCACCTCAAATTCGAAGGGGTCAGCGACGACGCGGCGCAACCGTCGACGGAAACCGCCGATGCCGCTCCGTCCGGCAACTGATCCATACTCACGGCCGTCCTCGATCTTCAATGAGCAAATTATCCCCGCCAACTCTGGCGGGGATTTTTTTGTGCCTCAAGCGACCGTCTCATTTTGAGAATCGGTAGAAGATGCACATCGATAGCGAGGCTCCGAACGCCGGGAATCAATAAGTTTGGTTTATTGATCGGACCGGAACTGATGACGGGTAAGTCACCATCGCCGATATCGACTGCGGACAAAGTTGGTCGCTCAACACCCACCAGTTAATTGCGACCGCCAGCGAAACTTATTACCCGGGGTTTATTTTTCGAAACCCGTCCCGCTGCGGGGGGGAGGTTGTCCGCCGCACTTGCCCTCGGAACGATTCTTTCGCGAACGCTGGTGGTCTACATCGACCTGCACGCAAGAAACTCGCGTCTCTCGCTGCGCGTCATTGGCAATCTCGGCGTCAGAATGACGATCGCGCACAGAGCCACGGATGGCTCGCGCCAACGCGGATCACCGAACGCTTGATCCTCGCCACCGCATGGCGGAACGATCAGCATTCCCCGAGCGTATGCCGCGAGTTTTCTCGCGAATTTCCGCGGTTTTTTGCGATATCTGGCCTTGACCAAGCCCTGCGACCGATGCGCATGGGTGCGAAATGGCCGAGCCGACTGCCATGTCGCTTTAGGCATCGGTCGCCTTGTTGATGGGGACGGACATCGCTTGGCTGGCATTCGTCGTTCGTCCATGCGGAACGATGTGCGGACGCGTCCCATGTTGGGCTTGCTCAAGCGAACCAACGCACGACTTCACTCACGCATCCGCGCGATCAACACAAGCATACCGCGTGATGAATTCACCATCGACTGCCGCATGGATCAGGCCATCAACCGAAAATTTTTGAAAAATTTTCAAAATTTTTTTTCGCGGGGAACTGTGGTCGTATTCGTTGCCGAACAGATATCCACATGTCATCCTATGCTACGACAAGACACACATCGACGAAGTGTTTTTAGCAACTAGATTACTGCGAGAGTGATGCTCATGCAGTGCCTCATGATCAGTTGGTCGATGAATCTTGCAAGTCGAGCATTCGCCGTGCGAGATGCCCGTGGTCAATCGCTGAAAATCTTGATTTTTCCCGAGAAATTTCGAGCTTTTGGCTTGTCGCTCGAGTTGCCTCTTATGCTGGTTGGCCACATCGACCGGCGCAGCACGACGTTGTCGTGCCACTGCGTGAATCGTTGCTCGCGAGTGTTGCCGCGGTGGATCAAGCAGCCCTTGCGCTGGTCGCGCACCGCGCTGGCTGACGATCGCAACGCGCGATGCGCGAGACTCGTGGCCATCCTGCAGGTCAGGGCGCGAGGCGTGATGATTTTTGATTTTTTTTGATAACCAATATTGAATTCGTTCGCGGTATCGCTTAAAAAATAGGTCAACGAAGGAAGCCACTCTTCGTTTGTGTTGTCGAGTGTGCCGTGGCCAAACGCAGCAGACTTGATCGAGCAAACACTGGCGTCGTCTCGGAATAGATGATGCCTTGAGTGGTTAGCCATCCGACACGTGTTGTTTCGTGTTCGGTAATTTAGGTGGTGAATCATGGATTTCGGTCCGGCATTCACCAAGGTTTTTTGACGGAGGATTTATCGTGGCCAAGAAAGCAGCTAAGAAAGCAGCAGCTCCTAAGAAGGCAGCTAAGAAAGCAGCAGCTCCTAAGAAAGCCGCTAAGAAAGCCGCCAAGAAGAAGTAGTTTCTTCTAACGTCGCTTTCTACTCATCGAAACAACGAGACAGGACTGCCTAGCAGTCCTATTTTTTTGCGCCGAGCCGGAATTGGAGCTCGCAACGCCCCCTGGCCTTTTCCCCTGGCCTTTTCCCCTGGCCTTTTTCCTTGGCCTCTTGCCCTGCGCCCTCGTCAAGGGCGATCCCCGGCCCACACCGACCGCGACTACAACACGGGCAATTGGGCCTTGATGGGGGATTGAGCCGATTTTTGGGCCAAATAGCGGACGAGTTGAAAAGCGATTTTTTCCAGGTAGGGGGCCACGGTCGGGTCGGAAAAATTGGCCGCCGAATTCCCTTCGTCCCCCCGCTCGCGAATTCCGATGTTGATGGGGATTTCACCGAGAAACGGCAACCCCGCTTCTTCGGCGTACTGCCTCGCCCCCCCCTTGCCGAAAATGTCGTACCGCTTGCCAGTGTCGGGGCAAATGAAACTGCTCATATTTTCGACAACGCCCACGACGGGAATCTTGACTTGCTGAAACATTGCGACGGCCTTCACCGCATCGATCAGCGCCACCTCTTGTGGCGTGCAGACGACAACCGCACACGCTCCAGGGATGACCTGCGACAACGTCAGGGCGATGTCCCCGGTTCCCGGCGGCATGTCGACGATCAAGAAATCCAGATTCCCCCAAGCGACGTCGCGAAGGAATGTCGAGACGGCTGAGTGCAGCATCGGCCCGCGCCAGATCACCGCCTTGTCGGGAGGAACCATGTAGCCGATCGACATCAGGCGAATACCGTCATAGTCAAAGGGCGCGATCTTGTCCCCCGCCTTGGTCGCCTGCCCGCGAACGCCCGTCAGTTGCGGGACGCTCGGTCCGTAGACGTCGGCGTCGAGCAACCCGACCTCGCAGCCCGCCCGCTTGAGGGCCAGCGCCAGGCTGAGAGCCACGGTACTTTTCCCGACGCCCCCTTTGCCGGATCCGACGAGAACGACGCTTTTGGCGGTCAAACCCAATTGGCCGCTGGGGAGTGCCGGCCGAGGATGGTTGACGATCTCCACATCGATCTGCCGCGCCTCGGGCAAATGCGTTCTTACCAACTCGGCGATTTTCTCACGCAGCTCAGTTCGCAGCGGGGCGACATACGAACTGAAGGCGACGGTGACGCACACGTGACCGTCATCACAGCGGACCTCGTGGACCTGTTTTCCTACCGACAGCGGGATGCCGGTCTCCGGATCCGGAAAACGTTGCAAAGCTTGGTGCAGAGTTTCAAGACTCATCGGGTTTGCTCGTTTCGTCGTCAATTTCGTGGTGAATAAGGAGAATCGTTGCAGGAGAACGGGACGGTGTGATCGCGGAGCCCGCGATAGAGTAGGCCGTCATTGGATACTACCCCGGTTGTCCGCCAATCACCCGCAAATATAACCTTGGTCGTCATGCGGCAGGTCGATCGGACTCGTCATCGTTGCGGCGGCCCATGGCAAGATCCCGCCGCTAATCGACAACCCTCTCGATTTTGCGGCCCTGGGCTGCCCTAGACCGGTCGCGAAGGTCGCCGCCAAGGGAATTGTAATTCGATCCGCTCTTCTAGGGGCAGCTCGACAGGTGCGGCATTTCGAAAGAACCGCTGGATGGCACGATGCAGGTACGGCAGTTGCGACAGACTATGTAATACTCCCGCGTAGCCCAGTCGCCTGGCAGACGACGCCAGTTGGTCGCCATCGTCTCGGGCATCATCGACGACGAGCCAAATCGCCAGATTTCGCCCCCAAAGATGCTCCTTCAGTCGCCGCGATAACTCCCCGATTTGTGCCGGGGTCAAGTCGAGAATTCCGACAGTTGGCAGACGATCGCAACGCGCCAGGAACTCATTCGAGTCGAGCAACACGTCGAGGCCGATGGCCGGCTGATCCCAAACGCGCCGCAAGGCCGCTCGCCACTTGCCGGACGATTCCAGCATCAGGATTTGGCCCAGCGGCCGCAAGGAGGTCGTCATTCGTCGCTCTCCTGGAAATCGACTTTTTCGATCGATTCAGGTTCCTCGACGATTTCGAAGGCGATCGTCTGATTCGGCAGCTCGATGGATAACTGCTCGCAGCGTCGCAGCAACTTGGCCCTGCTGATGCCGAGCAGCTTCGCCGCTTGAGCGCGATTGTACCTGGCTTGACCGAGGGCCCGCTCGATGAATTCCCGCTCGATCGCCGCTAGCCGAGTTTCGAGATCGATCGACTCCACCGGAGCTCGTCCCAAGCGGCCGTGTTTGATGGCCAGCCGCAGGCGTTCGGGCAAGTCCTCCGGATTGACGGTGCGTCGCCCGCCAGCGGCCGAGAATCCCTTGATCACTCCTCGCGCCGCGTTGCGGAGTTCGGTCAAATTCCCGGGCCACGAATACTCCAGCAGCATCTCGATGGCGGCGGGGGCAAGCGTGGGGACCGGCTCGCTTTGCTCCCTTGCCAGATCCTCGAGCAGAGCTTGAAACATCAGCGGCACATCCTCGCGCCGTTCGGCGAGCGCGGGCAAACCGATTTCCACTGCCGTCAGTCGAGCGCGGAGGATCGTCGGTAGATCACCGCAAATCGGCCAGTGTTCAACAGCCGTATCAGCGGTCGCCAAGATGCGAATTTGGTTATTGGGCAATTCCAAGAATCCGTTCAGCTCCATGGCAGCGGCCGGCTCCAGACGATCCGCGTCCAACAGGAGCAGCCATTGGCCATAGTCATCGTTGCGCGGCGACCGCTGCCCATGTGCCATCCGGGACAGCCGTCGGATCGTCTCCTGGATCGTCACCTGGTCGGCTTGATTGGCGCGGATCGGCGCGAGTTCCAGTTGATCCGCGCCGGGAAACCTACTGAAGATATACCGGGCCAGAACTTCGGGCTCCGAGCCTGCGGGGCCGAAGATTGTCGCCCCGCGGCGAGCCTCGATGGCAGCGTCGACTTGCAGGAGCAATCGCCGCGCGACGACACTTCGGCCGATGACTGTCGCTGGAGGCTGCCCGGGCAGTAACTCGTGTGCCAAAATCGCCAGTTGCGCGGCCAACGTGGTAGCGGCGCTGGGGGATTCTCCAAGTCCACCCGCTCCCAACACCACCAGCCAACCGAGCGAGCCGTCCGTTGTCTGCAACCGCTGAAACCGCGCCGAGCTTCGCCGCAGCGGATTTCCGGGAGCCGAGCAAAACACGATTTGTTCAAATTCCTCACGCCCGCCCTGCCCCGGTTCGGCCGCCAACCCGCGCACCAGGGCGTCGATCGGATCAGCCGGTGGCTTGCCTGTCCCTTCGCAAACCCTGCCGATGACCTGGTCGACGTCCACACCCAGCCAGCGAGCTAGGGACTCGTTGGCAAACAATATCGACTGATCGTCGGCCAGCACATAGATCGGCTGTAGAGCGGACTCTAGCAGCCGAAAGAGGTTCGATTTGGGAGAACGCGGTCGGGGCATACGGTCCGGTGCTGTCGGCCATTTGTCGACAATAGGCTAAAGCAGAGAAGTCTGATATAACTTTAGCTTAACTGGAAAGGCTCGGCGAGCGAGCAGCATAAGCCCGCTGCGCCCCCCAAAACGAACAGAATCTACCCCGCAAAATCCGCACGAGTCGACCGGGAGATCGTCCGACGAACCCGCAGGCTTCACAACGTATCGCAACTCCATGACCCGCGTACCGCTGATGTCGAAAGAGCCGCCTACCGAGGGGGATGATCCGAATCTGCGGCCAACGGCGATGAGCCAAATGATCGGGCAGTGCGAGGTGATCGAGCGTCTGCGGATCGCGATCGACGCCGCGAAACGGCGGGGCGAGACACTGGGACACATCCTGTTCGATGGCCCTCCCGGTCTGGGGAAAACGACATTCGCCCATTGCATTCCCAATGAGTTGAATGTGCCGATCGACTTCTTGAGTGGTCCCACGCTCAAGGCCCCGAAGGATCTGGTGCCGAACTTGACCAACTTGCAGGCAAAGCAAGTCTTGTTCATCGATGAAATCCATCGCATCCCCAAGGCGGTCGAGGAGTACCTGTACACCGCGATGGAGGATTTCCGAATCGATCTGATTCTGGGAGAAGGCCTGAACGCGCGGACCCACAATTTCAAACTGAAGCCCTTCACGCTGATCGGTGCCACGACGCGTGCGGGGATGTTGTCGGGACCACTCCGCGATCGCTTTCAAATTCGGGAGCATCTCGATTTCTACAGCTTGGCGGAGCTGACGCAGTTGGTGCTTCGCAATGCGGCCAAGCTGGCTGTGGCACTCGACCAAGACGCGGCCGAATTGATCGCCCACCGCAGCCGCGGAACTCCGCGCATCGCCAACAATCGCTTGCGGTGGGTCCGTGACTACGCCCAGAGCCGCGCCGACGGGAAAATCAACTTCGAGGTAGCAGAGGCCGCGCTGAAAATGGCGGGCATCGATCGCCTGGGCTTGGATCGCCAAGATTTGCGCTACCTCGAAACGGTTGTCCGCGTTTGCGGTGGCGGCCCCGTCGGTATCGAATCGATTGCAGCCACGATGAACACCTCCAGCGATACGCTTGAGGACGAGGTCGAGCCGTTTTTGCTCCGCAGCGAACTGATTTTGCGGACGCCCCGCGGTCGAGTTGCGACCCCCAAAGCCTTCCAGCACCTAAATGTCGCCTTGCCAAGGGATTCTCAAGGGCGCCTGTTTGATTGACAATGGCGGCGGCTTTCGCAAAAGGAGTCTGATCAACGTGACGAAAATCGGTTTTTTGTTTCCTGGGCAAGGGGCTCAAACGGTGGGTATGTGCCGCGAGTTGCACGACGCCGACCCCTCCGTCCGCGAGCTGTTCGCAGCCGCAGCACAGATTTTGGGGTACGATTTGGCGGACGTCTGCTTTCAGGGGCCTGCCGAGAAACTGGACAGCACGGTCTACAGTCAACCTGCCCTGTTCGTTTGCAGTTTGGCCGCCCTTCATCACCTCAAGGCCAATCGGCCGGAAATCGAATCGCATTGCGTGGCTACGGCCGGATTGAGTTTGGGGGAATACACCGCGCTGGTCGCGGCAGGAGCGATGACGTTCGAAGATGGACTGCGGTTGGTCCACGAACGTGGCTCCGCCATGCAAGCCGCCGCCGACGCGATCCCCAGCGCGATGGTCAGCGTCCTCGGGCTTGAACGCGCCAAGGTCCAGGAGTTGTGCGATCAGGTCCGCCAACCCGGCGAGATTCTGCAGATTGCCAACTTGCTCTGCCCTGGGAATATCGTCGTCTCAGGCCATCTGGCAGCCTGCGAGCGACTGGCCCCCATGGCCGAGGCAGCGGGAGCCATGCGCACGGTACGGCTGGCGGTGGCCGGTGCCTTTCACACCCCGATCATGCAACCGGCCGTCGAGCGGCTCGAGCGGGCCTTGGCCCAAGTCCCCATCACCCCCCCCCGGGTTCCTGTATTTTCCAATGTCGACGCGCGACCGCATGTCGATCCAAATGAGATTCGCCAGTTGCTGGTACAACAAGTTTGTTCGCCAGTGCAATGGGAGGACGGTGTCTTGGCCATGCTCGGTCACGGTGTCGAGCATTTTTACGAGGTGGGACCGGGACGCGTCTTGCGGGGACTGCTCAAACGAATCTCCCGAAAGATTCCCTGCGATGGTGTGTTGGATGTGTAGGGTAACGGCGAGCGGACCGGACTTGCGATTTCGATTCGCCTTATTTACTGGACCGACCGTAGGCCGGTGGCGATCAAGTGCGGTTTGGCTCGGTGCCGCTGGCCCCGAGCCGGTGTGAATGCAATTTATAATGAGGAATATGCGACATGAGTTTGGATTCGTTAAAGGTTGATCTCAGTGGTCAAACGGCAATCGTCACCGGAGCCTCCCAAGGATTGGGCCGCGCGATTGCCATCGCACTGGCCAGATGCCATGCCCGGGTCGCGTGCGTCGCTCGCAACGCCACCAAACTGGCAGAAACCGTCGCCGCGATCCAGGCCTTCGGCGGCCAAGCCGAAGCGATGGCCAGCGACGTCAACCAAAAGGAAAATGTCGAGGCTATCGTCGACAAGGTCGCCGATGGTTGGAGGCGTTTGGACATCCTGGTCAACAACGCCGGTATCACCCGCGACACGCTCCTTCCGGCAATGTCCGATGAACAATGGGATGACGTGATCAACACCAACCTGCGCGGCGCGTTTTTGTTTTGCCGAGCCGCGAGCCAGCGGATGATGCGTGCCCGTTACGGACGGATCATCAACATATCGAGTGTGTCGGGGTTGGTCGGGAATGCCGGCCAAACCAATTACTCGGCGTCAAAAGCCGGGATGATTGGACTGACCCGCAGCCTGGCCAAAGAACTGGCCAAACGTAAGGTCACGGTCAACGCCGTCGCTCCGGGATTTATCGAAAGCGACATGACGCAGGCCTTGGGGGATGCCGTCCTCGGCGAGGTCAAAAAGCGAATCCCGGCCCAGCGGATCGGCACGGGCGAGGACGTCGCGGCTTGTGTCCTGTTTTTGGCTAGTCCGGCCGCCAGCTATGTCACCGGGCAGACCCTGACGGTCGACGGCGGGATGACCTGTTGAGGTAGCCGGTTTTTCCCGTTTTTTGGCGGGCCCAGCATACCTACCTTGACCCTATTTGCGAGTATTGTCTATCTTGATGCAAACTGTAGCCACGAGAAACACCGGCGGGAGATCGCGCCGATCTTCCGCGGGCTTTGTTGTTTTATCGAAAACTTACTAGAAGGATGCCGATTTTATGTCATCGGTTGAATCACGCGTTATTGATATCGTAGCCGAGCAATTGGGAGTCGATCGCGACAAGATCACCCGAGATTCTAATTTCGTGAATGACCTGGGGGCCGACTCGCTCGACACGGTCGAACTGGTCATGGAACTCGAAGAAGAATTCGACATCAAGATTCCGGACGAAACCGCTGAAAAGATCCAAACCGTAGGCCAGGCGATCGACCACATCAAACAACAACAAGAAAAATAGTTCGATGAATCGTCGAGTGGTCGTCACAGGCTTGGGAATTGTCAGCCCGTTGGGATGCCAGGTCGAGGAATGTTGGCAACGGATTCGCGCCGGTGAATCGGGTATCCGCCCGATCAAAATCATCGAAGTCGGTGACCTCAAGGTTACCTTTGGCGGCGACATTCCCGACTTCGATTGCTCCGCGCATCTGGATCAGCATACCCGCAACCGTATCGACCGCTTCGCGCAATTCGCTTTGGTGGCCGGCATCGATGCCATGAAAGATGCTGGTGTCGACGTTTCCGGTGATACCTCCCGGTTCGGCGTTGTGCTGGGCTCCGGCATCGGCGGCCTATGCACGATTGAGGAGCAAGTCGCACGCCTCGTCACCAAGGGGCCAAGCCGAGTCTCGCCGATGACCATCCCGAAACTGATGCTCAACGCCGGGGGCGGGAACTTGGCGATTCACTTCGGGCTAAAGGGTATCAATTACTCGGTGGCCACCGCCTGTGCTAGCGCGGCCAACGCGATGGGCAACGCCTTCGCACATATCCGCGGCGGACTGTGCGATCTGGTGTTGACGGGAGGAAGCGAAGCCGCCTTGACGCGGATCGGCGTGGCTGCCTTCCAAAACATGCGAGCACTCTCGACGTTCGAGGGGGACCCGCAATTGGCCAGTCGCCCCTTCGATCAGCAACGCGACGGCTTCGTGTTTGCTGAGGGAGCTGGCCTGCTGGTATTCGAAGAACTCGAATTCGCTCAGCGGCGCGGGGCCCGAATTCTGGCCGAGGTCGTGGGCTTCGGCTCGACTTGCGATGCCGGGCACATTACCTCTCCTGACGAAACCGGCAGCGGTGCCGCGGCTGCGATGGCGGCAGCGCTCAAGGACGCGGGACTTCAACCAAACGATATCGATTACATCAACGCTCACGGCACAAGCACGCCGCAGGGGGACAAGGCCGAAACCTTGGCTATCAAGAGCGTGTTCGGCCAGCACGCACGCAAGCTGGCCATCAGCAGCACAAAGAGCCAACTCGGTCACTCCCTGGGCGCCAGTGGAGGCTTGGAACTGATCATCACCATCATGGGAATTCGCGATTCCATCGCCCCCCCCACGATCAACCTCACCAATCCCGACCCCGACTGCGATCTGGATTACGTCCCCAATGTCGCTCGTCCCATGGAAATTCGCTACGCGATGAGCAACAGCTTCGGCTTCGGCGGGCACAACGCCTCGCTGATCATCAAAAAATACGCGCCTTGAAAAAACCTGCTGCCTGGTCGCGAATTCAAATCGCGTCGACTTTGAGTCGTTGCACGACAGCGGTTTGATCGGGAGTCAGAGGGCCCAAAATCTCATCGGGCAAGATCGTGGCGGCATCCAAGCGACAAAGCCCCCGCTCCGAGCCAAAGGTTGTTCCCGTCAGAGACGCCCCCGTAAGATTCGCGCCGCGGAGATCCGCTCCACTGAAATCGGCTCCCTCTAAATCGGCACCGAGGAAGCGACAATTACGCAGGTCGGCCCTCTCAAAATGGGCATTCGACAGATTGGCGCCCGAGAAATCCGCACCAACCAGTCGAGCCTCTCGAAAGTTGGCATCCCGCAACGCAGCACCCCGCGCGTCGAGACCCGACAGGTCCCGCAGGCTACAATCGATGCTTCGCAGATCGAGATTGGCAAATTTTTTTTCAGCAATCAACTGTTGGGCCAATCGTCGATCGATTTGGGGAGCCATGTACCGCTCCTCACGCCACGGGTCCGCATGATTATGGTAACCCGATTCAGCCTCCCAAAATCCTAAGCGATCAACGGCCAGCAATTCGATCCTTTCCAGCCATTTGACGCTCTTGTAGAAATATCGCCGAGGCACGATGTTCCGAATCGGCCCGCCGTGCTCGCGGGCCAGGGGCCGACCGTCGAAATCCAGCGCGATCAGCGTCTCCAACTGCAAGGCGACCGCCAGTTCAAGGGAACTGGAATGATCACGCGTGGATCGCGAGACGAAGGAAATGAATTTCGCCTCCGGCAAGACGCCGGTTAGCTCCAACACTTGAGCAAGACGCACCCCGCGAAACGGCATGTCGTACTGCGACCAGCGTGTCACGCAATGGATGTCCAGTTTCATGTCGCCTTGGGGAAGTTCACGCAATTGTGCCAGCGAAAACGTCTGGGGCGACTTCACAAGCCCGTCGACCGTCAAGGTCCAGGGGGCCGCCGAGTCCCGAGGCTCCCGTTCGCCGATGAGTGGCCACTTGCCGATCGCCGCCAACTGCTGTCCAGGCGGCAATCTCGATGGTTCGGTCTCGTTCATGGTGCGATCGATTTGATTCCACGGTTGTCTGCAATTGGCGACAGTCACAAGCTGCTGAAGCATCGCCTGAACGACGGATTTACCCGAAACTTATGGTGGATTCTAGGTTCATCGCAGTTGGCACGCAAGCTGCATGGCGGTTCCTGAAAAGGGCGGGGAAACGGAAGGCGCAACACGCCACGACGAAGGCTGGCACGATCGCGCACGGCTGCCTGTTGCTCCCCCCGCTGCCCAATTTGTTGGAACCCCAGGAGTTGGAGAACAAACATGATTCGATTTTGTGCCCTTGTTGTGGCCGTTGTAACGATGGCTGTCTGGTCCGAGCCCGCATCGGCTCAGGTCGTCCATCGCGGCGGCGGAACCTTCATCAGTGTCGGCTTCGGTAATGCCGGGTTCGGCCATTGGTCTGGCCACCCTGGTTTAGCTTGGGGACCAGGTTGGGGCTATGCTTATCCGTTCCCCGCCATCCGCTATCACAGCATCTACCATCGTGGCTTCTACGGCAGTGGTTACTACTATCGACCTCCGATTTACGTCCCCGGTGGCTATTACCGGTGTTGGTGACCGTTTTGCGGTGAGCGCCTCTGCCGCAAAAGTAACCGAACGGGATGGGATCGCACGATTCCGTCCCGTTTTTTTGCGCCGCTGCCTCCTAGGTTAGCCGTTAAGCTCGATGGCTTCCTGCCAATGGTCGTAGAGTTGCGTTAACTGTTCGTGGTGCTCCTCCAATTGTTGTTTGAGTGCAACAACCAGCGCCCCCTGGCGCAGCACTTCGGGATTCGACAGTTCGAAATGAATCCGTTCGATATCGGCCTCGCGCGCCGAGATTTCGGCCTCGATGTCTGCCACTTTGCGGTACCTGTATTTCCGCTTGCGGGACGGCTGATAGTCGCCAGTTGACGGCGTCAGGGAACCGCGTGATTTTTCGCCCTGCCGGACGCCCTCGCGCTGCTCGCGTTCCTCGGCGGCTCTGGCTTGCTCGAGCTGGCGATAGGTGTCGAAGTTTCCCGCGATAGTCTGCACGCGATCGGGCCGGAAGACCAAAAGATGCGTACAAATCTGGTTGAGAAAAAACCGGTCATGGCTGACGACCAGCAAGGTTCCCTCGAATGCCTTGAGCGCATTTTCCAAGGCCTCGCGGGACCACAGGTCCAGATGGTTGGTCGGTTCGTCAAGAACCAAAAAGTTCGCATCGTAGGCGGCCAGTCGTGCGAGCGCCACCCGATTTCGTTCCCCACCGCTCAAGGACGCCACCGTTTGCAAGGCCAGGTCCCCCGTCACGCCGAACAGCGCTAGCAAATCGCGCCGCTCGCGGTCGACCATTTCCTTGTGCGGCGGTCGCACCGCTTCGTAGGCCGGCAAACGATCGTCGATACTTCGCAATTTCTGGTCGAAGTATCCCAGCCGCACACCAGTGCCCAACACCACCTGACCGGCGTCAGCCGGTTCTTTTCCGACCAAGCAGTTCAGGAGCGTGGACTTGCCGCAACCGTTGGGTCCCAAGATGCCCCACCGCTCCCCCCGCTCGATCTGAAAGGACACGTCTCGGAAAAGTACTTTTCCCCCGAACGACTTGGTCAGTTTTTCCACCCGCAACACGATATCGCCCGTCCGGGAAGGTTCGGCGAATCGCATCGGCGGCAATGTGATTTGCCGGGGCAACGCGACACGTTCAATCCGGTCCAGCTTTTTGCGGCGGTCCTCGGCTTGAGCGGCCTTCTGGCCGTAGTGATTGCGGCGAATGAAGTCCTCGATCTTAGCGATTTCCGTTTGTTGTTTCTCGAAAGTGCGTTGCTGAACGAGCAGCCGCTGCGCCTTGAGCGTTTGATACTTCGAGAAGTTGCCGGGGTAATCCTCAATCGTACCATTGACGAGTTCGAGCGTTCGAGAAACCGAGCGATCCAAAAAATAACGATCGTGACTGACCAGTAAATAAGCCTGCCGAGAACGGATCAGGAACTCTTCCAACCACTCGGTGGCCTCGATGTCCAAGTGGTTGGAGGGTTCATCGAGCAGCATCAAATCGGGCTCCTCGATCAACAACATGCCTAACATCAGCCGATTGACTTCGCCACCACTGAGCAAACGGGCCGGACGCTCAAAATCGCTGTCGCGAAACCCCAGACCGTGCAGCACGCGTTCGATTTTGTAGTCGAGCTTGAACCCGCCCCGGAGTTCGATCTGATGGTGCAGATCATCGAAGCGTTTGCTTAGCGCGGCCAATTGCTCCCGATCGGTCGCTGCGGCGATTTGAGCGGAGAGCCGTTCCGCCTCGACTTGCATTGCTTTCAAATCGGCGACCGCACACTCGGCCACTTGCCAGAGGGTCTGCTCGGCATCGAATTCGGGCCGCTGGGCCAAGAAACCGAATTTGATCCCCTTGGCCAGTTCCACGCTCCCCCGATCGGGCTCAAGTTGCCCCATCAAGATTTTCAAAAGTGTCGTTTTTCCCGCTCCGTTTGGCCCGATCAGAGCGACCTTTTCCTCGGTGCGAATGTCGAACGACACGTCCTCGAGCACCGGTTCCTCGGCGAACGTTTTTTGGATGTGACTGACTGACAATAGTAGGGACATGAATAAGAATGGCTCGTAGCTAATTCACAATGATCGATGGACGGTTGGCGTACCGCTGCGGTACCCGGGCCGACAAGAATTTTAAGCCTATCTCAAAACTGCCAACTTGTGGCACGGGGGTCCTGCCCGAGTCAAGTGGCACGGGGTCCACCCGTGAGAACGTATTTGAGAACGTATTGGGATGAGAACGTATTGGGACAGGCTCTTTGTCTACCGAATCGCTGGCAGGCGTTTCGCCGAACCCGCAGGCCCACTTCGTCGCTGGTGGGGACATTGCGGACGATACGCGTGGCCCCAAAACAAACGGCTGGGACGCTCCACGCACGTCTTGTACAGGAACCGCGGGCTAGGGCTTGGCGGGCGTCGGGTTTCGGGAGAGCGGTGGGACATCGAGAGTCAGACGGTTCCCCTCCACAACCAAGCAGGGTACTCGAGTTCGATTCGAACCCGGTAGAGAGATGTGACCTTGCACCAAACGCGAGGATTTTTTTACCATGATCCTCGCGGCCGAAGGCCGAAAAAACACCCCGAGCTACAGATCGTCGGAATCGATATTGATTGCTTCCATGACCTTGGTGTTTCGCTCGATCGCCAAGACCGTCGTGCGTTGCTGTGAACCGTCGCGGCTGCAGGCGACTACCGGGAGAACTTGCCGCTTGTCGGGAAAGTCCAGCCGGATGGAGAAATTGCCGTCGGCATCCACCTTCACTGGTTCGCCGGCGAGCGTCACGCTGGCCCCTGGGCTGGCGACACCGTAGATCACCATCTGCGCGTCCACTTCGAAGGGGAAATCCAGATTCTGATCGAGCAATGCGGCATGGTTTGGCCCCATCGCGATCATGGGCCGTTTCAGTTTTTCTTCGAAAATTTCCCGCAAGTCATTGGTCTCGGCCAGCGGATCGTAACCGCCGCTCATTGCGAAATAATTTTCGCAATCGGCGGCAATGTCCGCCCAGTGGCTGGACGGGGCTTTCACGCTGGTGGACGGCGTCGACACGCGATTGCTCCGGCACAGCGAGAAGAACCGTCCGGCCTCGGTAACGTAGCCGATCGCTGCCCGATACGTTTTCGGCGGGTTGAGGGTGTCGATGTACCAAGTATCGACGCCGCTATGAATGGGAATCTCGCGGACCAGTTTTTCTACTTGAGAATCATTCTCCTCGATGATCTCGAAGAGTCGCAGTACCGGTTTCGCACCGCGCCAGTTTTTTTCCAGCGAGGTTTTGGCGCGGCTGATCGTCGCCGGGGTGACTTCCCAGTACGCTTGCAGCCAAAACGAATCTCGGACGATGAGGATCAGTCGATCCTTCTCGACCTTTTTTTCGTCCTTGGCCAGCGAAGCGGTTAAGGCTAAGTTTTTGAGACGTTCCCGCTCGACGGCTTCCCGCTCCAGTTTCGCGGCGATTGCTGAGCGTTCGACCTCCAAATTTGGGGGAGTTTTACCAGTACTTTTGGCGCGAGTGGGCAATTTCTGGCTGGTAGTCGGCGTTTTCTTCGGCCGGACGTCCTTGGCTGGGCTGGCAGATTTTTGGGCTGCCTTGCTGAGGTTCGCTTCTCGTTTTTTGAGCACCTTCATCAGCGCCTTGATCAGCTGCTCCTTCCGCATCGAGCTCCACCCGGTTACGCCACTGGAGCGGGCCAATTGAGCCAAATCCTTCGAAGTTTGGGATCGTAGGTTTGCAAGGGTAACCAAGGTGCTCTCTCCCGATTGTCGTCGCAGTCCTGGGCCTGCTGGGTTCGAGTCCATCCGGCGAACCTAAGTCACCGCTCGCACTCGGAAGCTGCAAAAACCAGAACTTTGTAACCTCTGTCGCCAAATCGCCACTCCCCCAGTTGGGGGTGTGCGATTCATGCTCGTCTATGAATACTTTACGAACGGTGCGGCAGTTTTGATCGCCTGTCGATTATAATGGCAAAATTCTTTTTTCCCAGCGTTTCGGAAGAGAAACCGAGCATTTTTCGCGATTATTTTGAGTTTTCGACCGACGTTTGCCGCTCGAGAGCATACCCGTTCTTTCCCGTCCCCCCCACTTTTACGGCCAATTTCTAAGAACAGCCGTTTGAATCGTTATCATGCCACTGGAAGGGACCGCCACGGCTTTCTGGCTGTCTTGTTCTAGTTGCCTTGAAGATGCAGAGCGACGGGTTACGGTGGTTGGGCTCATGCCGCCGCTTCCGGCCCGCCGCCGAAGCGTCTATCCCAAGACCGATCTCACCCGTAGCCCGAAGTCCAAGCGTGGGCTAGTTTTGGGATAGACCCGCGGACCGGGAGGGGCTAGGTCTCGCAGAATTTTTCAACTATAAATCGGCAATGACCAAAACGTCCTCGAATGAATCCGACAGAGGACACTCTGCTACTCATGGCACTTTGAGGCCCCCCGTTGTCCGCAACTCCCCCAACCAGCTCGCACACTCAGGACAAGACACCGCCGGACTCAGTGGAGACTGAATCGGTTGATGACCGTTCGGCAATGGCTTTGGCGATTGACAAGGTCTCGCAGATCACCGCGGCCAGTCTCGGACTGGTGATTCCAACATTGATCGGCTACGGACTTGATCGATGGCTCAAGACTGGAGTGGTGCTGACCTGTCTGGGCTTCGCCCTCGGCGCGATCGCCGGCACATGGCAGCTTTATAAACTCGTTCAACGATTAGAATAGTTGGCGATCCGACTGCCGAGAATCGATTTCCATCGCGCGACGTCATCGATGTACACGATTTTGGTCATTGCCATATTCGCAGCTTGCTATGGACTGACCAGCATTCTCGAACGGCGGTTGAGCGCTAATGAACTGGCCCTTGCGCGGCTAGGTTTGGCGGCAATTTGTCGCACAATTCTGCCCCTCGGAATCCTGTTATTGATGGAATACACTACGACCTTCCGAATCAGCACGTACGCCATCGTGATCTTGATTGCCTATCTTGTATCTGTCTCCGTGGCGGTGGGACGTGCAGTCCACGTGAATCGCGACCGTTGACGACACTGAACACATCCGCATGGGTAGCTTCGTGGCAACGGCGCGAACGAAAAATCCATTCGACATCGTTGCTGCGAGTGTGAATTGTGGTTGACGTAAAAGAGATTTCCGACAAGTCGCTTGATGCTGCTTCGTTTGGCGAGCGGATCGAGCGCGGCATGGCCTATCATCTCAGTCCATCGCACCTGTTCGATCACGTTCAAGACGCAACTTATTTCGAAGTCCCGGCATTTCTAGGTGGGAAGTGGCATATCCCCCAGCTCTTCGACAATGGCACGGGCTTGATCCAGTTACCCGGTGGTCTATCGTTGTTCCGCTTTCAAATCACCAAGTTCATGGTGCTGGAAGTTTTGGCAGCGGTTTTAGTTCTGCTGGTCTTCGTTTGGTTGGCCCGGCGGGTAGCTCATGGCAATCGACCGCAAGGGAAATTGTGGAACTTGCTCGAATCGTTCGTCGTATTTGTCCGCGATGAAATCGCCAAGCCTGCGATTGGGTCCCACGACGCTCACCGATTTCTACCGTTTTTGCTGACGTTGTTCTTTTTCATTCTCGCGCTGAACCTGATCGGCATGGTGCCGATGCTGGGGAGCGTGACCAGTGCCATTTCGGTGACGGCGGCCTTTGCAGTACTGACCTTTTTGGTCGTGGTCGGTTCGGGAATGAAAAAGATGGGGGTCGTCGGGTTCTTGAAAGCTCAGGCTCCGCATATGGATCTCCCGCCGGCGTTGAAAATCATCATTGTGCCGGGGATTTGGTTGATCGAGATGTTCGGGCTGTTGATCAAGCACTTCGTGTTGGCCGTTCGTTTGTTCGCGAACATGTTTGCTGGGCACCTGGTGCTGGCAGCCTTTGTCGCACTGATCGGCGCGGTCTCGACAACCTATCTCGTGTGGGGGGTGGCGCCGGTAGCGGTGCTGGCCGGGATCGCGATCAGTGTTTTGGAATTATTCGTAGCCTTCTTGCAGGCTTACGTATTCACGTTTTTAGCGGCGTTGTTCATTGGTTCTGCACAACACGCTCACTAAGTTGGTTTACTGACTTTCGTTCATCTTTTTGACGGAGATAATTAAATGTCGAAGTGGTTGTTGGCTTCCATGTTTGCAGCAGTTTGTGCAGTAGGTTCGCCCTTGATGGCTGCCGATTCGCTGATGCCTACCTTGTCGGCGATCGGCGCTGGACTGGCCGTGTTGGGTGCTGGCTTGGGTATCGGTCGCATCGGCGGCTCGGCCTGCGAAGCGATCGCTCGCCAACCCGAAATGGCCGGCAAGATTCAAACGGCCATGATCATTGCGGCCGCTCTGATCGAAGGTGCTGCATTCTTCGCCATCTTGACGGCTCTGATCCAAGGCGGTGCCGCAAAGTAACGTCGGGTAACGTTTCTCGGACTTCATTCCGGAGCATGCGATGAGCAGTCTCAGTTCTGTTGCGGTGTTGTTGGCCAAGGCTGGTGATGATGCCAAAGTCGATCCGTTCAAGGGCGACTTGGACTTGATGATTTTTTCCATCCTGATTTTCTTGGGGTTGCTGTTTTTGCTCACCAAGTTTGCGTGGAAGCCGTTGCTGCAGGCTCTCGATCAACGCGAGAGATCGATTGCCGAAAATATCGAGGCGGCTCAACGCGCCAACGCCGAAGCTCAGGAAACGCTCAAGGCCTACGAGCAAAAACTGGCGGCAGTAGCGGAACAAGCTGACGCCATCGTCGCAGAGGCTCGCAAGGACGCCATGGCCGCCAAGGAAAAAATCGTGGCCGAGGCGAATGCGGCTGCTCAAGCCCAGCGCGATCGCGCCCTGGCCGAAATCAAGGCGGCCAAGGACGCGGCAGTGCGGGAACTGGCCGAAAAAAGTGCCGAGACCGCTGTCGGCTTGGCAGGCTCGATCATCGGCCGCTCCCTGAACAAAGATGATCATCGGCAACTGATCGACGAGTCGATCAACGGATTCATTAAACGAGTCTAAATTGCCAGTTCGACGGAACTGGCTACGCTCAACGGGTTGAACTGAAATCGACACATGACTGAAGCGGAAAAAATCCCCAGCGTTCTCGACGCCTCGATGGCCCAGGTCGGCGAGGTCTACGCTCGCGCCTGGCTCAACGAGGCGCAGCAGCATGGGAAGCTCGATCTCCTTGTGGAACAACTCACGCAGTTCGCCGAGGTTCTCCGCCAACTCCCCAAGCTTCGCGCGACGTTGGAGTCCCCTAAGGTCCCCTACGATGCCAAAGCCAATGTGATCGATGCGGCGCTCAAGGGCCGAGCCGAGCCGTTGCTGATCAACGGTCTCAAACTTCTGGCGAAGCGCGGGAGGTTCGATTGCTTTCTGGCCGTCGAACGGGCTGCACGCGACATCCAAGATGAGGTCGCCGGACGTGTGCGGGGCGAGGTCGTTTCGGCGGTTCCGCTCGATGGCGATGCCGTGCGGCGGCTCGAGGAAAAACTTTCGCAGATGGTTGGTCGACAAGTCCTCGTCACCGTCCGTGTCGATCCGGAGATCCTGGGCGGCGTGGTTGTGAGGATCGGCGACACCGTCTATGACACCAGCGTGAAGAATCGCTTGGAAAAAATCAAAGTCAAGGCAGTGAAGGGGGTTGCCGATTCCATTCGTCGATCCATCGACCAGTTCGTCACGGACGCGGTTTAATCGGTGGCAAATTGGCGTTCAGCCGACAGGTCTGAACCCTAAACCAACATACATATCGCGGGCGGCTTCCCGGTAGCCGCTCAATTGAACATACGAGGTTGTCATGAAAATTAGTGCTGACGAAATCGCATCGGTGATCCAAAAAGAGATCGCCAACTTTGAAAGCCAAATCGACGTCCGCGAGGTGGGGACGGTACTCGAAGTCGGTGACGGTATCGCCCGCGTCCACGGCCTGACCGGAGTCTCGGCCGGTGAAATGGTCGAGTTCCCGGGAGGTATCATCGGACTGGCCTTCAACTTGGAGGAAAGCTCCGTCGGGGTGATCATCCTGGGTGACTACCTCAAAATCAACGAAGGAGACCAGGTCAAAGCGCTCGGCACACTGTTGTCGGTGCCCGTCGGTGATGCCGTGATCGGTCGCGTGATCGATCCGCTGGGTAATCCGCTGGACGGCAAGGGACCGATCAGTTCCACCGAAACGCGTCCTGTCGAGGTCATCGCACCGGGGGTCGCCGAGCGGAAGCCGGTTCACGAACCGATGCAAACCGGGATCAAGGCTGTTGACGCGATGACTCCCGTCGGACGCGGCCAGCGGGAACTCATCATCGGCGACCGCAAGACGGGCAAGACAGCCATTGCCATCGACGCGATCATCAACCAAAAAGAAAGTGGCGTGAAATGTTTTTACGTCGCGGTCGGACAAAAGGACAGCTCGGTTGCCAACGTCGTACGGGAATTGACCGAGCGGGGTGCGATGGCCTACACCACAGTGATCGTCGCCGGTGCCAGCTCCCCTGCCCCGCTGCAATACATCGCTCCATACGCCGGAACGGCGATGGCCGAGTACTTCATGTGGAAGGGCCAGCATTGCTTGATCGTTTACGATGACTTGTCGAAGCAGGCCCAGGCCTACCGCGAGTTGTCCCTTCTCATGCGCCGCCCTCCGGGCCGCGAGGCTTATCCGGGTGACGTGTTCTACTGCCACAGCCGCTTGCTCGAACGGTCGGCAAAGCTGAGCGACGCTCTGGGAGCCGGTTCCATCACGTCGCTGCCGATCATCGAAACGCTCGAAGGCGAAGTTTCCGCCTACATCCCCACCAACGTGATTTCGATTACAGACGGCCAAATTTATTTGCAACCCGACTTGTTCTTCGCCGGGGTACGCCCCGCCATGAATGCAGGGATCTCGGTTTCTCGCGTCGGCGGTGCCGCACAAGTCAAGGCAATGAAGAACGTCGCCGGCGGTCTCCGTTTGGACTTGGCGGCCTTCCGCGAGCTGGAAGCCTTTGCCCAACTCGGTACCGACCTGGACGCCATGACGCAGGCGCGCCTCGATCGCGGCTACCGCATGGTGGAACTGCTCAAACAAAACCAGTACAAGCCGCTGCACGTCGTTGACCAAATCATGGTGATCTTCGCGGGAACCAAGGGCTACCTCGATGGCATCCCCGTGAGCGCCGTGCGGAAGTGGGAGGAAAGCTTCCTCGAATTCGTTCACAACAAGAAGCAAGACGTCTGGAATCTAGTAGACAAACACAAGAACGATGGCGATGCGATGAAGAAAAGCGATCATCCCGCGACCAAGGCCGTCGTGGAAGTGATCGAGGAATTCAATCGCAACTTCCGGCCCTAGTCGGCAGACTCGTTATTCGTTACGTTCCCACGTTCGCAGATTGACAGACACTCATGGCCAACGCCCGCAAACTCGATAAACGCCGGAAATCGATTCGGAATATCCGCAAGATTACCCGCACGATGGAGTTGATCGCCACGGCACGCTTCAAAAAGGCGATGGAGCGAGCAGCCGCGGCGACCGACTACACCCGGCGGATTACCGAAATCGTTTCGGACCTCGCTGCGGCCGGTCTCGAGGTGAGTCACCCACTCCTTGAGCCCCGCGCTGAAACCAAAAATGCGGCGCTGCTGGTTCTCACGGCCAACCGGGGACTCTGCGGCGGCTACAATGGGAACGCCCTGCGATTGGCGGCGCAGCGACGAACCGAATTGGTGGATCAGCAGCAGATCAACACCATTGTGGATGTTTCCGGCAAACGAGGCATCTCGGGCTTGAAATTCCGGAAGATTCCCGTCGAGCAGACCTTCACGCAGTTCGACGACCAACCGAAGTACGAGCAAGTCGAATCGATCGCCAACGCCTATCTCGAAAAATATGTTGCCGGTGAGATCGACCGCTTGGATGTGGTCTACACCAGGTTTGTGAGCGTCTCCCGACAGGAAGCCGTCGTCGAAACACTGCTGCCCCTCGGTAAACTCGCGGGCGATGCCAAACCAGGTGGCGAAGCAGCCACGATGTACGAGTTCCTCCCCTCGGCGGCCAGCATCCTGGAAGAAGTCGTGCCAACCAGCTTCAAGGTAAAACTCTTCAAGTGTTTTTTGGATGCGGCTGTCAGTGAACAAATCGCCCGAATGGTGGCCATGAAAAACGCCACCAAAAGTGCCTCCGACATGATCAAATCCCTCAGCTTGACCTACAACCGAGCTCGCCAATCGCAAATTACCGGCGAGATCATGGAGGTCATTGGCGGTGTCGAAGCCCTCAAGGGCTAGTGCGAAATCATTTTCAATTCAAGCTACGAATTTTTTTTAATTCTGCAGTACGGAAAATCGCGATGTCAACCAAAACTAACGTCGGGAAAATCACCCAAGTCATCGGTTCGACCTTCGACGCTGAGTTCGACGAAAACAACATGCCGGCCATCTACAATGCCGTGAAGGTCGAGGTCAAAGACCACGCCGGCAACCCCAAAACCTTGACGGGTGAAATCTCCAAGCACCTCGGCGGCGGCCGTGTCCGTTGCGTCGCCTTGGGCAGCACCGACGGGATGCGCCGCGGTCAAGACTGCGTCGACACCGGTGCTCCCGTTTCGGTTCCGGTCGGCGAGGCGACGCTCGGCCGCGTCTTCAACATGGTCGGCGAACCCGTCGATGGACGCGGCCCGGTGAATGCAAAAGAAACGCGCTCGATCCACCGTCCCGCCCCTCGCGTCGACGAGCTGTCGACCAGCACGGAACTGTTCGAGACGGGGATCAAGGTGGTCGACTTGCTGACCCCCTTCGTCCGTGGCGGCAAGGCCGGGTTGTTCGGTGGTGCCGGTCTGGGTAAGACCGTGATTTTGACCGAACTCATCGCGCGGATCGCGAGTGCCCACGGTGGTTACTCGGTGTTTGCTGGAGTGGGCGAGCGCACTCGCGAAGGAACCGACTTGTGGCTAGAAATGCAAGAAACCGAAATCGGCAAAACGGGCCGTAAGGTTATCGAGCAAACGTGCATGGTCTTTGGACAGATGAACGAGCCCCCCGGATCCCGTCTCCGCGTCGCGCTCTCGGCGCTGACCATGGCCGAATACTTCCGAGACATGACCGGTAAAGACACCCTGCTGTTCGTGGACAACATCTTCCGCTTTTCGCAAGCAGGCTCCGAAGTTTCGGCGTTGCTGGGACGGATGCCCTCCGCCGTGGGTTACCAACCGACACTCGCCACCGAAATGGGAGCGCTCCAAGAACGTATCGCCTCGACGAACAAGGGAGCAATCACATCGGTCCAAGCCGTTTACGTTCCGGCCGACGACCCGACCGACCCCGCTCCAGCGACCGCCTTCGGCCAGCTCGACGCCTTCCTCTATCTGGAACGATCGATCTCGGAAAAAGGCATCTACCCGGCCGTGGACCCGTTGGCGTCCTCCTCCCGGATCCTCGACCCACAGTACGTCGGCGAGCGTCACTACCGCATCGCCCGCCGCGTGCAGACGACCCTGCAGCGGTATCGTGAGTTGCAAGACATCATCGCGATCCTGGGACTCGACGAGCTGAGCGAACAGGACAAACTGGTCGTGCACCGCGCTCGTCGCATTGAGCGGTTCCTGTCACAGCCGTTCTTGGTCGCCGAAGTATTTACCGGCAAACCCGGAGAAATTACCCCGCTGGCAGACACGATTCGCAGCTTCGAGGAAATCTGCGACGGCAAGTGGGATCATTTGCCGGAGGAGGCGTTCATGTATGTCGGCTCGATCGAGCAGGCCGAGGCGCAAGCCAAGAAAATGGCCGGCAAAGCTTAATTCACAGCGGTCGAATCGCGTTTATCTGACATCGTCAAAGGTCTGCCATGAGCAAGCTGCACGTTTCCATCGTCACGCCTGAATCGACCACCTTCGACCGCGAGGCCGAAATGGTCGTCGTCCCGCTGTTTGATGGCGAGGCCGGCATCTTGGCGGGCCATGCGGCAATGATTGGGCGACTAGCCCCGGGCGAGTTGCGGGTAACGGCCGGAAATGAGACCATTCGATTCTATGTCGATGGGGGCTTCGTCCAAGTCCTCAACAACCGGGTCTCGGTCATCACGGGCCGCTCAGAGTTTCCCAACAAAATCGATGTCGCCGCGGCCCACAAAATCCTCGACGATGTCAAGATCAACGCCGACGACAAATTCGAGATGGTGGAGCTGAAAAATCGCACCTTGGCTCAAGCCCGCGCCCAACTCCGCGTCGCTCAAAAGAACTCCTGATTCCCCAACAGCCAACTCTGTAGCGACCGGTCACCCGTTAAAATCCGAGCCCGCAGCACTAGCGACAGTTCCCCGCGGCTATCTCGGTTCACCAGATTGGTGTCACCCCGGTTCCGTCAGGCTCGTATCAGGCACGACTTTCTGCGACCGCTCGCGTCGGAGCCAGGAGCGTCCGCGACTGCGAATTCTCGAAATTTGATCCGTACCTGTCGCACGTTCTCCCAAACCTTGAGCTTCGCCGATAGTTACCCCGCATCTTCCCCACGAACGGCGAAGTTTTGGTCGGCAAATACCGAATTTCCCAAAGTTTTGTTGGTGCATCGTTCACTCTCGGGTAAACAGCAACGGGCGGCCACCTCGTGACAGGAGCGAACGGGACATTTAGGTTGGGACTAGCATCGCACGGCGAACCGCAGCACTGTTTCATCAAGGAGAAGTTCCATGCCGAAAGATCTGGAGCGAAAGCTGATCGAGCTTGAAACCAATTTAGGGCTCTTGCAACGCGACTTTGAAAAACAAAACGAGATGATGCTGGTCGATAAGCGCCGCATCGATTTGCTGGAACAGGCCGTCGCCCGCTTGTCGTCCCTCCTCGAGACGATCCGCATCGATCCGACGCGAACGTTGGTCGATGACAAACCACCCCATTATTGATGCGAATAACTACATTGTTGCGTTGGCAGCTCGATTGCTGCAATAAGTATTCATTTTGCAGCAGGCTTGGGTTTGGCTTGGCCCGACGTGAGCGGCAAACTGCCGAAATATAGTCCGCGGATGACCTCGGTCATGTGCTGCGTATCCAGCTTCTCCCAGTCGTCCGTTGGTTGATGGTAGTCTCCATGCAACGAGCCTGCCGAAAAACTATGGGCCACCACCCCCTTTTCGGCAAACGACCAATTATCGCTAGAGCGATACAGCATCGAACTGTACCTGGGGTGTTCAAAAATAGTCACGCCGACTTCCTGAGAAGCCTCATTCATGATGGTCCCCAAATCGCTTTTCTCCCAACCCGTTACCCAAATCTTTTTCGTAGCCCCTGGTTCCGGCCGTCCAATCATCTCGATATTGATGTTGGCCACGATTTTTTCCAACGGCCAAGTTGGCCGCGCGGCAAAGTCGCGCGATCCCAACAGCCCCGACTCTTCCCCCCAGAATGCCATGAACAGCAACGTCCGCTGCGGGCGTATCGCGCTGGCTCCAAAGGCATCGGCCAGCGACAGCACCGCAGTAACCCCCGAGGCGTTGTCGTCGGCTCCGTTGTAGATCTGTTCAGGATCGTTCGGAGCACGTCCCAAGTGATCGAGATGCGCTGAGAAGACGACGGCCTCTGCGGCCAGGACAGGATCGCTGCCGCGTATCATGCCGATGACATTTTTCGCTCGATAGGACTGCAGAATTCTTGGAGGCACCTTGAGTTGAACTTGCTCGAGTTGGTTCGTCAGGTTTTGATCGATCAACACGATGGGAATCGCCAGATTGGTTCGCGGATCAACGACACGAGGCTGAATCGTACTTCTCAGCGAGTTTTTCACCAAATCGTCGTTGGGGTCGACAGCCAGCAGGAGCGCTCGCGCACCCCGTGCGCTTAGTTTGGCCGCGGCGTTTGCTAAAATGGCTTGGACCGCGCGGGCTGGCGGCGACGGCGAACGGAGCTCAGCCAAGACGACTGCGGCGATCTCTCCGTCCTCGGGAATTTCGCGGAGGTTGAGCTTTTGCACTGCCCCCGCAGCAGCAACCTCTTGATCGGTCGCTGCCAGCACTCCGAGAAACGGCAGTGTCTGCCCTTGCGGCGAGGCGAATTCGATTCCCCGGCCGGGCATCAAAGACAATTGGATCTCTTTCGTGTGGTAGAACGTCCCTTGGTCGCCCCCCCCTTCAAGCCCCGCCGCTTGAAAACGACTTGCAACATAAGCGGCTGCGATCGCGTATTCGGGAGTGCCCGTACCCCGCCCGGCAAGTTCATCGCTCGCCAGAAATTTAAGACTCGCCGCGACACTTGGTTCTTCAATTCGGGCCAACGCTGCTGCATGCGCTTCGCCAATCGCCTGCTGCCATGCTGCCGCGATGCTCGGCCAAAAAGTATAACAGGCAGCAGCGCTGAGTAGTAAATAGCGTGTCAACCAAACGGCACATTCTACTTGGCTCTGTCGTTTTTTCATCTCGGATTCAGTTCTGCGAAAACATTGGGAGCGGGACATTCATTCGCCGAGATCCAATTCTAGTTGATGGCATAGGTCGGCGAAACGTTCCCAAGCGTGGCTGCTGTCGCCGCACTCCGCACCCGTCCGCTGGATTCTTTCGATCCAGTACAAAGTCCCGAGCACTAAGGTGACTCGGCCAAACCAGCGAATGGCTTGGATTTCATGCGGTGAGATTCTTTGTTGGCGACAATCCTCGAGCGACAAAAAAAACTCGTTCCGTGGGATACACTCCTCGATGCGCAGACTGGATACCATGCGCCCCCAGTCGAGTTGGGGCACGTCGATTTTCAGCGCGGAAAAGTCGATCATTCCCGCCAGCCGATTTCCTGTGAACAGCAGATGATCATGCCACAAATCACCATGCACTGGCTGCAATTGCCATGGCCGACTGGCGAAAAACTCGCCTTGTCGTTGGCATTCCGGGTGCAGATCCGGTATCCGCCGTAACACTCGAGCCGCCGGAAGTTTTTCCTCGATCGTGGTCGTAAAGTTCGCCGAAATCAGCGCGCGGTAACGTTCGGGCAGTTGCCGAAGCAACGCGAGCCGCCGTGCGATGGCTGGGGAAACTCCCCAAGTGGCCGCGCCGCACTGGGCGGCCGCATGGAATTGCGCGACGGCCTCGACGGCAGCATGCAGTCTCTCGCGAGACGGCCGCAGATTGAAATCCGCCGCTCCAGGGAGCCAGTTGCAGACCTCCCACCGTAATCCGCCCCGTTCGTACCACGGTTGGCCGCTGACCGCCAAGCGAGGAACAGGAATAAAATCGCACCCGGATTGATACGCCTGGCTGAGCACTCGATACGCAAGCGAAAGTGTCTCGTTGGTGGTCGCCGCGGTTGCGGTTTGCTTCACGCAATATTCCGATTGATCGCTCGCGACAACCTTGATGACCGAAGCGCTACTGAAGCCTGGGCGCGGCACCGCTTGAACTTCAGCGGCCGCAATACCGAACGCTTCCAATACGGCGGTCAGCACATTCATCGTCTAACGGCGGTTACTGCCGCGTTCAACCAGAGGCTTTCGCTGCCAACTTCGCCCGCAAATCAGGGATGATTTCGGCAGGCAAAAATTGAGCCAACTGATAATCGTCAGCCAGTGGCGTAATCTGTTTGATAAGGCTGCTCGACACATGGGCGTAATCTCCGTCAGCCATCAAAAAAATCGTTTCCAGTCCCGGATCAAGACGGCGGTTGGCCATCGACATGGTGAACTCGGCGGCAATGTCGGTCAGCGGGCGTACCCCGCGGATCATGACAGTTGCTCCGCACGCCTTGACGAAGTTGACGGCCAGTCCGGAAAAGACTTGAACTTCCACATTCTCCAAATCGCGAATCACTCGCCGGATCAATTGCATCCGTTCGTGGGGCGCAAACAAAGGACGCTTGTCCTGATTGTCGCCAATGCCAACCACGAGGCGATCCACCAGTGCGCTACTGCGCTGAATCACATTCAAATGCCCGAGGGTAATCGGATCGAATGATCCGGTATAAACTGCGATTTTCATGCGGTGTCCCTAGGCTGATCGAAACCGCTTTGGCGAAACTTGACATTCATTTCTCGGTGTCCCCGACAACAACCGTGCGGCTCGGCAGTCGGTGTTTCCCCCCTCGATTTCTGAGTTGTTTGGTCCGCACAACCGGCAAATACGGCGAACGTCCGCTGGTCAAAGTCCCCCGATCGTGACAAAATGCCCGGTTTCGTCGATCCTGCGGGGGTGACAGTTACAAAAGCCCAATTATACTAACCTAGTTGCCGATATTGGGTAGGGCTCGGTGCAAACATGACTGCCGCTGGGCACTTGGCGTATTCGAACAGGGATCATTGCGCAATGCTGAAAGGCCTCTGCATATTTTCTTTGGCAGTTGCGGGATTGGTATTCCTCCTGTTTTTTGCTGATTTGCTGTTGGGCCTGCTGGGAATGAGCGACGTCGCTCCCTTTCGTTACACGAACGTGATTCTGGACATTATCTTTGTGATCGGTTCCGGGACCATTGCCACCTTTAGTTTTCTGACTTACAGGCAGCTCAAATAGGTCGTGATGCACTTGGCTGGGGCTGCGGCCACGGCTGAGCGTTTTCTGGCAAGTGGTGTGTTCGCAGCATCTATTCGGCCACGTTTTGGCACTCGTGGCTGCGGTATGCTATCGGGATTTTCGCGTTCGGCGTTGGCGTCGCCTGTGATTTTTCCACGGGTTGGCACCCGTGGCTACAGTTTTCCGACGCTGGTGCTGGGAATTGTGACCTCCGCCAGCGGTAAAGCCCCGCCCTTGTCGCCGCATTTTCTCTCCTGGCGTTGTCGGTTCAATGTGTCCACCCTAGGATGGAACTCCTGGGCGGTAAGCTTAGGCGATGCCGCCGAAGTTGGTTTACCAGTTTTCGACGGTATTCTTGTGCAGTATGTGGCTACTCGGTCCTTTCGCTGGCGCTTGGTTTCGCCGTGACTGTGGAGTTTCGCGGCGGGAGTGGCTGTTGGCCGCATCGTCCCTGCCGATGACACTGGCCATGTCGAGCTCAGCCACGGCTTGCTTCCAAGAACCAGTCCCACCGCGGAAGAATCCTGAATTCGAGAAACGCCTCCAACTCGGCCTGACCAAAGGCCTCGACTGGCTCGTCGCGCAACAAACGCCTCTCGGTCACTGGAATGTCGATTATTACCCGACCGCGATCGCAGCATTAGCGGGCATCGCCTTGATCTGTTCCGGTTCCACGACGGTGCAAGGGACATTTTCGAAGCCGATTCGCGCTTGCGCCGATTTCCTGATGACGCGCTGCCGCAAGAATGGATTGATTGGCGACCCGCAGAAGGACGATCGCTACACCTACGGCCATGGTTTCGCGATGCTCTTTCTTTCGCAAGTCCTGGGAGAGGAAGAGGACGCCGAACGGCGCAAGGAACTCACCGACGTTCTCGATCGGGCGATCGTGTTCAGCGGGCGAGCCCAAACCAAGGCGGGGGGCTGGGGCTACGTGAGTGGCGAACAAGAGGATTTTGACGAAGGCTCAACCACCGTCACACAAGTGCAAGGCTTGCGTGCCTGTCGCAATGCGGGACTGGTCGTGCCGAAGAAAGTCATCGACGATGCCATTCAATACATTTACAAATGCAAGAATAAGGATGGGGGCATTTCCTACAGTTCTTCCTCGCTAGGCGATAGCCGGCCGCCGATTACGGCCGCGGCCTTGGCAGCACTCTACAACGCCGGTGACGACCAAAGCCCCCACATCCCCGAAATGTGGGCCTACGCCAAGCGTACGTTGCACGACTGCAACGGAAATCAGTACGGACATTGGCACTACACTTATCTGTATTACAGCCAAGTGGTCTATCGGCAAGGTGACGCCGAATGGCTCCCCTTTCGCGCCAAACTCTTTCGCCGCATTCTCGACCAACAAAAGCCCAACGGTTCTTGGGATTCGGGTGAGGTCGACGCCATTTACGCCACAGCCTGCAACCTCATCATTTTGCAATTAGATCACGGCCTGCTGCCGATCTACCAGCGTTGAGCTTATTTTTTATTTGCCAGGATTTTTTCCGGCCCCGTAGGTGCGCCGGACGGACAATTTGCGATAGGTGATGTAGGGCCTCCCAGCGGATCAAGTCGCGGCTGATCCCGTCTCAACTCTTCGGCTTGGCCCTGCTGCGTGTCTGAATGCCATGTTTAAAAACATAGACGGTTGATTCGGCGGTGCCTTGATACGGGAGCAATCTCGGCGAGTATTGACACAGGCAGACTGCCAAAAAAACTTATTGGCGGGTGCGTGAAAAGTAATTCTGGGAGGTGTTGCGATGAAATGATGCCATACTCATTGGGTTGCCATGGGCGATATCCAGCAACAAGGATCAGTCCGCCTTCTTGATTTTGTTTGAACGTCAAGCCAAGGTGACGCTGCCGCCTCGGAAGAATTGGTTAGGCAATATGAGCCCCTAGTCCGTCGCGAAATTCGCTTGCTAATGGTCGATTCACGGCTGTCCCGGTTCTATGACTCGATTGATTTTGTGCAAGGGTTCATGGCCAGCTTCTCGTTGCGTGTGCGGCACGGCGAATTCGAACTTCATAAAGAGCAGGACTTGGTCCGTCAGTAAACGACTACGGCGAAGAACAAAGTAGTCTCCGGCTCGCGGCGAATCCTTAGCGATAAACGGGACGAGAAGCAAGTCGATCAGTCCGAATGCCTCTTGGCGGTGTCCCTGGATCACGAGGAGGCGCCCAGCAAAATCATCGAATTGCGGGAACTGATCGAGTCGGCGCAAGATCGCCTATCCGAAGACGAACAGCAAATCGCGGAGTATCGCCGACAGAACCTTTAGTGGGATGAAATCGATGGCATCCGCTTGCCGTATCAAACTCTCATGGGCCTTGCACCGGATTTCGTTCGGACTGGGACTGTGACGATTTGCCCATCGCTTCGGCGCCGGTGGATTTCCAGGGGATCGCTATTAGGGAAATGTTGACAGATTACCTGCGATGAATCATCAGGGCTGATTGACGCCGACGCAAGGCCCGCCGCAACACGCAGACAATCGTAAGCAGAAAAGGCTTTGTTTCGATGATTCATGATCTGGACAATCTGAGTGGAGGTCAACTTCGCGCAAGGGATCCGAGCGTGGGTGTCCCCGGCTATGCGATGCTGCTCGAGGTCAAGCGTCGCCGGGTGCTCTGCGAAGTCCTTTCTTCTGCCGACATGATTCGGGAATGCGCGCTCGAGGGGGACGCTCAGATCGCGGTGGATCTGCTGTTTGCGGAGTATCTCGAGGAACGCGAACGCGGGTAGGACATGTTAGAGCGTCTGACAAGCGATTTTCCCCTAGTCGCCGAAGACCTGCAACGCCGGCTCAAACAATTTCTCATGAATCAAGAGCCAACCTGAATCGCTCATTGTTACCCAGCCAAGATCGAAGAAAAGCAAAGCGATTGAGCTGACGGCTCAAGCGACCTCTGGTATGCGCTGCAATTGAAAATCCGCTCTGGCTCTGTAATTTGGTTGCGTCCCGGACTTTGCATGGCTACCTGTCACCAGCCGTTTTGCCTACAATGGGCCCAGCGCGTTCCAGCGCCCCTCTGGATGATCGCGTCATATTTCGAAAAAGTGAATTAACTCGTTGATCATGAAAATTGCTCGCATATTTGCGCATCGTGTTGAATTGCCACTCCTCGAAGGTGCCTATCGCTGGTCGGGCGGCAAAGAGGTGTCCGTATTCGACAGCACGATCGTCGGGGTAGAAACAGAGTGCGGGCGAGTAGGCTACGGGGAGGTTTGCCCGCTGGGCCCATTCTATTTGCCTGCCTACGCCGAAGGCGTCCGCACCGGCCTTCGTGAACTTGCCCCGCATTTAATCGGCTGGGACCCGCTGGAATTGACGCGATTGAACCAGCGGATGGACGCGGCGTTGAAGGGACACCCGTACGTCAAATCGGGGATCGATATCGCCTGCTGGGATCTGCTGGGCCAAGCGACGGGGCTGCCGGTGTGTGTGCTTCTCGGTGGCCGCTTCGGCGAGCAGATTCGATTGTATCGAGCCATTTCGCAACTACCGCCAGAAGAAATGGCCGAGAATGTTGCGAGTTATCGTCGGCAGGGCTACACGCGGTTCCAACTGAAGGTCGGTGGCAACCCCGACGAAGATATCGAACGCATTCGCCTTGCCCGCCGAATGATCGAACCGACCGATCGCCTTGTGGCCGACGCGAATACGGGTTGGACGCAGCATGAAGCCGTCCGAGTCGTTCGCGCGGTCCGCGATCTGGATGTTTACATTGAGCAGCCTTGCTTGACCTACGAAGAATGCTTGGCCGTCCGCCGACAGACGGACCATCCGTTTATCCTAGACGAAAACATCGATAGCCTCGAGATGTTTTTGCGAGCCAAAAGTGATCTGGCGATGGATGTTGTCAATTTGAAAATCAGCAAGTTGGGGGGCCTTACTAAAACCAAACAAATTCGCGATCTTTGCGTTTCGCTCGGGATCGCAATGACCCTCGAGGATAGCTGGGGTGGCGACATCACGACGGCGGCGATCGCCCATCTGGCCCACAGCACACCCGAGGAGTTGCGTTTCACAAGCACTGATTTCAATAGCTATGTGAGCGTCAGCAATGCCATGGGCGCACCACAGCGCGAGCAGGGATTTATGCGGGCCGGTACAGCGCCCGGCCTGGGCATCACTCCGCGCTGGGATACCATCGGACCGCGCGTCCTGGAAGTCACATGAATCGCAAGAGGGCCCTGCGATGCGACTGTGTACCACCATCGAATTGACTAAACATGTAGCGACGTTGGCTGTTTTCATTTTGCTCGTGATCGGTGGCCGTTGTTCGCTCGCACAAGATTTGGAGAGGCTTTTGCAGCAGGAGAGCTTGACGGCTCTGGCTCGCCAAGCTCGGGAAAAAGGTGATCCAGGACGCGGCGCGATTATTTTCCATCAACCGAGCTTGGCCTGTTCCCGCTGTCATTCAATTGCCGAGCCTTCGCGAGGCCTCGGGCCTGACCTGACGGCACTTGGCAATGATGTGAGCGATGAATCCTTGATCGAGTCTGTGTTGTCTCCTTCGAAAACGATTGCCAAAGAGTTCGAATCGATTTCAATATTGATGGTCGACGGTCGAGTTTTTTCCGGTATCGTCGCCGAGCGGACTGACGACACTATATCTCTTCGCGATGCCAGTGGAAACGGGGAGTTGATAAGCTTGGCTGTTGCCGAAATCGACGAGATTAAACGAAATGCCCTGTCCATCATGCCGGCCGGGCAACTTAACCAACTGAAAGATCGCCAACAGTTCTACGATTTAATCAAGTACCTCAGCGAAATTCGCGACGGTGGCCGTACCCGGGCGGCTCAACTGCAACCTCCACCGACCGCGCTAACTTGGTCCCTGCCCGAGTACGAACAGCGGGTCGATCACGCCGGGCTGATCCGTTCGTGGGATGAGCAAGCATTTCGCCGCGGTGAGGTGATTTATCGGCGCGTCTGCGCCAATTGTCATGGCACACATGATCAACCGGGTTCGCTGCCAACCTCACTGCGATTCGCCGATGGCCTATTCAAAAACGGCAGTGATCCCTTGTCGATTTACCGGACACTCACACATGGGTATGGCCAAATGGCACCCCAAACCTGGATGGTCCCGCGGCAAAAGTATGATGTGGTGCACTATCTGCGAGAATCCTATCTTAAACCGTTCAATCCAACGCAATTTGTGGAATGCGACGAAGTCTATCTGTCCGCATTACCGCAAGGTGATACGTTCGGCCCGGAACCGAGTACTATCGAGGCCTGGTCCGCCATGGATTACGGTTCCAGCCTGACACACACCTACGAAATTCCGGGAATGAAGAAGAATATCGCCTATAAGGGTATCGCGGTTCGGCTTGACTCTGGCCCAGGTGGAATTTCCCGAGGTCATCAATGGATGGTATTCGACACCGATACCCTTCGCGTGGCGGCTGGTTGGCAATCAAAGCCAGACCAATCCAACCGGTTCATCGATTGGCGAGCCATTCAATTCAACGGCGAACACGGAATTCATCCAAGCATTGTCGGTGAGGTGATTTTCTCCAATTCCAATGGTCCTGGCTGGGCGCATCCAGAAACAGGTCTTCTGGATGACGATCAACGTGTCGTCGGGCGTGACGGCCGACGATACGGGCCGTTGCCCCCTGCATGGGGTAAGTTCAAGGGTCTATACCATCATGACCAGCGAACGGTCTTGTCCTATTCGGTCGGCTCAGCGGACGTCCTCGAATGGCTGCATGGTCAATTCAATGAAGGAGAATCCCCAAGGTTCTTTCGCAGTTTCTCGATCGGCCCGCGCAAGCGAGATCTCATTTTGCAAATCGCCGAGACCGCACCAGAAACCCGTCTTGACCGCCCGTTTTCTCAATACCCTAATATCGTCCAACTCACCGAACAGTTGCCTGGCGATAATCGCCCAGCGAGCCGACAACTTGTGGCCGGAACAGCAGCTGCCCCGGCGGGCACCGATTGGTTGTGGCAAGATGGAAATTTGCGATTGCGAATTCCTGCGGGAAACCAAGCGATCCACTTCAGCATCTGGCTGACGGACAAGCTTCCCGAAAATTCTGTCCCTGAGCTCGACCAGCCCGCTATCGATTTGTCCGCGTTCGTTCATGGTAGTAGCCCCCGTTGGCCTACTCGCCTCGTGACCAACGTCGGAATCGGCACCGGGGAGCAGCCATTCCTCGTCGATGTTCTGACGGCTCCCGAGATCAACCCCTGGCTAGCGCAGCTGCGGTTCACCGGGCTCGATTTTTTTCCGGATGGCAGGATCGCGGTCTGTAGCTGGGATGGCGATGTGTGGGTTGTCACACCTTCCGCTTCGGCACAGGGGGAGACGTTGGAATGGCGGCGAGTGGCCAGCGGTCTTTTCCAGCCGCTTGGCCTGAAAATAAAGAACGGGCGAATCCATTTGACCTGCCGCGATCAGCTGGCCGTTCTGCACGATCTGAACGGCGATGGAGAAACCGACTTTTATGAGTGCCTCAACAATGACCATCAAGTCACCGAGCATTTCCACGAATTTGCGATGGGCTTACAGACGGACGCCGAGGGGAATTTTTATTACGCGAAATCGGGTTGCCATGGCAAAGCAGCCATTGTTCCCCAACATGGAACGCTCTTGAAAGTGTCCGCCGACGGCTCGCGCACTGAAATTCTGGCAAATGGTTTTCGTGCGGCCAACGGCGTCTGCTTGAATCCCGACGGGTCGTTCGTCGTAACTGACCAAGAGGGATTCTGGAATCCCAAAAACCGAATCAACTGGGTAGTCCCGGGCGTCGCTGGAAAACCAAAATTTTTCGGCAACATGCTCGGCTATCACGACGTTACGGATCCGTCCGATGCGGCCATGGAGCCCCCCCTCTGCTGGATCACCAATGAATTCGATCGCAGTCCGGCAGAATTGGTTTGGGTGGACAGCCCTGCCTGGGGGCCACTCCGAGGCGGCCTGTTGAATCTCTCGTATGGCTACGGCAAAGTTTTCTTGGTTCTGCATGAAGAAGTCGACGGAATTCGCCAAGGCGGAATGGTCGAGTTACCCATTCCGGCGTTTTCCACGGGCATCATGCGCGGCCGATTCCATTCAGGCGACGGACAGTTTTACACCTGCGGGATGTTTGCCTGGGCCGGAAATGCGATTCACCCCGGTGGCTTGTACCGAATTCGCTATCAGCATCGCCCACTGTCGATTCCATTGAGATTACTCGCACGGACTTGGGGAGTTGAAATCGAATTTTCGGAAGCGCTTGATCCAGAAGTCGCCAACCAACCGGAAAACTACGCGATCAAGGTTTGGGATCTGCTCCGTTCGTCCCGCTATGGCTCGGACCATATCAACGAGCGACCTTGGACCATCAAATCGGCACGGCTGACCCAATCAGGTAACATCGTCCAACTCGAGATTCCAGAGATAGCTCCTACCTGGGGAATGGAGTTGATTTATGAATTGAAAAGTGCAGATGGTTCGCCTATTCGGGGAAAAATCCACAACACGATCCATCGACTACGCGCCGCCGATTGAGGGTGCAGAGTCCGTGGCGAATTAGGCGGTTGGTGATGTCGATGGCAGCGTGCCGAAAACGCTGTGATAGCGGTCCATCAACTGCATGACGCGTTCTTGCAAGTACCGATCGAGGAGATTGAAGTACGGAGTATTCAGCGGCGACATGCTGTCGAGCTTTTCCAGATGCTCGCGGATTTGTGGAGTGAAGTGATCGATACGGACGTTGGAGCCCTCTTGGATAGCTGTTTGCAACTCGTCATAGACGCAAGCGATGCCAGCCCAACCGGCAGCCTGAGTTGGCGGATGCAGTTCGACCTCACTAAGCGCGTGGAAGTACTTGAGCGCTTCCATCAACTCCTTTTCCCCTTTGCTTTGCAGCAAAATGATGCCCAAATTTTTCATTGCATAATGCCGGTATTGCAGGATCTCATAATCGGTATCGCTGGTGGCTGGAAAAAATTTCAACAGAGCGCGATAGTCGTCGGGGTTCCCGCTCCAAAAAGCCGCTTGATATTGCTCTTTGATGGTCGATTTCTTGTTGACAATCGCCGGAGCTGATTTGATTTCCGGAATTGGTTGGATGTAGGCCAAACCTAACGCGCAGCCGATGCTGGCAGCGATCGCCAGCAAAAACGGCAGCCAGAATCGTCCGCTCCGCCAATATGATGGCAAATGCCCCTGGAGCATCGTTTGCAATTGGCGGGTCACCGCGAGTTGGTCACCGGCAAGATTTTTTTGACCATCCCATGACGTCTCCGCCAATTTTTGGGCTAGTGACTCCCAATCCGCTTGATCGTCAATCCTAATTTTCCTCAACTCGCGCAACAGTTCGGATGCCGATTGAATGCGGTCTTCAGGTTTTTTGGCCATCATCTTTTCGATAAGCGCGCAAAATTCGACCGGAAGATCGGGGCGATACTTGGACAAAGGCTCGGGAAGTTTATTCACATGCTGCAGGGCGACAGCCAATGGTGTGTCGCCCTCGAAGGGAGGTTTCCCAGTCAACACATGAAAGGCCGTCACGCCCAACGAATAGATGTCGGAGCGATGATCGACGGCGCGGCCTTCGATCTGCTCAGGGCTCATGTACAGCGGCGTGCCCATGGCGATGCCGATTTGCGTCAAGTCGGAATGGCCAGGGTTGTTTTGGATGCGAGCCAAGCCGAAATCGGCGACTTTGACTTCGCCATTGGCTGCGATCATGATATTCTCAGGCTTAATATCGCGGTGCACCACTCCCTGCTCGGCGGCTTTCTGCAATGCGAGCGCCACCTGCCGCAGCACGTTGTAGGCCATGATCGGTTCCAGTACACCGTGTTTCACCAGATATTGCCTCAAGTTCTTGCCAGCAACGTATTCCTGAGCGATGTAGTGCCAGGGGCCATCCTGACCGACCTCGTAAATCTGCACGATGTTGGCCTGACTCAACGAAGCGGCAGATTGGGCCTCGCGCATAAAGCGGTTCACATAATTGGGATCATTGACGAAATCCCGCCGCATGATTTTGAGGGCTACGTTCCGCTTGAGGGATCGTTGCTCGGCCAGGTATACGTACGCCATGCCCCCGCAGCCAAGCCGACGCAAAATCAAATAGTCCCCGACAGTTTGACCGAGCAAATCCAGCTCGGCAGATAGGCCGGTCGGGTTGCTGCCCGTTACGCTCATGCCAGAATTCAATCGTTTTCCTATTGTCGCTACTGTCATTGTCGACACCTTCGGGCATTGCAGGGAGTCGTTGGCATCGATTGAGTCCGATGGCCTAGCCGCCCGACAGCGTCAATGAGTATTTATTCGCTTCGCAGTGCTTTGGGCCAGTTACAAACAACTTTCCTTGCCGTTCGCTGACCAGCCCCAAGTTGAGGATTTTGGAAACAATGCCCTCGTTACAACTGGCAAACTAACCGAAAAACGGTTACCGGCTAACCGGCGCGGGAGTTAATTCGAGGCCTCCGCCAGTTTTCTAGTCGAGCAACGCTTCCCCATTCCTAACATTACTTCGCGATTTGTACCATAGATTTCACTTAGATCCTTGAATTCCTCGAAAACTGTGAATTTTTCGGGGAAAACCGGTGTCGGGCGAAGGTAGACCGCTAGCTGGCCCAGATTTCGGACAATTTCCAAGCCATAACGGTCACCGCAGGACCGCAAAACCGCCCATTTCCCGAGACATTTAACCGATTTTTGCAAAAAGGCGAGCATTTCAGCGGATTTAAAGCGGCTTAGCGGTGGACCGAACCGCCGTCGGCAGGCCAGCTTGGCGAAAGTGTTTAGACTCCTCGGCCGCTTCCGATTCGACTCGGCAAGGGGATCATGCTGAAACTGGGCAGCCATTCCGGCTTCGGTTTGCAGGGTGGCTTGACCCTTCCCCCTTGCGAGCGACTGGCTACCCTCTAGAATCACCGGGCTGGCGACGTCGATGGTCCACTGCTGACAACTGCACAATCGCCCGCCTCGGTGATACCGTTGGTTCGCCGGGATTTCGCGGTGTCGTTTCCCTCGTAATCGTACTCAGTTTCGCGATACTCGTACTCGATTCGATCTTCTGCTACGGTTTCCGTTCGTTGGATCAATTGCCTGAGCATCGACACGATCTGTTTCAAGTCCGATTTTCCACGACGATTCGATTCATCGTCCGTCGCATCACAAACACGAAAGACGTCGTGATTCGAAGCACATTCCAGTGCCGAACCGCGAGCGATTTCAATGAATCGATTCTTGTACCTGAGACGTTGCTTGCCATGGCGTTCGGCAATGGCAGGCGGAATCAATTGGGCCGCACTCAGCCGTTAATCGCGAGCCGGCCTATTGACACCAAAAAGAAATTTGGAGATGTGCTGCAAGAACGCAACGTATTCTCTCGCGAGCCGACAAACGTCCAGTCGCTCATGAGCAAAGATCGGTTCTGCCATCACGGTCCTTTCGAGTACGAGTACCGTTGCACAAAGTACGGATACGATTATCCTGACGAATGAGGGGAACGACAACTCGCCGTCCCGAAGTGAGAGTTTGACGAAGGAACGGGTCAAACGCGTCAGCTGTGCATTCTCGGCAGAGGATCGCCGCGGTAGATGATTTCAGCCTCCAGCGCAGAAAGCTCCTCCAGCCGTTCCTTTACGTCTTCTTCACTCCCAAACGTTTTGGCCATCCGCACGTAAGTCGTGTGGTGCCTGGCCTCCGATTCAAACAAACTGCCGTAGAAGTCGGCAAGCTCCGGGTCAGAGACGTGGTCGCGCAACAGGGCGAACCGCTCGCAGGAGCGCGCCTCAATCAGGCTCGCGATCAAAAACCGATCGATAGCTCGATAAGGTTCAAATTTACGGACCAAGTCATTGAGTTGCCGACCGTAGCCGCCTGCCTGCTGGCGACCGAAGTGAATGTTTCGTTTTTCCAGCAGTTGCAAGACTTGCTGGAAGTGGGCAAGCTCTTCGTTGACAATCGTCACCAGCTCATCCACCAATTCCGTATGGTTAACGTAAGCCATGATCAAATTCATCGCGCAGGCGGCGGCCTTCTTCTCACAGTGGGCGTGATCGATCAGAATTTCGGGAAGGTGCTCATCGACCTGTTTGAGCCACCGTTCGCGAGAAACAGATTGCAAGTTCAACATGTTGCATCATCACATCGGTTTCTAAATTTTGGCGTAGATCAGTCAATCATTATCTCTGACCCTTGACTGTAAGCAACCAGCTTGCACGTTTGTTACAATCACACCATCTCAGGCGATATCTTCATCACGATGTTCGGCAAGCGAAAGAGCTGGGAAGACACTTACGACGAGGCCTACAGCGATCGGCCGGAACGAATCGCCGTCGAACAACCCCGCGCTTGGATTCACCTTGCGTTCTTGGCGATCTTACCAATCGTCTTCCTCGGAGCCGTCTGGGCCGTCTCGGGTCGCCAACTGGCGGAGAAAACGCTGCAGAATTTATTCGCTCCCTTGGGGATCGTTTGGCTGATTCTGTTCGGCATGCTTTATTTTTACGGCGTGTATCGTTGCGGAAAATCATTTTTGGTGACAGCCGGCCTGTTTCTCCTTGTCACGCTCGGCGGTAACGATTACGTGAAACGGGCTTTGGTCGATTCTCTCGAATCCGAGTATTTGGCAATGCCTCCCCTGGAAGAGCCGGTCGACGTACTGGTTGTCCTCGGTGGAGCCACCAGCACGAAAATGAATGGGCAGCCCCAGGTAACGTTCGCGGGTGAGCGAATCGTGACGGCCGCCCGATTGTTCCACAATGGCAAGTGCAAACAAATTGTCCTGTCAGGCACAGATTTTCGATTGGTCGACGAGCGGGATCGGCACCCTTGCGAGGAAGCTCAATCGCTGCTCGTTAGTTTGGGAATTCCCGAACGTGCCATCACGATGCTGAAAGGGAGTAACACACGCGAGGAAGCTGAATCGTTTCGCGTGTGGCTCGACCGTCAATCCTTCCCTCAGACACCGCGAATCGGACTGGTCACTTCGACTTGGCATTTGAAGCGGGCCGTGAGTCAATTCGAACGCAACGGAGTCAACGTCATCCCCATTGCTGCGGACAGCCTGTCATCGCCACCGAAACCCTCCCCTTCCCTGCTGATCCCCAGTGCGGCAAACTTGGAAACGGTAACCCTCATGCTCCGCGAATATATCGGCCGCTGGGTTGGGCGTTAGTACATAAACTTGACAGGGCAAAATAAGCGTACGCCAGTGCCGTTGTTGGTTATTTGGGGTTAAGGGGAGGTGCTCGGTGGTCTGGGCTCGGCGGTGTTGACGCCGACGATGTTTGCTCGTGACGTGGTCTTGCCGCTCTCGGTGCCGAATCAACGGCCGATTGTAAGCATATTTGTGGACAATGATCTGGGTCGCCACACTGATATCGTACTTGTCCCTCTCGACTCGCTCCGTGGGACGCTCGGCCGAGTCGATGCCGAAGGAACGAAGGAAGGAACGAAGGAAAAGGACAGACTATCTGAGGTTACATCTAGGGTGTGGTAAGGCCACCAGTGGAATTGACGAACATTTCAGCCGACGGAGCACCCAGCGACTTCCACCGTTCCGCACTCGCTAATAAGAACAAGAAAAAAGGAATGAGAAAAAAGGAATGAAACGGACAGGCATTATTTTACGGAGGAGATTTTCAGCGTTTGCCGCAAAACGTTGGTTGAAGCGAGGCGAGAGGCTGAAAAATTGGGCGAAAGATGTGGAATCCGGGCTGGTTTGTCCCTGAATGGCTGCGAAAAGGCAGCCTGATGCGCAGCGGTGAAACGGGCTGCAAGAATTTGATCTAAGTTGATGGACAATGCGACCCAAGTTATCCCGAGACCAACCCGCCCGCCGCATTGTCGACGTGATGCACGCCCCGACGTAACGCGATCTCTTTCAGTCGGGACGATTGCGTCGTGACGTAACTGCCCATCAACCGCGGCCGCGATAACAATCGCATCAAGCGATCGCCCCAATACTCCGCGCTTGTCCCCAAGCGCTCGAAAATTCCCCCCACTTCCCCAGAAACTTTCGCCTTGCCCGTCCGACACCATCGACTCGTGTAGTCCACCAACATCAAATAACTTCCCAACGAAAAATTCTCCAGCATCCCCTCGCGGCTCGACTCCTTCCCCCGAAGATCCTCGCGACGTGTGCCGACTCGTCTCGCGCGTAGCCGCGATCCCCGCTGCCATCGGGTTCAGGTCAATTTAGGCACAGGTGGCCAAAAGTGCCTCTTCATCCAAAACGGCGATCGATTTGTAGCGGCCTTCCCAAAACGTCCTTTTGCAGCCGTCCTCTTTGTTGGCCATGCGGGCCGGCGACTCTTTCAAAGC